>JAIQFS010000075.1 GCA_020073145.1 Terriglobia bacterium
GCACAACGAGGACCCAAAACCTTTCGTCTGGACCCGGTCCGCGGATCAAATCCTCGACAGCATCGCGCGATACGCAAGGCGCACCGCCCCTGGACAACCGTGTTGACTTATGTCACGAACCATTGGGACAGGAGACTAGAGAGCTCCAACGTAAATGAAGCCCTCAGCCTTGGTATTTGACTCTTACGGCACACTGTTTGATGTTCACTCAGTAGTGCTGCGAGCTGGTGAAAACATTTCGGGAGACTTGCAGGCCCTTTCGAAGTCATGGAGGCATAAGCAACTCGAGTACACTTGGTTGCGATCGCTCATGGAGCGATACCAGGACTTTTGGGATGTCACCGAAGCCGCGTTGCATTCAGCTGCGAAACAGCTCAATATCCAAGCCAGCACCATGCAGCTTGATGGACTCATGCAGACCTATCTTTATCCGACTGCATTTCCAGATGCGAAGCCAGTCTTGGAAGCGCTGAAAGGAGTTCGACTAGCCATCCTCTCGAACGGTTCTCCTAAGATGCTGGAATCGGCGGTCCGCCACAATGCCATGGAATCCTATATAACCGCAATCATTTCAGTGGACCGAGTGAAGACCTACAAACCATCTCCGCGAGCCTACGCTCTCGCGCCTGAAATCCTGAACCTTCCTGCGAACGAGATTCTCCTTGTCTCGTCCAACCCCTGGGATGCTGCCGGGGCTAAGGCCTTTGGCTACAAGGTTTGCTGGTGCAATCGGAATAACGCGAAAGCGGAGGACTTGGGGTTTCCGGCTGACATGATAGTGCCCGGACTCGACCACATCGCTCGTCGCCTCTAGCGGGTGTGCGGGCAGCGAGGTGGGAGGGCCGGCGGTAATCCGACGGGGGTACCGGTAGCAGCTCGCAGTCGATCTGTGCGAGAGGCCGGCCGTGATCGATGCCCTCTTCCACCATACACGGAACTCAGGCGGCCGTCATATTCGAAGGGCGACAATGGAATTTGTGACTCACGGAACCAATGATCTGCGGGCGGGCGCCGATGCCCCAATCAACGTTCTGATTCGTCCGTTTCAGGAGTTCGCCGCACGGGAGACCTCAGGAGGGATCTTGCTGCTGCTGTGCACTGTAGCCGCTCTTGTGTGAGTAAACTCTCCCTGGGCCGCGGGCTATGAGGCACTCTGGAAGACAAGGCTTACGCTGGGAATGGCGGATTCTGCATTCGACCGTGATCGCCACTTCTGGGTCAATGACGGCCTCATGGCCATTTTCTTCTTTGTTGTCGGCCTGGAGATCAAGCGCGAGTTGCTCGTGGGGGAGCTGGCATCCGCGCGCCAGGCGGCGCTACCAATCTTGGGGGCGCTGGGAGGCGTCCTCGTCCCGGCACTCATCTACACAGTTCTGAACATCGGCGGGCAGGGAGCAGCAGGATGGGGAATCCCCATGGCCACCGACATAGCCTTCGTGATCGGCATCATGGCTCTCCTGGGCGATCGTGTTCCGATTGGCTTAAAGGTCTTCCTGACGGCACTCGCTATCGTGGACGACATCGCCGCGGTGGTGGTAATCGCGCTGTTCTACACGGCCCAGATCGTCTGGTTTGGCGTAGGCGCGGCAGGGGCGTGTATGCTGCTGCTGATTATGGCGAATCGCATGGGTGTACGCCACCCACTTCCCTACGCGTTGTTGGGCGTTATGCTTTGGTTGGCGGTGTTGTACTCGGGTGTTCACGCGACCATCGCCGGTGTTTTGCTGGCCATGACCATTCCTCCCCGAACCGAGTTGAATGCGCCGAAATTTCTGCGGCGCAGCCGGGAGATCCTCACACACTTCGAGAGTCATGCCGACCAGGAAAAGACTGTCATGGCCGACGAAGAACAGCAGGTTGCCCTCGCCGCACTGGAGGACGCCTGCGAGAAAGTGCAACCGCCCTTGTACCGCTTGGAGCAGGGCCTGCATCCTTGGGTGACCTTCCTCATCATGCCGGATGTTGGGCAGAAGGGCTGTGCTTTAACGGATGGGCTCTGGATGTAAGCTTCTACCAGCAGTGGACTTGTCTGGTCGGATGGGTGTATGCGTCGGGGGCTTCAAGAGTAGAAAACTACTATCATTACCGGTACTTTGATGGCCAAGGCTATCCGTGGGGTCTTCAAGCCACCGGCAACGCTACGGTGATGTTCGGCATCAACTACGGGAACATGTACTACGCTTCCGTGGACGAAGAGAACTGTGACGGCGGGCCGATGAACGAATACTTTGTCGGGCCGTACAGCTATATGTGCTGAGCACCTGACTACTACCCCCTTGGCTTTTCGCCGGACCCGTGGCCGTGTGTCTCCGCCCCGCGCGATCCGGCCGTTGCGGGACTGCCCTTGCTCGCCGTCAAAGGGTTCCGCAGAACAAGCGATAGGCTCTACGATTGGAGCGCCAAAGGCACTATCCGGTTGGCCCGCCGAAGGGATAAGGAACGGCGGCGCCGAAGAGGGTGGCGATGGCCAGAATAATGCCCTGAATGGAGTAGCGCTGCCAGAATCTCTTCGGCTTGATACAGATCCGGATCAGCGTTCCATCGTGGGTCGTTTGGCCAAGGCCCGCGTGGTGTTGCAAGCGATGCGCGTGCGCCTGGAAGTGGTTCTCGTCGAGCCAGTAGCAGTCCAGTTGTTGAGTTCAAGTCACGGCGGATTGAAAAACTTAATGTCCTTGGAACATCTTGACGCTATCCTTGCTTAGTGTCCCGAGGCTCACAAGTCGATCACCAGATTGAAATTAAGGGAGGCCAAAGGTCTAACTCGTGAGTCTCGATTGTATAGTCTCAGTAGTGCTGGGCCGGTGATTCGGAGATTGCCCGGATCTCCGTTGAAAGTTAGCGACTCCCGCTCCTCATAGGCTACGCAACGGCAGCATCTTTGGCAATCGGCTTTTTGGAGACCGCGTTCGCCATCGAGGCCAACAACAAGGGAATCTGGCGATGGCCGATGACTCTTCGGAACTGGCACTCAGCCACCAGGAGCCCCGAGCCAACCCACCTCTCGATCTGATCACACGCCTGCCAGCGCTTGACGTTCCGGCAAACCGTCTCCACGATGGAAAACGCGGACTCGATCACGTTGGTGCAGCAGAGCGTGCGGCGGAGCTGATCGGGGACACGCAGCTTGTGAACGGTGAGCGTTTCTTCCATGCCTTCTTCCAAGCTGCGCGCTGCGCTCGGATTCAGTTCCATCAGCTCGCGATGCAGCCGCTCCAGAGCGCGCTTGGCTTCCGTGTAATCGACCATGGCGTAGGCGTTCTGCAGTTTCTTCTTCACGTCGGCCTTGTGTTCGTCGGGAAGGTGATCCACTAAGTTGTGTTTCTTGTGCACCTGGCACCGATGAACGAAAGCCGCCTCGCCGGCATGGCGGCGTACCGCCGCATGCAGCGCTTTGCCGCCGGAATTTGGGGATTGCGCACGGTTTTCAATACGACCCGGCCGGATCCGGCGAGATGACCCAGATGACCACTCCTTTGGGCGGCGTCCTGCAGTGGCAGCATCGCACCTTCACCTACTCGGGCGGCATCCATAACCGCATCTATGCCACCACGGCCGGCCCCGCTGCCAATTCCGCGATTCGTCTGCAGTCTGGGGCCACCGTCACCACTCTTCGCGTGCGCGGCAACCGGGTCGCGAATTTCGCCAATGGAATCTATACCCATGGCGTCATCCTCAATGATGGGATGGTCGACCTCAACGACCTGGCCGGCGACACCATCCCATACACGCAGTGAAGGCCCCCTACTTCTGCAAGAAAAAATTCCCCACAAACATCGCGTCGATCCCCGACGAGTAAAAACTCCGCACTGCATCGCGCGGCGTGCAAACCAGCGGCTCGCCAAACAAATTGAAGCTTGTGTTGTAGAGCACCGGCAGCCCCGTGGCTTTTCCCGCGGCGTGCAGCAACCGCCAGTACAGCGTATTCTGCTCCCGATCCACCGTGTGGACGCGCACCCGGTCGCCCGCCAGGATCGCCGCCGCGAATTTATCCCGGTGTTCCGCCCTCACCGTGCCCACCGTCGAAAGATTCCGGGCATTCGGCCCCACCTCGAAAAACTCGGCGGCCCGTTCTGCCGGCACCGACGCCGCGAACTTGCGGAACGGCTCGCGGTGCTTGATAAACGTATTCAGGTTCTCTGTCGAATACGGATCCAGCGGTGAGGCCAGAATACTGCGGTTTCCCAGCGCCCGCGGCCCGAACTCCATGCGGCCGTGCATCCAAGCCACAATCTTGTTTTCGCTCAACTGCGCCACCGCCGTGTCGATCACTTCTTCGGTCGTCAACATGTAGCGGAACCGTAGCTTGCAGTTCTCCACCACCTGCTTGATCTCCGCGGCTGTATACGAAGGGCCCAGGCAAAGCGTCTCGAGCGGCACTCGCTGTTGCTGCCGATACACCCCATGCCACGTTTCCAGCACCGCCCCCAGCGCCGTTCCCGCATTGCCGGCCGCCGGCTGCACGAAAACGTGTTCATACTCCGAGCGCGTCTCGAGCGCTGAGACTAGTAGCGCGTTCAACCCTAGTCCGCCCGCCAGGCATAGATTGCGCCCCTGGCACACCAGGCGCAGCACCGCCGTTTCCATCGCCCGCTGGATCCCCGCGGCCACGTGCGCCCGCAGGCCCCCCGGAATCGCTTCGCCGTCCTGTAAACCCAGCCGCTCGTAGAACCGAGTCCCGAAGCCGCCGTGCCGCAGCCGCTCCGTGCTGAAGAACGAGCGATCCAGCCGCGCGCCTCCATCAGAGAGATTCAAGATTTCCAGAAACAAATCGTGATACCGCTCGTCGCCCGCCACCGACAACCACTGCACCTTGTGCTCGTCCCGGCCGGCGTCGAATCCCAGCAACTCGGTCACGCGGCCGTAGAGATCGCCCAGCGAATCGGGGTAATACTGCTCTTGCTCCAGCGTCATCTGCGTGCCGCGCGCCAGCCAGCGCGAGCCGCAGCGGAAATCGCCCGCCCGGTCCAGCGTCAGCACCGTGGCTTCCTCGAACGGCGACGGATAGTAGGCCGAGGCTGCGTGCGCCAGGTGATGCTCTAGCACCACGATGCGGCTGCTCGGGAAGCGCGCCCGCAGTTTCAGATGAAAGCCGCTCTCCGGCAGCGGCCGCACTACCGCCACCGCGTCCACTTGCTCCGGCTTCGCTCCCGCCAGTTCCAGGCAAGTGCCGATGGCGTGGTCCGGCAGGTCCCCATCGCTCGCCCCGTGCGGGTTCCGCGCCAGCTTCGATTCCTCCACCGCCGCCGCCAGCGCTCCGTCCTTCAGCACCGCCGCTGCCGCGTCGCCCAGAATCCCGCCGATTCCTAGAATGATCATCGCCGGTTTACCGAAGCGTGGGGCAGACGATCGGGTTTGGGGTCTGCCGGCTTGATGGGTTTAGAGGCCGCATGGCTACAACCGCTTCTCGATCTTGGCCCACGTGTCGCGTAGCGCCACGGTACGGTTAAATACCAGCCTGCCCGGTTCCGAATCCGCATCCACGCAGAAGTATCCGAGGCGTTCGAACTGATACCGGCTCAACGGTGCCGCGCCCGCCAGAAACGGCTCCACCTTGCACTGCGTCAGCGTCTCGAGCGAGTTGGGATTCAGATTCGCCGTGAAATCCAGCCCCTCCGCTTCCTCGTTGGGGTTCTCCTTCGAGAACAGGTTCTCGTACAGCCGCACCTCGGCATCCAACGCGTGTGCAGCCGATACCCAGTGGATGGTCGATTTCACCTTGCGCCCGTCCGGCGCATTGCCGCCGCGCGTGGCGGGGTCATACGTGCAGTGTACCTCCACCACCTCGCCCTTTCCGTTCTTGACAATGCTCGTGGCCGTGATGAAATATCCGTATCGCAGCCGCACTTCCCGCCCCGGCGACAGCCGGTAGTACTGCTTCGGCGGATCTTCGCGGTAATCGTCCTGCTCGATGTACAGCACGCGCGAGAACGGCACTTTGCGCGTGCCCGCCGAGGCGTCCTCCGGGTTGTTCACCGCCTCCATCTCTTCCTCCTGGCCCTCGGGATAATTGTCGATCACCACCCGCAGCGGCCGCAGCACTGCCATCACCCGCGGCGTGCGCTTGTTCAGATCTTCGCGCACGTAGTGTTCGAGCATCGCCAGTTCCAGGATGCCCGTGGTCTTCGACACCCCGATGTTGGCGCAAAAATTCCGAATCGCCTCGGGTGTATAGCCGCGACGCCGGATGCCGGAGAGCGTCGGCATCCGCGGATCGTCCCACCCGCGCACGTAGCCGTCCTGCACCAGCTTGAGCAGCTTGCGCTTACTCAACAGCGTATACGTGAGGTTCAGCCGGTCGAACTCGATTTGCTGCGGATGGTAAATCCCCAGGTTGTCGCAATACCAGTCGTACAGCGGCCGGTGGTCTTCGAATTCCAGCGTGCAGATGGAGTGCGTGATGCGCTCAATCGAATCCGATTGTCCGTGCGTGAAATCGTACATCGGATAGATGCACCATTTGTCGCCGGTGCGGTGATGCGACGCGTGCAGAATCCGGTACATCACCGGATCGCGCAGATTGAGGTTCGCCGACGCCATGTCGATCTTCGATCGCAGCGTGCGCGCCCCATCCGGAAAGTCGCCCGCCCGCATGC
Organism: Terriglobia bacterium; assembly: GCA_020073145.1. Lineage (GTDB taxonomy): Bacteria > Acidobacteriota > Terriglobia > Bryobacterales > Bryobacteraceae > PSRJ01. The sequence continues at coordinate 6,594 of JAIQFS010000075.1, forward strand.
GCTCGAACAGCGCCAGATTTTCTTCCACCGTGCGGTTGCGGTACGGGCTCTCCTTGCCCGGTTCGGTCAGCGTGCCCCGGTATTGGCGCACTTGTTCCGCCGTCAGATCGCACACGTAGGCCTTGCCGGCCTGGATCAGCTGCACCGCCCATTCGTACAGCTGGTCGAAATAGTCGGAGGCGTAGAAAACCCGGTCCTCCCAATCGAATCCCAGCCAGCGCACCGTGTCCATAATCGAGTCGACGTACTCCTGCTCTTCCTTTTCAGGGTTGGTGTCGTCGAAACGCAGGTTGGTCTTGCCGCCGAATTCCGCCGCCAGCCCGAAGTTCAGGCAGATCGATTTGGCGTGCCCGATGTGCAGATAGCCGTTCGGCTCCGGAGGAAAACGCGTGTGTACCCGGCCGCCGAACTTGCCCGTCTTCAAATCCTCCTGCATGATGTCGCGGATGAAGTTCGACGGACCGGTCACCGGGTTTGCAGGTTCTGACATAGTTCTCTAGCGCAGCTTCTCGATCGCTTTCTCGATTCGATGCAGGCAGGTTTCTTTGCCGAGAGCTTCCAGCGTACCAAATAGCGGCGGAGCGTTTTTCCGGCCGCACACCGCCACCCGGATCGGCTGGAACATGGGCCCGGCCTTCATTTTCAGTTCTTCGGCGGCCCGCCGTAAGTCTGCGTCCAGGGCGTCGTGCGTGAACGCGCTGGCCGCCAGCACCGCACGCGCTTTCTCCAGCACCGCCCGCGCTAGGGCGGTGTCCCCCTTCTGCGGAATCAGCTCCGCCGGGTCGTACGCCGGCAGTTCGTCCACAAAGAAAAAATCGGCCACGGTCGCCACATCGCGCAGCAGTTTCATGCGCTCCTGGATGAGCGGCGTAATCCGCCGCATCTTCCCCCGGTCCGCGCGAAAGCCGGCTGCGCTGGCAAACGGCAGCAGCTGCGAGGCCAACTCCTCCGCCGGCAGCGCCCGGATGCATTCCCCGTTCAGCCACACCGCCTTGGGGTCGAACGGGTCTTCGTCGGTGAAGTTGACCGTCGTGTTGCTGCGGTTGATCCCGTCGAACGTGAACACATCCACCAGCTCCTGGCGCGTCATCTGCTCCCGATCGTCCTTGGGAGACCAGCCCAGCAGGCACAGGAAATTGACAAACGCGTGCGGCAAAAAGCCGGCATCGCGGTACGTGGTGACACTCACCACTGGCCCGTGCCGCCGCTTCGAAAGCTTGGTGCCATCGGGCGCCACCAGCAGCGGCAGATGCGCGAACTGCGGCGCTGTCGCGCCCGCGGCTTCGAAGATCAGCACGTGCTTGAACGTGTTGGTCAGATGGTCCTGCCCGCGGATGATGTGGCTGATACTCAGCTCGGCGTCATCGGCGCAGGAAGCCAGATGGTACGTCGGCATCCCGTCGCTCCGCAGCAGCGCGAAATCTTCAATGTCGGCGGTGGACTTGACCTGTTCGCCGTAGACTCCATCCGCAAACCTGATCTGCCGCACCGGCTCGCGCGGCACCCGATACCGCAGTGCGAACCCCTCCCCTGCGGCCGCCCGGCGGTCGCTCTCTTCCCGCGAAAGCTCGCGCATTCCCGGGTTGCACAGCCAGGTCTCGCCCCCCCTTCGCTCCCCCTCATCCGCCTGGGCCGGAGTAAAGTCGCGGTAGGCCAGCCCCTTTTCGAAGATGGCTTCCGCCATCTTCTGGTGCAGCGCCAACCGTTCCGACTGCTTGTATTCCTCGTCCCACTCCAGGTCGAGCCATCGCAGCCCGGCAAAAATCGAGTTCAGCGACGCTTCGGTGTTGCGCTCGACGTCGGTGTCGTCGATGCGAAGAACCATGGTTCCGCCCGTATGCCGGGCATACAACCAGTTGAAGATGAAGGTGCGGGCGCTCCCGATGTGCAAGAAGCCCGTGGGAGAGGGCGCAAACCGGACTCGGATCATGGAAAGGTCAGTATAGCAGCGGGCATCGGCGTGTCCGCACCCCGCCGTACCCGGTTCGGCCTCCTCTTCAGGGTGCACTACCTGGCATTTTCAGGTGCCTCCTGGCCGGCCCTGCTGCGGCTAGCGCCGCCGTGGCGGATGGCAGGACGTTCTACCAGCCCGTCCGGCCAGTCTGGTGGAAAGGCCGGTGGCTCGCCGTCCGCTTTAGCGCGCCAATACGAGCAGTGAGTAGCCCCCGAATAATCGCGTCGTGAGTTCCTCACTCAGGGCGAAAGCGGCCCGCCGGACGGGATATGCCAGTTTCGCGAGGCGGCTGACCGGCAACGTGGGAGGGAATACGTGCTCTGCAATTTCGTAACCGGTGTGACGAAGTGTCTCGAGAGCGGTCTCCTTCGTGAAATGGTGCAAATGGCTGTGATAACGTTGGCGTCGTGCGAGTTCGCCTTGACGTAGAACGCTCTGCACGGAAATGTCGAGCGAGAAGCTAAACACCTTCCACTCGGCCCGGCTGCGGATGTTCCTCAGGAAGCCGAGGTAGTCTTCCACGTGATCCACCACTTCCAGGGCCAGCAACAAATCGAAGAAGGGGGTGTCCATTGTACCGAAATCCCCCAATTCAAATTGAAGCCGCCTGTTTTCCCGCTCCTTGGCCATCTCGATCGCTGGCGGGGCGATGTCGTATCCCAAAAATCGGCAGGCTGGATCCATTCGTAACTGCAGTTGGCGGAGGACTTCGCCGACGCCACATCCCACCTCGCCAATTGTACTAGGCCGGAGATTCTTCTGTTCCAGCAGCCGGGAGACGTTCTGTGCCTTCCATGGAGAGAATTCAACGTGCCATGTAGGGTGGTTGCGATGATAGGTGCCGTTGAGGTGCGGGTCCAATTCCCGGTCCACAACGCTCGAAAATCGCCGGTGCGCGTGGTGGTCGAATGCCGGCTCGGTTCTGGTGGCGGTTGAGTATTCTTCAGGTATAGGCGTCATGGATTTCTCGTTACGAATGGCCTTTCGAGAAAATAACCCACGTTTGCCCGCTGTCCAAGTGATCTTTAGGACAGTCTAATCCGCCAGTACTGGAATGACATGGCTCTAGCAAACTTCCCTTGACAGAATGCATTACTTCAGTTCTAGGACTGCCCGCTCGACCGCATCCCACGCTTGGAGCCGGGGAGCCGTAAGCCCCGTTATCCCAGATCAAGCGGGAGGCGTGAGATCTTCAGAAGCAGATGGGCCGGGTCCGTCGTTGAGAGGGCCCCTCTACGGCAGCAGCACGATCGGGGCCCGCCAGAACGCGAATTTCTGCGTCGTCGGGTCGAGCACGCTCACCTGGCAGGTGTACCGCCCGGCTTGCAGCTTCGCCAGCGGCACGCTGAATTTCAGCGGCACCGCTTTGGTCTTTGCGTTCAGGCCTTCCGTCACCTGCAACGGCTCGGTCTCGAATGCTTTGACCTTCCCGCGGTAGAAGCTCACGCTGGCCACCACCGGCTGCGTGGTCGTGGCCGCCGGCTGATACGCTTCCAGATACACGTACATGTTCTGATCCTTGCGGAACACGCGGGTCACGCTCGGGATCAACTTCTGCCCGTCCTGTACCAGCGGGTGTTCCGCCAGCAGCTTCCTATCGCGCTCGGCACTGGCCACCGCCGCGTCCAGCTTTTCGCGCTGGTTGCTCAGCACCACCGAGCTGATCGGCAGATACTTTTGCTCTGTGGTCAGGTCTGGCACCACGAACTTCAGCGCGAAAGTCCCCATTTTGCCGGTCTGGTTTTCGCGCGCTAGAAACTTCACGTTGTAGGTCCCTGGCCCGACTGAGAACCCCGTGTCGTATTCCAGCGTGGTCTTGGCCAGTTGTTGTGCGGATTCGCCCTTCAGCTTAACCTCGATGTTGTCCCGCACGTTGCCCACCAGCGTTCCCTTCGCGTCCTTCACCTCGCCGATGAAATCCAGGCGTGTGCTTTCCGCCCCGCCGTGCCGGGCCAGTTCGATCTCTGAGCCGGGAATCTTGACCGCCAGCGGGACAAAGTAGCGGTCGCGCGCCAGACGGAAATAGTCCACCTCCATCGCCAGGCTCATATCGGTTACCGGATCGCCCAGCAGCAGCGCCTCGGCCAGCTGTCGCTCTTTGTCCGTGTCCGTGAATTTATTGAATTGCTTGCCCGCAAAGTAGCCCTGCCGGTAATCCAGCTTGGCGATTTTGGCGGCCGTCGCCGCGTCTTTCACCGCAATCTTGATCCGCCGAAAATGGCCGTCCAGCGCTTCATTCGTGGAATAGTAGCCAATGATGTAGTAGCTCGATACGTCCTTCTGTGCCTGCACGATGCCCAGCGAAAGGTCGTTGCTGTCCAGCAGCGCCTTGCCGCCGGTGTCGCTCGCCAGCGTCGAGAGCGTCTCCTGCTGCCCTTGGAATTTGGCCGTCGCGGTGCGCGCCGAGCTTCCCGAATACATTCCCTGGCCGCCCGGCGATCCCTTGGTGGCATCGCCCAGCGGAGCCGTCGCCACCAGCCCGCGCGCGTCAATCGGATAGAACGACACATTGGCGCGAATGGCGGCATTGATGGTGGCCTGCAATTGCGCCTGATTGTCCACTCCGTTGCGCGTCATCCCGCTCGCGAAGTAGACCAGCGCCTTCTTCTCATTGAGTGACCCCAGCATGCGCACGGCCGATTCCAATGCCGAAAGCTGCCGGTCGGTGTTGAAGATGGCAAACTCGCTGTCGTCCTGCTGGAACGCCGCGCCCGTGTCGGCCGTGCTGTCGTCGCTGTCCTGCGTCTCGAAGCCCTGCCCTTCGCCCACCGTCAGCTTCTTAATGTCCGTTTCCAGCTTGTCGCGGTCATCGGTGAAATCTTCCACTACCTTGATGTCGCTCGAAAACGTCATGATGGCCATCAGGTCCGAACGCGTCATTTGCGTCCGCAGAAACTTCTGCGCGGCGCTCTGGGCGCGCATCTGATCTTGTATCGGCATCGAGGTCATGTCGAAGAACATCACCAGCAGCCGGCGGTCGCGGTATTTTAAGTCACCCGGTTTTTCCGGGGCAATTTGAATGGCCGTGACCGGCTTCACCGCCGGTTGCGCCGGCGGGGCCGGTGCCGCGGCGATGGTCTCGGCCGGCGGACGCACCGGCGGCGCCGGCGCGGGCTCATTCTCCAGAGTCTGGTACTCAAAGATGCTGATCTTCTGTGCTTTGCCGTCTTCCGTAATGCTGAAGTCCGTGGGCTTCAGCCCTTCCACCGGCGCGCCGTCTTTGCTCTTGACGATGACGTCTTCCACCACCAGCTGCGTGGTCGCTCCGAAGCGTGCCGTCCCCCGGCCCCCGGTCGGCGCGTTCTGTCCGGTCTGCGGACGCTGCTGCGCGGAGGCAGCCAGCAAGACTACCAGAAATGTCGAAGTGATCTGTCGCATGGTTCAGAACCTGAATCGCAGCGTGGCTTGTATGGTCCGCATGCCGGAGGCCCCCGTGGGAAGTCCGAACTGCAAGCCGCCCACGGTCGTATTCCACGAGGTAAATGAGACGTGATTGAGTGCGTTGGTCGAATCGAACCGCAGGTCGGCGCTGCGCCGCTCGCCCAGCCGGAATACCCGGCCCATCGAGGCGTTCAGGCTGAACTGGTCCGGCCCTGTGATGATGTTGCGTCCGGCCGTGCCCCATTCTCCATTGGGGGCGGGGATGAAAGCCGCCGTGTTGAACCCATAACCTGGCGCCGCGGCGGCCAGCGAACCGCCCACATAGTCCGCCCGTACCGTGCCCGAAATTCCGGTTCCCGTGGCCACCCGATTCAGACTGATCGGTGTGAGCGGTAGCCCGCTGCCTATCGTAATTGTTGACGTGAACGTCCAATCCTTGATCAGGGCGCCCTTCCACCCCGTTAGCAGCCCGCCGCCGCGCGCCCCTTGTCCGGTGCTCCACTGCATGTTCAGGTTCAGTGTGTGCGTCCGGTTGAAACTAGAAACGGAACGCTCCGCGGCCAGATCCAGCCAGTTCTGCGCGTAGGCCGAGCCTGCTCCGCCGCGTCCGCCGACTCCCTCCGCGTCATCAATGGCTTTGGAGAACGTATACAGCAGCGAGCCCGACAGCCCGCCCCGGAACCGCCGCTGCAATTGCGCGCTCACGGAGTTTAGATTCGAGTTCCCGTTCGACGTTTCGTACACATAGCCCGCCGGTGCGTTCGGTTGCCCCGTCGCCGCCATCCCCGGCGGCACGCTGTTCGGCAGGAACTGTTGCACTTGATGCGTGCCCTTATCGCCGTTGTACGTGATATTCAGAAACATCGACGCCGGTAGATTGTGCTGCACCGAAAGCTGCCAGTAGTGCAGGTAGCCGATGCGGAAATTCGGGTCGAGCGCGAACGTCTGCGCCGTCGAGTTGATCGCCGGCAGCGTGAACGCCGTGGCCAGATTGTAGGGGTTCGTTAGCGAGTTGGATTGCGTCACGCTGAACGATAGCGGCGATTGCTGCGCCATCTGCGACGCCAGTGCCTGGTACACCGACGTGTTGTAGTAGAGCCCGTATCCCGCCCGGACCACCGTGGAATCTTTGGTGAACGGACGCCACGCCAGGCCGACGCGCGGCTGGAATTCGCGGTAGTTGGGCCGCACCAGAGAATTCGGATATCCAGCAGCCTCGGCCGTCGTGCAGCCTGGCGCGCTCGTGCCGCACACCGGCGCAATCGTCGAGAAATTCGGCCCCACCGCTACGTTCACCAGCCGGTTGTATAACTCCGTCACCGGCGCCTGGTAGTCCCACCGCACGCCCAGGTTGAACGAAAGCCGTGAATTCAGCCGCCAGTCGTCCGTCACGAACAGATCCACCCACGAGGCGCGGAAGTATTTGTCCGCGTTTCCGTACGCAATCGAACTCGTCGTTGGCAGCCCCAGCAGAAAATCCGCGAAATCGAACCCCGTGTAGGCGGTGGTGAAATTGAAGCTGCCGCGCGGGTTCTGCTGCGAGATCTGGTTGAAATCCAGCCGCCGGAAGTCCCCGCCGAACGTGAAGTTGTGCTTCCCGCGAACCCAGATCAGGTTGTCGCCAATCTGCTGCGTGGTGTTGTGATTGAGCGCGAAGTTGCCGTCCGATAGCCCGCCGAAGCCGCTGGCGAAATTCAGGCTGGGCGGCCCGTAGAACGTCGGCGCCTGGTCGTTTCCCAAAATCCCGGCCGCGCCCGATACGTTATTTGTTGTGTTGGCGAAAAACGGCGTCGTCGTCGCCGCCTGCCGGCTGAAGTTGTAGCGCAGGTTACTAATCAGCCGCGTGGTGAAGTGATACGTATAATTCAATCCCGAGTTGATCCCCGTCATGTGATTGCTATCGATGAAGTTGAACAAGGTCGGGTTGGTCGTATCGCTGTTCTGCCACGCAATGTTGCCGTTGATCTGGTTCTTGGAGTTGATGGTATGGTTGATCCGCGCGTTGAAATTGTTCTGGTTGCCAACCCCGATGAGCGGTATCTGGTAGTTGTACCGCGCCGTGCTGGTGAAGTTCGGCGACGGATAGTAATTCAGCAGAGCTTGCGCCTGCGGGCTGATGCGCGTCGACGGAATCTGATTATTGGCGAACGGCGCGCCCGTAGTCGGGTCGTTAATCATCAGCGGCAGCCCGGTCTGCGGGTTCAACGCTTGCGAAAAATCGCCGATGCGCTCGGCCGCGGTAGGCATCAGCGACGTCAGCGTGTTCCCATTGCGGTTGCGCGCGATCTGGAAATTGATGGTGAAGGTCGTGTTCTCTCCGCTCACCAGGTGCGGAATCTTGAGCGGCCCGCCGAACATCGCGGTCGTCCGGAAGTGCGCATACGCTGGTTTGGGCGTCTGCTGGCCGGTCAGCGAGTAAGACTGCGCGTTCAGCGCCGAGTTGTTCAGGATCAACGCCAGGTTGCCGTTGTATTGCCGCCGCCGATTCCGGCGTCCATTGCCGAAAGCGTTGATATTCGGCGGAAAGCCGCCTCGCCCGCCGCCCCGCCCGCCTCGGAAGCCGCCTCGCCCGCCGCCCCGTCCGCCTCCAAAACCTCCGCCGCCAAAGCCGCCTCGCCCACCGCCGCCGCGTCCTCCCGGTCCGCCATCGCCCCCGGGTCCGCCCGGAGGACCACCGATACCCGCCGCATCCGGCGCTCCCAGATCGCCCGCATTGCCCGGACCTCCCGGACCTCCCGGACCGAACCCGCCATCGAACCCGCGTCCAAAACCGAACCAGTCATTCTGTTGCGGCAGGCCCAACCCGCCGCTCACGCTGCCATTCACCACCAGGGAATCGGAAGCGCTTTGGTTCAGATCTCCCAGGCCGGCCTCGTTGCCGAGACCGCCGTTCGTGTTTTGGCCGTCCAGCGAGCCCGCGTCCGCCGACGCATTCACATCCAGGCTCTGATATCCGTTTCGCGCCGCTGCCGCAGCCGCCTCGCGGATGGACGGCTGCCCGCCCGCTCCGCCGCGCCCTCCCCGGAAGCCTCCACCCGCGCCACCGCGGCCGGGCCGCTGCGGGGGGGCCGTGGTCGCTGTCTGCGTTGGTGCAGGCGCAGATCCGGCCGCTGCCGGGGCGGTCGCTGCAGCCGGTGCCGGCTTCGGAGTCGGCGCAATCGCCGTGATCTCTTGCTTCAGCGCTCTCAGCGACAGCACTTTCAGATCCCATTCCGGGCTCGGTGCCTCCGGTGCGATCCCTACCTCTTTCGTCAGCTTGGCAAAGCCGAACATCTCCACTTGAATCGTCCAGGTCCCATCCGGGAGATTGGCAAACGAGTAGGCACCCTCGTCATCGGTCGTCGTGACCAGCTTCTGGTCCCCCTGCATGGCGCTCACCGTAGCGCCGGGCACCGGCAGTCCGCTCGATTGGACCGTTCCGTGATGTTCCGACCCGGCCAGACCGGCCACCGTGAGGCAAACGGCGAGCATTCCTCTCAGACCGGGAAAAACAGAGTACTTGCGCATGAGGCTGATATCCCTTAGGCGGGCATCAGCCAGCCAACGTTACCTGGTTTCTCGCCGAAGCACTCGAAAATTCCTCGCCAATAAATTGGAACCTTTTGGAATGAAAGGATTAAGCCGCTGCGGGGCAGGGGATCGCCCACCCCGATCCTAAAACGCCGGCCGCCGCTCGATCGCCCGCCCACCGGCCCACAAGGAAATCAGCCACGCCGCCAGACAGGGGATGAGGAACCAGACACTGGTCAGAAAAATTCCGGCCGCCGCCATGCCCATCGCTGCGGCTTGCCCCAGCCCGAGCATCACCGAAGCGCCTGTCGAAAAACGCCACCGCGTTTGCGCCCGCACCCGGTTTACCGAAGGTTCGTGCCCAATCGTGAGCGCCACTAGCGCAGCGCCCAGCCCCGCCAGCGGCGCCAGCGGCAGGACCACGGGAATCGCGATCGCTAGAAACGCCGCGTCCTTGGCCGCCAGAATCTCCCAGCCCCGCAACGGTAGCAGATGGTAGCGCGAGAGGCCGCCCGCGCCGTCCAGTCCGAACAGACACTGGGTAAAACTCGAAAGCGCCAGCACCGCCAGGATCGTGACCGCCAGGAATGCCTCTCGCGGCAGCGGAGGCCCGAAGGCTCGGTACAGCAGCGTCGCCCCGCTCAGGATCAGCGCGCAGTAGAAATCCAGCGTGGACAGCAGTTCGCGCACGTTCTTGCGAATGAGCTGATTCAGCCGGCTGGGGAATTGCGGCATGCGCCGCCACAGCCCGCCCAGCGACGCTACCGGTAAATCGGAGAGCACGAACCCCGCGGCCACCAGGCCGGCCGCCAGCCCCCATAACCCCAGTGAAATCCGGCCGCGCGCCGCCCACAGCGCCAGCCCCGCGATCAGCCACGTCATCGGATTGACCCACGGGCTGACCGCGCGCAGCAGACGCCGCTCGCCCGTTTCCAGCGGCCACAACGCCAGCCGCGACGGCGGAATCTTCCGCAGCGGGTCGGTACTCAGCGGAAATAGCATCACCAGCCCGATGATCAGGTAGACAAACCCGCCGGCACTCTGCAGCAGCAAGGCCGTCACGATGAAGAAGTTGTTGCCCACCACCGACTGGAACGACTTCTGGTCCCGCCCCTCGGCGCGCGCCAGCGCCTTTATGATGGCGAAGAGCCGAGCCATTCCAGTTCCTCCACTACCGGCGCTTCCACCAGATCGAAGTAATGCTGCTCCAGAGTCTGCGCCAGGTCGGCGGCCGGCGAGTCCCACACCATCCGTCCCTTCCGGATCATCACCACTTGCGTGGCAATCTGCTCGGCCATCGAGAGAATGTGCGACGTCAAGAATACCGTGACGCCCCGCCGCGCCACCAGTTGCAGCAGGTCGCGCATGATCTTCGACGTCACTGGGTCGATCGCCTCAAACGGCTCGTCCAGAAACAGCACTCGCGGATTCGGCAGCAGCGCCATCGCAAACGCCGTCTTCTTCCGCATCCCGTGCGAGCACGATGCCGCGAACGTATGCCGCCCGTGCTCCAGGCTGAGCGCATGGAGAAGCTGCGCGGTCCGCGCCCGCACCGTCGCCCGCTCCAGGCCGTAAATGTCCCCGGTCAGCAGCAGATGCTCCTCGACGGTCAAATCATCGAAGAGCCCCAGGTCTTCCGGCAGCACCCCGATCTGCCGCTTGAGTTCGAGCGGCTTGGCCGCCGCATCCAGCCCGCAAACTTCCGCCGTCCCCGACGAAGGCGGCAGCAGCCCGGTGAGCATTTTGACGGTCGTCGATTTCCCCGCGCCATTCGGTCCCAGAAACGTACAAATCGCCCCCGGGGCCACGGAAAAAGTCAGCCCATCCACGGCCGTAAATTCCCCAAACCGGCGCGTCAAATTGCGGCAAGAGATCATGAGGTCTACTTTCGCGGTATGCCTATGACGGTAACATCATACGGTGCGGAGGCAGACTGCCCTGGAACCCGATCCAACGGCTCCGGCCTCAGCTCGCTGCCGGTCCGATGACGAGATCGAGCCCGGCCGCTTCGGCGAACGTTCGCAAATCCCGGCCCCGCGTGATCAGAGGAATCCCGCGATCGATACAACTCTGGGCGATGAGCGCATCGCCGAGGCGGCCTTGCTGCGCGCGAGGTCCGCACGGGACACCGGCCGGCCCCTCCGGCGTTCTGATGACGTCGCGGATTTTGACGGCCACTATCCAAGAGTACGAGGTTTCGGGGGCCATCGGTGACGAGAGGCGCGCGGTTTAGGGCGAGCACGGTTTGCCCGAGATTTTGGCGCGCCGCCGAGGCAGTGTTCCGACAGCCTCTCTGGGAGCTACAGTGAGGGTGAGCCGCTTGGCTAAAGGAGAGTGCTCTTCCGGGCAGCTCCAACCCAGGGAGAACCAAATGGTTACCATCGTGTCCGCCTGCGGAGTTTTGTGCTCGGGTTGTCCGGCTTATCTTGGCGATGTCAAGGGCGTGGCGCATCAGCAGCGCACCGTAGCGGCCTGGAAGAGGATCTACGGACTGAACGAATCCGTCGAGAACCTCGCCTGCGGCGGGTGTCTCGCACCAGACGACCAGGTATTCCACACCTGTCGCGCCTGCAAGGCACGCCAGTGTTGCCGCTCGAAAGGCTTCCGGACGTGTGCCCAATGTTCCGTTGAGCAGTGTCCCGATCTCGAACAGGCACAATCGCTTTGGGATGGAGTCCCCGATTTGGCCAAGACGCTATCCCGCGAAGACTTCATGATCTACGCGCAGCCTTACTGTGATCACCGCCAGCGTCTGGCCGAGGCGCGCCGAGCGCTGGCACACCCCACGCAGTGACCGCGGCGCGGGAAAACACGCGGCAAGGTGCAACGCGGAGGGGCGTTCATACGCAAAAAAGGCCCGCCAGCTTGCGCCGTAAGAAAAACTCGTCTCCAAAGCTGCCCACTTCCTAGCGCTCTTCCGTCGCCGGCTTCGGGCCGGCAATCTGCGGCTCCAGTGTAGCGGCGGGGTCGCCTACTTTTCGTCGCCGGCGAGGGGAGGCTTCCGGCGGCCGGTGCGCCGGAGAATGCCCTTCGCTTTGGCGATGTTGGCCCGCGCGGCTCGCTCGCGGAAATACTCTTCGGTGCGTAAGGCGGACAATTTCTCCGCCACCGCCACGTTGATCAACTGATTCAATGCCACGCCTTCTGACTCGGCCACGCGCCTGGCTTCGTCTAGCAGGGAAGTTTGCAGGCGAAGCGCCACGTTACTTCTTCTCTTGGTTCACTCCTCGGATCTCCTTCCAGATCGCACCGGGCAGGACGGCACGAATTCCGAAGCCCCGCGCGGCCGAACCGAAATGGCGCATATTGAATGTCGCCAAACGATCGGCACCGCCGTTTACCGCCGTCTCCAAAACCATCTCATCAGCCGGGTCTCTCAGCTGCGGCCGCCACAGAAACCGAAAAATCACCGGCTCCACGACTGCCGCCAATGCGTCCAACACCGTGCCGACCTCTTTGGCGGTGATGCCCATCAAGGCAGCTTCGGCGCCAATGCCGTCGACGACGATTTCGCGATTTACCGCTTCGTCCCGAATCGACGGCGGGCGTTTACGACCGTGCGGTGAGCGAGGTTTTCGTTAGTCCGCGGACGCACTCGTCGGCAATTCGACTTCAATCTCTCTGAGTTGCGAAGTGGGTGAGCGGTTCGTCTCCAACGTGTCCCAATAGAGCCGAGTCGCCGCCTTGGCGCGGACGGTAATGCTCCTCCATGGATTGCCCCGTGACGAGAATCGTGGGCAACTCGGGCACGTAGGCGCCGTAGCCCGCGGCGTCCCCTTCGATGACGAGCGAATACTTGCGGGTCATGGTCATTCGTCCTTGATACCAGATGCAAAAGAGGCCGCCGGGGTGCCCCGGCGGCCTCTTTGCTTCACAAGGGACTACGAAAAAAACTAGTCGCCGAAACTGCCGACTTCTTCCCGCTCTTCGGCCTTCGCCGCCGGCTTCGGCGCGACGATCTGCACCAGCTCCGGTCCCGGCGCTTCTTTCAGCACTTGCTCGCGATAGAGCTTTGCCATGCGCAGGTCTTCGGCCGTCACCAGTTGCTTGGCGTCGCGTGCGCGCTTCTTTTCTACGCGCGCCGTCTTGGCGATGCCCAGCTTGTCCAGGTCGTGCTGCACTTCGTTCGTGACCAGTTCTTCGCGCAGCACCAGCGTGTGCTCTTTCGACTGCAGCGGAACGTGCTTCTGGCCCGCGAAAATCTCGTGCCGCCCCTTCTCCT
>JAIQFS010000076.1 GCA_020073145.1 Terriglobia bacterium
TACCCATAGCCCTGCCGCGTCCGCCGCAAACGCGGGCGGCTTCCTTCAAACGTCTCTATCCGAAGTGACCCGGCGGTCCAGATCCCGCCGCTCCCCAGCACTCGCGCGCCGGGTCACTCCAGATAGAGTCATAGCGTTTCTCAGTACTAACCGCCAGAACTATGGGCGTGATCTCTTTCCAAGATGGAATGAGACGGCCCGGGAATTCGATAAGCTAATGCAGCTCGAAGCGAAGAAGGACGCACCGCGCCTACTAGAAATATCTGATTGAGAACCAGATTCAATGCGCCGGTGAGCTAGCAAAAGCATTGAACTATCTGCTCTGGTGCCTGACCTGCTCATCCGCCTTCCTCACGCGGCATGGACATGGCGTCATCGCATCGCACTCGCGACGCGCTGGCGATCCAGTCTTTTTCTAAATGTAGAACTTGAAGGGGAGGCGCGGTTCACCGTCCATCGGCGCGGAAATCAAGACATCTCCGACCTCATTGGCGAAGCGAATGGTCACCGGCATTCGATCATTGAACAGGCAGGAATTGAAGTTAATCTTCGTCAGGCCCATGACGTCAGACAGGACGCCCCGCAAAGCACATTCTCCTCGCTGGACCCTTACCATGATGGGGTTAGGAGTCTCCGGACCCATGTACGTGTCCAAACGGGGTACAAAACCCGATGTCCAGAGATACGCGCTCCTATCACCAAGGGGCAGAGCAGTACCGCGAATTACCGGATAGTTTCCCATCCGGTACAGCTTGAGATCTTCATAGGCGTCAGAAATCTGAATTCCCAGCACCTTGGTTCCAGTTCCTGCGCCCTTTTCGAAACCGGCCCATTCCTCATCTCCGAAGTTGGAAGATGCATGGATGAACAACTCCTTAGGTTGTGAATCGTGCTGAAGGCGATACTCCGCGATGACGAGTTCGATCAATCCTTTCGCCGCGGCTTCATCGAGATGGAACTGCCTGGTCTCTGGATTGAACCATGATCCCGGCGCTCCCCGAAAAACCACGCCCTCGCCGTTTGACAAGAACATTTGCGCTGCACAGCATGCGTGTCGGACGTCTGCGCTTAGATCGCTGCGTTTGTAGACCAGCCCCACGTAACAGACGCCAGGTCGGACGTGCGCCAACTGCCATGGCCGCCCTCCGCCCTTGTAATACGCTCCCGTACCCAGCTTCCAGGCGACCGTGGCGGGATCTTCGAGACGCCGCAACGGCATTCCATTCGCCTTTGTGAAGTCCTCCGGTGCCAAGGTGGTTTCGCGTAGAATCTGGGTCACGATTTTGTGCTTCAGGAGCCGCGCTTTCAACTGCCGCCGGAAGTGCGTGGCGTATTCGTAGACGTCAGCGCCTTCATGCTCCTCTGGGAATAGGCTCGGTGAGACCTTAAGCTCCTCAGCCTTTTTCTTCGAAATCGTGACGGTTCCAGCCACAGCATCCATGCGCGGCACTCGCGATTGCGGCCGGCCCAACTCGTAGACGATTTCCGGAATGATCACGAACCAAAAGCTTGGCGGTGCCTCAAGGCGATTCTCCTCCTTCTTCAACCGCGAGACGAACAGGTCGACGCATCCATGGATAGCCTCGTGCCGGTTCTGAATGCGAATCGTGTCTTCGATCTCTTGCAGTTGAATATCTTGGATAATGGCCGTCGGCTTCTCTGGCCACTCACTGTTGAAGGCCTCCTGAAAGCCGGGAAATGGAACGTGCTGCGGTTCGATCTTGCGACTACGGGGTCCCGGGACCGGGACAGGAATGTATCCACGCATCTTCGCTGAAAAGCGCCTGAACCGCTCGACACCTTCGCGTGTGCCGATCACGCCGTAGCGCGTCACGGTAGGCCGCTTTTGCGAGTCGCACGGGCCAAACAGATACAAACCATCACGTGGGTATTCAACCATCTGGCCGTGAGCAAATTCCAGCAACGGCTCGGGAATATGCCAAAGTTCGGTTCGCTCCGGCCCCGGCGGACGTGCGCGCTCCGGCGACGACTCTCGGCTAGTCCTCGTAGTCCGATTCGGGTTCTTCGTCCTCGTCCGTGAACTCTTCGCCGGATTCGTCTTCGCTGGTCTCGTCTTCATTGATCTGTTCCTCTTCGCCTTCGCTTATGCCCACAGGACTGACGAACATAAGCGGCGGTACCTCGACGAGAAGATCATCCGTCGAGTGCAGCGGAAGTCGAATCAGGGACTCCCCATCTGACAGCCAAAACAAAAAGGTAAGGAGCATGTCCCGCCAACGAGCATTGCGCCATCCCTTGGCGAACGATTTCCGCATCCGGTGCGTACGTTTTCCCGGCAAAGCCGTCTTTCCGTCCTCAGAAAACAGGAGGCGTGTGCGCACGCGAAAATAGCGGACAGACCCGCCGTGATATTGCGAAGAGATGCCGAAATGCCATTGCACCTTGCGTTTCTCGGAGATCCCCCGCAGCACACGGCTGCCTTTCATGTCGCCCCAGCGAAACGTCAGGCGCGTATCCGGCTTCTCTCCGTCGAACCACCATGCAAGCCGGCCATTTGCCGTTTCGCAGGACTGCAATCCTCGCGACTTCAGGAACAGTTCCATCCCATGATTCGCCAGGTTGGCGAACATCTTTCGCATTTCTTCGGTCGAGATGCCGAGTTCCGACCAGCCGACGCCAAGGGCCAGGCTTAGCGACATCTTACTCGCGCCCGTAATAGAGTGCTCCTCGCACGTCACAAATCCGTCACCGTAGCCAGCCTTCGGCAACGATAGGGTCACGTCATGGCTTCGCAGCTCGGCATTTCGGTAGTAGTAGAGCTTCTCTGGCAGCTTCCTCACACGCAGCCAATTTGAGACCAAATTCTCAGGACGCTGTTCCAGCTTCCGGCTGTACATTGCCTGCAACGAACTCCACACCTCGGTGGACGGCTCGTTGGACGGCGGGATCTTGTACTCGTCCTGCACCGCCGACAGCAGTTCGTGCAGACCAGAAGACCAGCCACGGCTGAAATCGATATATTGGGCGTGCGCGATGAGGAATGGCGCGTCGAACGGTCCGATCTTGAGCGGAATAATGAACCTTGTATCGCCGATCTTTTTTGCGACATCGGAGGCAATCTGGATCTCGTTCCGAACGCCTTGCTTGTCGACAGATTTCTGGTTCGCGACCAGAAGGACCTTACAAGCCCGGTTTCGCAAGGCATCTTCAAGCTTGCGCTGCCAGTCATCACCACCCGTCAAACGCAAAACGTCAGCCCAGACTTCATAGCCCGTCGCCGCGAGCTTCGCGCCGAGCCAGATCGTAAAGGCGTTGTCTTCCGGAGATGCGTGGCTGATGAAAAGAGCTTGTCGCTCGCTCATGAAGCGTTCCAACTGCGCCCTTAAAGAATAGCAGCGGACAAGGTGGGAAATCGCACAAGATATTGCTGTCGAAAAGTCGGCATCACAATGGAAAACGCAGCCAGACTTCGGTTCATCTCGCAGGCACCCACACGTGCGCTCAGCATTATCATCTGCCCAGCGCCCGCGCAACCCTCGCCAAAGAGACCTTTCTCCGAGTTGCGTGATCCGCTCGGAGCATACGCCTTGCGTACAGCACAGAGCGCCGAAGGAGTTGTATAACGGGAAAGCAAAAAAATCGGGTCTAATGGCTTTATGGTTCAGCCGTCACAATCTAGCGCTGATAATAGAATCGGAACCATTGATATACCAGCTCAAGCAGATGGGTCTATGGCGCTTTCGTGGGACGATTTGAAGCCGCACTACGCCTACATTGTGGAATGGTGGCATAACAAGGGTAAAGCAGCAGACCGTGCCATTCTGGTGGCAACATCCGCGTTCACCAAGGACGCTGTTGCGTTTCAACGCCGCCACCCCTATCAAATCACACTGCAAGCATACTCCGACCTATTGAAACTAATGCGTGCATACGGCCGTCTCCCCAAAAAGGCATAACAGTCATCCCCCGCGTAGCGCATAATCAGATAAGAAAGAGCGAGCCGCGCCTGATTACGGTACCGGATAAAATGAGGTTCCAGCCTCAATCGGAATATGGCAAGAAGACCTGTTCAGCGCCGCGTCGTGCAAAACACATCCCGTCGGGAGTATGTCTTTTCGCAGCAGGCATTAATCCATGACGTTGTGGCCCACTATCAGGAGAAACTGCGCAGGGAACTGGCTACGCTGCAGGCGGAAGGTCTTCTGAACCGGACCGTGGACCAGATTGTCGATGACTTCGTCGCGCGGTATACGTTGGGCGTTCCAACGCTGGACAAGAACGCCATGGCCGAGCTGCCCAGGCAGGAAATACAGATGGAGGTGCCACGGGTGTCGCAGAACCGGGTCTTTTCCGGACCCGGGCCTTTTTTCGTTCCTGCGACGCTCTTCACCCTGCGCATTCCGTTTTCCGGGGATCGGAATCTCTTGCGCTATCCCGCATCGGGCTTTGCCGGGCATATTCCGGCAGAATTGGGCGATGATGCCGTCTTCCTGACATACCGCGCGGAGAAGCCGGATGCAGAGGTCATCAAGCGCGAATTCGACAATCAGATCTCCCGCATCGAGACCAGCCTCGAATTCGTGCGCGGGCCAGCGCAGGAGTGGAACAACCGCCTCGTTTTCCTCATCCGCCCGCAGGTCGAGAAGCGATACGCCCAGACCCAGGAGAGTCATTCCATCGATCTCGGCTATGCAAAGGCGCCCGCACCATCGCCTGCCACCGCGCCGCCCAAGTGTGAAGCCCAACGGTACGAGGTCTTTCTTTCCCATGCATGGGAAGACAAGGAAGCGATCGCCCGTCCTCTTTACGAAGCGCTAACCGCCGCGGGTGTATCCGTCTGGTTCGACGAAGCCGTCCTGAAAATGGGTGACAGCCTGCGCAGGAAAATCGATGACGGGCTGGCGCGCTGCAACTTCGGAATCATCGTTATCAGCCTGAGCTTCCTTAATAAGGAATGGCCACAGCGGGAACTCGACGGGCTCGTCGCCCTTGAGGTTCAGAGCGGCAAAACGAAGATCCTTCCCATCTGGCATGAAGTCGACAAGGAAACACTCCTGAGGCGTTCGCCCACCCTTGCCGACAAGGTGGCCGGGAAATCGACTGAGGGCATACCCGCGCTGGTCCAGAAAATTCTGGCGGTCGTCAGGTAGCTCAGATCTCCCGCCTCACATCCCTCGCCTTCTTGTCATCGCGCAGCGCCACGAAACGGCTAGCGGGCGTTAGGTACGCTGAGCCTGCCACGCCGATGCAGATCGCGGAAATATTAGGTTCACCGCCTTGGGGCGAATGGCGACTCGGACAAAGCCGCCCGTTGACGAACATTAGGAACGATAAGTCGGCTTCTGAGCGCTGACTCGGATGCTTCGGCCGAATCACGCGCTACCCAGACAAAGTGCCCGGCCACGAGAAGTCACTGCCTCGTGCGGGTCG
Source organism: Terriglobia bacterium (assembly GCA_020073145.1). Lineage (GTDB taxonomy): Bacteria > Acidobacteriota > Terriglobia > Bryobacterales > Bryobacteraceae > PSRJ01. Next base: position 5,392 of record JAIQFS010000076.1, read on the forward strand.
TTCCGGTGGGAAGGCGCCGCCTGACCGGCGGTCAAAGCCCTTCCGCCTGCCCCTCTGCCGGCTCCTTCGTCGCCGCAAATCGCAGCCGCACATAGTCCGCCACCCACGTGCCATCGCTCTGCCGGAGCTGCGGTTCCAACACGGTGCGGACTTCTTGCAGATACTCCTCCCGCGCCGCGCTCGAAAGCCCCTGGAGAAAACTTTGCGCAAAGACTTCGAGCCAGCCAATCAGGTCGCCCGGCAGCGGCGTCGGTCGCGGAAGTAAGGCAATGCAATCGACGCGGAACCCGGCCCGCTCCAGCCGCGTCGCGAAGTCGCCCGGAGTCCGAAAATACCAGGGCACCCGCGCCTCCCCGTCGATCCCCCGCCGGTCCAACGCCTGCACTAGGGCCGTTCGCACTTTGTGCACGCAGCCCGAGCCGCCGCATTCGGCCACAAAGCGCCCTCCCGGCCGCAGCGAGCGGCAGACCGCGGCCATCATCGCGTCCGCGTTCTGGATCCAGTGCAGAACCGCGTTGCTGAAGACCGCATCGAACTCCGCGCGAAACGGCAACTCCTCCGCGCTCATCACGCGGGCGTCCAGACCCAGCTTCCGCGCCGCTTCCACCTGCGGAGCGCTCGAATCCACGGCCACCACTGCGCACCCCAGATCCACCAGCTTCTTCGTGAGCGCTCCATCGCCGCAGCCCAGGTCCAGAATGCGCTCGCCCGCTCGCGGCGCCAACAACTCCACCACCGCAGATCCCAAATCGGAAACAAATCGCGCATGGCGGGCGTAGCTGGCGGGCTCCCAGGTTTGTGCGGCCGGCATAGGGTCATCGTAGCGTGAAGTCTCCCTGGCTCTTCATCCCCGGCGCCAACCGCCGCTCGCCCTGCGCCTCCCATGGAGAATCCCCGCCCCCCCATCCCCCGCATTCCCGCCCTTTCCCTGCTCCGAACCCCTTCCTTTCCAACCACCTCGCAACCCTGATTTCAGACTCGACCCCACCCCCGTGGGACCCTAAAGTAGAAAGGCTTCCGTTGTCTCAGAATCACTCTCCCATCTCCGATCAGCAGCGCGCTGCCAACCGCGCGAACGCGCAGCGCTCCACCGGACCGCGCACTCCCGAGGGCAAATCCCGCTCCGCGCAAAACGCCCGCAAGCATGGGTTCACTGCCTCCACCTTCGCCGTCGTCCGTCTCGAAGAGATCGACGAAGTCGCCCACCTCAAGGACGACCTCGTCTCCATCTACCAGCCCGTGAATTCCCAGGAACTGTTCGCCGTCGAGCGCATCGCCATCTGCCAGCAGGCTCTCCTCCGCGCCTCCCGGCTCGAAAGCGGCCTGTTCACCTCCGCCCTCGATGAAGCCCTGTCGCCCGGCGGCGACCCGCTCGTCCTGATGGACCCGGACCTCACGGCCGGCGTCGAGGTCACCCGCCAGCAGAACCGCAATTACTGCCTCGCCGAAGGCTTCCACCGCATGGTCCGCAAATCCAACTGCTGGGCGCTGTTTCTGCGCTATCAGGCCCAGGCCGACCGCCTCTACCGCCGCGCCGTCGAAGAATTCCAGCGCCTCAAACGCCTCCGCCCCGAATTACCAAACGAACCCATTGGCGAGGCCCAACCCCAAGCAAACCAAGCCCCTTGCCCTCCCGGCGAAACGAACCCATCCGCGCCCGAACGCCCTCCCGTCACCCCGCCCGAGGTGGCCCCGCCTCCCCAGCTCGCCCTCCAGCCCGGTCTCGCTCCGTGCCTCCCATCACTCCCTCCCGTCCCTGTCACCTGATCTTTGTGATAGAAGAGTATACTGGCGTGAGTGAGGTCCGGACCCATCCGGTCCCCCCGTAATGGACTAACCGCAAGTTTGGAGGAGAGAAACAATGGCATCCAACCGTGGAGTTGCGTATATCGCCCCGGGCAAAGTCGAGGTGCAATCCATCGACTTTCCGAAGCTGGCCCTTGGCAATCGAAAATGTGAGCATGGAGTAATTTTAAAAATCGTTTCCACGAACATATGCGGCAGCGACCAGCATATGGTTCGCGGACGCACCACCGCCCCCGCCGGCCTCATCCTGGGCCACGAGATCACGGGAGAGATCATCGAAAAAGGGAAGGACGTGGAATTCCTGAACGTGGGCGACATCGTCTCCGTCCCGTTCAACATCGCCTGCGGCCGCTGCCGCAATTGCAAGGAAGGCAAGACCGGCATCTGTCTCAACGTCAATCCGGCCCGGCCCGGCGCCGCCTACGGCTACGTCGATATGGGCGGCTGGGTCGGCGGACAGGCCGAGTACGTCATGTGCCCCTATGCCGATTTCAACCTGCTCAAGTTCCCCAACCGTGAGCAGGCCCTCGCCAAGATCAAGGACCTGACCCTGCTCTCGGACATTTTCCCCACCGGCTATCACGGCGCCGTGACGGCCGGCGTTACCACCGGCTCCACCGTCTACGTGGCCGGCGCTGGCCCCGTCGGTCTGGCCTCCGCGGCCTCCTGCCACCTGCTCGGCGCCGCGGTCGTCATTGTCGGCGACATGATTCCGGAGCGCCTGGCCCAGGCCAAGAGCTTCGGCTGCGAAACCGTCGACCTCCGCAAGGACGCGTCGCTGGGCGATCAGATCGCGCAGATCCTCGGCACCCCCGAAGTCGACGCCGCCGTCGATTGCGTCGGTTTTGAAGCCCGCGGCCACGGCCATGATGCCGGCGTGGAACGGCCTGCCACCGTGCTCAACTCCGTGATGACCATCACCCGCGCCGGCGGCGCCCTCGGCATTCCCGGCCTCTACGTGACCGACGATCCGGGCGGCGTCGACAGCGCGGCCAAGACCGGCAACCTCAGCATCCGCATCGGCCTCGGCTGGGCCAAGTCCCTGGTCTTTACCACCGGACAGTGTCCCGTCATGAAGTATCACCGCGGTTTGATGATGGCGATTCTTCACAACAAGATTCAGATCGCCAAGGCCGTCAACGCCACGGCGATTTCTCTGGACCAGGCCCCGCAAGGCTACAAGGACTTCGACAAGGGCGCGGCCAAGAAATACGTCATCGATCCGCACAAAATGATTCCTGCATAGAAGCCTCCTCTGAGCGGGGGCGGCGCCGGCTGCCCCCGCTTACTGCAAACCGTGAATCCCCCAGCCGCCGTACTGGACATTCGCAACCTCTCCTGCCGGGTCGGCGACCGGTGGATCCTCAACAACATCAGCCTCCGGATCGACGCCGGCGAAACCGTCGTGCTGCTGGGCCGCAGCGGCTGCGGCAAAACCACCCTCCTCAAATGCGTCAACGGGTTGGTGCAGGCGGCCCAGGGCGATATCGTGTTCCAGGGCCGGTCTACCTCGGAGTGGGATCCCTACCGCATGCGCCGCTTCATTGGCTACGTGATTCAGGACTTCGGCCTGTTCCCGCATTGGACCGTCGCCGCCAACGCCGGGCTCGTGTTGAAGCTTGAGAATTGGGAGCCCCCCGCCATTGAGGCGCGCGTCCACTTGATGCTGGACGCCGTCGGACTGCCGCCCGCCGAATTCGCGGCCCGCTATCCGCGCCAACTCTCCGGCGGGCAGAAACAGCGCGTCGGCATCGCCCGCGCCTTGGCCGCCGATCCGCCCCTCCTGCTGCTCGACGAACCGTTCGCCGCCCTCGACCCCATCACCCGCTTCGAACTCCAGCAGCACTTTATGGAACTGCGCTCCACCTTTCGGAAGGCCGCCCTGTTCGTCACGCACGACGTGCGCGAAGCGCTGATGCTGGCCTCGCGCATTGTGCTCCTCAAGGACGGCGCCATCGACTTGATCGCGACTCCGGGCACGTTCCTTTCCGGCGTCACCGATGAGTCGCGGGCATTCCTCGCCAGCCTGGACTCGGGAACAAGGAGGGTCGATGAGCCAGCGCCTGGCGACTGAGATCGTATCCCTCTCGTTCGAGCACTTGTGGTTGGTATTGATCTCGATCGGCGTGGCGGCCGCGCTGGCCATCCCCGGGGGCGTGCTGTTGACGCGCCGCGCGGGACTGCGGCGCGGCATGCTGGCCTTCGCCAACGTCATGCAGACCGTGCCCAGCCTGGCCTTGTTCGGATTCCTGCTGCCCATTCCCTTCATCGGCGGCATCGGCCCGCACACCGCCATCATTGCGCTCTGCCTCTACGCCCTGCTGCCCATTCTGCGCAACACCGTGGTGGGGATCACGGGAGTCGATCCCATCGTGCGGGAGGCCGCGGTCGCTATGGGGATGACGCCCAACCAGATTCTGTGGCAGGTGGAATTGCCGCTGGCGGTTCCGTTGGTGCTGGCCGGGTTGCGCATCGCCACCGTCACCACCATCGGCACCGCCACCATCGCCGCCGCCATCGGCGCCGGCGGCCTCGGCGTGTTCATCTTCCAGGGCATCGCCAGCGTGGACGCGGCCATGATCCTGGCCGGCGCCATCCCCGCCGCCCTCATGGCGATTGCGGCCGACGAAGGATTGGAATGGATCGAAAAAAAACTGTCGCGTGTCTGAGCGCTCTCCTGCTGGCCTCCTGCGCGCGGCCTCCCGCCATCGTCGTCGGCTCCAAGAACTTCACCGAGCAGGTGCTGCTCGGAGAGATTCTGGCGCAGCAGATCGAGCGCAAGCTCGGCGTGCGCGTGGTGCGGAAGCTCGATCTGGGCGGCACCATGCTCGCCCACGAAGCGCTCGCCGCCGGCTCCATCGATCTCTACCCCGAGTACACCGGCACCGCCCTGACGGCCGTGCTGAAACGCCCGGTCCTGTCCGATCCCCGAGCGGTGCTCGACCAGGTGCGCGACGCTTATCATCGCCAGTGGCACCTGGCCTGGCTCGCGCCCTTCGGCTTCAACAACACCTTCGCCATGATCGTGCGCCGCGACGAAAAACTCCAAACGCTCTCCGCCGCCGCCCGGGCGCACGCCTGGCGGCTGGGCATCGGATACGAATTTCGTCAGCGGCCGGACGGTCTCGACGGCCTGCTCAAAGCCTACCGTCTCCGCCTGAGCGCCGACCCGCTCACCATGGATCTGGGCGTGCTCTATGCCGCTCTCGAGAGCCGCAAGGTGGACATGATCGCCGCCAACTCGACCGACGGCCTGATCTCTGTGCGAAACGTCACGGTTCTCGACGACGACCGCGCGTACTTCCCCCCCTACCAGTGCGCCGCCGTGGTTCGCGAGGAGACGCTCGCGCGCTTTCCCGCCTTGCGCAGCGCCCTCGAACCGCTCTCCGGCCGCCTTCCGAATGCGGTCATGCGTTCGCTCAACTATCAGGTGGACGGCAAACACCGGCCCGTCGCCGACGTGGCAGCCGGGTTTCTGCAGACTCTAAACCACCCGCTACAATGAAGGTGTCCTGCATTCTTATGCCGTATGGCGGTTCGACAGTGGTTGAAGTCCGGTCGCGCCATGCTCTGGGTCGGTTTTGGCGGCCTGCTCGCGATCATCCTCTTCATGGCTTGGATGGGTGCGCGGGTGGTCTCTGCCATCGAGCTGGAAGACCGGGAGCTCCGCGTCGCATACCAGCAGCGCGACGATCTGCTCGACGAGATCCGCTTCTCCCTGGTCGAGTCGGGCAGCGACATCCGCGATTACCTCCTCGATCGCGATCGTTCCGCCGTCGCGCAGCGGCGCGCCGACCTGGAGCGCCTCCACAGCCGGATCACCGGTGCGGTCGCCAGCTACGGGCGCAATTTGCCTCGCGATGAAGCGGGGCCGTGGGGACAGCTCACCCGCGACATCGACGCGTACTGGGCGGTCCTGCAGCCTTCCCTTCGATGGGACCGCGAAACGCGCAGGCAGCGCGCCGAAGACGTTTTAGACCAGCAGGTGATCCCGCGCCAGGGCGAACTCATCCGCTTGGATTCCGCGGTTGCCAGCGTTAACCAGCGGAACCTCCAGCGCTCCAACCAGCGCATCGTGGACCTGTTCTCCCAGTTCCGCACGGAGATGACGGCATCCGCGGCCGTCGCCCTTTTGCTCGGTATGCTGCTCGCCTTCCTCACCATCGGCCGCATCCTGATCCTGGAGCGCGCGTCCGTGGCGCAGTTGCGCGAAGTGACGCGGGCGCGCTTCGAAATGCAGAACCTCTCCCACCGGCTGGTGGCGGCTCAAGAGGAGGAGCGCCGGCGGGTGGCCCGCGAATTGCACGATGAAGTCGGGCAGGCGATTTCCGCCGTGCTGGTGGAACTGGGGCGTTTGGAAAACCGCCTGCCCCCGGAACCCCGCGAGAACCGCTCGGTGCTCGCCATGGCCCGCCAGATGGCCGAGCGGGCCGTGGTCCAGGTGCGCGACATGGCCCTGCTGCTCCGCCCGTCGATGCTGGACGATCTGGGCCTGGTGCCGGCCCTCAAATGGCAGGCCCGCGAAGTCTCCCGGCGCACCGGCGTCAAAGTCAAGGTGGCGGCGGAGACCGTCGCTGACGATCTTCCCGACGACTTCCGCACCTGCATCTACCGCATCGTGCAGGAGGCCGTGAACAATGCCGCCCGGCACGCCCACGCCACCTCGGTGCGCGTGGAGGCGCGCCAGGAGGACCGCCAGATCCGCGTTTCCGTTCAGGACGACGGAGGCGGCTTCGATCCTTCTCTGGACAAAGGCATGGGCATTCTGGGCATGGAGGAGCGGGTCAAGAAACTGGGCGGCGTGTTTCGCATCGATTCCGAGAAAGGCGGCGGCACCGTAGTCTCACTCCTGTTGCCGTTGGCCGCATCCGCGGCACGAGAGGGTTCATGAGCCTGGTTCGCATCATCATCGCCGACGACCATCCGTTCTTGCGCACCGGCCTGCGCCGCGTGCTCGAAGAACACTCCGAGTTCAAAGTGGTGGGGGAAGCCGCCGATGGCCGCGAGGCCGTGCGCATTGCTCAGAAAGAACGGCCCGAAATCGCCATTCTCGACGTCGGCATGCCGAACCTGAACGGCATCGAAGCCGCCCGCCAGATCTGCGACTCCGTTCCCGGCGTTTCCGTCGTGGTGCTCAGCATGCATTCCGATGAATCCTACGTGCTGCGCGCGCTCAAAGCCGGAGCCCGGGCCTATCTGCTCAAACAGTCCGCCGAGGCGGACCTGATTGCCGCCCTCAAAGCCGTGAACCAGGGCAAGTCGTACTTCAGCTCCGCGGTGAGCCAGATGCTCCTCGAAGACTATATGCGCCAGCTTCGCGACCGCGACGTGGAAGACACCTACGAGCTGCTGACCGCGCGCGAGCGCGAAGTCTTGCAGATGGTCGCCGAAGGCAAGAGCAACAAAGAAATCGCCAATCTGCTCAACCTCAGCCTCTACACCGTGGAGACGCACCGCAGCAACCTGATGGAGAAGCTCGATCTGCACAGCGTCCCCGAGCTGATCCTCTACGCAGTACGCAAGGGCGTCATCTCGTAGGAAACGCGTTGGTCCGGGCCGCCTCGATCGCCCGGCGGCTGCGCCAGTGCGACGTGGCGGAGCGGATGGCATGATCCAGCGCGGCGGCGCTGACGGGCTCGCACAGCACGTCGTATCCGCCCGCGGCCGTCACTTCAATCCAGAGCGGAGGGTGCGGCGGCGGCGAGAGCAGCACCACGCTCGGATGGCAGGGCGCGGCGGCCAACAGGTGGACCGCGCGCTTCCAGTCCGCGCCGGTGGCTGCGCTTTCGCAAAGGACCACCGGAATCTCTTCGCGTGCCAGCAGCGCCTGCGCCTCGTCGAGAGTGGCCGCGAGAACCACACGCCAGCCGGGCGGCTCCACCCCCGCCACGCCCAGCATTAAAGCCACGGGGCGAACGTCGCGCCGGCGGCACCGGAAGAAAATCCACGACCCCAACCATTCCAGGAAGGTTCTCATCTCTTCTCACCCCGGCGCTTCTTACACTAAACCACTGGCCCGGCCGGCGGTATGCGGTCCGGGAGGGATTTTTGCGCCGGGTGGCTTGGTATTCACCGTCACATCTCCGGCCTGGAGCCTACCCGACCTACCGGCCGGAGATTGGCGGGGCGGTGGTATAGGACGCCGGTGCTCCGGGCCGTACGCTGAAATCGGACGCCCCGAGAGCGTTCCGGAAATTCGGAGGAGCAAACATGAGGAACCGAAGATTACAGAGCATGATGTTGACGGTTGGACTGGCGGCGCTCGGCACCTGGTGCACCGCGGCGCGCGCCGATAGCTGGGACAAACTAACCACCCTGAACTTCAACCAGCCGGTTGAAGTGCCCGGGCACGTACTCGTTCCGGGGCACTATGTCTTTAAGCTGGCGAACCTGCAGGCAGATCGTGACGTCGTCCAGGTGTTTTCGGAGGACCGGCACGGCATGGATCACCTGGTCACCACCGCATTTGCGGTGCCGGATTACCGGCTGGCCGTTTCCTCCAAGCCGGTTGTGACCTTCGAGGAGCGCCTTTCCAACAGCCCGGAAGCGATTCACAGTTGGTTCTATCCCGGCGAGCACGACGGATGGGATTTCGTGTATCCGCCAACCCAGGGTCTGCAGGCCTCGGCCAGTGTGACCCCACCGTCTCCGGTGGCGCCCGCGCCGGCAGCACAGCCCGCGCCAACCACCAAATCCGCGGCAGCGGCAGTTTCTCGACCCACGCCCCAACCGGCAGCCGCCGCGGCGCCCGCGCCTCAGCCCGTGGAGGTAGCCCAGAACCATCCGCCGGCCGCGCCCGAGCCAGCGAAACCGGCTCCGGCACCGACCAAACTTCCCAAGACGGCCAGCGACCTTCCGATGATGGAAAGCCTGGGCGTGCTGATGCTGGCGCTGGGTGGGGGAGGCCTGGGGTACGGTCTGTGCCGCACCCAGGGCTAACGGCAGCGTGATGATGCGGAACGGGCGTTGGGCAATCTGGGCGGGAAGTGCGCTGTTGCTCGCGGGCATCGGCGTTCTGGCCTGGTGCGGGTGGATCTGGCGCGAAGCCTCCGTGGCGCAGAGCCGCGCCGAGCAATGGCTGAAGCGGGCGCCCACGATTCCCTCGCCCGTGATTCCCGTGCCTGCGCTCCCGCCGCGGGCGTCCGCGTTCCCTCGCGGCGCGGTGGTCGGGAGGCTGACGATTCCGCGGCTGCATCTCTCGGTCATGGTGCTGGAGGGGGATGACGGACGCATTCTGAAAGTCGCCGCCGGGCACATTCCCGGGACGGCGCTCCAGCCGGGCGGAGGAAACATTGGCATCGCCGCGCACCGCGACACGTTCTTCCGGCCTCTGCGGGGAATCCGCACCGACGATCTGGTGACCCTACAGACCCCCGCCGGGGTCTCGCGCTTCGCGGTGAGCGACGTGGAGGTGGTGCGGCCCAACGATGTCCAGGTGCTCTCCCCCGCTCCCGGCCGCGATCTGACGCTGGTGACCTGTTATCCGTTCTTCTACATCGGCCCAGCGCCGAAGCGTTTTATCGTTCATGCGCGGCAGGTGTCGTGACTATTCGACGCCGAGCGCCCAGGGATTGGCTACGGTGGAAACGTCGCCGAGCGGCCGGCCCAGATAGCGCTGGCGGATGAGACGCCGAACAATTTTGCCGCTCTGAGTCTTGGGCAACTCGGGCACCAGCCGGATTTCGCGAGGGCGGAAGGCCGCACCCAGCACCTCGACCACGGTGGCGCTGACGGCTGCGGCATCGAGCGGCACCCCGGGCCTGGCGACGGCGTAGCCTACGATGGCCTCGCCTTTCACTTCGTCGGGCACGCCGATGACCGCCGCCTCGGCTACTCCCGGGTGCTGCATCATGGCTTCTTCCACTTCGGCAGGACCTACTTTGCGGCCCGCCACGTTCATGGATTCGTCCGACCGGCCGTGGAGGAACCAGTGGCCGTCGGCGTCCACGCTGGCCCAATCGCCGTGGTCCCACATGCCGGAAAAGCGCGACCAGTAGACCTCGAGGTAGCGCTCGGAATCGTTCCAGATGCCCCGCGTCATGGAAGGCGCGGGCCTGGTGCAGACCAGATGCCCTGTGCGAAGCCGCACCGGCGCGCCGCTTTCATCCACCACTTCGGTGGCCATGCCGGGCGCGGGCCCGCCGAGCGAGCACGGCTTGAGCGGCTGAATCGGCAGCGGGAGCAGGAAGCTGCCGATGATTTCGGTTCCTCCCGAGATATTGATGATGGGGCAGCGCCGGCGGCCGACCTGCTCGAAATACCAGAGCCAGGCGGCTTCATCCCACGGCTCGCCCGTGGAACCGAGCAACCGCAGCGATTCCATGGCCGGCAGCGCGCCGCCGTGTTTGCTCAACATGCGGATGGCGGTGGGAGAGATGCCGAAGGTGGTGATCCGGTGCCGCTCGATCATCTCCCACAACCGGTGCGGGCCGGGAAAGTCGGGCGCGCCGTCATACATCAAGATGGCGCCGCCGAACAGGTGGTTGCCCAAGATGGTCCACGGCCCCATCATCCAACCGATATCCGAGAGCCAGAAGAAGCGGTCGGACTCGCGGTGGTCGAAGCCGAGCCAGATCTCCTTGCCGGTTTGCGCGAGACATCCGGCATGGGTATGGACGGCGCCCTTCGGTTTTCCGGTAGTCCCCGAAGTATAAAGGATGAAGGCGCGCGCCTCCGAATCGAGCGCCGCTGTCTGCGCTTCGGCGGGTTGGTGGAGGAAGTCCGCCCAGGTCCCCGGACCTCCCTTGTACGGCAGCACCACGGTGTGCTCGGCCAGGCGGGGGATTTTTTCGGCGAGGGGAAGCCGCTTGCCGCGGCGCTCTAAACGATCGGCCGTGAAGAGCACGCGCGCGCCCGAGTCCTGAATGCGCGCGGCAATGGCGCCGGACCCGAAGCCCGCGAAGATCGGCACTACTGTCAAGCCGGCCTTCAAGCAGCCGTAGAGAATCGAGAGGATCTCCGGCACCATGGGCAGGCACAAGGCGACGCGGTCTCCGGCTTCCAGGCCAAGAGAAAGCAGCCCGTTGGCCACGCGGTTAGCCTCGGCGTAGAGTTCCGTGAAGGTCACGGTGCGCTGGGCGCCGTCTTCGCCTTCCCACAGGCACGCTACCCGGGAGCTATGGGCCCACCGGTCCAGGCAGTTGTGCGCGATGTTGAGGCGGCCGCCCAGGAACCATTCGGCCCACTCCGGCCCGCGGCCGAGGTCGAGCACCTTGTCATAGGGCGTGAACCACTCGACGCGCATCTCGCGCATCATTTCGCCCCAGAAGCTCTCTGGCTCGTCGCGCGAGAACCGCAGAAAGTCTTCGCGGCCTTCGAACCCCAAGCGCCGAAGGAAGCGCCAGACGTTGGTGTCTTCGATGAATTGTTGCGATGGCTCCCAGATCATGATTGCGGTACTCTATTGTCTATTAGTCTCGTTGCCTGAGGGTATGCCTGGGTTGCGGTACGTAGTCGGGTTCCTGTTGCTGGCAATTTCCGCGCCGTGCGCCAATGCGCCGATCGTGCCGCAATCGGTCTGCGAAATTCTGCACGACCTTGCGGCCTTCGAGAGCGGACCGGTGGCGGCGCTGGGCCGCTACTCGTTCCGCGAAGACGGCCGCTGGTTGAGCGAGCAGGCCTGCGACGGCGTATCCATTCCTCCGGTCCTGTCGTTAGCGGAAGACGGAACGGAAGGCCCGAAGCCTCCCGAAGATTTCGAACTGGATGGCGTTGCGTTGAACCGCAAGTTCGCCGAGTTGCGCAAGCGCACGTCGCTTGGCAAATTCCGATTCGGCTCTTCGGATTATGACCGGTGGGCGGTGGTCTACGGCCGCCTGCAGCCGCGCACCGGCGACGCCGCGAAGAAGGCGGCCGCCAACCTGGTATTCCGCGGCGATGGCGTGGTGGTCTTCTTGATGCCGTAGGGTGCCGCCGACCCTGCTGGCTGCCCCTCGTTTTTTCGGTGTTGCTGGGTGTGTTTTCGAAGCGATCGTTTCGGAATTCGGGCAAGGTCTGTTCTCAAGCAAGGGAGTAGCGCGCGGCTTCCGCCTGGTACCCAGCGAACCGGGCTGTCGTGTTGGACTGCCGCGTTCCTGTGTTCGTCGGTGTTGCCTCGATCTCTCCCCACCTCCATTCTCGCGCGCAGGCGATGGCCCCGCGGTTTCGGGGAGAGGGTTTTGGATTGTAAGCCACTGGTTTGGCTGGGCATGCGGATCTTTTTTTCGACCGTGACCGGCGGCGGGGAACCCGCGGCGGAGTGACGGGGCACCGCACCCCTGGTGCCGCGCCCTGGTCCTGCGCGGCGTGTTTCGCTGCGCCGACGCTCTCGTTGGAGTGTATCGGTTTGGCCGGCTAAACCGCGTCGTACCCAGCGCTGCTTCGGGAATCGGCAAGGCCGTGGTGGCTGCCTCATCACAAGAGGGTCAGCGCTTCAACAGGGCAATCAGGGCAACAAGCAGACTGAGGACCGGGATTAGCGTGCGCGCAATGCGCTCCGCGAATACCCAACGTGCGTTGTGGATGGCGCGACGCACGGTCGTAATGCCTTCCCCGTTGGCTTCGCCGTGATCGATCAGCTTTGGGCAGTCCACGTCCCAACGTGCCGCAAGGCGTTCGAGCCGCGGGCGCTCCTTCGTAGCGACTAGGAAACGAGATTGGACCCGGCGCAAGGCGTGCTTCTCGTAGATCGCCCCAATCTTCTCCGACGAATCATCAATCATTGACTGTTCGGACACTTCGTTCAGCTCGTCGATCTCAATTTGTTCTAAATTACGGTGGTGACGTCGCTTCATTCGCCACAGGTCGTAGCGCTCCCGGAGGCTCATTGGCACGAGGTAGGACCAGTGCCAACGAACAAGATCTTTCGATGCTGGCGTGGGGCGACGATACATGACCGGGAGCCAGTCAGACCAATCTGGTCGGTCGCGGCGCAACTGCTCCAGGTTGAGAAGCTCCGCACGTTTGAAAAGATCACGAGCCTCCATGTCCAGATTTTAACAGTTGTTGATGATGGCGTCTGGGCGTCTGCGGTATAGGTCTCGCTCGAACTCCATGAGTTCTCCTGCAGCGATGATTCTGGTGGTGAACGGCAGATTCGAGATGATAAATGGAAACCATCCCCGAACTGCGGGCCTGCGGGTGCTTCAAAATTGGCGGGGAATCAATGTGTAGCGTTGCAAGCAGTAAACCAGGTCATCCATCATCTGCCGGTCGGTTATCGGCGACCTTGGATTCGGCGATGCGAAAAGAGCACAAACGCCGATCGGTGCGGCGTCCCGATCATTGCCGAAATGCGCAGGGTGGTTCGTGACGCTTACGACGGTTTCTGGAGTGGGCTCGGTTGTTCTAGCCCACCTGTCTTGCAATCCATCCCGGATTTCCTCCATCCAAGGGTATGTATTTACCGGCAAGTTTCCGTATGGAGGCGCGTCTCTCGGCACGTTTGAGGGCACATTGGCATCGACGAAAATGAAATAAGGTTCGCCGGAGGTCGGCGCCTGCTGGACGGCTCTTTCGTACAGGCCGAAGATATCGCCCCGGACCTGCGTTGCTCCATCGAGGGTGCCGGGCTGGTGAAGCACACCAGCTCGATGGCGGCTTTTCGTTTCGACATGGACTCTGGTTCGGCTTCGCTTGTGGGTTGCAATAAATTCGCAGTGTCTCACGCTCTTCACGGCTTCGTCCAGGAGTTCTATTTCAAACCCGGCCCGGGCAAATGTTGCGGCAATCGCTACCTCGTATCTGGCTCCCTGAAACGCCTCTCGTTTCCTGAGGCGGCGCTCCAACGATTTTGGCAGCCGGTGAATGAGCTGCAGCCAATAGAGATCGTACGCGAGGCACAAATACGCTGTAACTAACCCCGTCATGACCCACCCCCCGTCTGGGGTGTCCGCTGGGCTCTTGAGCAGATCCAGTAGAGCCCGCCGCCAACAGGAAACCACGTGCCTTTCCGCTAGCGGTAACTTCTCCTGGCGGTTGAACCACTCCCGGTTCAGGGTTTGGACTGCGAGATAATCGAGAAACTCATGGAAGGTTTGCTCGGGGCGAAACCAAAATAGGCGATTCCATAAGATGCGAAACCGTTTTCCATTGAAAATCAGGCTGGAGACTATCTCAGTACGGGTGCCTTCTAGTACTACAGGAACGGTCTGCTGCTGAATCCGGTTTCCGTATGCATGTGGACCATTCATTAGGCAACACTTCTTGTACTTGCGTCTGCTGCCACACGGACACGGATCATTTCGACCGATCTTTCGGGCACGCTTTACCGTACGCCCATCCTTTACTTCAGATTACCGGAACGGTCGGAAACGGGTACTGCGAGATTAAGAACGATAAACGCTATGACTCTATCTGGAGTGACCCGGCGCGCGAGTGCTGGGGAGCGGCGGGATCTGGACCGCCGGGTCACTTCGGATAGAGACGTTTGAAGGAAGCCGCCCGCGTTTGCGGCGGACGCGGCAGGGCTATGGGTA
>JAIQFS010000019.1 GCA_020073145.1 Terriglobia bacterium
GTTCCTCCAGCATGACTTTGCGAAGACGGGTCACAGGGACCTCCTTGTGACCCGTACACTACTCCTCGCAGAAGACGAGTGCCTCTACCTGCCACCCACGCGAAGCGTCCGCCGCCCAGCGGCTTCGTTCTAGTCGCCGACTCGTGGATATGGCTTCCACCGGCAGCGCGAGCGGGGTTCCCTGCTGCGGTTAGGCCAGCTTGGTTTCGCCCATCAGGTACAGATCGACCGCCCGGGCGGCCTTGCGGCCTTCGGCGATGGCCCACACCACCAGCGATTGGCCGCGGCGCATATCGCCGGCGGCGAAGACTCCGGTCACCGATGACATGTAATTGTCGTCGGTGGCGACGTTGCCGCGCTCATCGAGAGTCACGCCCAACTGCTCGATCATCCCGCTCTTCACCGGGCCGAGGAAACCCATGGCGAGCAGCACCAGATCGGCATCCATCGTGAATTCGGTGCCGGGCAGCGCCTCGAACTTCGGCGGCGGCCCGACACGCACCGCGTGCAACTGTTTCACGTTGCCGTGCTCATCGCCGGTGAACTTCACCGTGTTGACGCTCCAGTCGCGGATGCCGCCTTCTTCGTGCGAGCTTTCGGAACGCAACTGCATGGGCCACAGAGGCCACGGCGTGGACGCCGCCCGGTCGTCCGGCGGCTTGGGCAGCAGCTCGAACTGGGTGATGTGGGCGGCCTTTTGGCGGTGGCTGGTGCCCAGGCAATCGGCGCCGGTGTCGCCGCCGCCGATGATGACCACGCGCCTGCCTGTGGCGAGAATCGAGCCTTCCGCGGGAACCGTATCGCCCTCGCAGCGGCGGTTCTGCTGCGGCAGGAACTCCATGGCGAAGTGAATGCCCTTCAGCTCGCGGCCGGGGACGTTCAGGTTGCGCGGATGCTCGGCGCCGCCGGTCAGCAGGAGAGCGCCGAACTCTTTGCGCAGGTCCTCCACCGGCACGTTGCCGCCGACGTGGGCGTTGGTCTCAAACCGCACGCCCTCGGCCCGCATCTGCTCCAAACGCCGGTCGATGAGGTGCTTCTCCATTTTGAAATTGGGAATGCCGTAGCGCAGCAGGCCGCCGATGCGGTCGTTCTTTTCGAACAGCGTCACGTCGTGGCCGGCTCGCGCCAATTGCTGCGCTGCCGCCAGCCCGGCGGGCCCGGAACCAATCACCGCCACCCGTTTACCGGTGCGCACAGCGGGCGGCTCGGGGCGGATGTAGCCTTCTTCGAAGGCGCGGTCGATGATGGTTTTTTCAATCTGCTTGATGGTGACCGGCGGTTCATTGATGCCCAGCACGCAGGCCGCTTCGCAGGGCGCCGGACAGATGCGGCCCGTGAACTCGGGGAAATTATTGGTGGCGTGCAACTGGCGGACGGCTTCTTTCCAGCGGCCGCGGTACACCAAGTCGTTCCAATCCGGAATGATGTTGGTCAGCGGGCAGCCGGTGTGGCAGAAGGGGACGCCGCAGTCCATGCAACGCGCGCCCTGGGCCTTGATCTTGTCCTCGGGAAAGGGGAGGTAGATCTCGAACCAGTCGTTGATGCGCTCCGCGGTCGGACGCCGTGTCGGCGTCTCCCGCGTGATTTCCATAAAGCCTGTGACTTTGCCCATTGTCGATATCTTTCAGCCGCAACCAGAGGGAGCGGTGCCTTACGCGGTTGCCGCCAATTTTTCGCTCAGCCGCTGCACACCCAGCACGCGCTTGTATTCGTGCGGGAAGACCTTCACAAAGCGTGGGATCATCTCGTCCCAGTTCTCCAAGATCCACTTACCCCGAGGGCTGCCAGTGATGGCGGCATGCTTGGCGATCAGCGCGTAGAGCTGCTCGATATCTTCCTGGCAGGTTACGGGCTCCAGGTCGACCGCGGCCGTGTTGCAGCGCTTCTCCGCGAAGTCACCCTTCTCATCGAGCACGTAGGCGATGCCGCCGCTCATGCCGGCGGCGAAGTTGCGCCCGGCCTTTCCCAGCACCACCACCAGCCCATTGGTCATGTATTCGCAGCCGTGATCGCCCAAGCCCTCCACCACTGCGGTGGCCCCGGAGTTGCGCACGGCGAACCGCTCGCCCGCCATCCCGTTGAAAAAGGCCTCGCCGCTGGTGGCGCCGTAGAGCACCACGTTGCCGATCAGGATGTTCTCTTCCGGCAGGAAGGTGGAGTTGCGCGGCGGATAGACAATCAGCTTGCCGCCCGAGAGACCCTTGCCCACGTAATCGTTGGCGTCGCCTTCCAGCTCAAGCGTCACGCCCTTGGCTAGAAACGCGCCGAAGCTCTGGCCTGCCGAACCCGTGAGCTGGAACTTGATGGTATCTTCCGGCAAACCCGCCGAACCGTACTTGCGCGCGATCTCGCCCGAGAGCATGGCGCCCACCGTGCGGTGCACATTGCGGATTGGCAGCTTGATCTCCAACGGCGTGCCGCTGTCGATGGCGTCGCGCGCGTGATCGATCAACTGGTAATCGAGCGCCTGGCTCAATCCGTGATCCTGGGGCTGCACGCAGCGGCGCGCAATGCGGCTGGGCGTGGGCGGGTTGTAGAGAAGCATCGAAAGGTCCAGGCCGCGGGCCTTCCAGTGGTCAATGGCGTTGCGCACGTCCAGCATGTCCACGCGGCCCACCATCTCGTCGAAGGTGCGGAAACCCAACTGGGCCATGTAGCCGCGCACCTGCTCGGCGATAAAGAAGAAGAAGTTGATGACGTCTTCGGGCTTGCCGTGGAACTTCTTGCGCAGCTCGGGATCCTGGGTGGCGATGCCCACCGGGCAGGTATTCAGGTGGCACTTGCGCATCATGATGCAGCCCATGGAGATGAGCGGCGCGGTGGAGAAGCCGAACTCTTCGGCCCCCAGCAGCGCGGCGATGGTGACATCGCGTCCCGTCTGCAGCTTGCCGTCAGTCTGCACGCGGATGCGGCTGCGCAGATCGTTCATCACCAGCACCTGCTGGGTTTCGGCCAGCCCGAGTTCCCAAGGCACCCCGGCATGTTTGATGGAGCTGAGCGGCGAGGCGCCGGTGCCGCCGGAGTCGCCGGAAATCAGCACGACGTCCGCGTGCGCCTTGGCCACGCCGGCCGCCACGGTTCCGACCCCCACCTCGGCCACCAGCTTGACCGAGATCCGAGCGCGCGGATTGGCGTTCTTGAGGTCGTAGATCAGCTGCGCCAGATCTTCGATGGAATAGATGTCGTGATGCGGCGGCGGCGAAATCAGTCCGACGCCCGGGATGGAATGCCGCACCCGCGCGATTTCCTTGTCCACCTTGTGGCCGGGAAGCTGGCCGCCTTCGCCGGGCTTGGCGCCCTGCGCCATCTTGATCTGCAGCTCATCGGCGTTGACCAGGTAATTGGTGGTGACGCCGAAACGCGCCGAGGCCACCTGCTTGACCGCACTGCGCCGCAGGTCGCCATTGGGATCGGGCTTGAACCGCGCCTCGTCTTCCCCGCCCTCCCCGGTGTTGGACTTGCCGCCGATGCGGTTCATGGCGATGGCCAGGGTCTCGTGCGCTTCCTTCGAAATCGACCCGAACGACATGGCGCCCGTGGCGAAGCGTTTCACGATCTCCTTGGCCAGCTCCACTTCTTCGAGCGGAATCGACTCCTCCGGCTTTTTGAGCTCCAGCAATCCGCGCAGCGTGCAAAGCTGCCGGTTCTTGTCGTCGATGAGATCGGTGTATTCCTTGAACGTCTTCGGATTCTGCTGCGCCACCGCATGCTGCAGCTTGGAAATGGTCTGCGGGTTGTAGAGATGATATTCGCCGCGCGCGCGGTATTGATAACTGCCGCCCACCGCCAGCTCCGTGTCCGAATCGGTAACCGGGAAGAAGGCGTGTTGGTGTTTGAGTACCGCTTCCTGGGCGAGCACCTCCATCCCGACACCCTCTACGCGCGACACCGTGCCGGTGAAATACTCGTCCACCAGTTCTTTATTGAGCCCGATGGCTTCGAACACCTGGGCGCCGCGGTAACTCTGCAGGGTCGAAATGCCCATCTTGGAGAAGGTCTTCAGCAGCCCCTTGTTGATGGACTTCTTGAAGTTCATCAACGCTTTTTCAGGCGTGATCTGTGGCGGCAGAAAGCCGCGCTTCACCATGTCCTCGAGGGTTTCGATGGCCAGGTAGGGGTTGACGGCGCTGGCGCCGTAGCCGATCAGCAGGGCAAAGTGCATCACTTCGCGCGGCTCACCCGATTCAATAATGAGCGCCACCTGGGTGCGGGTCTCCTCGCGGACCAGGTGATTGT
This sequence comes from Terriglobia bacterium, assembly GCA_020073145.1. Taxonomy (GTDB): domain Bacteria; phylum Acidobacteriota; class Terriglobia; order Bryobacterales; family Bryobacteraceae; genus PSRJ01. Next base: position 4,237 of record JAIQFS010000019.1, read on the forward strand.
GAACCGCGGCCAGAGCCAACAGGCTGGGAATGGGCGCGTAATCGGAATCGACGCCGCGATCGGAGAGAATCAGCAGGGTGTAGCCCGACTGGATGGCGAGCGAAGCGCGACGGCATAACTGATCGAGCGCGCGCGACAGGCCTTTTTCTCCGTCAGCGGCGAGAAACAGCATGGGGAGCGTAGTAGCCAGAAAGTCGCCGCGCGAAACCCGCCGCAGCTTTTCCAGGTGGGTGTTGGTCAGGATGGGGTGCGGCAGTTTGAGCGTGTGGCAATGCTGCGGCGTCTCATCAAGGATGTTGCGCTCGGTGCCGATGTAGCTGATCAATGACATCACCATCTCTTCGCGGATGGGGTCGATGGGCGGGTTGGTCACCTGGGCGAACAACTGCTTGAAATAGTTGAACAGCGGCTGCGGCTTATCCGACAGGCAGGCCAGTGGCGTGTCGGTGCCCATGGAGCCGATGGGCTCCTCGCCTTTCTCCGCCATGGGCCCCATGATCAGACGCAGGTCTTCATCGGTGTAGCCGAAGGCCCGCTGCCGCGAGAGGATGGTTCCGTGATCGGTGCCGTGCGTACGCCCCGGCTCGGGAAGCTGATCCAGCGTGATCTGGTTTTCCTTCAGCCAGAGTTCGTACGGGTTCCGGCGGTAGAGCGAGCGCTTCAGCTCCTTATCGGAGATGATGCGGCCTTCCACGGTATCCACCAGCAGCATCTTGCCGGGCTGCAGGCGTCCTTTCAGCTTGACGTTCTCGGGCTTGACCGGCAGCACGCCGGTCTCCGACGCCATGATGATCAGGTCGTCCTCGGTCACGATGTAGCGCGCGGGACGCAGGCCGTTGCGGTCGAGCGTGGCGCCGATGGAGCGGCCGTCGGTGAAGGCAATGGCCGCCGGGCCATCCCATGGCTCCATGAGGGAGGCGTGGTATTCGTAAAACGCCCGCTTCTCCGGATTCATGTGCGGGTTGCTCGACCAGGCCTCGGGAATCAACATGGCCATGGCGTGCTGGATGGAGCGGCCGCTCATCACCAGCAGTTCGAGCGCGTTATCGAAGGCCGCCGAATCGCTTCCGCCCGGCTGGGTGATGGGAAACAGCTTCTTGATGTTGGGCCCGAATAGCGGCGAGGCCAGCACCGACTGCCGCGCGTGCATCCAGTTGACGTTGCCGCGCAGCGTGTTGATTTCGCCGTTGTGGGCCACGTAGTGGAATGGGTGCGCCAACTGCCAGGTGGGAAACGTATTGGTGGAAAAGCGCTGGTGCACCAGGCACAACGCGCTGACCAGTTCGGGATCGCTCAGCTCAGGATAAAAATTGGCAATCTGCGGCGCCAGCAGCAGCCCCTTGTAAATAATCGTGCGCGCCGAAAGCGATGGAATATAGAAAAATCCCTTGTCGGGGACGTCGGAGGCGGCGACTTCGGCCTCGGCCCGCTTGCGCGCCACATATAGCCGTCGCTCGAGCTCATCTTCGCTCATGCCCTTGGCGCGGCCGACGAAGATCTGCTGGATGTACGGCTGCGACGCGCGCGCCACGCGCCCGATGGCGGTGCCCTCGATGGGCGTGTCGCGCCAGCCGAGGACCGTTAGCCCTTCCTCTTTCACGATCCGTTCGATGATGCCTTCGCACAGCAGACGCGGATGACGCTCGACCGGCAGAAAGGTCATGCCCACGCCGTACTCGCCGGCCGGCGGCAGCGTGAAGCCGAGCTTGGCGCACTCGCGCGCAAAGAAGGCGTGCGGGATCTGGATCAACACCCCGGCGCCGTCGCCGGTCTCCGGGTCGCAGCCGCACGCGCCGCGATGCGTCAGGTTGATGAGAACCTGGATACCCTTCACGATGATGTCGTGGGACTTCTGGCCCTTGATGCTGGCTACGAAACCGATCCCACAGGCGTCATGCTCCATGCGCGGGTCATAGAGCCCCTGCGCTTCCGGCAGACCGTTGCGTACACTGAGGTCACTCATGGCATCTCCGCGGATTGGCCTAGTTTACCAATATCAGTAGTATTAGGCAAGGGAAAAATCATTTGTTATTGAAATTAGCTGCGCTTATGCTAGGATGAAGGGGTGCCCTTCTGGGAATTAAAGCTTTTCAAAGAGATAGCGGCAACTCGGAGCATGAGCAAGGGGGCTTCCCACTGCGGAGTCAGCCAGTCCGCCGCCAGCCAACATGTCCAGGAACTGGAGCGCCGCCTGGGCGTCATGCTGCTCGATCGCAGCAAGCGTCCGCTGGATCTGACGGCCGCCGGCCGGATCTACGTCGACTTCTGCCGCGACGTTCTCCGGCGTGAGGAAGAGCTCGGCCTAGCGCTGGAATCTCTGAAAGAACAGGTGGAGGGCGCCGTGCGGGTGGCCTCGATCTATTCGATCGGCCTGTCGGAAATGAGCCACCTGCAGGAAGAATTCGCGGCGCGTTACCCCACCGCGAGCCTCCACGTGGAGTACATGCGGCCGGAGAAAGTCTACGACGCCGTGTTGAACGATGCCGCCGACCTGGGGCTGGTGAGTTATCCGGAAGCCAGCCGTGAAGTCGCGGCGATTCCCTGGCGTGACGAACAGATGCAGGTGGCTGTGCCGCCGTCGCACCCCTTTGCGGTGCGCTCCGAAGTCTATCCGGCGGACCTGAACGGCCAGACCTTTATCGGCTTCGATGAGGACCTCTCCATCCGGCGCGAGCTGGACCGGTACTTCCGCGCGGAAGGAGTCGAGGTCAACCTGGCGATGCACTTCGACAACATTCAGACCATCAAAGAAGCCGTGGCGCTGGGATCGGGCATCAGCATCCTGCCGGCGCGCACCATGCAGGCCGAAATCGCCCAAGGCCGCCTGGTGGCGGTCAAGCTGCACGCGCCCGAGCTGGTGCGGCCGGTCGGCATTGTGCATCGCAAGCGCAAGAAATTCAATCGCGCCGCGCAGGCGTTTTTGGAGCTACTGGCCAAGCAGCCGGCGCCGGAGGCGGAACCGGTCGCGGTGTAGCGGTTCACAGTGCGGGTTTCGTTCCGACCGGGCGCACTTCCTGTTCCAGCGCCGACCACTCCACGCTGCGGTATTCGATCTGGTGCGTGATGTGGTGGTTCCGGCCCGTCAAGGCGTGCAGAATTGTGGTGCGGGGGCAGTCCCACTGGGTGAACATTCTCATATGCCCCAGTGAGACCGCCAAGCCGACCTGGGCGTCGGACGTGAGAATGTTGGCGGGCGACGCCCGGTCCTGGTCCAGATAGCTTTTGGGTTCCAACTGGGTGGAGTCGTCCTCCCAGATGGCGCGCGAATCGGCCGGCTTCCCGTATTGCCCCAGCAGCAGCGGCTCGACGTTCTTGTAGTCGCCGATGAAATCGTTGGCGTCTGCATGCTCCGCCGAAAACAGGAACTTGGCGCGGACCAGGCGGTCGCGCGCAAGAATGTAAACTACCTGGGCGTCGAGGTGCGCGAACGGCACGGAGTCATAGCGCACAATCACTTCCCCGTTGCTCTCCGTGACGGCAGCTGGTTTGGTTGCTTCAGCGGCCACGACCTGGGCTTTGGTCATACCCCAAGTGGTCTGCCGAAAATCCTTGGGCTCGGGTTGGGCCAAGGCCAGCCCGGTGAACGCCAGCACGACGAGCAGGCGGGGCAGACGATCGGTTTTTGCCGTCTGCCCACCGCCGCGATTGGCCCGATCAGACATCGTACGTCGGCGGCGTGACCCCTTTATTGCGCAGGTACATTTCCCCATAGCCGCGCGTGTGAGCGGTGTGGATCATGGCCTGGTAGAGGACCTCCAGGCCGGTCATGGACGGGCCCCGTCCGGGAGAGAACGCCTTCGTCAAGTCTGCGGCGGTCAGCTGCCCGACCACGCCGATGGCCCAGTCAAACGAATCGGTGAGGTACTTCACCGTGGTGGCTTTGCTGGTATCGCCGCGCGGCGCGGCCGGTCCGCGGCCTTTGCCCAGCATGCCAAGGTAGAACCCTTCGGCCTGGCCCAGGTGCTGCAACTCGCCACCAAACACGCGGGCGTCGGCGAACGGCTTGTAGTCGTAGTTCTCCGCCGGCATGGCCTCGGCCACCTTGAGGGTCAGGTCCTTCGACTTGCGCCAGTGGTTCACGAGGACTTCAATCTCCGGGTCCGCGGCGCGGGCGATGCGCACGGTGGCGGCCGCAGCGGCTCCCAGGGCGACCGAACCAATAGCTTTGCGACGATTCATCAATAGCCTCCAGCCGACCATTGTACTGGCTTCGGGAGCGGCCGGCGGGACCGCTCCGGCACGTCCTCAGTTCAAATCTGGGCTTTGCCACAGGGGATTATGCCAAGCCTTGTTGCGGACATGGGTGCGCGACTGGATGCGCCAGCCCGCCGCGGTCTTGACGTAGACATCCTCATATCCGCCATGACGCTCCACGCTGCCAGGGCCCTTCACTCCAAGCTGCACCAGGTAGATGCGACCAGTGGCGCCCTCGCGGGTGGGGGTGATCACGTGATTGGTCATGATGTGGCTCCAATCCACCCAGATCATCTTGGTCTTACAGCCCTTCGAGCCACCGCCCACCAGCGCCGCCAGCTGTTCTCGGCCGCGCGCCAGCACGCGCCCGCCCTGCTTGTAGCCCTCATCGGAGTTCTTATCGATGAACACACCGTCGGGCGTGAACACGTCGGCATAGTCGTAGCCGTTGTTGGAGCAGGTGTCGATTCCGTACGCGTAGCGGTTGGGGAGCTGAACGATTTCCTGGTAATCGAGCGCCGTGAACGCCGGCGCTTTCGCCGGAGCGGCGAGGACCTTCTGTTGCACCCACAGGGTGCCCCCCACGCTGAGGCAGGCGCTGGCGGCGATCGTCGTGAACCACTTCCAATTCGGCATTCCGGGCTCCTTTGCAGGTCTCAACGTATCAGAAACCCGGAACACAGACTAGCGCGGCCGGCCGCGATAGAATAGGCAGGTCCCACGGAGAGAGCTGATGGTTTCGCCGTTCATCCGTGTCTCGGGAGGGTTGTGGTGCGCTCTGATCCTGGGCGCACAGACGCCCGCGCCGCCGCCCGGCCCGCCCTCCGGGGTTATCGCCGGGACGGTGATGGATGCCGGCAACCGGCAACCGATCCGCCGCGCCATCATCACCCTCTCCACCGTGGAAGCCCGCCCGCAGGATGCAGTGGCGTGGACCGACGCCACCGGCCGCTTCGCGTTCGGGTATCTGCCGGCCGGCCGTTATGAAGTGCGCGTCACCAAAGACGGCTATCAAGCGGCGGCCTATGGCGCGGAGACGCCGCGACGGCCTCCGGGCACTCTTCAACTCGCCGCCGGTGAGGTTCGCAATGACCTTGCCTTCCGTTTGAAGGTGGTCAGTACCATATCTGGGGTGGTGACGGACGCCGACGGCGACCCCCTGGCCAACGTCCAGATCATGGCCGTGCGGCCGGGTTGGCAACGGGGGAAGCGGCAGCTCCTTCCAGCAGGCGGAGCCAGTACGGACCGCAACGGGCGCTACCAGTTGCGCGGGGTGCCGGCCGGCCGCTACGTTCTGGCTGCACAATTGCTTTTCGTATTCGGGCCCGCTCTCCAAATTCGGCCGGAGGCCGCGGCCGGAGAGGCCCAGCTGCAATACTCGTATCCCCCGCAGTATTACCCGGGGACGGATAGGCCGGAGACGGCCGCCACCTTTACGGTCGAGCCCGGGCAGGACTACGAGCAAATCGATTTTCAGCTCACGGCGCAGCCCGGTACGGCGGTCCAGGGGAAGGTGGTTCTTCCGCCGGGCATCAAGCCGCCCCAGAGCGTGTTTCTGACCGCGGTTTCGAATGACTTAGGCCAGGGCGTGAATCGGGGAGCCCCCGTCGGGCAGGATCTCTCCTTCCGCTTCGATCAACTTCCGCCCGGCTCGTACACGATCGCGGCGACCGCCACCATCGACGGCCGCGCGTATCGGGGAGTGGCGCCGGTCGCAACCGGATCCGACGGCGGCCGCGACCTGGCGATCATGCTGCGACCGGGTATCGATCTTTCGGGCAGTGTGTCGGTAGAAGGGCCGGAAGCAGCAAAACATGCGCCCGGGTTCGTTGCCTTGGTTCCGGGCGACGGGGTCCCGTGGAACGGGGCGCCGCTCCGGGCCAACGTCGGCAAGGACGGCAGCTTCACCATCACCGGGGTGCCTCCCGGCATTTGGGATATCAACGCCGGACCAATCCCGCCGGGCGGCTACATCAAGTCCATGCGGCTGGGAGATCAGGATGTGCTCACCGAGGAGATGTCGATCCAATCCTCCACGCAGGCTCCCTTGAAGATCGTCCTCGGCACGCGGGCAGCCGCGGTACTAGGCGAAGTCACGAAGGACGGGCAGGCGGCGCGCGCCACCGTCTTGCTGGCGCCAGAGGCGAAGTTCCGCCACGTTCTCAGCTGGTACCGGTTCGTCGCGGCTGACGCCACCGGCCATTTCGAAATCAAGGGGATCACGCCGGGGACCTATCAACTCTTCGCCTTCGAAGAATTCGATCCGCAATCGATCCAAGACCCTGAGTTTCTGAAGCCGTTCGAACCGGAGGGCGTCACGGTGACGCTGAAGGAAGGAGACAATCCGCCTCAGAAACTCAGCCCGGCCTCAACGAACGCACCGGAGCCCCGGGCGGGCGGAGAAGCGCAATGAAGGCCGTTTTGGCGATTCTGGCCGCGGGCCTGGCCAGCCTGAGCGCGCAGGTGGTGCTCGGGCCGCCGGGACGACCGGCCCCGCAACCCGAGGTGGGGAAGGCCGCGATTCAGGGCAAAGTGCTCGATGCGCTCACACGCGAGCCCGTGCGGAAGGCTTCGGTCACTCTCAATGGAAGATCCAACCTGACCGCGGTAACCGATGCCGCCGGGCAGTTTGCGTTTCGAAAGCTGCCCGCGGGCCAGTATATGCTCCGGGCACAGAGCGTCAAATATCCGAATGCAGTCAACGTCTACGACGCCGCCTGGCAAATTTCCGTCACAGTGACGGCCGAAGAAGAAAAGAGTGACGTGGAACTGTTGCTGACGCCCGGCGGTTCGTTGAGCGGACGCATCCTGGACGAAGAAGGCAGCCCGATGCCGCGGTGCCTGGTGCGTGCCACGCAGTTTTACGACACGGGGACCCGCTTGCAAGTTCTGGCCTCAGGGGGCACGAGCCAGAGCGACGATAAGGGCGAATATCGCATGGAGAATATCCCGGCCGGCAAATATTACGTTCAGGCGAAGTGCAGTCAGTTCGTACCCTTGCCTCACGCCTTGTTGCGGCGTGACGAGGCGCGGAATGCTCCCGCGCTCATCTACCCAGCGCGGTTGTTTCCCGGAGCCGCGGAACTCTCGAGCGCAACGCGGATCGCGGTGACCCCGGGTTCCACCATCACGGCGATCGATTTCCATATGATACCGGCGACCGGGATGACCGTCCGCGGCCGCGCGCATCCGGTGCCTTCTAATGCGGGGCAACTGCTTCTCCAGCTTCGGCCGAAGGATGCGTCGCCGCTTGAGAACCGCCCTTCGGCTTCCGTGGACCCGAACACGGGCGAATTTCGATTCAGCAACGTGCCGCCCGGGTCGTACGCGATTGTTACCTCAAACCCGCGGGGCGACTGCGCGTGCTTTGCGAGTGTACCCGTGGAAGTGGGCGCGACCGCGCCCGATCCGGTGGACGTGCTGATCTCGCCGATGCCGCAACTCATGGGAACGCTTTCCTTCGAGGACGGCGACAAACCCGAGGGCGTCATCCGAATTGAGGGCCCCCCTCAGAACAGCCGCAGCGTCATGCTGACTCCCCTGGATGACCAGTTCGGAGGACCGCCGTTGCCCGCGCAGGTGCAGAGCGATGGGACCTTCGTGGTGACGGCGCCGCCCGGCCGATGGCAGGTTCGAGTGAACGGCGCGCCGGGATATGTCAAGTCGGTGAAGCTCGGCGATCAGGAAGTGCCGCCGGACGACCTGGAAACCGGCGCGGCGCCGGCTGCGCTCCAAATCGTGATGAGCACCAAGTTCGCCCCGATCGAAGGCACGGTTTCGGGTGTCCCGGCCGGTTCCGGCATGGTATCGGGAATGCTGTGGCCGGCCGCCAGTTTCGGTTCCCAGCAATTCTTCGGCATGAATCCGCAGGGGAGCGTCACGTTGAGTGTGCCACCGGGCCGCTACTACGCGTGCGCGGTGGCGATCACGCAACCGTCGATGCTGATCCAGAATCCCGCGCTTCTGAAAGCCTTGGAGGGCCGCTGCGCCACGGTGGAAGCCGTCGCCGGGGACCGCGCGACGTTTACGATGAAAGTGATTTCCGCCGACGAGTTGAAGCGCGTACAGGATAGCCTCGACAGCGACCCGGCGACGCCTCAGTAGATCAGCCTTCCAGCTTCGCCGCCATCTCCGCCAGCTTCGTCACGGTGTTCCAGTTTCTCCCGGTGACCGCGGTCTCAAGCGTTTTCTCGATGAGGGGCACCGAGAGTTTGGGACGCCCCATGCCATTCGGGAAATAGATGTAGAGTTCGCGGTCGTGGATGTGCAATTCCTCGGGGCTGGTTTCCAGGGCGCGCAGCTTGCCGCGCGCCGCCGCTCCTGGATTCCCTGTGAGGAATAGCACCGCCAGTTTGTTGGGTTCGATACCGCGCCGCACGGCGAAGGGATTCCGCGCGATCACTTCATTCAGTTCGGACGCGGTTCGCACGATGACGGACGGGCGGAAGCCGAAACCGCGCTCGATCGCCTTTTCGACGCGCTCGGGCAAGCCCGCCAGATTCCGCTCCGGCGCCTGGAACACAACGTTGCCGCTCTGCACGTAGGTTTGCGGATTACGGACGCCGAGCGATTCGAAAATGGCCCGGAGCGCGTCCATTTTGATCAGATGGTGTCCTCCTACGTTGACGCCGCGAAGGAGGGCGACAGCCAGGGTCATAGAGAGTCCAGCATAAACCGCCGGACGGGCCGTGCGCGAGGCGGTGCGGGTTTCCGGGTTTTCCCCGCCCTGCCCGCCTTGACAGCCAGGTTGTCCGCCGCCTACAATCTCACTGTCGGGTTCCGGAAACGGAACCCGTTTTCATTTGGCGGCCGCGCATTTCGCGCGGCTTTTCTATTTGGGAGGCATCGTGATTGGCACTGGTGACGGGCTGCGCCTCTTCGCGCAAAGGGTCGGAGAAGGGTTGGACACTGTTGTGATTCCAAACCGCATCTATCTGTTCGAGGATTTTCAGGGCCTGGCTCAGAGTCGCACGGCGATCTTCTACGATCCGCGCAACCGTGGTCTGTCGGACACCGTCACCGACGAGGAAAAACTCGTGCGCGGGATTCATCATGACGTGGACGATCTGGAGGCGATTCGCCGGCACTACGGTCTGGATCGAATGGCCATCCTGGCGCATTCCTATATCGGCACCGCTGCCATCCTCTTCGCGGTTGCCCATCCTCACCGGTTGAGCCGATTGGTGCTCATGGGGCCGATGCCGCCGGATCCTTCCACTGAGTATCCAGCCCACCTCCGGTCCGCGGACGGTACTCTCGAGGCGTTCTATCAGCGCTTCTCCGAGCTGCGGAGACGCGCGGCGGGATTGGCCCCGGGGGATTTGTGTCAGGAGAGCTGGGCGCTGCTACGAACGCTCTATGTCGCGGCACCCGAAGACTCCGACCGCCTTCACTGGGCGCCGTGCGACGTCCCCAATGAGGTGAATTTCATGCAGCCTTTCCTGAAGTACATCATGCCGTCGCTGTCAGCCGTCCGGCTGACGAGCGAAACTCTGGCCCACGTGACAGCGCCCGTATTGATTATCCACGGGAGAAAGGACCGGAGTTCCCCATATGGCGGAGGCCGAGACTGGGCGCGGCTCCTGCCGAACGCGAGACTGCTCACCATCGACGAGGCAGCGCATGTCCCGTGGATTGAAGCTCCAGAGACCGTCTACGGCGCGATCGATACCTTCCTGGACGGGGCTTGGCCCCCGGGCGCTGAGCAATGCCGGTGAGGTTCGAATCTCTGCAAACGGCCTGCTCAGCTTGCGATTTTGGTGCGGGTTGCCGGACTGTAAGCCGGTTTCTGTACCCTTGCGGGCAGCAGTCATTCGTCTGGGCCGCCCATTGCTGAACGGCTCTAGCGACCTACCCGGAAGTCGAGCGGGACGGGCCGCCCCTCCTCCCCTATTTGGTCTTGCTCCGCGTGGGGTTTACCCTGCCGGCCGGATTACTCCGGCCGCGGTGCGCTCTTACCGCACCATTTCACCCTTACCCTGTTGCCAGGGCGGTATATTTTCTGTGGCACTTTCCGTATCCGCGAACGGACCCCGGCCGTTAGCCGGCACGCTGCCCTGTGGAGACCGGACTTTCCTCCCCCGAGCCCCAAACGGCGCCCGGGAGCGACTGCCCATCCGGCAACCCTACCTCGACCATTCTCCCATTTCCCTGGGGCCGGCCGCTTGGATTACAGTGTACGGATGGCAGTGGCCCGCGCGGCTCTCGGATTCCGGCTCCACACCGGGTGGGCGGCGGTGGTGGCCGCGGCCGGGCAGCCTGGCAAAATCGAAGTCCTCTTGCGGAGCCGGATCGAGCTGTTGCCGCCCGATGGGTCTATCCCGAGGTTCGTTTACCATGAAGCTGCGGCGTTAGACGCCTCCGGCGCCGCGGCACTGGTGAAGCGTGCCGCCAGCGCCTCACGGGGAGCGCGACCTGTGGACGCTGGCGGCGCAGCGGCACGGGTTGACCGAGACCGCGTTGCGCAGAAGCCTTGATGATCTCCGCAAGTCCGTTGGCCCGCCATGGAGCGCCGATCAGAAGATCGCCACCGCGACCGCTCTGTGGGCTGTGCTGGAAGCCTGACCTTACGGCTGGCCGGCGAGGCGGTTCTCGAGAACCCTCGAGGAACTGAAGTCCTCCAGTTGCAGATAGCGCGCGGCAGCCAAGTCCAGGGCCTTTTGCGGGATGAGGCCGATCAGTTCGCTGCCCGCGATCGCCACTCCTTCGCGCTCCGCTTCGGCGCGCACGGCTTCGTAGGCCACGTGCGGCGGCGTCCGCTCGAAATCGGTGAGGTTCATGGAAACTTGGGCCAAGTTGCGCGAGGCCAAGCGGACGCCCATGGCCTTGATGCCCGGCAGACCGCCGGAAGAGAAGCGGATCTTGCGTGCAATGCGGCGGGCGATTTCGACGTCAGGCGTGGCGAGGTTGACGTTGAACGCAATCAGGAATTTGCGCGCCCCCACGGCCACGGCGCCGGCCGAGGGGTGAAGGGCGGGGCCTCCGAAATCGGGGCGGCGGGCGGGATCGGTCAGCACGGCCTGGCTCAGGCCTTCGAAGTTGCCGCGCCGGATGTCGGCCAGACTGCGGCACTCGGGACGGAGCGCGGCGGCTTCGTAGAGGTAAACGGGAACTCCCAATTCGTCCCAAATCCGGCGGCCGGTTCGCTCGGCAAGTCTGGCGCAGTCTTCCAGCGTGACGCCCTTAAGCGGAATGAACGGCACCACGTCGGCGGCGCCGATGCGGGGATGGACGCCGGAGTGGAGGCGCAGATCGATGGACGCTACAGCCTGGCGGACGGCTTGGAAGGCGGCTTCCTCGATGACGCCGACGGGGGCGGCAAACGTGACGACCGAACGGTTATGGTCGGAGTCGGAGGTGCGATGAAGAACGGAAGCGCCCGCCGAGCGGACGGCCTCCACAATGGCATCGATCTTCGCGGCGTCGCGGCCTTCGGAGAAATTCGGTACGCATTCAACTAGGGTCTCGGGCATCTGTCCTATCGTAAACCGGGCATCGTTGACCGGACGAGGCCGTTACCAGGCGGGGCGCAGGTCTTCGACGGGCCGCGGAGCGACCACGTCTTGCTCGTAGATGACTTCGCCGCGTTTCATCGTCATGTGAACCAGATTGGCACCGAAGTGTCGCGCCAAATCGCGGTAGTCGGAGACGTTGAGGACCACCAGGTCTGCCGATTTGCCGAGTTCCAGAGACCCCACGTGGGCGGCATGACCCAGCGCATGCGCGCCGTTGATGGTGGCGGCGGAGATGGCCTCGGCCGGCGTCAGGTCCATGTGCCGGCAGGCTAGTGCGACGACGGTCTGCATGCTGAATGTGGGAGTGTGATGCGGATTGAAGTTGGTGGCCAGGGCAACCGCCACTCCGGCGTCGATCAACGCCCGGCCGGGCGCAAACCGTCCCTGCGCGTGGAAAGACGCAGCGGGCAACAGGGTGGCGACGGATTCAGCCCTCCCCAAAAGCGCCGCATCGCCTTCGGTCACGTGCTCCAAATGGTCGATGCCGACCGCGCCGTGGGCGACTCCCACCCGGACGGCCTCGGAAGGGTTGGCCGAGTCCGCATGCACCTTACACCCCAGCCCGAGCCGGCGCGCACTTTGAAAATACTGGGCGGCAAAGCCTTGGATGTCGGACTCGTCTTCCCCGGCGAGATCCGCAAAACGGGCCAGGTGCCGCCGCCAAACCTTGGGTAGGAACTCATCGCAGACCCATCGCTGCTCCAACGGAAGAGCGTCTTCGCCAGCGCCGGCCCGAAGGCGAAATAGGACGGTGGCCAACAGACTGATCGGCTCTTGCTTCAGTTCAGCGGCCACGCGGAGAATTTTCAGTTCGGCGCTCTCGTCGGCGCCGCTTCCCGTCTTGACTTCCGCGGTAGTGGTGCCATGACGGGCCATGGACTCCAGATACGGCCGCGCCAGCGCCCTCAGCCGCAAAGCCGTCACGCCGTGCAGAGCGCGCGCCCCAGGCTCGATCCCAGGAGAGGGAGCGCCCGGCGCGGGAAAGAGCATGTGGGTATGGCTGTCCACGAAGCCGGGCATCACCACCCGGCCAACCGCACTCACCTCAATCGCTTGCCGCGCCAGACCAAGGTTCTCGACACGCCGGGTGGGGCCTACCTCTTGCACGATCCCGTCCCGCACCAGGATCGAGCCGTCCGGGATGATGTTAAGTTGGTTGAGTTCAGACCCGCGGCGAGGTGCGCGGGAGCCACGCAACGTCAGCAATTGGCGCGCTCCGCGAAGCAGAATGGTGGCCGTCGATCACCTCTAACCACTGTACCATTAGTACTAGATCATCTTACGATTTATTTCCGGTCATGCGGAAGATCACCAAACCCGCTCCGAAGCGTCCGCTAAAAACTTTAGAACGAGTCTTCTCCAAAGCCGGTCTGGGATCTCGGACGGAAGCCCGGAGTTGGATTGGGGCGGGCCGGGTTCGCGTGAATGGCCGTTTGGTGCAGAGCCCGGACCACTGGGTGGACCTGGAACGCGACCGCGTCACTCTGGACGGTAAGCCCCTCCGCACGGCCGCCAAAGCCTATATCCTGCTGTACAAGCCGACCGGATATCTCACCACCTACCGCGACCCGGAAGGCCGGCCCACAGTCTACGATTTGATCGAAGAGGCGGGCGCGTGGCTGTCGCCGGTGGGCCGGCTGGACCTGGACACAAGCGGCCTGCTGCTGCTCACCAACGACACCGCGTTCGCGGAACGCGTGATGAACCCTGAGTACAAGGTGCCCAAGACGTACCAGGTGAAGACGGCAACCCCCCTGAGTGACGAGCAGATCGAGCACCTGCGCCGCGGGGTGGCGCTCTCCGACGGCCCCACCCGGCCGGCCACGGTGACACGGCTGCGGGACAGCGCCAAGTACACCTACCTCGAGCTGACTCTGGCGGAGGGGCGCAACCGGCAGGTGCGGCGGATGATCGAAGCCGTGGACAGCAAGGTGCTCAAGCTGGTGCGCACGGCCCTTGGCCCGATTCGCATCGGCGACCTGCCCATCGGAAAGTGGCGGCGGCTGACGGCGGAAGAAGTGCGGGCGTTGGGCGGCCGCGCGGATTGACGGACGCGCCAAACGAGAGATGGTAGTCTGAAGGCGTGCGCAGCCTCTTCCTGTTCCTCTCGCGCCAGAGGCACTTGAGAAGATGGGTGGAGACGTCCAGGCTGGCCCAGCGCCTGGCATCCCGGTTCGTGGCAGGGGAAACGCTGGATGACGCTCTGCGGGTCAGCCGGCAGATCAACTCCGAAGGCATCGACATCACACTCGACCACCTGGGCGAAAGCGTGACCTCCCTCACCGAAGCCGCCCAGGCGCGCGACGTCTACCTCCGTACCTTGAACGCCATCCATGAAAACGGCGTGCAGGGCAACGTCTCGCTCAAGCTGACGCAGTTCGGCCTCGATCTCTCTTCCCAAGCGTGCCGCGACAATGTGGCCCGGTTGGTCGAGCAGGCGGCCGGGCTGGGCAGCTTCGTGCGCGTCGATATGGAGTCGAGCGAATACACCGAGCGCACGCTGCAAGTGGTGGAAGACCTGCACGCGCGCCACGGGTGTGTGGGAACCGTCATCCAGGCCTACCTTTATCGCAGCCGGAAGGACATCGAGCGGCTGTGCGCGCTCCGGATCCGCGTCCGCCTGTGCAAGGGAGCCTATCTGGAGCCGGCTGGCGCCGCCTTCCCGCACAAGCGCGAGGTCGATCGAAACTACGTCGAGTTGATGAAATTGCTGCTCGATCAGGGGGAATACCCGGCCATCGCCACACACGACGAGCGCATGATCGAGCAGACCAAGGCCTATGCGGCGGCCCGGGGAATTCCACCGGAGCGTTTTGAGTTCCAGATGCTCTACGGGATCCGGCGCGATTTGCAGCGCCGACTGCGGGAGCAAGGCTATCGCCTGCGGCTGTATATTCCCTTTGGTGGGGCCTGGTACCCCTACTTTATGCGTAGATTAGCGGAACGGCCGGCCAATGTATTCTTCCTGGCGCGACATTTTTTCCGGCAATAATGAGTGCCCTCTTGCGCGAAGCCTCAAGAGCTTAGAAACTAATAGGAGGGGTTGCGAGTCCAAGAGATATGAAGTTTTGGGCCTACTTCGCCGCCAAGGTGGCTGCTCTGGCGGCGCCGTTGTTCGGGCTGCGATCGCTGCTGGACGTAATCTGGCCCCCTCTTCCCCGGATGTTCGAGAATTACCGGCCGTCGCGCTTCGCCTACGACCTGCCCTACACCCTGGCGGTGCTGATCTGGTTCTTGCTGTGCTGCGGGGCGCTGTACCTGGCGGTGTGGGACCAGCGCTACCGCTGCCGCGTCTGTTTGCGGCGGCTTCGCATGCCGGTGGAGACCGGCTCCTGGAGCCGCATGCTGCAATTCGGCCGGCCGCGGATCGAGTACATCTGCCCCTACGGGCACGGCACTCTCAAGGAAGACGAGCTGCAGATCTCGGGACGGGAAACACCCCAGTGGAACGCGCATTCCGACGATCTTTGGGAAGAGCTCTGCGCGGCGAGTAAAGAAACCGGCATCGAGCCGTGAACCGCGTCCCTCGTTGGCGCATCGCGGCGGCCTTGGTGGTGGTGGCCGGGCTGGCTCTTTACGCCGCGAGGTTCATTCCCATCTATCTCCACAGCCGGCAACTGCAAAACTTCGTCACGGAACTGACGGCGCGTTCCGACAGCGCGGCGAAATCCGACGACCTGCTGCGAACTTGGGTGCTCGACAAAGCCCACGAGTTCGATCTCCCGGTGAAGCCCGGCGACGTGAAGATTGTACGTTCTCCGCATGACCTGCGCATCGACGTGCGGTATATCGTGCGGGTGACGGTGCCGGGTTATACCGTGGATCTGCACTTTCATCCCAGCGCCTCCAACCGGTAGAATCGCAGACTCGCCCGGGCGGGGGTTGCATCGCCTGTCGCCGAAATGGAATAGTTCAGTATGCTCATCCTCATCGTCAATTTAAAGGTCAAGCCGGAATCGGTGGACGCATTTCGCGCGGCTACCATCGAGAACGCGCGCAACAGCGCCCAGGAGCCGGGGATCGCGCGGTTCGACTTCCTGCAGCAGTCCGACGACCCCACTCGTTTCGTGCTGTATGAGGCGTATCGTGACCCCGACGCCCCGGCCCGGCATCGGGAGACGGCCCATTACAAGGCCTGGGTGGCGAAGGTGCCCGACATGCTGGCGGAGGAGCGCACCCGGGTGGTTTATTCCAACGTGCATCCGGCCGATTCGGGCTGGTAGCCGCATGCGCTTCGAGTTCGCCACCGCCACCCGCATCGTATTCGGCGCCGGCTCGGTGCGCGATGTGGCGCCGGCGGCGGTCGGTCTGGGCCGGCGCGCGCTGGCGGTCACGGGGGCCGCGACCGATCGCGCCGACCCGCTGGTGGCAGACCTGGCGGCCGCAGGCGTCGCGTGCCTGTCATTCGCAGTGGCGGGCGAGCCCACCGTCGATCTGATCCGGCGCGGCGCCGCGTTCGCCCGCGCCGAGCGCTGCGACCAGGTGATCGCGATGGGCGGCGGCAGCGCCCTCGACGCCGGAAAGGCCCTGGCCGCCCTGCTGGCCAACTCGGGCGATCCGCTGGATTACCTGGAAGTCATCGGCCGCGGACAATCGCCGCCGTGCCCGTCGGTGCCCTTCATCGCTATTCCGACTACGGCCGGGACCGGATCGGAAGTCACGCGCAATGCCGTGCTGGGTTCGACGGAACATCGCGTGAAAGCCAGCCTGCGCAGCGCCGGCCTGCTACCGAGGCTGTCCGTGGTGGACCCGGAGTTGACGCTTGGCGTTCCGCGCCCGGTGACCGCGGCGACTGGGCTGGATGCCCTGACGCAACTGATCGAACCCTACGTTTCGGTGCGCGCCAATCCCCTGACCGACGGCTTCTGCGTGGAGGGCATGCGGCGTGCCGCCGCCGCTCTGCCGCGGTGCTGGGAAGACGGCGGCGACCGCGAAGCCCGCGCATCGATGTCGCTGGCTGCCCTGTTGGGAGGCCTGGCCCTCACCAACGCCGGTCTGGGCGTGGTCCACGGTTTTGCCGCCCCCATTGGCGGCATGTTCTCCGCACCGCATGGCGCCGCGTGTGCGGCCGTGCTGCCCCACGCCATGGCGGTCAACGTGCAAGCGCTGCGCGAGCGGGCGCCGGAGAGCCCGGCCTTGCGCCGGTATCAGGAAGTCGCACGCCTGCTCACCGGAAGGCCCTCGGCCGAAGCGGAAGCCGGCGTCGAGTGGGTTGCCGAGCTCTGCCGGAAACTCGAGATTCCACCGCTGCGCGCCTACGGAATACGCGATGAAGACATCTCGGAACTGGTTGAGAAGGCTGCTCAAACGAATAGCATGAAAGGAAACCCCATCGCCCTAACGGGCGAGGAATTGCGCCAAATCGCCGGGCGGGCGAGGTGAAGGCCGGGCTTCCTTCAGCGCATCTCTCGAGCCATCCCTGCGCGCGTCCAGCGGAAGAGGAGCCGGCCCGGCACAACCCGCGCCAGGCCGTGGAATGCGGCATGGCTGGCCAGACGCCGCAACAGCGAGGAAATCAGGAAGGGGTGGGCCAGCCGCGCGTGACACGTTCGCCGGTACTGTTCCGCGGGGATCCCGTGCGCGGCCGCCTGACCCGCCAGCCTTCCGGTCAGCAGGGCATTCAGAATCCCCGAGCCAGTGAACGGATCGACAAAGCCCAGCGCGTCACCGGCCTCGTACACCCCGTGTCGCGCCCTTCCCGGTGCCGGGGGCGAAAACGAGAGCGGACCGGCAGCGATCCAAGGCATGCGGCGGCGCAGAGGGCCCAGGCGTTCCGCCAGCGGCGCCGACCGCCGCACCACTTCATCAAACTGGAATCCGTGGCGGCGCAAGAGGGATTCCGGCGCGATCCCGCAGACGTTGGTCAGGCCGTCCTCAACGCCGCTGACACCGACGTAGCCGCACGCATCGAAAAACAGCTCCACGGCATCATCGCCCGGGCCCTCGAAATGAGCCTTGAATCCGAACAGGCGGTCGCTGGGCTCCGGCGATGACTTGCGGCCGCAGGCCAGGACCAGACTCGCGGGAGAGTGGACCTCTCGCCGGCTGTCAAACACGTCGCCTCGGCGGACCACCGCGCCCAGAGCCTGCGCTTTTTCGAGCAGCAGCCGGTCCAGACGCAAACGGCTCAGACCCCAACCGGGCTCCGAAAGAGTCCACCGCTTGGTCTCATTCCCCAAATGCAGTGCGCAGCGCCGAATGGCGCAGGGGCGGAGCGCGGCGAACTCATCCCACACCTGCAACCCTTCCAGAATGTGCCGCGCACCCGGGGAGAGGAACTCGCCGCAGACTTTGTGCCGCGGCGTCCTGGCGCGATCGATCAACTGGACCGCGGTGCCCTCGAGGAGCCCGCTGATCGCGGCCGCGGTTCCCGCGGGTCCAGCTCCGGCGATGAGGATCTCCTGCATTCACCCTTCTTCCCATTGTGGGGCACGATGAGGGCCGAAAGACCGATCGCAGGGACGCCCGTTCACGAGCGCAGCCGGTTTTTACCACTGTTACGCTCCCATTCCGGTTCCGGGACGCGTACAATTCAGGTGAATGCGGAGGGACGACCAGCCCGAGATCCTGGATGCGGCCGATGTGCCCGATTCGGTGGCGCGGCTTGCGTATCGGGATCTGGCCCGAATCCACCGCTGGCTCGGGGACACGGCTTTCGTCCTGAGGCGAATCCGGCAAGACACGCTGCCAGTGCACCGCATCCTGGACGTAGGATGTGGCAGCGGCGCAGTATCCGAACACGTCCGCCGCAAACTCGGGATCGAAGTACTTGGCGTCGACTTGAACCCGCGGCTCTCGGCGGCGGCGATGGTTCCCATTCTGAAGGCGGATGCGGTGCGCGATACGCTGCCCCGCGCCGATGTCGCGTACTCAATGCACTTAGGCCATCACCTGTCGGAGCGCGAGCTAATCGCTCTCATCCGCAATGTGGGAAAGTTCTGCCGGCGCTTCATTCTTCTGGACCTGGTGCGCCATCCCTTGCCTCTGGCCTTGTTCCGGGTGTTCGTAGCGCCGTTCGTGTGCCGCATTGTGGTGGACGACGGCCAGACATCCATCCGCCGCTCGTATACGCCCGGCGAACTCCACCGCATCACCACCGACGCGCTGCGCGACTCCGGCGGCACGTTTCGACAATCGGTGGCGCCCATTTACTCGCGCCAGGTAATCGACATCTCCTACGCGCCCCAACGGCACCGCGCCGGCAGACAATCCGCCTCCAAAGCCCCTATTCCGGCCGGGTCACGATCTGGAATTCGATATCCAGCTCGTTCTTGACTTTGACCGCGCCGCCCGCCACGCTGATGGGCCGGATTCCGAAATCGGTTTGCTTGATCGACGTCCGCCCGGCGTACGTCTCTCCAGCTTGGGTCACCACCGCGGAAACCGGTCGGGTCACGCCGTGCAGCGTGAGCAGGCCCTCCACCTTCCACGTTCGCGCGGCCTGTGGCTCGACCCGCGAGGAGCGGAAGACAATCTCCGGATAGCGGGCGCTTTCGAGCACCATCTCCTGCATGGTGTTCTGAATCTCGGCCTGCGTCTTGGAGTCGACCTTGGGATCGGGTTTCACGGTCAGGCCGGCGGCCCGCACCGTGAATTCGACATGCGGCTTATCCGAGTTGTTCAGCACGCCGGCACCCAGCGGCGCGCTGATCCAATGCTCGTGTCCGGCAATGGAGAAGAGACCGGCCTTGCCGGCGTGCACCGTCATCGTGCTGCGCCCGACATCGATCGCTCGGTCCTGAGCCGCAAGCGGCGCCACCACCACTGCGATGCAGATGGAAACGGCGTTTCTCAAAGGCCTCCCGCGATGGCTACTTGCAGGCGAAGTTTCTGGCATCGTCGATACTGCCCGAGCCCTTGTACTGGGCCACCTGCGGATACGGACACAGCGGGCGGGTGCGGTCGACTTTGCCCCCGGTGCTGTGGGAGGCGACCATCTGTTCTGGCGCACGGCCGTGCTCCACCCACGTCTCCATTGCGCCGACTTTGTCGAACACGTTCGGGCCCTCCCCGCCGCCGCAATGCCCCATGCCGGGCTCCAGGAAGAGCCGGATGTTCTTGGACGTCTTGGCCGCTCCGCCCATCGTGTCTACCACGCTTTTGAAGTACTGGATGGTGGCCAGCGGAGTGATGTTGGGATCGCTCCAGCCGTGGTAGAGCAGCAGCTTGCCATCATGGCCGAAGAACGACGTCAAATTGGGATTGGTGGCGTTCATGACCAGAATATCGGGCTTCTCGGAGCGCACAATGTCCTGGTCGAAATCGAAGGTCTTCCAGTCCCAATTGGGATCTTGGAACGCCACATATCGATACTGGTCCAGAATGATGGGAGACGGCCCCGGCCCCGCCCCCAAGACGCCCCAACCCAATTCCGAACCCGGGGCCAGCGACGGAAACAGGGTCTGGCCGGTGCGCGGGTTGGTGGCCGGGGTGTAGATCTTCCGAACGGCCTCCACTTGCGCGGCCGTGAGACAGGAAGCGGAGTCCGCGCCCTGGCACTGAAGCACTTTGGGATCGAAGTGGCAGGAAGTCGGATCCTCGATGAGTCCGTCTTTGACCCCGTCGTGGGCATCGCACGCCTGGAGCACGGCCCGGTGCACGAGCGGGTACTTTTCCTTGGGAATGTAGCTGGCCGGATCCTTCAGCTCCGCGAATGCGAACCACAACGCCAGGGCGGTCCGATTGGCGGGCGCGCCGGCGATAATGCCGTCGTAATCGGCGGGGAACATCTGAGCCTCTTTGAGCCCCTGGCGGCCGCCGGTGGAACACCCGTTCCAATACGAGTACTTGGGAGCATTCCCGTAGAAGGCCTGGATGATGGCCTTGGCTTTGACGGTCATCTCATGTTCCGATCGCCAGCCGAAGTCGATCAGCTTTTCCGGATGCCCGTAAGCGAACTGGCCGCTGCCACCAACGTGCCCCGTGTCCGTGGAAGCGGTGGCGTACCGCTGCCGGAGAGCATCGCTCAACTCCCGGTAACTGATGACTCCAGCCCAGCCGCCATTGCCCACCGCCTGGAACTTGCCGTTCCATTCCGTTAGGGGCAGCCAGACTTCGATCTTGATGTCTGAATCGCTGGTCGGCTTCAGTGTCGCCGCGATGCGGCAGAAAGCGGGCAGATCCTGGTAGGCGGCAGCCGCGTTCGGTCCACGACCGCCAGGCGCGGCGAAAGCGCCGGCGGCCACGACGCTGGATACAGAAATCGTTGTATCCGGCAAGGTCAGAGAGGTCAGGCTCTCGCAGGAAGCAGCGTTGGCTTGCATGCAAAAGTAGCCGGCCACCAAACAAGCGGCCGCCCGGATAACCAAAGTTGACGTTTTGAAGTCCACGGCGCCCTCCGTCACGTACGGCGGTAATTATATCGCAAGGGCCTGGAAACCCCTCCGAAATCGTGTGGCACGAATTGATGAAATCAGGCACTTGCGCTCGGATGCCGCTGCATTTTAAGATATTCGGAGTAGAGTTTTCCGATTACCGCGGGGAGAAACGCATGATTTACTCTCGTTCGGCCGAGTATGCCATTCGGGCTTTCGTACACCTGGCGCAAGTGCCGGAGGGCAAATTCGCCATGGTGAAGAATATCGCGGAGCAAGAAGATATTCCGGCCCACTTCTTGGCGAAGATATTACAGCAGCTTGCCCGCAAGGGCCTGCTCCGCTCTAGCAAAGGCCCGACGGGCGGATTTGCTCTGCGGGTCGAAGCCGGTGAAGTCCGGCTGCTCGACATCGTCGAAGCCCTGGACGGCCTCGCGCCCTACCAGCAGTGCGCCAGCGGACTGTCGGAATGCTCCGACGAGATGCCCTGCTCGATGCACGATAGCTGGGTGAGCCTCCGTTCGCGTATCATGGATTATCTGGGGCGGAATACGATCGCCGACCTGGCCAAAGCGCTGGAGATCAAGAAAAAGAACCTGGCGGCGACCAAACAGCGCAAATCCAAGCGGACGGTTGGCGCCAAACGGGCTTAACTCGCATCTAATTAATCCGGAGGCAGGATGGGAAACTCAGTCCTTGTCCCGATGGTGGTCGAACAGACCTCTCGGGGCGAACGCGCATACGACATTTATTCCAGGCTACTGAAAGAGAACATCATCTTCCTGGGGACGCCGATCGACGATCAAGTGGCCAACCTGATCATCGCTCAGCTGTTATTCCTGGAAGCGGAGGATCCGGAAAAGGACATCTCGATTTACATCAACTCGCCGGGCGGCTCCATCACCGCCGGCCTGGCGATTCTGGATACGATGGCATTTATCCGGCCGGATATTGTGACCATTTGCGTCGGCCAAGCGGCCTCCATGGCGGCCGTGCTGCTCGCTAAGGGCACCAAAGGCAAGCGCTTCAGCCTGCCGAATTCGCGCATCATGATCCATCAGCCATCCATGCAAGGCTTGGCGGGGCAGGCGGCCGACATCGACATCTACGCCCGGGAAATTCTCCGCATGCGTGAGATCTTGAACAAGATGTTGGCGGATGCCACGGGCCAGCCCATCGACCGGGTGGCTAAGGATGTGGACCGCGACTACATCATGGAGCCGGACGGGGCGGTCGAATACGGCATGATCGACCGCGTGATCACCAGCCGCGACCTGGCGCCTGTAGCCGTCAAAGGATAAGCTCAACGGGCGGACGTTGCCGGCTCCCCAAGTGTGAAAAATGCCTCACGACGAAGTTGCCACGCTGGCCGGAGGCTGTTTCTGGTGCCTCGAAGCCGTGTACCAGGAGATGGAAGGCGTGCGCCTGGTGGAATCGGGCTACATGGGGGGGGCGGTCGAGAACCCCACCTATGAGCAGGTCTGCAGCGGCCGGACCGGACATGCCGAAGTCGTGCAGGTCACCTTCGATGCGGACATCACGTCCTATCGCGACGTCCTCGAAGTGTTCTTCGCGATCCATGATCCGACTACGCCCGACCGGCAAGGCAATGACGTCGGCACGCAATATCGGTCCGCGATCTTCTATCACGATGAAGGCCAGAAGGCGGAGGCCGAAGGTCTGATTCGCGAATTGACGGCGGAGGCGGTGTTCCCCGCGCCGATTGTGACCCGGGTGGAGCCGGCAGCCCGATTCTACAAGGCCGAAGACTATCACCAGGAGTATTTCCGCAACCATCCCCAGCAGCCGTACTGTGCCTTCGTGGTGGCGCCTAAGGTCAACAAGTTCCGCGAGAAATTCGCGGCCCGGCTGCGGCGCAGGGCGTAACGTAAGGCGGCCGTTCAGGCGGCTTCGGCGTCGCCGTCGAGAATCAACGCGCCGGCGCGCGCCGTGGCCTGCTCGAATCCGAAGTCAAAGCCGAGGCGCTGGCCGCGGGCTTCCAGCAGGAGGCAGGCTTGCGCTTCCGGCGCGGCCAGCTCATCGCACATGGTGTTGAAGCGGTGCGCCAACCCAGCCGGCAACACCACCATCGGCCAGCCCGACGGAATCTCCCCACCGCAGAGGACGCATGTCTTCATCTGTTCCCTCCAGCGCCTTCCCGCCCTGTCTCTCTTTTCGTCAGTTTTTCTGAGATTTTAGAGGATTTTGTCCGCTCGCTTCAGGCGCTTCTTCTATTCCCAGGATCGCTCCGCCGGCGCGGACAGGGCACTTACCGAGGGCCTGGAAAACGGCCTAAATGAAGGGGGCGCGTAGAGTTGGCGATTTTTTCGGAAGGCGTGACCCGACTTCTGCGGCCCGCTTGGATTCAGACGATCCCCAGGCGCTTCTTGACTTCGGCGACCGGCAAATCGCCCCAGTGGCGCGTCAGATTGTCGACGGTCATCAGCGACCGGGTCTGCATCCGGTCCACGTACAGAGTGCCGAACAGGTGATCGATCTCATGCTGCAGAATGCGCGCGTACCAGCCATCGGCGCGGATCGATTTCGATTCGCCGCGTTCGTCCAGGCACTCCACCTGGACCCGCGCCGCGCGTGGCACCAGGGCGCTCCAGCCGGCCACACTCAGGCAGCCTTCGAAGAACTCCACCGGGTCGCCTTCGGTGGTAAGGCGCGGGTTCACGACGACGTGGAAAGGGACGGGACGGCGCCCGCGCTCGGCCAGCCGTTCCGGCGGCACGGTGCGCTGCACCGCTTCCGGATCTTCGATCACCGCCAGTTGCAGCGGCAGCCCGACTTGGGGCGCGGCCAGGCCCACGCCGGGCGCGTCCCGCATGGTCTCCCGCATCCACTCGATGAGCTGCTGGATCTCGCTGCCGCGGATCTCTTTGCGCGACAGTTCCCGGGCGCGCTGGCGCAACACCGCCTCTCCGGCCTGGACGATCTTTAATCGCATGGGCTAGTCCTTGAGTTCCACAATCGTCGCCCCGGAGCCGCCTTCCTGCTGCGGGGCCGGGTAGAAGCGCGCCACATGCGGGTGGCGGCTGAGCAGTTCCTGGATGGTCTTCCGCAGAATCCCCATGCCGTGGCCGTGCACAATGCGCACGCGGCTGGCGGTGGCCATTACGGCACGGTCGAGGAACTCGTCGACGGCGTCGCGCGCCTCCTCGGCGTGCTGGCCGATGACATTGATCTCCTGGTGTACGGGAGCGAGTTCCGGCGCCGGCCGGTAGCTGACACCTTGCGGAAGCCTGCTGGCAGCGGGCGTGCTGGTCTCGGGCAGCACCTCGATCACCTCGTCCACCGACACCTGCATTTTCAGGAACCCGGCTTCCACTTCCAGGCGGTCGCCGCTCAACTTGCGCCGCACGCGCGCCGGCTCGCGAATATCTTTGAGGCGGACGCGCGCGCCTTCCTCGATGCGCAAGGGCCGGATCTCCCCCTGACGCGAGTCTTCCTGTGTGGCCAGAACGGTGGTCTGGAAATCTTCGCGCATTTCCCGCTTGGTTTTGGCGATGCGACGCTGGGCGTCCTGCTCGGCTTTGCGATGCTCCGCACCCTGCGCAATCTTGCCGAGCGTCTCCCGCGCCTGTTCCTCGAAGCGCGCCAGCGCCTGATCGGTGCGGCGTTCCAGCTCCTTTAGCTTCGCCGTCTCGCGCTTCTCCCACTCGCGCGCCAGATCTTTTTCGCGCTGGGCCACCTCCGCCATCTTCTGGCGCAAGCTCTGCTCCAACGCCTGAGTCTCTTCGATCCGCCGGTGCAGCTCGCTCACGAATCGGGTGACGTCGCGGTCACGGTCGCCCATCGACTGCCGCGCGCGCCGCATAATGTCCTCGGGCATCCCCAACCGCGTCGCAATCTCGATGCCCGCCGACTTGCCGGGCAGCCCCGCGCGGAACTGATACGTCGGTTCCAGCGTTTCCTCGTCGAAGCCCATCGAGCCATTCACCACGCCGTCCGTGCTGGAACCGTAGATTTTGAGCGCCATCAAGTGCGTGGAGACCAGGGTCACGGCGCCGGCCGCGCGGAAATGCTCGACGATGGCGACGCCCAGAGCGCCGCCTTCCTCGGGATCGGTGGCCGCTCCCAGTTCGTCCAGCAACACCAGCGACTCCGGCGTCACGTCGAGCGCCATCTCGCGGATGTTGGAAACGTGCGCGGAAAACGTGCTCAGGTTCTCCTGGATCGACTGATAATCGCCAATGTCCGCCAGCACCTGCTCGAAGACCGGAAACTCGGCCTCCAAAGCCGGCACCGGCAGCGCGGATTGCGCCATCAAACTGAGCAGCCCCACCGTCTTCAGGGTGACCGTCTTGCCGCCGGTATTGGGGCCGCTGATGAGCAGGGTCCGGCCCGCGCGGGTCAGCTCGAGCGTGACCGGCACCGCAGCCTTGCCGCGCCGCCGCAGGACATCTTCCAACAGTGGGTGGCGCGCCTCCTTGAGCAGCAGCCGCTCGCCAAAGCGCGGAATGGCGCAACCGAACTCCGCGGCGAAGCGGGCCTTGGCGAAAATCAGCTCCAGCTCGGCCATGGTCACCAGGGTCTGGCGGATGGAATCGCCGTAGCCGCGCAGACGGTCGGTCATCTCGAGCAGGATGCGGTGCACTTCGCGCATCTCTTCCTCGGCCAGCCGCACCAGCTCGTTATTCAGGTCGATGGTCTCCAGCGGCTCGATGAACAGGGTGTGGCCGCTCGAGCTGGCGCCGTGGATCACGCCGTCGAGCTTGCGCTTTTGGCCGGCGATCACCGGCACCACAAAGCGCTCATTGCGGATGGTGACGAACTCCTCCTGCAGCACGCCTTCCTCGCGGTGGGCGCGAAGAAACCGCTCGAGCGATTCCTGGATGGACTTCTTCTGCCGCTCGCTATCGCGGCGCAGACGCGCCAGCGCCACGCTGGCATGGTCGGACACGGTGCCGTCGGGCAGAATCTTGCCTTCCAGGTCCTTCAACAGCGCGCGAAAATCGCCGATGGTCTGCGCACGGCGGCCGAGCCGCGCGAACCGCTCCGCCGAGGCCGTGAGCACCGACTTGGCGTCGGCCGCGCGGTCCAGCAGCAGCAGCACGTCGGAGATTTCCTTGGGCTCCAGCGACGCGCCTTCGATCCGCATCTTGTCGACGGTCGCTGCCAGATCCGGCAGCCCGCCGAAGTCGATGCGGATGGCCGCGCCGCGAGCCGCCGGCTGTGGACGCCCGGCCACCCGGAGGTATTCGATCGCCTCTCCGGTTTCGGCCAGGTCTTCGGTGAGGCGGGCTCGATCGGTGTGCGGTTGGACCTTTTCCAGTTCGCGGCGGCCGAGCGGGCTCGACACAAACCGGCCCACCAGTTGCCGCAGGGCTTCGTATTCCAGGACTTCAGCGCTGGTTTTCAAAATGGAATTCCCAACCGCTTCCTACCCTCGCGGCTCCGCATCGGTTCCGGGCCGCGATCGTAGGGAGCGGTCACTTGTATTTTCGGCGTTCGCGAAAGCCTTTTTCAATCACCGCCAGGGTGCCTTCGGTGATCTTCAATTGTTTCAGGTCGCGCCGCCGCACCCATTCGGCGCGGCTGACATCGTCTCCCGCGCGCAGCGTGCCGCCCGCGATCCGGCAGACATAATCGATCAGCACGTAATGATACTCGGCCGCCCCTTGTGGGTCGCGGATGATGCGCTCGAAGATCTGGAGGACTCCCAGCGGCTTGACGTCCAGGCCGGTTTCCTCCATCATTTCGCGGCGGAGCGCGGCCTCCAGCGCTTCCCCGGTCTCCACCAGCCCACCCGGAATCGACCACCAGCCCTTGAGCGGCTCCCCGCCCCGTTCGGCCATCAGAATCCGGTCGCCGTCAAAAATCAGCGCGCCCACGCCGAGCAGCGGGTGCTTGGGGTAGCGGCGATCTTCCTTCACGGATCCGCCGGGCGCATCCGGTACACGAATCCGCGCGCCGTCACGAACAGGAACGGAGAGCCCGAGGACTCGTCCAATGCGCAGCTCGACGCCGGGTCCTGCATCTCAATGGTATGCAGCAGCTGGCCCTGCGGGCTGTAGATCGCCATCCCCTTGCCGGCAACCCACAGGTTTCCCTTCTCATCCACACTCATTCCGCCGGGCACGCCGGCGATGCCCGAAATCAGGACGCGCTCGTTCGAGGCCTCGCCGTTCCGGTCCAGATCGTAAGCGCGGATGTTGTGTTCGTCCGTGTTGGACACGTAGAGCGTGCGGCTGTTGGGCGAAAGCGCGACGCCGTGCGGCCGTCCTTTGGGCCGCGCCACCAGCTGCATCGGCCCCTTCGGCGGAATGTGGTAGACACCGTAGAAATTGAGCTCGCGCTGGTCCGCCTGGTATCCGAACGCCGGATCGGTGAAGTAAACGTGCCCGGACTTGCTCACCGCAATGCCCGCCGGCGCGTTCAACCGCTTGTCTTCCCAGCGTTCCGCCAGCACCTCAATGGCGCCGCTCTTGTCCGTCCGGGTGACGCGCCGCGCCCGCGTTTCGGCGGTATACAGCCGGCCTTGCGCATCGAAGGCGTTGCCGCTCGGGCCGTTGGCGTGTTCGCGAAGCACCTCCGCCTGGCGGCCTGGAACCCATTTCAGCAGACGGTTGTTGGGGGTGTCACTGAAGACCAGGAACCCGTCCTTGGACCACGCCGCGCCTTCCGTGAAGCGGTAGCCCGCCGCGATCTTCTCACTGACAAACTGGGGAAATTGCTGCCCGAATGCGGCCCAGCAGAAAACGGGAACCAGCCACCACCACCGCGCCCGACTCTTCATTTCCCGTTGTTATTCGAGCGAAGCGTGATGTTGTTGATCACCTGCTTGACGCCCTTGACGCTTTTGGCCAGTTTCGTGGCGCGGTCCTTCTGCTTGTCTTGTTCGACTTGACCGGACACCGTCACCACCCCGTTTTTGACGTCGACCTCCAGGGCGCCGCCCTTCACGACCGCGTCACTCGCCAGCTTGATGCGGACGTTGTTGTAAATCATGTCGTCGGTCACCGCGTCTTTCGCCAAGCCAACGCCGGCCATCATCAGGGCCATCAACAGGAATGCGCAGATTCTAGTTTTCATCGTCCCCGGTCATTGTACGCCAGTCGAGGGCATTCAGGAAGGCGGGCTTGTCCCGCCAGCCCGGCTGCACGCGAACGTGCAGATTGAGGTAGATCTTCACGCCGAAGAGCCGCTCCATTTCCTGACGCGCCAGCGTGCCGATTTTTTTCAGCATGATGCCCTGAGACCCGATCACGATGGCCTTCTGGCCCGGCCGCTCCACCCGGATGGTGGCATAGATGCGTGTGATCCGGGGGGTCTCGTTCCACTGGTCCACCGCGACTCCCACCGAGTGCGGTACCTCCTGCCGGGTGGCCAGCAGGACTTTTTCCCGAATCAACTCGGCCGCCAAGAAACGTTCAGGCTGGTCGGTGACATGGTCCTCCGGAAAATAGGCCGGCCCTTCCGGAAGCCGCTCCAGAATCACGCGCCGCAGTTCCTCCAGCCCAACGCGTTTAGACGCCGAAACCGGCACATACTCGGCGAAGTCATACGCAGCCTTATACTGCTCGATTAAGGGCAGCAGCATGGCCTTCTCGCGCAGAAGATCGACCTTGTTCAGCACCAGCACCACGGGGGTGTTGGTCCGGCTCACCGTTTTCACGGCACGCCGATCCTCCTCCTGGAAAGGCCGCGCCGCGTCCGCGAGAAACAGCAGCAGATCGCGCTCTTCCAGGGCCGCGTGCACGGTGTCCATCATCCGCTTGTTGAGCGGCGTATCGGCCCGGTGAATGCCGGGGGTGTCGACAAAAATGACCTGCGCTTCGCCGGGCAGCGTCAGCACGCCCTGAATCGAGGTTCGGGTAGTCTGCGGCTTATCCGCCACGATGGCCACCTTCTGCCCCACCAGCGCGTTCAGTAACGTGGATTTGCCGGCGTTCGGACGGCCCACCAGCGACACGAATCCGGACCGGAATGTTTTGCTCATGAGTTCGATTCGTGGGCGACGGTTTGCGACTTGCGGATGCAGACCTGGCCGACGCGCAATTCGTCGCTGGCACGCACCTCGACTCGAATGCCATCCCGGTCGACAAACTCGCCCGCTTTGGGGACGCGGCCCAGCCACTCCGTCACCAGACCGCCGACGGTGGTGGACTCGATGTCATCCTCGCGGTGGAAGGACTCGAACAAGTCCCCCACGCGATCGAGATCGAAACTGCCGGACACGATGTAGCCGCCATGTCCGTCTTCGGCGACGTCGCTATCCGGCTCGTGTTCGTCGCGGATCTCTCCGATGATGACTTCCAGCAGGTCTTCCATGGTGGCGAGGCCGGCCGTGTTGCCGTACTCGTCCACCACGATCACCATGTGGGTGTTCTCCTGCTGCATCTGGCGCATCAGGTCGTTCACCGGCTTGCTCTCCGGCACGAACAGGATGGGCCGCAGCAATTCGCGCACCGTGCGCTTCTCCCGCTCTTCTTCTTCCACCTCAAACATGTCGCGCACGTGGACGAAGCCGAGGATCTGGTCGATGTTCTGCTCGAAGGCCGGGATGCGCGAGTACTGCTCGGTGATCACGAGCTGGCGCAGGATTTCAAGCGTGGCATCGGCTGAGATCGAAACGATGTTCGGCCGCGGCGTCATGACCTCGCGCACCACCTTGTCGCCGAACTCGACCACGGACTGGATCAGCTTGCGGTCCTCTTCCTCGATCAAGCCCTCTTCGGCGCCGGCCGAGATGAGCGCTTCGATGTTTTCGGCCTGCGTGGGCGTCTCTTCGGCGGCGGCCGCGTCATCGGTGAGATCCACCAGCGACTGGAAGAACGAAAGCAGCGCTTCGCACGGCCGGGCGAGCCAGCCCATGCCGCGCAGCAGGGGGACCAGCGGCAGCAGCCAGTGCCCGGCGGTCCGACGATAGAGAAGTTGCGGAATCGCGTAGGAAGCCGCGATCATCGTGAACCACGCAGCCACGGCCGCCTGCCAGAATTCGGCAGCGGTCCAGGTAGCGCCATCGATGAACCCGGAATGGCGCCCGGCGAAGAGGGCAAAGTACAGGATGCCGAGCAGCACCAGCAGCGTGTGCTTGATGAGCGAAAACACGCCGGCGCCCTGTTCCGTGCTCATGCCGAGCTTGTCTTCCAGCGTCTCCTTGAAGAACTTGAGCGAAGGCAGATCCCGCGTGCGCAGCCGCATGCTCTCCAGAAAGAGCACCTGGACGAAGGTCACGAGGCCCAACAGCGGAATCGCCGCAAGGGTCACCAGGGCCGTCGCGAGCATCATCGCCGCACCCGCTCGATCAAGCCGTTGGGCAGCCTCAAAGCAGCCCGCCAGCGTTTCTCCGCCCGAGCCATCCGGCCGCGGTCGGTTTCATGGTCCATCCCCAGCAGGTGCAAGACCCCGTGCAACATGAGGATCTGGATCTCCTGCTCGACGGTATGTCCGAATTCGCGGGCTTGCGCCCGCGCCCGCGCGGCCGAGACGGCGACGTCGCCCAAAAAGTGTTCCAAAATGGAGCCGGCCGGGAACGACAGCACATCGGTCGTTGCGTCTTTTCCGCGATACTCCCGGTTCAGCCGCCGCAGCTCGGCGTCGGTGGTGACCAGGCAATCGAAGCGCCGGCCGCGCGCCACCTCCGCTTCGAGCGCACGGGCGAACCGCTCGATCGGCCGGCGCCGCACGCTGCCCGGAATACCTCGAAATATAACGGTACTGCCGTCGGGAGACATCGGCGTGACGCTCAGGCTTCGGGCGCGGTCTCGGAACTGTCCGGCATGCCGTTGCCGTTCTCCGCTGCGGGCTCGGCCAGCTTCAAAGCCAGTTGCCGCCCCGCGCCCACGGTTTCGTTGTAGCGTTCGTAGGCTTTGACGATGCGCTGCACCAGCGCGTGGCGCACCACGTCCTTCTCATCGAACTGCACGAAGCTGATGCCCTCCACGCCCTTCAGTACGTCGAGGGCGTCAATTAACCCGCTCCGCCGCGCGTTGGGCAGATCGATCTGGGTGATGTCGCCGTTCACCACCATCTTCGAGTTGAAACCCTGGCGGGTGAGGATCATCTTCATCTGCTCCGGTGTGCTGTTCTGCGCTTCGTCCAGAATGATGAAGCTGTCGTTCAGCGTGCGCCCGCGCATAAACGCAATCGGCGCCACCTCGATGACGTTGCGCTCCAGCAGCTTCTCCACGCGATCGGTATCCAGCATATCGTAGAGCGCGTCGTAGAGCGGGCGCAGGTACGGATCCACCTTTTCCTGCAGCGTGCCGGGCAAGAAGCCCAGACGCTCGCCGGCCTCTACCGCCGGCCGCGTGAGAATGATCCGCGCCACCTGCTTGTTGATCAGCGCCGAAACCCCCATGGCCACCGCCAGGTAGGTCTTCCCCGTGCCCGCCGGGCCCACCCCGAACACCATGTCGTTGCGCTCGATGGCTTCCAGGTACCGCCGCTGATTCACCGACTTCGGCGCCAGCGCCTTCTTGCCGAAATTGCGCTGCCGCCCGCTCTGCACCAGCGCGCGCAGCGACACCTCGCGGTCGAGCGTCACCACCCGCAGGTATCCGTTCAAGTCGCCGTTGTTAAAGACGTGGCCTTCGCGGATGAGCGTATTGTAGTCTTCCAGAATATTCTCGACGCGCGAGACGTTTTCGGCCTCCCCTTCGATCTCCAGGTTGTTGTCCACCAGTTGGGTATGAACGCCCAGCCCGCTTTCGAGCAACCGGATATTTTCATCGCGCGTGCCGAAGAGGTTTTCGACGCCTTTGCTGATGCGAACGCTGGCTTTCATTGAAGGGGTACTGGATGCCTCCGAACAGACGAAAGAACAGACGGGGTTTCGTTTTGGACTGGGAAGGAATTCGAAACTGCGTCGGCCCGCTGCAGCGGGCGGATCAAAACCATCTGCCTTTATTATACTATTGTTCCGCGCAGGGCTGAAAAAACAGGATTTCGTGGCCGGCCCTCTCTCCAACTAATTGATTCCATTGCACAATAGATTACCCTGGTCGGGCTCTTTCTGCGTCGACCATCGAAGAGCCGCTTGGTATCGCTCATGGTGGGGCCAATGATCTTCAATGGTCGGCAAGCCGAGGCCGCGACCTCCCTCCGGCGAAGCCTCCCACCGCAGGCGTCCTTCGAACAAAGACTCAGATGGGACCGCCATAAGCGAAAGAGGACAGCCGGTTTTCCGCCTTCTTTCCCTTCCAGATAAAATGCACGTTCCGCAATCATGTCATCACTATCCGGCATGATCCCTCCCTGTCTATGTCAGAGATCCTTCCGGACACCAGGCGATGCAGCCGGTTCAAAAGGTCGGCGGGGTACTATTGAACCAGCCGCAGCCCGGCCGGTCCTGGAATGGTGCGCACCCAGGAATTCATGTCTTCTTCATTTTGAAGCAGATCCCGCAGCGTGGCCTTGCTCAAGACATGGTCCACCGCCACCTGGACGGCGCGCCACAGCGACCGCACCGAGCAATCCACCGAACGGGTGCAGATGGCCGCCTGCCCGGAATGGCTGTCGCAGAACTTGCTCTCAAACAACCGCCCGCCCAGCGCATCGATGACGTTGCCGATGACAATCGCCTCGGCCGGCCGCGCCAGAGTGTAGCCACCCTCTTTGCCGCGGGCCGCTTTCACGAAACCACCTTTGCGCAGCACGCGGAGAATTTTGGCCGCGTAGGACGGCGACACGCCTTCGGCCTGGCTGATCTCGGGAATCGTCAGGCTGCCGCCCTCCCCGGCATACCCGATGCGCACCAGGCACCGCAGACCGTATTCTTCGTTGGCGGAAAGCTTCATCAGCGCACCCTCATCTCCGCGGTTTCATCTCCTCAACCTGGCGATCGGAATGATGTCTTCAATCCCCAACGCCAGCTTGGCGGCTTCTGACATCCGCGCTTTCGTCCACGGAGGGTCGAACGTCAGTTCCAGCTTCACATCCGTCACCCCGGGAACTGCGCGCACCGCGCGTTCCACATCAGCCGGCAGCGTGCCGGCTACCGGGCAATTGGGTGCGGTCAAGGTCATCCGGATCGCCGCCCGCCCTTCGGCGTCCACTGACGAATCGTAGATCAGGCCGAGCTCGTAAATGTTCACCGGCATCTCCGGGTCGTAGACCGTCTTCAACGCGGCGGTGATGGAATCTTGCAAGCTCATTCAGTGGTAGTCAAATCGCCCGTGCCGTTCAGCGCCGATTTCAGCGTGTGCCAGGCCAAGGTGGCGCACTTCACGCGCCCCGGGTAGTCGCGGACGCCGCAGAAGACCACCAGCTTTCCCAGGTCCTGCGTGGAAGCCGCGTCCTGGGTCAGCAGATCGTGGAACTTCTCCAGCAGATGAAGAGCTTCGTCTTTCGTCTTCCCTTTGAGGCTCTCGGTCATCAACGACGCCGAGGCGGTCGAAATCGCGCATCCGCAGCCTTCGAAGCTGGCGTCCTGCACGATGTCGTTCTCCACCTTCAGGTACAGCTTCAGCTTGTCTCCGCACAGCGGGTTGTAGCCGTCGGCGGTGCGGTTGGCATCCTGCATGATGTGGAAATTCCGCGGACGCTTGCTGTGATCGAGTATGGTTTCCTGATACAGGTCGTCGACCATCAGTCGAAAACCTCCTTCACTTTGCGCAGACCCTCCACCAGCAGGTCGATTTCCGCCTTCGTGTTGTAGAACGCCAGCGAAGCTCGCGTGGTGGCGGGAATGTGGAACCAGTCCATCACCGGCTGCGCGCAATGGTGGCCGGTGCGCACCGCGATCGCCATCCGGTCGAGGACGGTGCCGATATCGTGTGGGTGGATGCCCTCGATGACAAACGAAAGCACCGCCGCCTTCTCCCGTGCGGTTCCGATCATTTTCAACCCCGGAATCTTCGATAGAGCCTTGGTGCCGTAAACCAGCAGCTCGTGTTCGTAAGCGGCGATCTTGTCGAGACCGATGTGGGTCGCGTAATCCAGCGCCGCGCCCAGCCCGATGCCGCTCGCGATGTTGGGCGTCCCGGCTTCGAACTTGTAGGGCACTTCGTTGTAGGTGGTCTTCTCGAAAGTGACCGTGCGGATCATGTCTCCGCCGCCCTGATACGGCGGCATGGCGTTCAGCAGCTTCAACTTCCCGAAGAGCACGCCGATGCCGGTCGGTCCGAACACCTTGTGGCCGGAAAAGGTGTAGAAATCGGCGTCGAGCTCCTGCACATCGACCTTCATGTGCGGCGCGGCCTGCGCTCCGTCAATCAACGTGAGCGCGCCGGCCTCGTGGGCCATCTCGATGATCTTGTGAACCGGGTTGATGGTGCCGAGCGCATTCGAGACGTGGCCCACCGCCACCATCCGGGTCCGCGGGCTGAGCAGCTTCTCGTACTCGTCCAGCAACAGCTCGCCACGGTCGTTCATCGGGATCACCCGCAGCTTTGCGCTTTTCTCCTCGCACAGCATCTGCCAGGGCACGATGTTGGAGTGGTGCTCCAACGCCGAGATGACGATCTCGTCGCCTTCTTTCACGGCCTGCCGGCCCCAGGTGCTGGTCACCAGGTTGATGCCTTCGGTGGCGCCGCGCACGAACACAATCTCGTTCTTGCTGCGCGCGTTGAGAAAGCGCTTGGCCTTGACTCGCGTTTCTTCGTAGGCTGCCGTAGAACGCTGGCTCAGCTCATGGACGCCGCGGTGAATGTTGGCGCAGTCCACTTCGTAGAACTTGCGAATGGCCTCGATGACCGCGTAGGGCTTCTGCGCGGTCGCCGCGCTGTCGAAATACACCAGGGGCTTGCCGTGGATGGTCTGCTTCAGAACCGGGAAGTCTTCCCGAATCTTTTCCACGTCGAACCCCGCCGCCACCATTCTACTTGCCGTGCTCATGGAGTTTCTCGGTCAGCGCCTTTTCCAACTGGTCCTTCAGAGCCGGAACCTTGATGCGGTCCAGGATGTCCTGCGCAAACGCATAGGTGAGCAGGCTGCGCGCCTCGCCCTTGCCGATCCCGCGGGATTGCAGGTAAAACAGCGCCTCTTCGTCCAGTTGCCCAATCGTCGCGCCGTGCGTGCAGCGCACGTCATCGGCGAGAATCTGCAACTCCGGTTTGGTGTCGATCACCGCTTCGTCCGACAAAACCAGGTTCTTGTTGGTCTGCTTGGAATCGGTCTTCTGCGCGTCTTTGCGGACGATGATCCGCCCGTTGAACACCGCGGTGGCCTGGCCGTCCAGAATTCCCTTGTACACCTCGTGGCTGGTGCCGTGCGGTTTGGCGTGATCGATCTCGGTGTGATTGTCGATGTGCTGCTTGCCGTTCACGATGTAGAGGCCGTTCAGCGTCGCGTCGCTGCCTTCGGAGAGCGTCGCATTGGCGTCATTCCGCACCAGCGCGCCGCCCAGCGCGATCGAATGCGACGAGAAATTCGCGCTGCGCCCCAACGTGGCCCGCAAGGTGGAGATGTGGTACGCTTCCCGGCTCTCCTGCTGGACTCGGTAGTGATCCACAACCGCACCTTCGCCCGCCACGATTTCGGTCACCGCGTTCGTGAGATACCGGCCTTCGCCGCTGTATCGCTCGACAATCGCGCACTGGGCATTCGCCTCCACCACGATCAGAATGCGGGGGTGGACCGCTGCCGGACGATCTCCCGCTGCCGCGATCTCATAGGTAATCTCGATCGGCTCTTCGACGACCGCGCCTCTCGGCACCCGCAGCACGCACGGTCTGTCCGTGAAGGCCGCGTTCAGCGCCACGAAGGCGTTCGGTTCCGCCGCCAATCGCGCCGCGTCGAAACATTTGCCGCCCGCCTCTATTTTCTCCGCGCCCCGGAACCGGGCCGCGAAGCCGGCCGCCGACACCCGGAAGGTCGTGCGCGCGATGGGCGCCACGTTCGTGAACCGCCACTCTTCGTTCTTAGTCGTGGGAAAGCCCAGCTCCGCGAACCGCTGGAACGCGGCGTTCCGCAGTTCCTGCAACCATGGCTCCGCGGGCTTTTGCGCGGTAAACTCCGCCAGCCAGGCGCCGGTCTGTTCCGCTACGGCCGTCATCGCTTGCCGACCGCCTCCTCTTCGTCCACAATCCCCAGCCCGGCGTAGCCGCTCTCTTCGAGCTGCAACGCCAGCTCCTTGCCGCCCGACTTCACGATCCGTCCCTCGGACAGCACATGCACAAAGTCCGGCACGATGTAGTTCAAGAGGCGCTGGTAG
This sequence comes from Terriglobia bacterium, assembly GCA_020073145.1. Taxonomy (GTDB): domain Bacteria; phylum Acidobacteriota; class Terriglobia; order Bryobacterales; family Bryobacteraceae; genus PSRJ01. The sequence continues at coordinate 40,365 of JAIQFS010000019.1, forward strand.
TGCGTCACTACGATCATCGACCGCTCCGGCGATCGCAGCGCGTTCACGCCGCCCGCCACCGTCCGCAGCGCGTCGATGTCCAATCCTGAATCGGTCTCGTCCAGAATCGCCAGCTTCGGCTCCAGCACGGCCATTTGAAAGATCTCGTTGCGCTTCTTTTCGCCGCCGGAGAATCCCGTGTTCACCGGCCGGTTGAGCAGCGCCTGCTCCATTTCCATGAGCTTCATCTTTTCCCGCACCAGGTTCAAGAAATCCATGGCGTCGAGTTCCGGCAGGTTCTTGTTCTTCCGGATGGTGTTCAGCGCGGCCTTCAAAAAATACATATTGCTGACGCCGGGGATCTCCACCGGATACTGGAACGCCAGAAAGATGCCTTCGCGCGCCCGGTCTTCCGGCGCCATTGCAAGCAGGTCTTTGCCGTCGTAGAGAACCGACCCGCTGGTGACGTGGTACAGCTCGCGCCCTGCCAACACGCCCGCCAGCGTGCTCTTGCCCGAACCGTTGGGCCCCATGATGGCGTGGACTTCGCCGGCGTTGACCGTCAGGTCAATGCCCCTCAGAATTTCGCGCTCGCCTACCGAGGCGTGCAGATCGTTGATTTCCAGTAAAGCCATTACCCTACGCTTCCTTCTAAGCTGATCCCCAGCAGCTTCTGTGCTTCCACCGCGAATTCCATCGGCAGCTCGCGGAATACTTCCTTGCAGAACCCATGCACAATCATCGAAACCGCGTCTTCGGTCGAAATCCCGCGCTGCCGGCAGTAAAAGATCTGGTCTTCTCCGATCTTCGACGTCGATGCTTCGTGCTCCACCTGCGACGACGTGTTTTTAACTTCCAGGTACGGAAACGTGTGCGCGCCGCACTGGTCGCCCATCAGCATCGAGTCGCACTGCGAGTAGTTGCGCGCACCCGTCGCCGACTTCAGAATCTTGACCCCGCCGCGGTACGTGTTCTGCCCGTGTCCGGCCGAAATGCCCTTCGAGACGATGGTGCTGGTGGTGTTCTTCCCGATATGGATCATCTTCGTGCCGGTATCGGCCTGCTGGTAGTTATTGGTGACCGCCACGGAATAAAACTCGCCCACCGAGTTGTCGCCCATCAACAGGCACGACGGATACTTCCAGGTGATGGCCGACCCCGTCTCTACCTGCGTCCACGAGATCTTCGAGTTCACCCCGCGGCAAGCCCCGCGCTTGGTCACGAAGTTGTAGATTCCGCCCTTGCCTTCTTTATCGCCCGGATACCAGTTCTGCACCGTTGAGTACTTGATCTGCGCATTGTCCAGCGCCACCAGCTCGACCACCGCGGCATGCAACTGGTTGGTGTCGCGCATCGGCGCCGTGCAGCCTTCCAGGTAGCTGACGTACGCCCCTTCATCGGCCACAATCAGCGTCCGTTCGAACTGCCCGGTGTCCTTGGCGTTAATGCGGAAGTACGTAGACAGCTCCATGGGGCAGCGCACGCCCTTCGGCACGTAGCAGAACGACCCGTCGCTGAAGACCGCGGAGTTGAGCGCCGCGAAGAAATTGTCCGAAGCAGGCACCACCGAACCCAGGTACTTCTTCACCAGCTCCGGATGTTCCTGCACGGCTTCCGAGAACGACCCGAAGATGATCCCCATGTCCTTCAATTTGCCCTTGAAGGTGGTGGCCACCGAGACGCTGTCGAACACCGCGTCCACCGCCACGCCCGACAGCAGTTCCTGCTCCTTGAGCGGGATGCCGAGCTTGGCGTAGGTCTTGAGCAGTTCCGGATCCACCTCGTCCAGACTCTTCGGCCCGTCCTTCTTGGCCTTGGGAGACGAATAGTAGATGATGTCCTGGTAGTCGATCGCCGGGTAGTGCACGTTCGCCCAAGTCGGCTCCTTCATCGTGAGCCAGTGGCGATACGCCTTTAGCCGCCACTCCAGCAGCCACTCCGGCTCGTTCTTCTTGGCGGAGATGAGCCGGATGACGTCCTCGCTCAGCCCGCGGGGAATGGCATCGGCTTCGATGTCCGTGACGAAGCCCCACTTATACTCTTGATTTGCAAGGCCCTCAAGGGTGTTCGCGCTGCTCACTGTGGCTCCTGTTAACTATCGTTCTATCATCAGCCTAGCTAATCTGTACTTTATAGTCAAGATTGCCCAGCTAATGGATGCGGGCGGGGGCCGAACGGGTGCAGAGCGAGCCCAAAAGGAAAGCGGTGGGGCCGCCGTCGGGCAGGCCATCGGTTGTTCGCGGTCTGCCCCGTTCGCACACGGCGAGAGCCAATCGCCTGCCCCACGACGAGATCACAGGACAATGACAGCGTGAAGCAACGCTCGATTCTTCTTGCCACATTGCATCTTTCGAAGGACACTGGTGAGTTAAGGAGATCCGCGCGTTGGCGACAAATGGCCGCAAAGGCTCGATGGTCATCGAGCCGACCGAGCGCTGGACACCCCAGGTGGCCAGCGACCTCTACGATGTCGCCAGTTGGGGCAAAGGCTATTTCTCGGTGGGCGACAACGGGCACGTGCGCGTGCATCCCGAAAAGGACCCCGCCCGCTCCATCGACCTCAAGGAACTCGTCGACACCCTGGTCCTGCGCGGCATCAACCTCCCCATCCTGATCCGCTTCGCCGATATCCTGCGGCACCGCCTCGGCGAGATGCACAGCGCTTTCGCGACCGCCATTGCGGAGCACAAGTATCAGGGCGGCTACTCCTGCGTCTATCCCATCAAGGTGAATCAGCAGCGCCAGGTGGTCGAAGAAGTCCTGGAATTCGGCAAGCCCTACAACTTCGGGCTGGAAGCCGGCTCCAAACCCGAGTTGATGGCCGTCATGGCCTTGGCGGACAACGATACCCCCATCGTCTGCAACGGCTTTAAAGACGACGAGTACATCGAGATGGCCATGCTGGCCCAAAAGATGGGCCGCAAGATCATCCCCGTGGTCGAAAAGTACACCGAGCTGCACCTGATTCTGAAGTACAGCGCGCGCGTCGGCGTCCGCCCCTCCATCGGGCTGCGCGTCAAGCTCGCCAGCCGCGGCTCCGGCAAGTGGAAATCCTCGGGCGGCTACCGCTCCAAATTCGGCCTCTCGGCGACCGAGGCCGTTCGCGCCCTCCAGGAGTTGAAAGATCTGGGCATGGCCGACTGCCTCAACCTACTCCACTTCCACCTGGGCAGCCAGATCACCAATATCCGTCAGATCAAGGCTGCGGTAAATGAGGCAGTGCGAGTGTATGTCGATCTCGCCCGCGCCGGCGCCGGACTGAAATTCCTCGACGTGGGCGGCGGCCTCGGCATTGACTACGACGGTTCGCAAACCGATTTCGAATCGAGCGTCAACTACACCCTGCAGGAATACGCCAACGACATCATCTACCACGTCCAGAACGTCTGCGACGAGGTCGGCGTGGCGCATCCCACCATCGTCACCGAAAGCGGCCGCGCCATCACGGCGTACCATAGCGTGCTGGTCTTCAACGTCCTGGGCGTGGCCGGCATGGGCGAAGCCGACGTGCCGTCCGAGTTGCCGCCGGATGCCGAGCAGCCGCTGATTGACCTGCTCGAGACCAACCGCAACCTCAGCGCCAAAAACCTGCTCGAGAGCTATCACGACGCCCAGCAGGCGCTCGACCAGGCGCTCAACCTCTTCAGCCTGGGCTACCTCTCGCTCGAACAGCGCTGCATCGCCGAGAACTTGTATTGGTCGATTTCGCGCAAGATCCAGAAACAGGCGCGCGAGCTGGATTATTTCCCCGAAGAGCTGGAGGGCATCGAAGCCATGCTCTCCGATACCTACTTCTGTAATTTTTCGCTGTTCCAGAGCATGCCCGACAGTTGGGCCATCAAGCAGCTCTTTCCCCTGATGCCCATCCACCGGCTGGAGGAAGAGCCCACCCGCCACGCCGTGCTGGGCGATATCACCTGCGATTCCGACGGCAAAGTGGACGCCTTCATCGACCGGCGCGACGTCAAGCGCACACTCTCGCTACACACGTTCCAGGGCGGCGACTATTATCTGGGCGCGTTCCTGCTGGGCGCCTATCAGGAGATCCTGGGCGACCTGCACAATCTGTTCGGCGACACCAACGCCGTCCATGTCCGCCTCGGAGCGAACGGCGAAGTGATTCTGGATTCGGTGATCAAGGGTGACACGGTGCGCGAGGTGCTCGACTACGTGCAGTTCAAGTCCGACGCCCTGGTGACCAAACTCCGCCGCGACGTCGAGAGCGCGCTCCGCGAAGGCCGTCTCACTTACGAAGAGACCGGCAACCTGCTCCGCTTCTACGAAGAAGGCCTGCACGGCTACACCTACCTCGAAGAAGCCCACGAGCGGTAGGCGGCTGCCGCGCTACCGCGCTTTCCGGAACGTCAGATTGACGCGGCAACGCCCGGTGGCCGGGTGTTCGCCATCCGCGAGGGGAGCAATGCCGTGGTACACCAGGCGCGACGGCCCGCCCCACACCACCACATCGCCGTTTTCCAGCCGGATGCGCCGCGGACGGTCGCTGCGCTTCAGCCCGCCCCACAAAAAGACCGCCGGGAGCCCCAGCGAAACCGAGACGATGGGCGCCGCGAAGTCGCGCTCGTCTTTATCCTGGTGCAGCGAGAGCTTGGCGCCCGGCTCATAGCGGTTGACCAGGCAGCAGTCCGGCTCGAACTTCTCAAAACCGGCGGCGGCCGCGGCCTGCCGCGCCAAATCCAGAAACTCCGCGGGCATCGGCGGCCAAGGCTGCCCGGTTTCGGGATCGCTCGCGTCGTAGCGATACCCGCTCGGGTCGCTCACCCAGCCCACCGGCCCGCAGTTGGTCATGGCGACCGACATCCGGTACCCGCCGGGTGTCACCATGTGGCGAAACGAGGCTACTTCGGCTACCCGCCGCAAAGCCGCAATCAGTCCGTCCGTAGCAGCGGAAGCAAAGCCGCGCAGATGCGCCGCGCCCTCCGCCAGCGGCTGCGGCTGGTCTTCGCCCGGAAGGCCGTCGAACAATCCTCCGTTGGTTTTCCGGCTCACCTCGTCTCCTCACCCGACAGTGTAGCGGAGGCGTGCGCCTTCGCGGCCGGCGATCCAGCACCCCACCCCGGCTCACGGGTGCCGCTGGAATCCGCCGGACTTATACTGAAAGTAGGGAGGCATCCAGCACGATCGGGAGGACGCCATGCCGTTTCTCATTGTGTTCATGTTGCTCTTCGTCGGTCTGGGACTGATCTGGATCGTCGCGGCCGGCCTGCTCGCCGCCACCGCGCTCTCGCGCAGCCCTCGCGTCATCGACAAGGTCCTGGATTATCAGGGCAAACATCGCGCCTGTTACTATCCGTTTCATCGTCACCCGTGAGCCGGCCGTTCCGCCGCAAGGACGAAGGGAGGGATTATGCATTGTTATGAATGTTCCGAGACCGGCGAAAGCCGCGAGGCCGTAGGCCTGTGTCACCACTGCTCCGCGGCGCTGTGCGCCGAGCACATCTTCGCCATTACGGATCCGATGATTGCGCAGGTTCCGCTCTCGAAAGAAATCACGCTCCCGAAGCGAGCCCGCGTGCTGCTCTGCCGCACCTGCAAAGCTGCCCTAGAGCAGGCCCGGCGTGTGGCTTGAATTCGGGCGGACCCAGGCTTCGCCTCTACCGCTACTGAGGGGGCGCCTCGCCCGCCCGCACCGGAGCTGACGAACCGACGAACAGCTTTTTGCCATCGGGAAACGTGATGTCGCGGCCGTTGGCGCGCGCTGCGCCGTCCTTGGATTGATAGCCTTCCACCGCAATCTCCGTTCCTTCGGGCAGGGAGTGCTTGGTGAAGCCGCGGCGGAGCAGCGCGTTGGGCGGGCCGCCTTCCACCATCCAGTTGACAGTTTTTCCATCCGCGCCTTTTACATCGAGATGGATCCACACGTGCGGATTGATCCATTCCACCTGCGTGACTCTCCCCTTCAACTCGACGTGCTTGTTGGCGTCAAACTCCGCTTCAAACGCGTGGTGCGCCCACACGGGCACGGCCGCCAGGAGAAGCCCCGCGCCAGCCAGAATCATCGAAACAGCTCGTGTTCGCATCGGAGGTTCCCCTACCTCTTCGGCGCGGCCTCTTCGGCGGCCTTCTTTTCCTCGGCGCGCGCCGCGCTCAAAATGTTCCGCAGCCCGTAGTTTCCTTCATGGCAGGAGTACTCCAGCACCGGCTGCGTGTCGTCCCTGGTCAGCGGCATGGCAAAGGTCCAGGGACTGGTCCACGTTTCCGGATCGTCCAGCGTGACCGCCCACCGGACTCTGTCCGGGGCCACGCGGCGGAAGCGCTCGGTCACTTTCAAGGTGGCGCCATTGGCGCCCCGGTACGTCGAATCGTCCCGGAAGTTCGTGGTCTCCACCACCAGTGTGTCGCCTTCCCAATGGCCGCGCGGATCGCCCATATACGAGCGGATCGCGGGCGCCACGTGCGGGCTGCCGTCCAGCGGAATGACGCGCGTTTCGTGTACCATCTCGATGCGAATCGTGACGTAGCCGGGCGCCTGCAGGATCTGGTACGAGTTGCCGTAGATCACTGGCATCATCGAGCCTGGCATGCCGCGCGTGATGCACCGGTCGTACAAGCTGCGGTCCAGCCAGGAATCAGCCGGACCATGTCCGCGCCGGGCTGCGGCGCGCGCTGCCGCGCGATCCTTGCCGGGCTGGGTGAGCGGAGGGACCTTCCCGTCGAGCGGATCGATGATCAGCCACGCCTGGCTGCCCTTCACCATGTTGAGATCATCCTGCCACCAGTGTTCCGGCGCGGAGAGCGGCCCCTTGAACCGGTCCACCGTCTGATCCTGCTGCTTCTGTTTGATGGCGGCCAACTCAGCTCCCTGGATCTCCTCCAGTTTGCGCCCTTCAAACTGGGCCGGCCGCTCCAGCGGCGTGCCGTTTTCGCTGCGGTTGGTGAACCAGCCCTGCAGATCCGGATCGCCCCAGGGCGTCCGCGGCGTCCGATACGCGGCCGCGGAGGCCTTAGCGGCAACTTTCGGCTCCTGAGCCGCAGCCGTCAGCAGCAACAACGTCCCGGCTGCCACGGCGCCCACTGCCCCCCAACGTCGATGCCTCATGCGCCTCCCTATTTGGTGTCGACCTTCACCACCTGAATCACCAGCGATTTGGGCACGAGCATCTGGTGCGGCACTTTGGCCGGAATATGGAAGACGTCGCCGGGCGCCATCGGATGGCTGGCGCCGCCCGTAATCGACTTGCCGCGAATCTCGCCAGGCGCCGTGGTACGGGGCTCTACCGTCGTGCCCCCCACGATGAGCGTGCCTGCGCCTGAAATGACCGTGACGACGTCCACCTGGGTGTCGTGCACCTCCACTTCGCCATCGCCTTCCCGATGGACCAGCAACAACGAATGGTTCCCCCAGTTCGCGACTCGATCCAGACCGACTTTGTGTTCGTCGATCTTGGCGGCTTTCGCCCGGGACTGAAGGTCGGAGCTCGTGTACGCGGCGAAGCCTTGCGGATCGGCCGCCAGCAGCGGCATCGCGGCCACGGTAAGAAGCAGTAACGTTTTCATGGGTGGAATCTTATCAAGACCCACAGCGTGCGGCAACTTGCCCGCGGTGTCGGGTACAATCTCCAAAGGCGAGACGCCCGACAAGGAGTGAGTATGCGCACACCGCAGTTTTTGGCCCGTGGATTTCTTCTGGCAGCCTTCAGCCTTTCGGGCGCCGCCCAGCCGGTCTTGTTCGAAGGCGCCCGGCTCATCGTCGGCGATGGCTCCGCGCCCGTCGAGAACTCGGCCTTCGTAGTCGAAAACAACCGCATCGCCCAGGTCGGCCGGAAGGGCCAGGTGACCGCCCCAGCCGGCGCGACGCGCGTCGATCTCACCGGCAAGACCGTCATGCCCGCTCTGGTCGACACCCACACGCACGTCGGCTGGGCCGTGCTGCGCACCGGCGCCATCGACAAGGACACCTACACCGCCGAAAACCTGATCGACCACCTGCGGCGGGAGGCCTACTACGGGATCGCCGCAGTCCAGAGCATGGGAATCGACCGCGGCGACATCGCCTATGACGTGCGCGCTCATCCGGTCTTCGACGCAGCTTTATTGCACACCGCCGGTCGCGGCATGGCCATGCCCAACGCCGGGCCCGGCCGGTCGATCTGGGCGCCGATCGCCTACGGCCTTCAAACCGAGGCCGATGCGCGCGCCGCCGTGCGCGAACTGGCCGCCAAAAAGGTGGACCTGGTCAAGATCTGGGTCGACGACCGCAACGGCACCGTTCCCAAGCTGACCCCGGCGCTCTATCGCGCCGTCATCGATGAGGCCCACAAGCACAACCTGCGCGTCGCCGCCCACATCTTCTATCTGGCGGATGCCAAGGAATTGCTACGCTCGGGCATCGACATCTTCGCCCACGGCATTCGCGACCGCGATGTCGACGACGAAGCCATCGCGCTTTTCAAGCAACACCCCAACGTCTGGGTCATCCCCAACCTGCCCGATCGCGAAACCACCGACGCCGACATCCGCTTGGCCGCCGAAACGCTGCCGCCCGCCGAAGTGCAGAAGATGCGGTCCGCGCGCGCCGCCGTCAATCCTGATGACGCCAAGAAAGCGCGCGACTTCTATAACCTGCAAGCGCGCAACCTGGCCAAGCTGTCGGCCGCCGGCGTGCACATCGCCTTCGGCACCGACTCCAGCACCGCCGTCGGCTGGAACGGGCACCAGGAGCTGACCGATATGGTGGCGGCCGGGCTGACGCCGTCGCAGGTGATTGTCGACGCCACCAAGAATGCCGCCGAATTGATGAAGCTGGATCAACTCGGCGCCGTCGCCATCGGCAAGAGCGCCGACTTTCTCGTGCTCGACGCCAACCCGCTCGACAACATCAACAACACCCGCCGCATCACCCGCGTCTACCTGCGCGGCAGAGAGCTCGACCGCGCCGCCATGCGAGCGGCCTGGGTGAAGCCGTAAGGCCGGCGGCACCTATCGGTTGGAGGCCACGTTCACGGTTACCGTGGTGGTGACTTCCACCGGCTGGCCGTTGAGGAGCGTCGGCTCATACACCCACTGTCGTACCGCCTGGAGCACCGGGGCGACCAGCGGCGGAGGACCATTGAGCACCTGAATGTTCCGCACCGCTCCGTCCTTAGCGATCGTCACGCTCAATTCGACCCTTCCCGAGACGCCGGCCTGGATCACCTCCGGAGGAATCGCGGGGTTGACCTGCTTCACCAGTTTCGCGGCTTCCACGTTCCCGCCAATCGCAGCGCCTTGCCAATTCGCGGTGGGGGTGGGGGCGGGGGCGGCGGCGCCGACTCCAGAGCCGCCCGCTCCGCGTCCTGGCCCTGCACCACCGGCCGCGGATGGTTCGCCTATTTCTTCTTCGCGTCCAGCGTCTTCGCCACCCAATCATTGGCTTGAGCGATCAGGTCGTTCAACTGCGCCTCGATGTCGACCAGCCCGGCCTCCATGCGGTCGAGGAGGTTCATGTAAGCCATCGCTTCGGCATAGTCAGGATCGATCTGCAGGGCCGCCTCCAGCATATGGATGCCTTCTTCGATCTGGCCCCCGTGTTCGGCGCGGACAGCCTGCCGCAGACCGGAGTCTGGGATGATGCCGGAATCCCAATCCGCCATGCCGGCCGCCTTCCGCGCTTGGTACACGTCCGGATAGCTCAGGTTCCAGTCGAGGAAGCCCACCGCGTAATAGGCGAATTTGTTGGTGGCGTCGGCCTGAATGGCTTTCAGCGCCCACTCGCGCGCTTCCGTGAACTGCCTGGTATTCGTATCCAGCCACACCAGGCCATCGAGGGCCTGCAGGTTCCGCGCATCGCGCGCCAGCACGTCGAGAAACTGCCGGCGGGCCCCGGCGACGAACGGGCTCTTGGGGTCCGTGCCGGGTACAGATTGCGCCAGCAGCGCGCTGGCGAGAGACAGCTTGGCCCTGAGGTTCGCCGGCTCGAGCTGGACCGCGGCCGCAGACAGTTCGGCCGCCCGTTTGCTATCGCCGCTCCGTAGGGCCGCCTGGGCCTGTTGCAGGATGCCCTCGGCAGGGCCTTGGGCGCGGGCCAGCAACGCCAGGCTGGAGGCCGCCACCGCGCACAACGCCAGCGCCGACAGCCCTCCGGCCAGCAGCAGGCGCGCTCGTTTCAGATTGGCGGCCGGCCTCTCCAGCAGGCGCCGGATGCGCTCTTCGAGAATGTCGCCGTCGAAGACGCCGAGGGTGTAACCGGGCCGCGGCAGCGCCGTCATCGCCGTCGCGATGCGCACGATCGACCGGGCATAGACGCCGGCATCCAGGAGCCGCGAGGTGACCAGTTCGTCGCAGGCGATCTCACGCGTGCGTTCGATGTGGCGATGAATCAGCCAGGCTGCCGGGTGAAAACTCACCGGCATGTAGAGCAGCTCATAGAGAAGGTTCCAGGCGAAATCGCGCCGGGCGATGTGGGCCATTTCATGACCGATGGCCGTGGTGAGCACTTCCTCGGAAGGCTCGTCGCGCAGCGATTCCGGCAGGATGATCGTCGGCCCCGCCATCACCGGGCCGGCCGCAGCCAGAATCAGGGCGTCTGGAAGGCCGCCCTCCCGGCCGAAGCCATCGGCGGCCCTCCCTTGCTAGAACTACTGAACCGGCCTGAACTCGCGCCGGCGGCCCTGATTTTTGCCGCCAAGAATTCCTCCTTTCGCGGCCTCATTTCATTGATTTGAGTCCATCCCGATGATAAGATCGACACCGGTCTGTCATCCTCCGAGACAGATGCAGTAGACTTCGAGGCCCCGCGCCCGCTGGCACGGGGCTTTTTTGCGGGTTTCTACATCGACCGGGGCGCTAATTCCTCCCCCTTCGGCCCGTCTCTTCACATGGATGGGCCTGATAGGATGAAAGCGCAAGCCGCTATCGCCATGGAACCGGCCACTGTACCCGCGGCGGATCTGGAACGGATCTTCCGGGAAAACCACGCCGCCGTGTTCCGCGCGGCCTATCGCATCACGGGCAACGCCACCGACGCCGAAGACGCCCTGCAGACGGTGTTTCTGCGGATGGTGAAACGCGGCCCGGACGCCGAGCCGGTGGACAACATGTCCAGTTTTCTGCATCGTTCCGCCGTCAACGCGGCGCTCGACTTGGTCCGTGCCCGCCACAACGTGCGCCATGTGCCGCTCGACGACCTGGAACCGGTGCTGGCCGAACCCGCCCAGCATCGCCCCGACCGCCTTCACGGCGCCGTCGAGATCCGCGAGTGGCTGCGCGGCGCGCTGGCCCGCTTGAATCCGCGGATCGCGCAGATGTTTGCCCTCCGGTTTTTTGAAGGAAAAGAGAATCCCGAGATCGCGCGCCTGCTGAACACCACCCCGGGCACGGTGGCCGTTACCCTGTCGCGGACACGCGACCGCCTGGAAAAAGAATATCGAGAATACGTGGGAGGTGTTGCATGACCCCCGAAGACAAACCCATGAACCCCGCCCTGGAGCGAGCCGTCACCGAGATCCGCGACGAAGCGATCCCCGATGCCGTCGTCGAGGCGGCCGCCGCGCGCGTTTGGGCACGGCTGGCCTCGGCCGCCGACCTGCCCGCCGAGCACATCCGCAGTTGCGCCGATTTCCAATCGCTGATCCCCGATTTCCGCGCCGGCAGCCTGAGCGAGGCGCGTGCCCTGCTGCTGCAAGACCACCTCCACGAGTGCGTGACGTGCCGTCATGTGTTCGAAGGAAAACCGGCTATTTCCGAAAAAGTGATTCCGATGCCGGCGCGCGGCCGGAACTACACCTCCCGCTGGGCCATGGCCGCGGGCGTGATCGTGGCGGGCGGCCTGGTGGTCTGGTTCTCCGTGATTCAATCCGGGCCGCACGCCGGCCGGGCTATGGTCCAAGCCGTGAACGGTAATCTGTATGCCGTGTCCCCGGCCGGGTTGCGCCTCATGAAGGTAGGCGACGATCTGTCCGACGGCGTGGAAATCCGGACCGCCGGCGATTCCGACGCCACCCTCATGTTGCGCGACGGGTCGCGCGTCGAGATGCGCGAGCGCTCCGGCTTCACCACCTCGCAGGCCGGCAACGAAATCACGGTTCACCTGGACCGCGGCAGCCTCATCGTCGAGGCCGCCAAACGCCGGTCCGGCCACTTTTACGTAGCGACCGCCGATTGCCGGGTGGCCGTCACCGGCACCATTTTCAGCGTCAGCTCGGGCGTGAAGGGCTCGCGCGTGTCGGTCCTGGAAGGCGAAGTGCACGTCAGTCACGATAACCAGGAAAGTATCCTGCATCCGGGCGATCAAACCACCACCAGCGCCAGCCTGGCCCCGGTTTCCGTCAAGGACGACCTGGGCTGGACGCGCAACCCTTCTCTGCTCGGCCAGTTGGCCAAGCTGCACGCCAGCTTGTCGCACCTGCCGCTGCCGCAGTTGCGGTATTCCAGCCGGCTGCTGGGGATGCTGCCCGCGTCCACCGTATTTTATGCCAGCGTACCGAACCTGGCGGACTATCTGGGCCAGGCTCAATCGGTCTTCCGGCGCCAGGCCGCCGACAGCCCCGAACTGCGGGCCTGGCTGACCGGTCCGGGCGCTTCGGTGGAGCCGGTGCTCGAAAAGCTGCGCACCGCCAACGAATACCTGGGCGAGGAAATCGTCGTCTTCGGGACTTCACAGACCCACGCGCCGGTGTTTCTGGCCGAGGTCAAGCGCGAAGGCCTTTCCGACTTCTTGAAGAAGCAAGGGCTGCCGCTGGCTTATGCCACCCGCCCCGGGCTGGTGCTGTTCAGCCCGTCTCGCGAAGCCCTCGACACTGCGCTCGATTCGGGCTTCCAGAAGACCGAGCTCTACACTCGCATTGCCGAATCGTACCGCCAGGGAGCGGGCCTGCTGCTATGCGCCGACTTGGCGGGCCTGGCGCCGCAAGCCGGACCTGCCGCCCACGCGCGCTACCTGATCGCCGAGCAAAAGCAGGCGGGGGGACAGATGGAAACGCGCGCGACGCTGGCGTTTGACGGCCCGCGCACCGGCATGGCCGCCTGGCTGGCGCCGCCTTCGCCGATGGGCGCGCTCGATTACATTTCCCCGGATGCCACGTTCGTCGCCGACTTTGCCGTGAAGGCCCCCTCCGCGATCCTGACCGAGGCCTCCGCCACCTTCCATCTCCCGGGCCTGGACGCCCCGAATGGCGTGGCTTCCAGTCTGGGGGGCGAGTTCGCCGTGGCATTGGACGGCCCTGCGTTTCCCGTGCCTTCCTGGAAACTGGTGGCCGAGGTCTACGACCCCGTCCAGTTTCAATCCGCCCTGCAACCCTTCGTGGAACGGTACAACAGCGAAGCCCCGGCCCGCGGAGCAAAGCCTCTGCGCACCAGCCAGGACACCGCCGACGGCCGGACTTATTACCTGATCGCGGGCGGCGACCCGAACCCGCTGACCGAAGTCCACTACACGTTCTCGAACGGCTACCTGATCGCGGCGCCCACGCGGGCCCTGCTGCTGCGCGCCTTGCAGTCCAAAACCAACGGTGCCGGCATCGCGCGAACGCCGTCGTTCACTTCTTTGATCCCGCGCGACCACTACGCCAACTTTTCGGCCGTGGTGTACCAGAACCTGGGGACCACGCTGGCGCCGCTGGCAAGCTTGCTCGGCGCCTTCCAGCCGCCCAACGCCGGGCCTCATCCGCCGCTCCCCAATCTGAGCAACTTGAAGCCCTTCCTGCTTGCCGCCTACGGGGAGCCGGATCGGATTACCATAGCCAGTAATGGCGAGGTGCCGGGAATCAGCCTCAACAGTTTCCTCAGCGGGGGCGTGCTGGGAATCGCCGCCAACGGCCTGCAATTCGGTCAGTTTGCGGGAACAAGCCGCGGCCGTCTCTCGTCTCGGTAAGTAATGGAGCCAGTCATTGAGCTGGATGGTCTGGAGGTCCGCTTTGGCGGGCGGCCGATCCTCAAGAAGCTGAACGCTTCCCTGACCGGCCGGTCGATCGGCCTGCTGGGGCCGAACGGGGCGGGCAAGTCGACCCTCCTCAACACCCTGCTGGGCTTCCACAAACCCTTTAGCGGCACGGCACGAGTGTTGGGCCGGGACATCCGCACGCATGCGCGCGAGGTGCGGGGTTGGATCGGCTACATGCCGGAGAACGACGCCTTTATCGCCTCTATGACCGGCGTCCGATTCGTGCGGCTGATGGCGGAACTCGCCGGCCTGCCTCCAGAGCAGGCTCTGGAGCGGGCGCACGAAGCGTTCTTTTACGTCGGGCTGGGCGAAGTGCGGTACCGCACGCTCGGCACGTATTCGCTGGGCATGAAGCAATCGGCCAAGCTGGCGCAGGCCATCGCGCACGGTCCCAAGCTGCTGTTTCTGGATGAGCCGACCAATGGACTGGACCCGCCGGCCCGCGCCCGCATGATCGCGCTGATCCAGGAAATCCGCGACCGCGGCGACCTCCGGTTGATCCTCTCTTCGCATTTGCTGCGCGACGTGGAAGAGTGCTGCGACCAGGTGCTCATTTTGAAGGACGGCAACATCGCCGCGCACTGCGACTTGGAAGAAGAGCGCCGCTCCAACCGCCGATTCCTGGAGCTGGAAACGCGCGGCGCTTCCAACGGTAACTTTCTGGAAGCGCTGGAGAAGCTGGGCTGCGAGACCGCGCAAGGCGCGCAAGGCCGCACCAAGCTGGTGCTGCCCGAAGGCCTGGAAATCCGGCGGCTCTATGAACTGGCCGCCGAACAGAACGTGCAGATCCGCCGCTTGAACCACAAGCGCGACTCGCTCGAGGATATTTTCCTCAAGGCCATGGAGGCTGCCGATGGCCGTTTATAAGAAGACCTACCGGCCCTACGAAGGCCGGCTGACGGCATCGTGGTCGCGCTTCCTGGTGATCCGGCGCTATGCGTTCGAAGATCTGCGCCGCTCCCGCTTTCTGACCGTCTTCTACCTGGCCAGCTTTCTCTATCCGCTGATCGCCGCGCTCATCATCTGGGTGCAGCACAACGCCAGCGCGCTGCAACTGCTGAACCTGAACGGCGCATCGCGCCTGGTGCCAATCAACGCCGGATTCTTCATGACGGTGCTGGGCTGGCAGAGCATGCTGGCGCTGTTTCTTTCGGCATTCGTGGGGCCGGGGCAGGTCTCACCCGATCTGACGAATAACGCTCTTTCGCTGTACCTGGCGCGGCCGTTTTCGCGCGCTGAGTACGTGTTGGGCAAGCTCTCGGTGCTGCTCATTCTGCTTTCGCTGATGACCTGGGTGCCCGGTTTGCTGCTGTTCGGTCTTCAGGGATATCTGGAAGGCTGGAGCTGGATGACGGACCACGCCCGCATCGCTGCAGGACTGTTTTTTGGAGCCTGGATCTGGATCCTGGTGCTGGCGTTGCTGGCGCTGTCTCTGTCCGCCTGGGTGAAATGGAGGCCGGCCGCCGGCGCGCTGCTGTTCGGCGTCTTTTTCGTCGGCTCCGGATTCGGCGCGGCCATCAATACCGTGCAGGAAACGCAGTGGGGCTCGCTGCTGAACATCAGCAACCTGATGGGCACGGTCTGGGTGCAATTGTTCGAAGGCAACGACCCGACCAGTAACGGCGCACTCTTCTTCCGCGTCAGCGCGGGCGGGCACCTGCCGGTGTGGTGCTGCTGGGCGGCACTGCTGATTCTGTGCGGGATCTGCCTGTCCATGCTGTCGCGCAAGATCCGCGGCGCGGAGGTGGTGCGGTGAGCGGCCCCCTGACCAACCGGCTCATCACCTTCGGCGAGGTTTCGCGCTTCTATGGCGAAGTGCTGGGGATCAACCGCGTGAACCTGACGATTCCGCCGGGCATCACCAGCCTGGTAGGCCCCAACGGCTCGGGCAAGACCACGCTCATGAACCTGATGACGGGGCTGATCCGCCCCACGCGCGGCGACATCCGGGTGCTCGGCATTCCGCCGGACCGACCCGAAGAACTCGGTCCCATTGTGGGCTACTGCGCCCAGTTCGACAACTTTCCCAAGGGCCTCACGGGCTACCAGTTCCTGCACTCGTTTTTGCGGATTCGAGGCATGAGCGAGGTCGAGTGCGCGGAACGAACGCGATCGGCGCTCGACACCGTCAACATGACCGACGCGGCGCAGCGGCCGGTGGGCGCCTATAGCAAGGGCATGCGGCAGCGCATCAAGCTGGCTCAGGCGATCGCGCACGATCCGCAGGTGCTGGTGCTCGACGAGCCGCTGAACGGCCTCGACCCCATGGCCCGCGCCGAAACCATCGCGCTGTTTCAGCAATGGGGCGCCCAGGGCCGGCACGTGATCGTCTCCAGCCACATTCTGCACGAAGTCGACCGCATCTCCGACCAGGTGATCCTGCTCAGCCACGGCTACGTGGTCGCGGAAGGCGAGATCCAGGGCGTGCGCAGCGAGGTCAAAGATCAGCCGATGCAGATCCTGATCCGCTGCGACCATCCCAACGCGCTGGCGGCGCGCTTGTTCCAGCAGGACCACGTGGTGGAGGCCAAAATCCATCCCGACGGCAAAGGCATCCTGCTGCGCACTACCGACGCCGACCGCTTCTACCTGCTGCTGAACCGCGTCGTTCTGGAAACCGGCCTCGACGTGGAATCCGTGGCCCCGGCCGACGACGACGTCAATTCGGTCTACCAATATTTGATCGGCGGCGAGGGAGGAACCGTATGAACCCCGCGTGGATGCGGCAGCTCACGGGCGTGATCGCTCTGGAGTGGAAGAAAACCTTCCTTTCGCGGCGCGGATGGTGGGTCTACTTGTTAGCCTTGGGGCCGGTGGTCCTGACCTTCCTGCATTCGCTCATCCGGGCCCGCAATCAGGGAGGCCACAGCCTCTTCCAGGACACGCAGATCTTCGCCGGCATGTTCGAGCTGTATTTCCTGCGCCTGGGCATTTTCTTCGGCTGCCTGGGAATCTTCTCGAACCTGTTTCGCGGCGAGATGCTGGAGAAGACGCTGCACTACTATTTCCTGACGCCGATGCGGCGCGAGCTGCTGGTGGTTGGAAAGTACCTCTCCGGCCTGATCGTGGCGCTAGTGCTGTTCGTGGCCAGCACCGGGCTCTCGTTCTGGCTCATTGGGCGGCATCAGGGCGCCGCCTGGAGCGAGTTTCTGCAGCACGGCGCCGGCCTGTCGCAGATGATCTGGTACATGGTGGTGGCGGCGCTGGCCTGCGTGGGATACGGCGCGGTCTTCCTGGTGGCCGGCCTGTTCATTCGCAACCCGTTGATCCCGGCCGCGGTAGTGATGGTATGGGAAAACCTGAACCCGTTCCTGCCCAGCCTGCTCAAGAAATTCAGCGTGATTTTCTACCTGAAGAGTTTGTGCCCGGTGCAGATCAACGTGCCGCCGCCGCTGAACGTGCTGGTGACGGACACGGATCCCGCATCGGCCTGGATTGCCGTGCCTGGGCTGTTAGTAGTGGCGATGCTGGTGCTGGCGTACGCGGCGATTTCCGCGCGCCGCGTCGAAATCAGCTACGGAGAGTAGTTTTCCGCAGGAAATTCAGTCTTTTCTTTGCGGCGCCTTCGCGCCGTCACTGGGGAACCGGTTCCTCCCTCCTCCACAAGAGGAGTTAGCGAGTGAGGCCGCCTTACGAACGTTGCACCCCGCGGTACCCAGCATTTGCGCCCCCTAGGTATTAGGCAGCTGGACGGGGCTCCGAAACAAGCTGCTTCACGGCGGCGAGCAGCCTTTTTTCAATTCCAACTGTAGCTCGCCGGCGGGCCGAGATTTCCTCCACCGAACCATAAGTACGTTTAGAAAGAGCGAAAGAAATTTTCGAAAGTCGGTGATCGCGCGGCAGTGTGATGCGGAGAGGCGGGAATCCCATGCCGCCACGGCCCGCGCGAGACCGTCGATTCGTCCCATTACCCGGACCTGGTGGTGATCTACTTGGAAAGCGGGTGAACGTGTTGACCGGCATCACGACCTTGCTGGGATTCGGCCCGAAGTTTTCCGGCGCGGTGGAGGCCAAGCCGGACGGACTCTTGTTGCACGAAGACCTGTTGTATTCCCTGCGGCATCGCCCACGGGGATGGCGCGGTTTGCGCAGGCCTCAGCCAAAAGGAATTCTACTCCGAATCGTAGCGGCGTTCAGGCTCGCGCCAGCGCCGCCTTCACGCGTTCCGCCGTGAACGGCACGGTGCGGAGGCGCACGCCGGTGGCGTCAAAGACCGCGTTGCCAAGCGCTGCGGCGACGGGGGCCGCGGCGGCTTCGCCGGCGCCGTAGGGCGCGAGCGCGGGGCGGTCGAGCAGCGCCACCTGGACGGCCGGGGCTTCCGGAAAACGCAGGATGGGATAACCGGCCCAGTCGACGCTGGTCACGCGCGCGCGGTCGAACTTCACTTCTTCGTGGAGCGTGCGGCTGAGGGTTTGCAGAATGTTCCCTTCGATCTGGTTGCGCAGCGAATCGGGATTGATGACCAGGCCGCAATCGTGAGCGCAGGCGACGCGCCGCACGCGAGTCTCACCCGTGGTGCGTTCCACCTCCACCTCCATGGCCATCGCGACGTAGTTCTCCGACTGCTTATAGCGGACGTAGGCCAAACCGCGGCCCGTCAGCAGGGCGCCTTGCAGGGCTTGCGGGTTGGGGGAGGGGCGGGCCTGCCAGTCGATCATCGCGCCAACCCGCTTCAAGACATCGAGGGCCCGCGGATCGGACAGGCCGCGCATCCGGTAGGCCAGGGGATCGAGACCAGCAGCGGCCGCCAGTTCATCGATGAAACTTTCCACCGCGAAAGCATTGGCAATTTTACCGGGCGCGCGGAGGTTGGAAAGCCGCAGAGGCACTTCCTTCAGCCAGTGCGACACCACCCGGACATGCGGCGCAGCGTACGGAGGGTCGGCGTTCTGAGAGAGGAGACCGGCGTTCTGGCCGCGCGGCTGGGTCACACCGGCGGCGTCGGCGGCGAGCAGAGGCCGTGTGCCGGGCACGGTCACGGGCAGCCACATCTCGGTTTCCCAGGCCACGATGCGGCCGTCGCCATCGATACCCGCGCGCAGATCCAGAAGCTGCGGCGGGCCTTTGGGGTCCCACCCGTGCTCATCGCCGCGCATCCATTGCACGCGCACCGGCCGGCCCACGGTTTGGGAGAGCAGCAGGGCGTCGGCGGCCACGTCATCCGCGCCGTTGGTGCCGTAGGAGCCGGCGCCATCGAGATAGATGACGCGCAGTTGATCTTGCGGAATGCCGAACGTCCGCGCCAGCGTGTTGCGGAGGCCATGGGAGCCTTGCGAGGAAGACCAGACCGTGGCGCCCTCGGAGCGCACATCCGCGATAGAACACGACGGCCCGAGGGAAGCGTGACTCTGGAACGGCCAGTAATACGTAGCCTTCAGTTGCCGGGCCGAGCCCGGCATGGCAGCCGCAGGGTCGCCGCGATTGACGATGGCCTCGTCGCGCTCAACGGCGCTGGAGCGGAGATGGCTCTCCAAGTTCTCGCTGCCGGGCAAAGTTTGCACGTCACTCCAGGAAGCTTTCAACTCGCGGGCCGCCCGCACCGCCGCCCACTCATCCGCCGCCACGACAGCCAGGAAATCCTGCCGGCGCACGACACGAACGTCGGGGATCGAGGCGACGGAGGATTCGTCCACGGAAAGAAGCTTCGCGCCGGCAGCGGGCGGACGGACCACTCGGGCGTGCAGCATCCCGGGAACGGAGAAATCCTGCAGATAGACGTGCTGCCCGGTGCATTTGCCGGGCACGTCGGGCCGCGCGAGCGGCTTGCCGACGACGGCGTAGCGCGCGGGATCCTGCAGCGGGGCCTTGGGGTTGACCTCCAACGACAAGCGACGGCCCCCGACCAGAGTGCCGAAGGGAATGCCCGAGCCGCCGGAGACAGGCCACACCGCACTGGCCGCGATGGTGAGTTGATCCGCCGGGCGCTGCAGCCGCTCGGCTGCAAGTTTGAGGAGCGCCTGGCGCACGGTGGCGGCTGCCTGGCGAATCTCGACGCCGCCGCGCGGAATGCCGGTGCTGCCGCCCGTGCCGCCCTGATCGGGGGTCAGCGCGGTGTCGCCTTCGACGAAGGCAATGCGGTCCACCGGAACGTCGAGTTCCTCCGCCACCATCTGGCGGACGGCAATGCGCAGACCGGTGCCGACATCTACCTTGCTGGTATAGACCGTAATGGAACCGTCCGGGTGAATGGCGAGGAAACTATCGACCTGGCGCGGATCGAGCGGTTTACCCAGATCGGCAGCCGCGCCAGCCTGCGCCGCAACGCGCCGGGGAAGTCCCGCCCCGAGGGCGAAACTCACGACGAGCGCGCTTCCTTGCTGAAGCAGACTGCGGCGGGAAATGGAAGTCGGTGCCGTCATCGTTGCCTCCTTCACGCCTTGGCCGCGCGCATCACCGCGGCCAGGATGCGGGTGTGGGTGCCGCACCGGCAGAGGTTGCCGGCGAACCCCTGCTTGACCTGTTCGAGCGACGGCTGGGGCGTCTGGTTCAGCAGCGAACGGGCTGTCATGATCATGCCATTGGTGCAATAGCCGCACTGGGCGGCTTGCTCCGCGATAAAGGCGGCTTGGACCGGATCGGGCTTTTCGGGAGTGCCCAGCCCTTCGAGCGTGGTGACCGCGTGATTCGCAGCCTGGCGCACGGGGGTGACGCACGAACGCACCGCCTTGCCATCGAGCAGCACGGTGCAGGCGCCGCATTGGGAGAGGCCGCAGCCGAACTTGGGCCCGTGCAGGCCCAGGCTATTGCGAAGCACGTAAAGGAGCGGCTGGCCCGGGTCCCAGGATTCCACATCGACCGCCCGGCCGTTGACCTTCATGCTGTACCTGGCCATGGATGGCCTCCTTCCGTAGTCGCCCGGCGCGGATTTGCGCCACGCCTTGGTCTACTATACTCCAACCGAAATTCGGCGTTCGCGGCCCGTCCCGGCACCCGGCGGAGGGCCGACGGCTACGGGTTCTTACCTGACGGGCACCGGTGCAGATCGGTCTCTGGGTACGGAATCTCACATGAACAGCGGGTTGCGAAGCGGTTGTCACAACTTCGGCATTTGGTGCGGGTTATTCTTATGGTCAGTCGCACGAGGGCCTCCGCTTTGCTTCGGAAGGCGCCCGGGAATAGACCATGTCCAGACCGCCCCGCACCGATCTGAAAGCGCTGTTTCCGATAGGACTATCCGTGAGGTACGAGGCGGAATCGCCAGACTGCGCCGGCCAGGGCAAGACGGTGGCTATTGGAAGCGAACTGGTCCGTTTTCTCAGTGATCGAGATCTGGACGTGGGCCAGAAGATCCGGTTGGAGTTGGCCTGGCCGGCGCCCCTGCCGGACGGAACCGGCCTGAATCTGTGGATGTTCGGAAAGGTAGCCAAGGCATCGTTTCTGGAGGTTGAAGTTCGAGTCTCCAACTACGAATTCAGAACGCGGCGCAAGGCGCGGCCGGCCCCGGCGGTACCCGCAACCCATTCCGTGGCCGGATTGGCCCGGGTTGCGCGGACGGGAACGTAGATCCGCCCGGGCTAGTTCAGCAGCCGGCCCTGCCGCAAATAGGCCGGGGTATCCAGATCGTCGAGGTCGAGCGGCGGCTCTCCGTCGGCCATCAGCACCGGCTCCGGGTCCAACTCGGGTTCCAAGGTCACGGGAGCAGGTTCGAGCTCCGGCTCGGGTTCGCTGGCCGGGGCCGCCACTTCCAGCGCGCGCCGGCGCTCGGCCACGGGGGCATTCTGCGGCTGGAATCCGGTGGCGATGACGGTCACCTTGACCGCATCGTCCATGCCTTCGTTGAGGATCACGCCGAAGCTGATCTGGACGTCTTCGGTCTCGGCCGCCTGCCGTATGATCGAACAGGCTTCGTTGACGTCGTGCAGGCCGAGACGGCTCGACCCGGTGATGTTGATGAGCACGCTGCTGGAGCCGGCGATGCGGGAATCTTCGAGCAGAGGGCAATTGATGGCCTGGCGGGCCGCCTCGATGGCGGCATTCTCGCCGCGCGCCACGGCCGTTCCCAGCATGGCGTAGCCCATCCCCATCATGGTGGCCTTGATATCGGAGAAGTCGCGGTTGATCAAGCCAGGAGTGACCATGATGTCGCTGATACCCTGCACCGCCTGGCGCAACACATCATCCGCGATTTTGAAGCCTTCGACAAAACTGGCGCCGCGCGGCACCAAGGCCAGGAGGCGGTCGTTGGGAATGGCGATGACCGTGTCGACCACGTTGGCCAGTTGGCCGAGGCCCTGCTCGGCCAGGCGCATGCGCCGCGGACCTTCAAATGCGAACGGGCGGGTGACCACCGCCACGGTCAGCGCATCCAGTTCCTTGGCGAGCGAGGCGATCACGGGTGCGGCGCCGGTGCCCGTGCCGCCGCCCAGCCCAGCGGTGACAAAAACCATATCGGCGCCCTGTAGCACTTCGACAATGCGGTCGGTGTTTTCGAGCGCCGCCTGCCTGCCGATTTCGGCATTGGCCCCTGCGCCCAGACCATTGGTCATTTTGGCGCCGAGTTGCAGCCGGTTTGGCACCGGGCAGGCGGTCAGGGCCTGCAGGTCGGTATTCATGGCAAAGAATTCGACGCCCTCCAAGCCCGCCTGGAGCATCCGCGCCACGGCATTGCAGCCGCCGCCGCCCACACCGACCACTTTGATGCGGGCGCCGGAATGCGCCTCCTCTTCGATCTCGTATTTCAAATCGTCCATGTCGGACTCGATCAAGGCCATCGCACGCCTCCAATTCTTCAGATGGGACCGTCCCCGACGGTCCAGTTACCGCAAGACTCTTCCCAACCAACCGGCCGATTCCCGCTACCGGCCGGCCTGCACTTTCAACTTGGCGGAATACATGGCCAGGCCCGCGGCCGTGGCCCACTCGGGCGCCCGCATGTCCTCCGGCAAGTCCAGAATTCCCGCCGGCAGGCCAAAGCGCGCCGGACACTGCAGCACGCGCTCGGCCACGTCGCAAAGATCCGGAAGCCGGGACCCGGCCCCGGTCAGAAACACGCCGCCGAGCAGCGCGTGCTCCATCCCCACCCGGGCCAACTCTCCCCGCACCAGATGGAACAGCTCGGTGGAGCGCGCCTCCAGAATCTGGTTGAGCAATTTGCGCTGCACGTGGCGCTGCTCGCGATCCTCCGGCATGGGCACTTCCACGGTGACATTGTCGGGGCAGTCTTCGGAAAGAGCGCCGCCATACTCGGTCTTCACCAATTCGGCGTCTTCGTAGCTGAGGCACAGCACTTGCGCCAGGTCGCGGGTGAAATGGTCGCCGCAAAGCGGCAGGGCCGAGGTCAGTTGCATAGCGTCGCCGTAGTACACGGCCATCTCGGTGGATTCGGCGCCGATGTCGATGACGGCCACGCCTTGGCGGCGCTCCTCGGGAAGGACGGCGGCGTAGGCCGCGGCCAGCCCCTCAAAGACCGTCTCCTCCACCGTCAAATGGGCCTGGTTGACCGCGCCCACCAGAGCATGGTGCTCCTGCACCGAGGCTGTCACCAGATGGACGTTGATCTCCAGACGCGTAGCGAGCATCTTGCGCGGGTCCCGGTGTCCGGGGTGGTCATCCACCACGAAGTCCTGGGGAAACAGTTGCAGCACCATGCGGTCTTCGAGCAGCTGTACGCGAGCCGCCCGGTTGACCACGCGGTTGACGTCGCGCTGGTCGATCTCCCGGACGTAGCCCAGCTCCAGCACCCCGCGCGCATTGGCGCCGCGCGCCCCTTTGCCGCCCATGCCGACCACCGCGGCCTCGACCGAGACGCCTGCTGCCGCTTCGGCCTCGCGCAGCGCCGCGCGAATGGATTCGGTGACCGCCCGCTGGTCAACAATGCGGCTCTTGAGCCAGCCGCGCGATTCCACTCTGCCCGACCCTCGCAGCCGCATGCGCCCTTGTTCGAGAGTCGCGATCGCTACGCGCGTGGTGCGGCTGCCCGCGTCGACTCCAACTCCGTAAATGGGCTTGCCTGCCATGGTCCCTTTAATCCTTTGCGGTAATGCGGTCTTCCAGCCGCAGATCGAATCGTTTGGCGTCCGGGGAATGTTTCCGGATCTCGGGGTAGTGGTTGAGAAAATTCTGATAGCGGCGGCCGAAGTCGGAGTCGCCGAGCAGCAGTTCCACCGCCCGGTCGTCCACTTGGGCCACCACGCGGATATCGCCCGGATCGGCAGCGTTCACTTCGGAAATGTCCTTGGCCAGATAGCCCATTTCTTCCTGGACTTCCAGGAACGCGCGCACCCGGGCGCGGCGCTGCTCCAGCGTGTCCTGCGCCCCGATGCCGCTGAGCACCGGGAAAGCAAACTGAGCTTGAGGCGGTGGCTCCAACAACACACCGTGGGCATCGATCAGCTCGACACCCGAGCGGAACGACACGAAGGCGATCGGCTTGCGCTCGCGAATACGGACCACAATGCGGTCCGGCCAGAGGCGCGAGATCGAAGCATCTTCCACCCAGTCAATGTCCAGCAGATGGCGGCGGCGTAGCGCCAAGGGAGCCTGAAAGATGCTGCGGCCGAAATCCGGAGAGAACTCACGCAGCACCCGGGTGCGCGATCCGTAGCGCAGGCCGTCGATCTCGAGCGCGTCTTTGCGGTCGGGGGAAAGGGCGAACTGCGGATCGGAGATGGCGAACCGGCGCACCTGGTATGCCGCCATGGCGACCGAGGCGGTGAGCAGGGCCAGGGCGGCGATCCCCAGCAGCAGCCGCCAGTTCCAACGCTTCGCTGCGCTCTTGGATTCCCGCGCCATGTCAGTTCCCGGCCCCCGTTTTGAGCTTCTCCAGCACTGTTTCGCCGGCCTGCCAGACGTTGCCGGCGCCCAGCGTCAGGACGAGGTCGCCGTCCTCGGCCGCTTTGAGCAACGCATCCACACCCCGGGCCAGCGTGCCGACGCACTCCACGTGGCGGTGCCCGAACTTTCGGATGCGCTCCACCAGAGCTTCCGCGCTGGCGCCTTCGATGGGCTTCTCCGAAGCCGCATACACATCCATCACGAACAGGGAGTCGGCTTGGTGAAAGGAATGGGCGAACTCGTCCATCAGGTGAAACGTGCGCGTATAGCGGTGCGGCTGAAACAACACGTGAATCCGGCGGAACCCGCACAAGCGCGCCGCGTCGAGAGTGGCGCGGATCTCGGTGGGATGGTGGCCGTAGTCGTCAATGACGGTGATGCCGCGCTCCTTGCCGCGCACCTGGAAGCGGCGGTCCACGCCGTTGAAGGTGGCCAGCGCCTGACGGATGGTATCGGGAGGAACTTCCAGTTCCAGCGCCACCGCGATGGCCGCCGTGGCGTTGAGCACATTGTGGCGGCCGGGAACGCGCACCTGGAAGCGGCCCAGGTCCGCGGCCCGGTACCGCAGCCGGAAATTGCTGGCAAAGGGGCCGCACTCCATCTCGGCGGCCTCCATCTCGGCCTGCGCCGCGGTGCCATAAGTGATGGTACGGCGTTTGATGTCGGGCAGAATCCCCTGCACGTTGGGGTCGTCCAGGCAGACGATGGCAGCGCCGTAGAACGGCACCTTGTTGACGAACTCGATGAAAGCGGCGCGGATGGCGTCGAGCGACGGGTAGTGGTCGAGGTGCTCGCGATCGATATTGGTGACCACGGCGACGATGGGGGCCAGCTTGAGGAAGGAGCCGTCGCTTTCGTCGGACTCGACCACCAGGAAATCGCTGCGCCCCACGCGCGCGTTAGCGCCTCCCATGGTGCCCACCTTGCCGCCCACCACCACCGTGGGATCGAGCCCCGCGTAGTTGAGGATGGTGGCGGTCATGGAGGTGGTGGTGGTCTTGCCGTGACTGCCGGCCACCGCGATGCCGTATTTCAGGCGCATCAGTTCGGCCAGCAGCTCGCCGCGCGGGATCACGGGAATCTGGAGGCGGCGCGCCTCCTGCACTTCGGGATTCTGCTCGTCCACGGCGGAGCTCACCACCAGTGCCCGGGCCCCGGCCACGTTGGCGGCGGCATGGCCTTCGGAGATGCGGGCGCCCAGGCCCGCCAGCCGCTCGGTGGTCGGCGACAGCCGCAGGTCCGATCCGCTGATCTCGTAGCCCAGGTTCAGCAGCACTTCGGCGATGCCGCTCATGCCGATGCCGCCGATGCCGGTGAAGTGGAAGTGCTGGGGACGAAAAAACATTTCCTTATCGTATTGTTTCGGCTATTCGGTCCGCTGTCAATTGAAATCGCGCGCCACTTCTTCGAGAATGTCGGCCGCCCGGACGGCGGCGCCCGGCCGCGCGAAGGTTCGGGCCGCCGCGCCCATGCGTTCGAGCGTATGGGAGCTTCCGGCCAGTTCGGTGACGAGGGAAAAGAAGGTCTCGCCGCGGAAGTCGGCGTCCCGGACCAGCCGGGCTGCCCCGCCCCGCTCCAACGCTTCGGCGTTGCGGGTCTGGTGATCGTCGGCGGCGAATGGAAACGGCACCAGGATCGACGGTTTCCCCGCCGCCGCCAACTCCGAGACTGCTCCTGCGCCCGACCGGCACACCACCAGGTCGGCCTCCGCGAACGCGGCCGGCATGTCCCGGATGAACGGAACGACTTCACCCGGCAGGCCGGACTGCGCAAAGGCGTCGCGCAATTCCTCGAATCCAGCCGGGCCCGACTGGTGGATGATCCGGACCGGGAACCCGGCTTTTCGGAACAGCGGCCAGCTCTCGCGCCCGGCAGCGTTGAGGGTCCGGGAGCCCTGGCTGCCGCCCGTGACCAGCACATTCAGCTCAGCGCCGCGCACCCTCGGTGACAGGTTGAAGAACTCCTCCCGCACCGGCAAGCCCGTAAGTTCAGAACGTCCTGGTGCGAATCGGACGGCGGTTTCCGGAAAGGAGATCAAGGCGCGCGCCACCCAGCGGCCGATCACGCGATTGGTGAAGCCGGGCACGGCATTGGGCTCCATCACCACCACGGGCACGCGACTGAGCAGGGCCGCCATGACCGGTGGGCCGGCGACGTAACCGCCCATGCTAAAAACAGCCGAGGCGGGACGGACCAGCGAGCGGCATCCGAGCGTGGCAAAGGGCAGGCCGGCGAGCGTCGTCAGCTTGCGGCGGAAGCTCACCCGGTTGAGCGCTCCCACCTCGATCTTCTTGAACTCGAAGTTCTCGGCAGGAACCAGACGCGCTTCCATCCCACGATCGGTACCCACAAACACCGGTTTATGGCCTCGCCGCCGGAGCTCGCGCGCCACGGCCAACGCCGGAATCACATGTCCGCCTGTCCCTCCGCCGGCCATGAGAAAGGAGCCGGGGGCCCGGGGCCGGGGGCCGGGAGACAGGGGCTGGGGGTCGGGGGCCGCGGGCCGGTGTTGGCTCATCGTTTCCTACTTAGCGCGTTGCGCAAGGCGTACAACTGCTTGCCCAGGACGGCCGTCTGCTCCAGCAACGGCGCTAGGGCCGCGGGATCGAGATAACGCAGGCGCATCGCGATTTCTAATTCCGTTTCGGCAAGCGATCCTTGCGCGATGGAAATGTGATTCAAGTATTCTTTCGTCGATTCCCGTGCGTGGCCTTCGGCCACATTCGACGGAATCGAAACGGCCGCGCGGCGGACCTGCCCGGTCAGGCCATACAACCCTGACTTGGGGAAGCTTTCGCTGACGCGATAGACCGCTTCGACGAGGTCCATTCCCCGCTGCCACACATGCAGATCCCGAAACTGACTTACCTTAGACACGCGCTCCAAGCTCTGGCCCCTGGCCCCCGGCCCCTGGCGTCACCCGGCATGCTCCGACACATTCATGAGGATGCCCAGCGACGCCAGGGTGCTGAGCAGCGAGCTCCCGCCGGCGCTGATCATGGGAAGCGGAATGCCCTTGGTGGGCATCATCCCCAGCACCACCCCCATGTTGATCAGACCTTGCACCACCACCACCACCGTCACGCCGAGGGCCAGAAAGCGGCCGAAATCGTCACGGATATGGACTGTGGTCCTCAGGCCGCGCCAAAAGATCACGAAGAAGCCGAGCAGCAGGCCCACCGAACCCACCAGCCCCATCTCCTCGCCGGCCACCGCGTAGATGAAGTCGGTGTGCGCCTCGGGCAGGTAGAGCAGCTTCTGCTTTCCATTCATCAGGCCGAGACCGAGGGGCCCGCCCGCCCCCACCGCGATCTTCGATTGTTCGAGCTGATAGTTCGTATCGCGGGTCGTGAGCGATTTCTCGAGCCGGGACTGAATGCGGCCCTTGGGATCGAACCGGTTCACGATCTTGAACTCGGGGTCGAAGAAGTGCACCACGCGCGCCAGCCGGTATGGCTGGGCCACGATAAACAGCATCACGCCGACCGACGCCACGGCCCCGGCCAGGGCGCAGTAGCGCAGTTCCAGACCCGCCACGAAGAAGACAATGGCCGCGGTACCGCCCAGAACCACCGCCGTCCCCAGGTCCGCCACGACCACCGCCAGAATCACCAGTCCGACCGCGAGGGAGGCGGGGACCAGCGTGTAGCGCGGATTGTTGATGGCCCGGACGCGCCAGGTAACGAAAAACGCGAGAAAGATCACCAGCGCCGGCTTGGCCAACTCGGAAGGCTGCAGGCTCATCAGCCCCAGGCGCAGCCATCGGTGATGCGCGGTATCCAGCACATAGACCACGCCCAACATCAACAGCGCCACGCCGATGGCCGTGAACGCCACGGCTGGATTTTGAAACTTGCGGTACGGGGTCCGCTTGAGAGCCATCATCACCAGGAGCGCGACCGCCGCCCACGCCGCCTGGCGGACCACGAAGTGCCATGCCGATCCGTACTGCAGCTGGGCCATGATAGACGACGCGCTATAGAGAATCACCAGGCCGAACGAGACCATCGTCAGCACGGTGGAAAACAAAATCCAGTCGGTTTTGAGCCTTTGCGCCATGTCACTCTTTCGATTGCAATTGGTTGACGATCTGCTTGAAGGTTTCTCCGCGATGCTCGTAACTGCGGAACTGATCGAAGCTGGCGCATGCCGGCGCCAGCAGAACCGTGTCGCCGGGATGGGCGTGCGAGTAGGCGTGGGTCACGGCCTGATCAATGGTCTTGGCATCCACCAGCTCGACGGAGCCCTGAATCTGCTCCGCGATTTTGGGCGCCGCCGCACCAATCAGCAAAGCGGCACGCGCTTTAGCCGCCAGCGGCCCGCGCAGAAGGGAATAGTCGAGACCTTTGTCCTTGCCGCCGAGAATCACCCAAACGCCGCCGGGGAAGGCTTCGAGCGCCTTGAGGGTGGCGTCGACGCTGGTGGCCTTGGAATCGTTATAGAAATCGACGCCGCTCACCGTGCGCACGAATTCCAAGCGGTGCTCGACGGCGCGGAAGGTGCGCACGGCCGAGGCAATGGCGGCGCGGGTCACGCCGGCGCGAATCGCGGCGATGGACGCCGCCAGCACGTTCTCCACGTTGTGCCGGCCGCGGATGGGAATGTCGCCGGCAGCCATCAGCAACTCGCCGTCGAGCATCAGTTGGTCGCCGCACAGGCTGGCACCCGGCGCCACCGGGCGGAGGCAGCTAAACCACAGGGGCGTGGCGGCGGTCTTCTGTGCATAGCCGACGCAGACCGGGTCTTCGGCGTTGAGCACGGCGAAGTCTCCCGACCGCTGGGTCTCAAAGAGCCGGCCTTTGGCGGCGGCATAGTTCTCAAACGTATGATGGCGGTCCAGGTGGTTCTGAGTGACATTGAGCGCCATCCCGATGTGCGCGCGAAACTCGGAGATCGTTTCCAGCTGAAAACTGGAGAGTTCGAGCACGTTCCAGCCATCGTCGCGCGACAGTTCCACCATGGCGGTGACCGGGGTGCCGATATTGCCGCCCACCTGCACCGGCGCGCCGGCGTCGCGCAAGATGTGTCCGGTCAGGCTGGTGGTGGTGGTTTTGCCGTTGGATCCGGTAATCCCGATGGTGCGGCCGCGCAGGAACGGCGCGGCCAATTCGACTTCGCCGATCACCCGCACACCGCGACGGCGGGCCTCGACCAGGGGCGGCAGATCGAAGGGCACATCGGGAGACAGTACGATCAGCTCGCAACCCTCGAAAACGCTTGGGGTCTGAAGAGCAAACGGAATCCGCAGACAATCGAGCAGCGCGCCGGCTTCGGCAAGCTGGTCCAGAGGCTTCAAATCGGTGGCCCGCACTGCGGCGCCGTGGCGTGCGAGCAGCTCCGCCGACGCCAGGCCGGACTTCTTCATCCCCACCACCAATGCCTTGATCCCGTTCAGCAGCATGTCATCTCAACTTCAGGGTGGTGAGAGCGAACAGCGCCAGCACCAGGCCGGCGATCCAGAAGCGGGCGATGATTTTCGATTCCGCCCAGCCAATCTGCTCGAAGTGATGGTGCAGCGGCGCCATTTTGAAGATGCGCTTGCCGCGGAGCTTGAAGCTGCCCACCTGCAGCATCACCGAGATCGCCTCCAGGATAAAGATGCCGCCGATGAACAGCAGGAGCACCTCCTGCTTGATCAGCACCGCCACCACCGCCATGCCGCCGCCCAGGCCGAGCGAGCCGACATCGCCCATGAAGATTTCGGCCGGGTGCGCGTTATACCAGAGGAAGCCGAGGCTGGCCCCGGTCATGGCGCCGCAGAATACGGTCAGCTCGGAGGTGCGGGCGTTGCGCGCCAACTGCAAGTAATCGGCCAGTACAGTATTGCTGCCGACATAGGCCAGCACGGTGAGCGCTCCGGCGGCGATCACCGTCAGCCCGATGGCCAAGCCATCGAGGCCGTCGGTCAGGTTCACAGCGTTGGACATGAAGACCACCACGAGCGCCAGGAAAATGCAGAACGGGGCCACGCCCAGCACGTAGGTCCATGGATTGCGCATCAACGACTCGATGAGGAGGGAGGGCTGGAATTGTTTAGCGAAGGGGATGTTCATGGTGGTGGAGTAATCGCCGAACGCGCGCATGAACAGCAGGCCCGCCGCAATAGCAAAGGCCAGGCCGAATTGGTAGACCAGCTTGCGCTTGCCGCTCAACCCCAGGTTGCGCTGGTTGGTCACCTTGGCGTAATCGTCCAGAAAGCCGATCCAGCCGTACCCCAGCAAAGAGGCAATGGCGATCCAGACATAGGGATACCGGAGGTCGGCCCACAGCAGCGTGGGAATCACAATCGAAATAATGATGAGCACGCCGCCCATGGTGGGCGTACCGGCTTTCTTCTGGTGCGATTGGGGGCCTTCCTCGCGGATGTACTGCCCAATCTGAAACTGGCGCAGGCGGCCGATTAGCCAAGGACCCAGCGCAATGCATAAGAACAGCGCCGTGAGGCTGGCGAACGCAGTCCGGAAGGTGGTGTACCGGAAGACGCGAAACGGGCTCACATACCGGTAGAGCTGCTCGTAGAGAAGATAGTAGAGCATCGAACCTTTACGCTAACAGCCTTTCCAGTGCGCGTTCCACGCGCACGCCGCGCGAGCCCTTGAACAGCAGCGCGTCGCCCGGGCGGGCGATTCTCCGGACGAACGCGCCGGCCTCGCCGGCATCCTCAAAAAAAATTGCGGCGCTCGCCGATATTCCGGCGCCGACGGCCGCGTCGATCATAGCGCGGGCGTCACCCCGCACTCCGATCAAGAAATCAATTCCCTGCTCCGCTGCGTACCGGCCCAGCTCCCGGTGCAGTTCCGGAGAGACGCGTCCCAATTCCAGCATCTCCCCGAGCACGGCGATGCGCCGCTCCGCGGGAGTCTCGCGCAGCACGTCGAGCATGGCGCGGGCGGCCTCGGGATTGGAGTTGTAGCAGTCGTTCCAGATCGCCATCCCGTTCCACTCCGTGCGTTCGCCGCGCATCTTCCCGGCGGAGAAGGAGCGAACCGCCTCGGCCAGCTTCGCCGGCGCCATCCCGAAGACGCGGGTCACGGCCAGGGCGGCCAGCAGGTTCAGGACGCCGTGCTTCCCGGCCAGTCCGGTCTCGAAATCGACGCCACAGGCGCGAAAGCGCGTGCCGGCCTCGCGGTATTCGACGCGTTCGGCACGCACTTCAGCACACTCGGAGAACCCGAAGGTCGTCGTCGGGCCGGGATGCGCGTCGCGGAACCGCAGCACGCGGGGATCGTCCCCGTTGAGCACGGCCATGCCGTCCCGCGGCAGGCCTTCGATCAGTTCGCGCTTGGCGGCGGCCACGCCGTCGATCGAATCGAAGCTCTCCGCGTGCGCGTATCCCACGTTGGTCACCACGCCGATCTCCGGCCGGGCGATCACGGCCAGGTCGCGAATCTCCCCAGCGTGGTTCATCCCCATTTCCAGAACGGCGACCCGGCATTCATCCGGAAGCCGCAGGATGGAGAGCGGCACGCCCACATGATTGTTCAGATTCCCGATGGTCTTCCCAACCGCCAGTTCGACGCCCAGCAGGTGCGCGATGGCGTCCTTGGTAGTGGTTTTACCGGCGCTGCCGGTCACTCCGACCACCCGGCCGCCCCAGTGCCCCCGCGCCCAGCCGGCCAGCTTCTGCAGCGCCACCAGAGTATCGCTCACCACCAGTTCCCCGGCGGCCCCCACCGACCGGTCCACCACCGCCGCCGCGGCGCCTTTCTCGAGTGCCACCGCCACGAACTGATGGCCATCATGATTCGGCCCGCGCAAGGCAAAGAACACATCGCCCGGATTCTGTGTCCGTGTGTCCACACTCCATCCCGCCACCTCCACCGGACGCGCCGCGCCGGTCGCGCCCATCGTGCGCGCCGCTTCTTCTAGTTTGAAGGTCATGGCTTGGCGGTCTTGCGATACCCGTAACTTCGCAGCACGTCTCGGGCCACGGCACGGTCATCGAAAGGAAGGGTCTGGTCTTTTAGCACTTGGTAAGTCTCGTGGCCCTTGCCGGCCAGAATCACGACATCGCCCTCCCGGGCCTCCTGGATCGCGCGGGCGATCGCCGTCGCACGGTCGGGCTCGACTAGGTGTCGCACATCGACACGTCGGATTCCGACCAGGGCGTCATTCATGATGGCCAGCGGATCTTCCGAGCGGGGATTGTCGCTGGTCAGGACGACGAAATCGCTGGCTTCGGCGGCGGCTTGCCCCATCAGCGGCCGTTTGGCGCGGTCGCGATCGCCGCCGCAGCCGAACAGAGTGATGACCCTTTTCGGGTTCAGCCCGCGGGCCACGGCGATCGTGTTGCGCAGCGCATCGTCGGTGTGCGCATAATCGACCGCCACGACAAATGGCTGGCCTTCGTCAATGCGCTCGAACCGTCCCGGCACGGCCCGGAGATCGGCGATGCCGCGAGCGATGGTTTCGGGAGCGATGCCATAGGAGAGCCCCGCCCCGCACGCCGCCAGAATATTGTAGATGTTGATCTTTCCGAGCAGCCGCGACTCTACCGGAAACCGCAGTTTTCCGAACTGCACCTCGAACTGCAGCCCGCCAAAACCGGAGGAGACTTTGCCCGTCCGCAGACCGGCGTCCGGACCCAGGCCGTACCAATACACCTCCGTTTCGGAGCCGAGGGTCATGGCCTGGATGGCTTCGTCATCCCGGTTGAGCACGGCCACGCGCGGCGGCGGCGCGCCGGCGCCCTCGAACAGCATCCGCTTGGCGGCGAAGTACGCGTCCATGGTGTGGTGGAAGTCCAGATGATCGCGCGTCAGGTTGGTAAAAACCGCGGTGTGAAAATGCAGGCCGTAGACCCGGCCCAGCGCCAGCGCGTGCGAGGAGACTTCCATGGTCGCATGGGTGCCACCCTGCTCCTCCAATTCAGCAAAAAGCCGGACCAGATCGACCGATTCCGGCGTAGTGTTGACCGCAGGCAGAACGCGTCCGGCGAGGTGATATTCGATGGTCCCGATGAGTGCGGTGGTATGGCCGGCGGCACGCAGCACGGAATCGAGGAGATAGGATGTCGTGGTTTTGCCGTTGGTCCCCGTGATCCCGGTCAACCCCAACCGCTGGTCGGGGTGGTTGTAGAAGTTCGCGGCCGCCACCGCCAGGGCTTGCCGCCCGTGTTCCACCTGGATCCAAACGCCGTCAAATCCATCCGGCGCTTCCGTTTCGCTCGCGACCGCGGCGGCGCCGCGCTGCCGCGCATCCTGGGCGAAGCGGCGGCCGTCGGTGCGGCTTCCCGGAAATGCGAAGAACAGGGAATTCGGGGTCACACGCCGGGAATCGAAATCCAGTCCGTCAATCTCCATCGCGGCAATACTCGGGGAGAGTGGCTGATGCAGCCGCACGCCCGCAAGTATCGCTCCTAGTCTCATCGCAAAAACTGGACCCGAATCCGCTCCCCCGGATGCAAGGGCGCGCCCGGCAGCGGATTCTGCACGCGAGCAATGCCGCTGCCGTCCGGCAACACGTTCAAACCCGCGGCCGCCGCCTCAGCCAGAACGGCGCGCATCGTCTTGCCTTGAAAATTCGGAACCCGTGGCCCGTCTCCAACCGCGACCACCGCTTTATTGTTTTCCTCATCGTCCACGTCCTCCAGGACGTTCGGTTCGTCGGTGTCGACGTCCCCGGCGCTCAGATCTTCGGTCTCTTCGTTGCGCGCGATCAGCGTTGGGGCCGCCGGCGGGTCGGGCAGGTCCCTCGGAACATCGAACATGCGAAGCGCTTCGGTGGCCACCGCGTGAAACACCGGAGCGGCGGCCGCGCCGCCGAAGCCGGCGGTGCCGTGCGTACCGTTCAACGTGACTACTACCACGATAGCCGGATTTGTCAGGGGAGCAAAGCCGAGGAACGACCCGTTGTAGGTATTGTGCGAATAGCGCCGGGTCATCATATCGAAAATCTGCGCCGAACCGGTCTTGCCGCCCACCGAGTAGCCCTGCAGGCGGGCATTCGGATAACCGGTTCCGCCCGGCATCACGACCCCTTCCATCATCTGCCGCATCGTGATGGCGGTTTCCGGCCTGA
The DNA here is from genome assembly GCA_020073145.1 of Terriglobia bacterium. Taxonomy (GTDB): domain Bacteria; phylum Acidobacteriota; class Terriglobia; order Bryobacterales; family Bryobacteraceae; genus PSRJ01. The sequence continues at coordinate 75,013 of JAIQFS010000019.1, forward strand.
TGATGCGAACCGGGGGCTCGGGCTTGAGAATCTGGTTACCCTTCTTGAGGATGAGGTGCGGTTTGACCAGGAGCCCGCCGTTGGCGATGACCGCCGCTGCCCTGGCTAACTGCACGGTGGTGACGCTGACCTCTTGACCGATCGAAACCGAAGCCCACGACGTCTTGCCCCAGCGCCCCAGTTTGCGCAGCCGTCCGCCCGATTCGGCGGGCAGCTCGATTCCCGTCTTCTGACCAAAGCCGAATTTCCGGACGTAGTCGTAGAGATTGGCCTGTCCCACCCGCATGCCGACTTCGATGGCGCCGATATTGCTCGATTTGGCGAGCACGGTGGCCATGGGAATGATCCCCAAGCCGGCGTGTGAGTCATGAATCACGCGCCCCGGCAGTTTGAGGACGCCGCCGTGACAGTTGATCAGACTGTCCGGCCGCAGGTCGGTGGTCTCGAGCGCGGCGCTCAGCGTCATCACTTTAAACACTGAGCCCGGCTCGAAGGGAACCGAAATCGCGTGATTCTGCCGATTCTCAGTGCTCTGCTGGGCAGCCGGCGGCTGGTTGGGATCGTACGCCGGATAACTCGCCATCGCCAGAATCTCGCCGTTGCTGGGATTCATGACCACCACGCTGCCGCTGCGGGCATGAAGCTTGTCGACCTGGGCGGCGAGCACGCTCTCGGCGTCAAATTGCAGCCGTTCGTCAATCGTCAGGGTGATCGGCGTCCCCACGTGAGCCTCGGTATCGAGCTGCGAATCGATGCCCCGCCGCTTCACATCGGTGAGCAGGCGCACCTGGCCCGGCTGGCCCCGCAGGTCCTTGTCCAGCGCCTTCTCGATCCCGGCATTCCCTTTTTCGGCAAAGTCCACGGACCCCAACACATGCGCCGCCAGCCTTCCTTTCGGATAGTGGCGCTGGCTTTCGCTTTCGAATTCGATCCAGTCCAGCCCCAGATTGCGCAGACTTTGGGCTTCTTCGGTGCTGATCAGGCGCTTCACCCACAGAAACCCGCGATGATTTTCGTAGGCGGCTCTCATCTTGCCGTAAAGCTCCGCGCGGTCCAGATGCAGCACCAGGCCGAGAATCTCCGAAGCCAGCCCAAGATCCGGCACCTTGAGCGGATTGACATGCACGGATTCGGCGGGAACACTCATGGCTAGCGGCTCGCCGTTCCGGTCAAAGATGGAGCCGCGCGGCGCCGGAATCTCGACCAGCATCTCCTGACGGGAGCGCGCCAGCCGGGAATAGGCCTGGTGGTGCACCACCTGCAGCGAGATCAGCTTTCCAAAGATGGCGCCTCCCCAAAGGAGGATGACCGCGGCCAGTATTGTGAGTCTGCGCTCCGCCATAAAAAAAGAAAAAAGTCAAAAGTTAAAAGTCAAAGGGCAAAAGTCAAAAGTGACTCGGTGCGCTCCGCGCCCGCTTCCTGGCGCCTTCGGGGCTCTCCGAAGGTGCTTCGCTGCAGGCGAAGCGCGCCTGATTACTTTTGACCTTTGACTTTTGACCTTTGCCTTTGACTTTTTCTGAACCTGCCTAACCCTTCCTGTAGATCTTGTTTACTTCATCATGGCCACGGAGGCGTCGCCCCTAGGCTCCAGATGCACCACCTGCCCCGACGCCGGCGTCACCAGGTTCTGCCCTTGGGCCAGCTTTTCCAGGCGGTCGGGCCGAAGCAATTCCGCTTCTTCCAATTGCAGCACGCGGCGCTCGGTGAGCAAGCGCCGCTCGGCGGCGCGCAGAGACTCCAGCTTGTAACCGGCCAGCGTTCCGGCGACACTCGGCGCCAGCACGCCCGCCAACAGAACCAAAGCGAGACAGGCAGCTCCGATCGCGGACCAGCACGCGCCACGAGCGCGCGGATCGGCCTCGCGCACCAGACGCGAGTTGTCGATCCTCTTGCAATAAAAGAACACGTCTTCCTGCGGAAGCGGCCGCAGCTGGAAAGCGTCCCGTTCGGCCCGCACCGCGGCCGGGCGAGGCGCGGATTCAGCTCGCGCCGGCGCCTCCATTCTTCGTAAAAATGCCGGCAGGGTCGCCATGCTTTCTCCCTTACGACTTTGCTAAATCCACTCCAGAGCGCGCAGCTTCGCGCTGCGCGAAGCTGGATTCCGAGCGGTTTCTTCCTCGGTCGGCTGCAGCGGGTGCTTGGTCAGAACCACAGCGCGCGCCGCCCTCCCGAGCTCTCTGAACTTTTCCTTGACCTTGCGGTCGTCGAGCGACATAAAACTGATCACCACCATGCGTCCGCCCCGCGCCAGCAATTCCGGACCGATCGCCAACAACTGCTCCAGCTCCTCGGGCTCTTCGTTGACCGCCATGCGTAGCGCCATAAACGTCCGCGTGGCCGGGTGCAAACGACCCGTCCGCGGCACGGCCCGCTCCACCACATCGGCCAGATGCAGTGTGCTCCGTATAGGCCGTGCCCGGACGAGGGCTCTGGCTATCTTCCGCGCCCTCCTTTCTTCGCCCAACTGAAAGATCAGATCGGCGAGTGCCTTCTCGGCAGCTTGATTGACCAGATCGGCCGCCGTTGTCCCCGCGGATTGATCCATCCGCATGTCCAGCGGCCCATCTGCCATAAACGAAAACCCTCGCTCCGGAGCGGTGAGCTGGTAGCGGCTGACACCCAGGTCGGCCAGCAATCCATCCACCTTCTCGAAGCCCGCTTCCCGAACCGCTTCGGCTAGCGAGCTGAAGCAGCCATGATGAAATCGAATCCGCGGCGCCCACTCGGCCGTGTTCCGGCGCGCCATTTCGAGCGATTCCGCGTCGCGATCGTTGGCGATCACCAGGCCCGACTCCAGCCGCTCGGCGATGCGCGCCGTGTGACCGCCCAGCCCGGTCGTGGCGTCCACGTAGACTCCATCCGGACGAACCGCGAGACATTCCATCACCTCGCCGGCCATCACAGAGAAGTGCATAGGGCATCAGTTCGAGCACCTTAATTCAATCCAGCCGCCTCGAGCTTGGACACATCGTCGGCAGCCGTCTGCGCCGCCTCGCGCTTGCGCTCTTCGTACAGCTTCTCGCTAAGGACTTCGATCCGGCCGCGATATGCGAAGACCTTCACTGGCTGGTTCTCGATTCCCAGCTCGCGGCGCAACTCCGGCGAGAATAATATGCGGCCTTGGGCGTCCATCTCTGACTCCGCCCCCAGATCGGCGGCATTAAATGCCACGTTGCGGGCGATTCGGGGATCCTCGCGATATCCATCGAAGAATCTTTCGTTCTCCCGCCATGCCGCGATCGGGTATATTTGGGCTATGCGGCGGTCCAAACTTGTAACAAATAGTTTCTTTTCCCGCAGGGCGGCAAAGAATTGCTGGAACGGCGCCGGCAGCTTTACGCGACCTTTGTCGTCGAGCCGCGCCGGGTACATCCCCCGCGGCGGCTCCACCATCTCTAATTGGGTCCAGTTTTCCACTTTCTAACCACATTATGACCAGAATTTGGCCACAACCAATAGTGGCACGGCCATTTTGGTTTGGCAAGAGGAATTTTTCAGGAAGTATTTGATACGCGAAGAGTTATCTGAGCCCCACCAGATCTACACTGATCCTGCAACATACCATATATAGATTCTGTGGCGAAGAATAGGCGAATAAAGGAGGCCACGCCGGGTAGCGCCGCTCTCCTCTTTATTGGATGGGGATCTTGCTGATGTTGCTGTATTGCGGATTCTGGGGATTATCCACCGCGGTGACGACCAACTGCAGTGGAATGTCGTTGCCCGTCGGCGCCCCGAAGGGAATCTGGAAGACCACCTCATCCACGCCGATCAGGTCGGGGGCGCGCCGCGCGGAGAGGACCGTCATCGGCAAATCGTTGAGGCTGACACTCACTTTGCCCGTGGCGTTGGAGTTAATGAGGGGCACGGGAATGCCGTTGGTCGGCAGCGAGGGCAACACCTGGCCGATGCCGGTGGCGAAGATCCGAATCTGCTCGCCATGTTGAGCCGGATTCTCCAAGCTGACAAACGAACCGTCGGGCCGCACCAGCACGGCGCGCAGGGCTCCATCGGACATGTTGTACTGAAAGATGCCGGGGCCGGCCGAGCGCACAACAACATTGACGATGGTAGAGAGACCGGCGACCGTGACGGTAGCGGGAACACTTTGCGCTGGCACCACGTCGCACGGCACTTGAAACGCCACCTGCTGCTGGCCATTCACGTTCGCTACGTTGTACAGCGGCGACTGGCTGTTGTTGAACGAAACCGTTACCTGACCCAACTGATAGGGCAGTGGCCCGAACGTCGGACCCGTGACGATGCCCTGCACGTTCGGCGCAATCCCCGGAGCGATGATGGTACCGATGCCGCAGGGAGCCAGCGCTGAATGACTCGCATCGGTGGCGTAGAAACCGGCGCCGTTCAAGAAATTAGCCGAGGTAAGGACTGGGCCCGATACCGCCGCGGTCAGCGTAAAGACCACCGAATACGCGCCCGCCGTGGCCGTAACCGTGATCGTGCCGGTCTTGCTGCCGGACGTCACCGCGACTGCCGCGCGGCCGCTGGAATCCGTAGACACATTGGTGTTGTTCAGCGTGCCGGGCCCACTGATCGAGAATGACACGGGGATATTGGAAACCGGCTGCCCCGCCGCGGCGCTGACTTGAACTACCAGCGGCTGAGCGAACGCAGTGTTGAGCGGAGCCGATTGCCCGTCGCCGGACGCCTTGCTCAGACCCGTCAGTGGAGAGATCACATTCACGGTGAACGCTGAGGAAACGTTATTGGCAGTTGTGACCTGGATTTTGACCACGCCGGTTGCGGACGGGGCGAGCGTGACGGCCGTCGCGACCTGGCCGTTCACATCGGAGATAGTGGAGGTCTGCGAAAGTGTCGCGGCCCCGGTTGGGGTAACACTCCAGGTCACCGCTTGGCCAGCCAAGGCGACGCCGGCGCTACTTTGAATCTGGGCGACCAGAGGAGCCGCCAGACTCTTCCCGAATGCGCCGCTTTGCTGATCGCCACTCACCAGGCTCACCGCTCCCGGCGTTCCCGGCGTCACTTGGATGAAGACCGTGCCAAACTCCTGGTAGCCAATCGGTCCGGAACCGTTCAACTGCGCGGCCGCGACACCGCCGACCAAAACGTGATAGCTGCCGGTCGTGCCCGAAGCGCTCGGAAAGGGGCCAAACACCGGTGTACAGGTGGCCGAGCCGTTGGCATCCGTGAGAATCGATCCCGGGTCCGCTCCGTTGCCCGTGGCGCAGGAAATAGAGGCTCCGGGAGTGTAGCCGGGAGCCGGAATGAGCCGGACCGAGACATTGGGAACCGGCTGCGAAAGAAAATCCTGAACCTGCACCTGCAGGTTTCCGCTCGCTGTGGTACCGACACTCCCGATCAAAGTCGCATAAAGCCCGCTAACGAAGGCAAATGCGTACTGCTGAGCGGACTGCGGAGCACCCTGCGTGAGGTAGAAGGTAACCGAAACGTTCGTGCCCGGCAAGGATGCCACGACTTGATGAGCGAGGCGACTGCCGACAGCGGCCAAAAGGGCCGTATTGGACGTCTTTCCGCCAGGATCCGTGGTGCTCTGGACAGCGGTGAGAACCACGCTAGTCGCTGTGCGGGCGTTCACAGTCCAGTTCACCTGCGTATTCGGCACCGGGTTTCCCGCGGCGTCGGTGACGCGCACCACCAGCGGCTCAAAAACGATGAAACTGGACGACGCACAGGTTGGGCACATCAGCTGGCCGCTTCCCGATACGATGGCCAGGTTGGCCGGACTTTGGGCTGAAGCGAGCGGCGTCCACGCCAGAGCCAGCGCAACTGTCGCCCCGAGTACGCCGATTCCTGATCGTGACATGGTTACCTCCTCGACGACGGTGAAGGGGAACACCAAAGAAGACGCGGAGTGACCTGTTTAGTATAGCATGCGCGCCCGCTCCAGGCGACACAAACGCAAGACACAAAAAAAGAGGGGGGCCGAAGCCCCCCTCTATCGTCAAGGTACTGACTGGATCGGTTAGTTCTCGAGCACCTCTGTCGCAACACGCGCGCCCGTTCCGGGATCCGGAACGACCAGCGGCAGATAGCCCATGGTGCCGTTAAAGTTCGCTTGCGTGAGGAAGACGAACCCATGCGCGAACTGGAAGTTGCAGACCGCGATCATGTAGCCGGAGAAGCCCGGCGCCACACTCGACACCAAGAATGCATTCGAGGTGCCCGTCGCGACGGACGATGTCGCCACGGGTTCGGTAACCGGGGCTCCCGTGCCGTAGAAGTACAAGTTGCAGGGGCCCGTTTGCTTGCTCGTCGTGAATGGATCGGTCGACGTGTTCGCGATCGCGATGCCGGTATCGAATCCAGCTGTATTGGTCAAGAAGGGGAACAGCAGGATCGTCCGGCAACTAGTCAGGTCGAAGACCTTGTTGGGTGTCGTGTTCACGACGGCGTACTGCGGGAGGATATTGCTCCCCGTTGGCGCCGTACCGGTGGGCGCAAAGCTAAGCACCGCCGTGGGCGAGGCCACCGAGCCACCCGTGCCGGTAGTCAGCGGGACATTGGCGGCGTAGGACACGTAAATGTTGAACGTGAGCGTCTCCGACGCACTGCCCTTGGTATTGGTGACTTCCCAAACGGCTTCACCCGCGCCGGAAGTCAGAGTGACTTCTTTCGCAGTGACGCCATCCGTGGCGGTGACCGATCCAGTCGCCACGGTGGGGCCAGATGCGCCATCCGAGGCGAACTCCGTCACGGCAGTTGTATTTTGTAACAACTCCGCAAAGGTGATCGATTGGTTGTTCCCAACGCCGCCCGGCACCACAAGCGCGTTAAGTGCGATATTACCGGTCGACACAAACAGCCGCACATTCGCTGGAACATTGGCAAAGGTCGCCTTCAAGCGTGTGCCGAAGTCGGCTAAGCCAGTCTGGGTAAGGCCCGCATCCGCTTGCGTGGCGGTGAGCACCAGCCCGGATTCGGAATAAGTATAGTTGCCACCCGGGAGGCTCTGTAAGGTGGTTGTATTACTGACCGAGGTGCCCGGGCTTGCATTGCCGACCTGACGAGGCCGGAACGCCGACGGGAAGCCCTCGCCAAACGAGATACTTCCGATCAGGATCGGGGCAGTCGCGGACGGCGAAATGCACACAGTCTGGGACGAAGGCGTCGACTTGGTAGCCGTGGCGCTCAAGCCGGCCTGCACTGTAGCCACTGTCGCCGATCCGGAGGTCGGCGAAATCACCGACGACGCGGTGGCGCAGTTGAAGGTGGTCGTGCAACTGAAGGACAAGGATGCGGTGACGGTGGCACCCGCGTTCGCGGTCGTCGCGTCAGTCCGAATGTTAGTGATACGGAACACGCGCGCCACACCGGTCGATACCGGAGCGAGAACCGGGACACCATAAAACGTTACGGTGTTGGCGCTGACAACGCCCTGAAACACATTGGCCGCTGCCGCGGTTGCCGGAAACGTCGTGCTGGACGGGACCGGGATGCCGGTGATGTTCTCTTTATAGATTGCACCGGCGCCATTGGCTGTCGCTGGGGCGCAACCGAGCGGGCCCTGATTGGTAGCGCAGAAGGCCGGCGATTGATTCGGGCCGAAATTCGGAACCAGTCCACCGCCGGTGCCCGGCTCGTCGATCGTCAGCAGGGCATCCGAAATGAGCTGGGCGGTTGAACCCGAACCCACGGTCGTCTGGGTGCGGCTGGTCACGAGCGGCGTAGAGAGAGCCACCACGAAGGTCATGCGCGGAACCGGGCTATCGTCCGCCAATAACGTTCCGCCAGTGCAGACGATCGTCATGTCACCCACCAAAGCGTTCTTGCTTTCTTGCTGGATGGTGTTGGACTGGGAATTGATCGTGCAGTTGATCGGAACCGAAGACTGCGCGCTGGCCAGCCCGGCAAATACCGCGAGCACCGCCAACGCAATTACACATCTACGAAAAGCTGCCATTTCCTTCTCCTTGTGAATTGCGAAATTGAATCGGCCGAAGTCTTCTTCGAACCTGAGCCTCAAAGTTTCAAAACCGTTCAGTCTACCTTGGAATCTTCTCCGTGTCGGGCGGAGAGCCACTGACCAGCAGCTGCAAAGCCAGCCCGCCGGCATTTGCTGAAGTCCTACCTGTGGCACATGGTGTTTCTGTTTTTAGTCTTCTTCTGTGCGCACCGGGGTACAAACACAAAATTGCAGACGAAAACCAGACGCGGTACACCTATTGATACCCGATCGCTTCCACCAAGTCAAGAATAATCCTCTCTTTACCTTGGATAGCAGCGCCGTCTGGCGGCGTCACTCCGCATGGTCCTACCAATACTCGGCTGATTGAACCATGAGATTGCATTCGGAGTCAATACTTTCGCACCAAATAGTCTCATTTTTTGCTTCAAACACACGGTGAAATCTTTGCATGCGAAAGACCAGTTGCGACCTGCGCCGATTTCGTCTGTGGAGAAGTGCGGTCGGATTTGTGGAAATCTCCGGATTCTCTACATCCGCAAGAAGATTTCAGCGCCGGTCCGGACTTCCGGGCAACCGAGGAATGCCGGACCAGCCGCGGGTCACGCGCAGGATATCGCGTCAAACGGACACACCGGCGTCCCAATTGAGGTGAATCGCGTTTGGGTGAAGCATCCGGTCTTTATCCCGCTACCGCCTCGGTGAGATGCGGTTGGTAGACGCAGCGCGGGTCCTCCGCCAGATAATCGCCGGTGAAGGCGTAGGCGCGCGAGCGGGAGCCCCCGCAAATCTTCTGATATTCGCAGAGGCCGCATTTGCCGCCGCGCTGCGTGGCATCGCGCAATGTACGAAACAGCACAGAATTCCGGTACACGTCCGTGAGCGAGTCCTGAAGAACGTTGCCGCCGCTCACCGGCAAGAAGCCGCTGGGAAAGACTTCCCCGGTATGCGAGACAAACACGAAGCCCTTTCCATCGCTGACGCCGGCGGTGCGCCAGGCCACGCCCTTCGCGTTTTCGTTTTCGGTGACGCCATGCTCGGCCTTGATGCGCTGCGCCACATAGCGCCGGTAGTGCATGGCTTCGGTGGTCTTGATGCCAAACGGAGCGGTCTTGGACAGCTCGTACATAAAGGAGAAGACCTGCTCGTACTCGGGAGCGCGGAGATCGTCCCCTTCGAGCGCGCGCCCCGTCACGATCAGGAAAAACAGACTCCACATCTTGCTGCGCACGTCCTTGACGAGCTCCGCGACTTCCGGCAGTCGCTCCATGTTGCGGCGCGTGACCGTAGTCTGAAACTGGGTATCGAGCCCGATGTCGCGCGCGTGGCGCAGCGCAAACATGGCGCGTTCGAAGGTGCCGGGGACGCCGCGGAAGTCATCGTGAGTGGCGGCGTCGGGGCCATCGATGCTGATCGCCATCCGTGAGACGCCGGCTTCCCGAAACCTGTCGATGGCTTGGGCCGTGAGCAGCGGCGTGGCGCTCGGCGTCACATTAGTGCGCAGCCCGATGCTCACGCTGTAGCGGATGAGCTCATAAAGGTCCGGGCGCTTGAGGGGATCGCCGCCGGTGAACACCATCAGCGGTTCGCCAAACGACCGGATGTCGTCGAGCAGCCGGAATCCCTGCTCGGTGGTCAGTTCGCGCGGGTTCCGCTCCGGCTGCGCCGACGCCCGGCAGTGCACGCACGTCAGGTCGCAGGCCTGCGTCACTTCCCAGATCACCAGCATGGGGGCCTGATCGAAGTTCATCGCCATCTCCTCTATAGGACATCGGATTGCATTTCGGGGACCACCGGCCCCGCCATTGAAAAATATGGGGAAATTCGCGCAGGAGGCACGGGCAAGGGATGGGGCGAGCTCCCGATTGGGGCATATCACCCATCCAGGCACCCCGATGCTCGGGCCGGAACCGGGCCATCCTCCCCAGACCGAGGATAACAACCGATAGTCTCCGGTTACTCTCCAAATCAAAGGTAGTCTGCAAATGCCGGTTGTCTAACAATCAGAGGGAAGCCCGCATGACTGAAACATATACAGACTCTGGCGCGCTGGTGACCTGGAGCACCTCCCAGTGCCCGTTCGAAATCGAATACTCCCGCAAGGCGCTCGATGACATTCGGCTGGCCGTGGTGGATGCCTTCTTTTCTCTGCCGCGCGGCGGCGCTGAAATCGGCGGAGTCCTGCTGGGGCGGTACGACAATCATCTGCTCCAGATTGTGGACTACGCGCCGCTCGAATGCGAGCACGCCTTCGGCCCGGCCTTCACGCTGTCGGCCAAGGACCAGGCGCGGCTGACGGAGCTCCTGGCGGAAGTCAAGACCCGGCCCGGAAATCTGCAGCCGGTGGGCTGGTATCATTCCCACACGCGCAGCGAAATCGCGCTCTGCGAGGCGGATCTGGATATCCACAACCGCTATTTTCCGGCGCCCTGGCAGGTGGCGCTGGTGCTGCAGCCGTCGACGCTTCATCCGACGAAGGCGGGCTTCTTCTTCCGGGAAGCCGATGACTCGATTCACGCCAGCAGCAGCTACCGGGAATTCGTGCTGGAAGCCACGCCCGTCCGGCAGCTTCCCGCGGGCGTTCCCGAGGCCGTGCCCGGACCGATCCGGGAGACCGAACCGGACGCGGTGGTGATTACGTTACCTTCCGCGGGGCCGGCGCCGGTGGCCGAGCCGCCCGCGGCGGAAACCACGCTCCCTCCGGCGCGCATGCCGGAAGCGGACGTCAAGGGCCCGGAGGAATACCGAGCCCAGACCCGCTACGAAGAGCCCCTGATGCCAGTGCCGGTCGCGGAGACTCACGTGGAAATGGAAACCCACACCGAGCCTTCGGAACCCACGGATTCGCCATCGCATGATTTTGTCTACAAGGCCCCTGCGTTTGAAGAGGCGGAGGCCCCATCACGGCACGTCCAATCGTGGGAGGAAGAGGCCGAGGCGGCCAAACCAGCCGCGGACTCATTCCGCGGCACCGGCGATGCCGAAGACAGGCCCAAGAATCCGCGCCGGTGGATGGGAATCGCCGCCGGAGTGATCGTCGGCTTAGGGCTGGGCGTGCTCGCCGATCAGGCGCGTTCGCACCGGATTCCTCAGGCCGTCGCCCCCGCTCCTGCCCAGGCCGCTCGCACGGACCGGCAGGTCGCGGCGCCAGTCATACCGGCTCCCGAAGACGCCGCGTTGCGCAAGCAGAACCAGGATCTCGCCAAGCAGATGGCCGATCTCACCCTGCAGAACGACGGCCTGCGCAAGCAGAACGCCACGTTGCTCCAGCAGCAGTCCGGGGCAGGCAAGCAACAGGCAGATATCAGCAAACAGCAGGCCGAACTCCGCCAGAACCGCGACGAACTCGCCGCGCAGGCGGCCAAGTTGAAGGCCGACCTGAGCGCCCAGACCGCCCGGGCGATCTCGCTGCAGCAACAGCTCGAGGATCTCCGCCGGCAGCAACAGCGGAGACGCCTCAGCGTCCAGAACGCTGATCCGCTGCCGTAAGAATCAGGCCCGCAACGAAAGCCGCGGCGGGCGAATCGCCCGCCTCACCTTAAGTCCGATACGGACGCATGGTGTGCGGGTCGTAGGCCCAGTGAAATTCCAGCTCGTAAGCCAGCGACCGGGCCAGCCCATCCAGATCCGGAAACAGCGTCGCGTACGTGATGTTCATGCGGTAGAGTTCGCGCATGGCGACCTCGCGCACCGCGTTGGTCAGCACGATTTTCGCCAGGATATTGTTCTGGTCGCGGTCGCTCAGAATCTCTTCAACCGGTAGATCCAGAACCCCTGGCACGGCAAAGGTGCCCGACTGGGCGATCAGGCGGCTGTTCATGGTATGAGGCTCGCCCATCCAGATGAACCGATGCTTGCCCTTCAGGAAGTAGCGGCGAAAATTCCCGCCGGCGCGCGGGTCCATGCGGACCGGCTCCGAAGGCCGCGTGCGGTCGACCCGCCCTTTGTTCATGGCCCAGACCACCCCATCGGCCACGGTTCGTTCGAGCGCAAAGAAAGCCGCTACGTACGGCGACCAGGTGAAGTCAATTAGACGCGTCGGCGCGCCGTGGTGCTGCATCAAAGCCAGCCACTGGAAATCGTCATCCGGATCGGGAGGCTTGTCCAAGAACTGGTGAGCCTTGCGCTTGAACACGCGCAGAATGCGGCTCTCCTGCTCCGGCCAGGCTCGCGGGTCGACACCGAACGCGCGCAGGTAGCGGGAAAGCGAGCTGTATAACGGCCAGCGTTCGTCACGCTCTCCGCGAAACGCCCAATGAGAGTAGGGCGGATTGGTGACAAGTTCTAAGAAGCGGTCCCAGGATTCCAGACGGAATACCGGATAGGACCGCGCGCGGCTTTTGCGAACTGCCATTCCTCAAGGCTCACACAGCGCCGCCGGGGTTCCTCGAATCGAACCACCCGGCCGCTTGATTTTCCAGCAGGGGTCCGATTCCCCGAGACCCCATCGCGCTTCGGATCAGAACGAGAATCTGGCGGCGATCTGCAACTGCCGCGCGCCGGACAGATTGTTGTTGGTCGCCGTCGGCGTCAAGAATCCGGTGGCGCCGAGGTTCTGCACCAGGCAGTTGTTGGTGTGGCCGGCGCATCCGCCCGTAGTCCCTGCCGGATTGGCGGCCGTGTAGTTGTACTCGATATTCTGCACGGTGTAAATATTGGTGAAGTTGAACAGGTTGAACGCTTCGCCGAGAATCGAAAACTTCAGCCGGTCCTTAAAGGTGAAGGTGCGGCTGATCCGGAAGTCGTCATTCGCCAGGCCGGGGCCGTTAAAGGAGTTCCGGGTTTCGTCGTAAATGCGCGCGGTCGACTGCGCGGTTCCCGAGTTGTTGTTGGTGCCGCCGGTTAACCCGCCGAGCACGCCTCCGGCCGGCACGCCATTCATTAACCCAGTGACCGGCTGGCCGGTGAAGACCGACACAATCGTGGAAAACGTCCAGCCGTTCACCAGATACTTGGCGCCGGCATTGGAAAAGTTCTTCCCCCAGTCCGGAGACCACACCACGGTGCTGGTGAAGCGCTGGCGCTGATCCAGGTCGGAACGCGCGTATTCCAGTTTCCGGTTCTTGGGATCGACCGGGAAGTTGCTGCCGCCGCCATTGAACGTGCCGAACTGCCCCTGGATTTGGCCGCCATCCGAAGCTTTTGCCAGCGTGTAGTTGAACGTGAACTCCAGGCCGTGGGAGTACTTCTTGCGGAAGGTGATGACCATGCTGTTGTACCAGGAATTGACGTCGCTGAAGCCGGTCAGCACCGGACCGGTCGGGTCAATGCGCGCGGTGTAAAAGGGAACCGTCACGGACCGGAGGGTGCTGGCCGAGGGCGTCGTGACGTCGTAGGTGCGGGTGGTGGTAGACGGCGCGACATTCTGGTCGATAAAGGCCGGCAGGCGCATGCCCCGGCTCACAATGTAGCTGGCCGAAATAGCCATGTCGTTGGACAGTTGATGCTCGAAGACGGCGTCGCCTTCATGGGCCCGCGGGTTGGCGAAGTCGGGAACCTGCCCGCGTGCCGTCTGGGTCAGAGCGGGCGGCACGAAGGGCACCACCTGCGGTGTCAGAGCGCCCGCGAATGGCGCCTGCGGCACGCCGCCGGGAGGCGTGAAGATCAGGTTCGGAAACGAGAGCGCCGGGCAATAGTTAGTCGCAGTCGGCGAGGACGAACAATTGAACGTTTGTTGGATCACTCCGTTCTCGACGCGCGTCGCATAGAACATGCTGTTGGAGGTTTTGGCGTAGAACAAACCGTAGCCCACGCGCAACACGTTGCCCTTCGAGATTTGCCAGGCCGCCGCCAGCCGCGGGCCGAATTCGTGCTTGGGAATGTTGATGGTAGAGGTGTAAAGAGTGGTCAGGGGAGTCGCCAGGTTCGGCTTGGGCGGCTGCGGAATCGTGGTGAGGTCGTAGCGAAGGCCGAAGTTGAGAGTCAGGCTTCGCTTCACTTTCCAACTGTCTTCGGCAAAGACCGCATAGTCGTTGTTGTAGAAATCGTCCCGGCCTACACCGGTGACCGGATCATTCACCTGAACCAGGGAGGTGAAGTGCCGGCCCGTCAAACCATCGCCCAGATTGGTCCCTGTCGCATCCGCCACCCAGTTGCTGAATGCCCCCGCGCCCGAGTAGCTGTAGCTGCCTCCCCCATTGAAGAGGTTGACCAGCAACTCGTGGACGAAGTTCAGGTCGCCGCCGAACTTCAACGTGTGCTTGCCCTGTGTTTTGCTCAAGACATCGCTGAACTGCAGGCGATGCTCGTCCGGGAAGGCCGGCCGAGGCAGTGCGTTTGGCATGCCGTAGGCGAACAGGTTCGTAATGGTGACGCTGGGGGCGGCGGCGTTGGCGGTATACGTCTCCAGATCCCGCGACCATTGGAAGCGCAGATTGTTGATCGTTGTCGGGCTGAGCGTGGAGCTCCAGTTCGCCACCAGGTTCCGCTCGTGGAAGACGGCCTTGCCATTCGCCGAGTTGGAGTTGTTGTTTGACGTAGTGGCGCCGTTATAGGCATTCGGCGAACGGAAGTTGTCGAAATTGAAGCTGGCGCTGAGCTGGTTCTTCTGCGTGAGTGCGTAATCGAGCTTTCCAAAAGCGATGTCCTGACTCTGGAAGCGCGGGAAAGCTCCCAGATTGGTCGAAATGAAGGCATTGGCGGCCGCGCACGTCGCGGCCGCGATCAGCGCATTGCAGGTCCCCGGCAAGGGGCCGCTGCTGGTGAAGGCGATCGGGTTGACCTTGCGCGATCCATCGTACGTCGCAAAATAGAACAGCTTATCCTTGACAATCGGCCCGCCCACGCTACCGCCAAACTGCTGCTGTTGATGGATGGGCTGGGTATAGATGCCCCGGGACTTCTGGAGCGGGTCGAGCGCGTTGAGCGTCGGATAGCGCAGGTAATAGAACAGATCGCCGTGAGTGGCGTTGCCGCCCGATTTGGTCACCGCATTGATCACGCCGCCCGCCGCCTGCCCCAGCTCGGCCGAATAGTTGCTGGATGCGACCTGGTACTCTTGGATGGAATCGAGGCTATATACATAGGGCAGGTTGGTGCGGCCCTTTTGCTCGGAAAAGAAGGCCTGATTGTTGTTGGTGCCGTCGACGTTGCTGCTGTTGTAGAGCCCGGAGATCCCGCGATACGACGCCAGACCGTTGCCGCCATCCGAGGTGACATTGGGGGTCAGCAATTGGAATTGCGCCCAGTTCCGGCCGGCTAAGGGAAGGTTCTCCTTGGATGCCTGGCTCACCATCTGCGACACCTCGGTCTTGGAAGTATCGACGACATCGGCGTCGCTGGTGACCGTGACCTGCTCCGAGGTCGCTTGGAGCGGCATGGCGAGGTCGATCGTCAGGTTCTGACCGACTTGCACGGTCAGACCGGAGCGCACGACCTTCGCGAATCCGGCCTTGGCCGCGCTGATTTCATAACGCCCGGGCGGGAGGAAGGGCGCACTATAAATGCCGACCTCATTGGTCGAGAAAACCCGTTCGGTTCCGTTGTCCAGATTCCTGACTGTCACGGTCGCGCTGGGTACGACCCCGCCATTGGGATCGGTGAGGGTTCCCGAAATCAGCCCCGAACCGGTAATTTGGCCCCAAGCCGGCCCCCCCAGGGCCATCAGAACCAGGAGCACCGCCAGGCCGATCAGGACTGGCTTGGAATACAGATGGAATTCACGTCTCGAGTGGCGCACGATTTTTTCTCCTCTTTCGCTGCAAGCGGGCACAAACACACAAGCAGTGTTGGACGATCAAGATGCCCCCAGACCCGGGGAGCGATCTGTACGTGACTTATCGGATGACCACAGCGTAACAGATTTTCGGTTACGAGTGTATGTAAAATACTAGATTTTTGCGTGCGAATACCGGCGTCGCATCCAGGCCACGAACTTCTCCGGCGCCGGCATCGTGGAGAGCCGGCCCTGGCGGACCAGCGCCCAATCATCGAACTTGCCGGACTGTTTGATTTCGGCGAGAGAAGTGGGCGGATCCAGTCGCCCGCGAAAGGCCAGATCGACTACCGCCGATTTGGGATTGTTCGGATCGTCGCGCGGCTCCGACTCCACCGACGCCAGCCCCACAATGCCCGATACTCCCCCGCTGTGATAGACAAACACGCGGTCGCCCGGCCGCATGTCGCGAATGGCGCGGACCGCCTGCGGGTTCGTCACACCGTCCCAAGAGGTCTTCTTCTCGCGCTCGAGGTCGTCGATCGAGTACGTCTCCGGATCGGTCTTGGCTAGAAAATACGACATAGGTACAACTCTAACTGATCAGTCGTGCCAGCCCGTACGCCGCCGCCGAGGCCAGCCCGCCGATGCCCACGGTTTGCAGACCGCCGCGGAAGGGCGAGATGCCCGTCAGCTTTCCCTTCACGAAGCCGAACACGAATAATGCCACCAGCGTGACCGCCACCGAAACCTCGAGCGCGGCGTACAACCGGCTGACCAGCATGTACGGTGTCAATGGAATCAGGCCCCCAATAATATAGGACAGCGCGATGGTGATCGCGCTGTTGCGCGCGCGCTGGGGATCCGGCTCTTCAAAACCAAGTTCGAAGCGCATCATAAAATCCACCCAGCGTTTCTGATCGGAACAAACTGCCGCAACCACCGGCGCGATGTCCTTCTCAGCCATGCCGTAACCGCGAAACACCTCGGCCACTTCCTCGTGCTCTTTTTCGGGAATCTCGACAGTCTCCCGCATTTCACGCGCGCGCTCCGATAGGTAGTGATCGCGATCGGTGCGCGCAGCCAGATACCCACCCAGTCCCATCGCGATGGAGCCGGCCGCGATCTCCGCCAACCCGGCCACCACCACGATCGCCGTCGAAGCTACAGTTCCGGAAAGGCCGGCGGCCAGGGCGAATGGCACCGTCAACCCGTCGGCCATTCCGATCACCACGTCGCGTACGGTAGCGGACGCTTCAAAATGGATCTCTACATGAGGCGCGGTAGGCATAAGCCCCTAGGATCTCACGGGATGCGCGCGATTCACCGGCGCACCGCCCGGCTCCTGTTTGTATGGGAGCGTACATTTGAAACGCGCAGCCGTAGCCTCGCTCCGTCGTCCCGGCAGTAGACTGATAGGAAACAGTTTTTGAATACTTACCCTGAGGAGGGGGAACCATGAACAAAGCAATTCTGGCGTTTGCGCTGACCGTGGGCTTTTCTGCCAGCGCAATGGCCGCGGAGTTTACGGGTACCATCATCGATGAAAAATGTTCGACGGTCGCCAGCATGAAGGGCGATGTCGATTGCGCAACCAAGTGCATCAAGGGCGGGTCACCGGCCGTTCTGCTGACGGATGCAGGCAAGATTTACAAGATCGCCGACCAGGCGAAGGTAGTTCCGATGGCCGGCAAGAAAGTCACGATTTCGGGCACAGCCAAAGGCGATACTCTCACCGTAGCTAGCATTAAGTAACGACCTCGTGGTGGAAGACGCCCGCTTGCGCCAGGCAGCGGCTTCCACCATTTCTCCCTTCCTCGCTCCTTCCCGCGTTCGCGATAGAATCTGAGAACCATGCCTTCCCTAATTCCCGGCCAGCGGCTTGGACCGTACGAACTCGTCGGGCCGATCGGCGCCGGAGGGATGGGCGAAGTGTATAAGGCGACCGACACACGCCTCGGCCGCACAGTGGCCATCAAAACGCTGCGTCCCGAGCACATGGAACGCTTTGAGCGCGAAGCGCGCGCCATCGCCGCTCTCAACCACCCGCACATTTGCACCCTGCACGACATCGGGCCCGACTACCTCGTGATGGAGTACGTGGAGGGCAAGCCGCTCAGCGGACCGCTGCCGGTGGACGAGGCGGTGCGGACAGCGCTCCAGATCGCCGACGCGCTCGAGGCCGCGCACCGCGCCGGCGTCATCCACCGCGACCTCAAGCCCGCCAACATTCTGGTGACCCAGGCCGGCGTCAAGCTCCTGGACTTCGGGCTGGCCAAAATGCTGGTGGCCGAGCCGCACGACGACTCCGTCACTGCCAGCCAGGGCGGCATGGTCTTCGGCACTGTGGCGTACATGTCGCCGGAGCGCTTGGAAGGCAATCCCACCGACGAGCGCTCCGACATTTTCTCCTTCGGCCTGGTGCTCTACGAGTTGCTCGGCGGGCGCAAGGCCTTCGGCGGCCCGACCGCGGCCTCCACCATGGGCGCGATCCTGCACAAGGATCCAGCGCCGCTCGATGCGCCGCCGCAACTGGAGCGGATTGTGATGCGCGCCCTCCGCAAGGCGCCAGCGGACCGCTTCCAGACCATTTCAGAAATGAAGGCCGCGCTCGCGGCCGTGCAGGCGGCCGGCGCCGCCGTCCATGCCCAATCCATCGCGGTGCTGCCGTTCGCCAACTTGAGCGGCGGCCCTGACAGCGATTACTTCAGCGACGGCTTGGCCGAAGACATCATCAACGCCCTGACCCAGGTTCCCGGGCTCCGCGTCGTCGCGCGCACCTCGGCGTTCGCGTTCAAAGGGAAGAACGAGGATGTCCGCCGCATCGGCGAAACGCTGGGGGTCGCCCACATCCTCCAAGGCAGCGTCCGGCAGGCCGGCACCCGCGTCCGCATCTCGGCGCAATTGATCGCCGTCTCGGACGGGAGTAATTTGTGGTCGGATCGCTTTGACCGCGACATGATCGACATTTTCGCCATCCAGGACGAGATCTCCCAGGCGATTGTCGAAGTGCTGAAGGTCAAACTGGCGCGCCCGGATCAACCCATGGTCCGGCGGTCCACCTCCAATCCGGCGGCATACCAAGCCTACCTGGAGGGACGGTATAACTTTCAACAATACACACCGACCAGCCTCGCGCGATGCTCCCAATACTACGAGCGCGCAATCCAACTGGACCCCGACTACGCCGCTCCCCACGCAGGCTTGGCCGAAACCTATCTCTATCAGACCAACTACGCGCCCGCCCCCATCGGCGAAGTGCTTCCGAAAGCGCTGGCCGCCGCCGAGCGGGCCATCGCACTGGCCCCGGATGCCGCGGAAGGATTCATCGCCCGCGGTTTCGTGCGCGGGACGTGCCAGTATGACTGGCATGCGGCCGGCGCGGATTTCGACCGGGCTCTCGAATTGAATCCCGAGTCGCCTTTGGCGCATTATCGTCGCGCCGTCTGGTACCTCATGCCTCTGGGCCGGATGGACGAAACCGTGACTGAGGCCCGGCGCAGCGCGGAATTGGACCCGCTCTCGCCTCTCTACCGGGGCGTCGAAGCTACCGCGTTGAACTTCGCCGGAAGACGCCAGGAGTCCATTGAATGTTCCCGAAAGGCCATTGAGATGTTCCCCCCGTCGTTCATGTTGTGCTTCACCACCGGAATGGCGCTGGCCGGCAGCGGCGCGCTCGACGACGCGGAAGCCATCTTGGAGCGGGGCTTACAAAACGATCCGGGAAGCGCCTGGCTGATGGCCACACAGGCCGCGGTCTACGCGCGGCAAGGGAAACCCGACCAGGTGGCGTGGATTCGGAACCTTCTGACGGCCCTGTCGAGCCGGCAATACGTCGCCTCCGTCATCTTGGGGCTGGCCAACGCCGTCTCGGGTGATGTGGACCAGGGATTCGACCTGCTGGAAAGAGCCGCAAGCGAGCATCAATTCTGGTCGATCTTCCTGGTGCGTTCCCCGCTCTTTTCCCACTTCCTAACCGGTCCGCGGTACGATGCCTTGTTGCGCAGCATGAACCTCGTATAAACCCATGCCCCTCGCCCCCAAAACCCGTCTCGGACCCTACGAAATCCTGTCGCCGCTCGGCGCAGGCGGCATGGGAGCGGTGTACAAAGCGGCGGACACGCGCCTGGGCCGTACGGTCGCTATCAAGATTCTGAACCGCGAGCACATCGCGCGCTTCGAGCTGGAGGCGCGCGCCATCGCCGCGCTCAACCATCCCCACATCTGCACGCTCTATGATGTGGGGCCGGATTACCTAGTTCTTTGACCGTGTGAAAGATTTCCTTTTGTACCCGAACTTTCGGCGAGCCGCTTTGCGATCGAACTCCCAATTGATTTTGACGCGTTCGCGATTCATCCGCCGATTCCAGGCACGCGTTTCTCGGCGGAGAGT
>JAIQFS010000077.1 GCA_020073145.1 Terriglobia bacterium
CAACGGGCTGCTCCCGCAGCGCCCTCCGAAGGGCTGAACGCGCCGGTTGCTACAATCGGGGTGCGGTGAAAAACCCGCTCGTGGGGCCCCTGGCTGCCGTCGCCGCGGGGATCCTGGTTTCCCGTTACGTACCATTCCCGCAATCCGAATTGCTGTGGGCCATCGCGGCCTTCCTCGTGTTGGGAGTCCTCGCGCTGTGGTGCGATGCCCGCGTGCTCGCCGGAACCTGCTGCTGCCTGGGTCTGTTCTGCGCCGGCGTCCTGACCGACCTGGCGCACGCGCCCGGCGTCCCTCCCGAACTCGACGCTGAGGGCCGCGAGGTGGTCATCCTCGGCGGCTGCGTGGTCGAGCCTCCCGCCGTCTCCGGCGGCCGCGAGCGCTTCATCCTGGAGCTGGAGCCGCACGCCCGCGCCCAGGTCACGCTCTACACCCGCGCCGGCGAAGCGCTTCCCGTCCTGCGCTACGGCCAGCGCATCGAGCTCGATGCGCGCGTCCGCAAGCCGCACAACTTCGGCAATCCTGGGGCCTTCGATTACGCCGGTTACCTGGCCCGGCAGGAGATCTATTGGACCGCTTCCGGCGCCGCCGCCACCGTGCGCGTGCTGCCCGGCCGGTGCGGCCACGCGTTTCAAAAGGCGGTGATGGATCTCCGCGCCGCCGCGCTCAACCGCCTGGCCGAGCTCTACCGCGGCAATGACTACAGCGCCGGCATGATGCAAGCCATCCTCATCGGCCAGTCTTTTCAGTTGCAGCGCGTCTGGACCGAACAATACCGCTCCACCGGAACCTTCCACGCCATCGTGATCTCCGGAACCCACGTGGCCATCCTCGCCGCCTTCACGCTTCTCGTCCTGCGCCTCTGTTTCGTCCCCGAAGGCACGGCGCTCCTGCTGACGGTGCTGGTCACCTGGCTGTATGCCCTGGTGACGGGTTGGGGTGCTCCCTGCGTGCGCTCGGCCGCCGGGCTCACCCTGCTGATGATCTGCGGATACTTCTACCGCGAGCGCCGGACCATGAACGTGCTCGCCGCCGTGGCGCTCGGCTTCCTGGTGCTCGACCCCGAGCAGCTCTTCGAGGCCAGCTTTCAGCTCACTTTCCTGGCAGTCGGCTTTCTGGCCGCCTTTGCCCAGCCCCTGATCCGGGCCACGTCGGGCCCTCTCAGGCGCGCGCTCTCGGACCTGGGCGACACGGGTCTCGATCTCCATGTGCCGCCGCGCGTGGCTCAATTTCGCGTGGAGCTGCGGCTGCTCGCCCAAACCCTGCGGATGGCCGCGCGCCTGCCCGCCCGCGCCGCCATCGTGGCCGTGACCGTTCCGGCCCGTCTCCTGCTGTTCCTGTACGATCTCGTGGTCATCTCCGCCATCGCGCAGATCGGGCTTGCGCTGCCCATGGTGGTCTACTTCCATCGCGTCGGTTTCTCCGGCCTGTCGGCCAACGCGTTCATCGTGCCGCTGCTCGGGCTCGTCATTCCGGTGGGTTTCATCGCCGCCGCCACCGGCTGGGGCTGGGTGGCTGCGATCGGCGGCGCGCTGCTCCACCTATCCCGGATCGTGGTCAACTGGCACGCCGCCATCGAGCCTCAATGGCGCATTCCCACGCCTCCCCTCTGGCTGGCCGTGGCGCTCTCCGCCGCTATGATCGCCACCGCCGTGACGCGCCGCTGGTGGCGCGCGATCCCGGGCGCCGCCGCCGCGGCGCTGCTGGTCCTGTTGCTCTGGCACCCCTTCTCGCCGCAGAGCCACCTCGGAGAACTCGAGCTCACCACCGTCGATGTCGGCCAGGGCGATAGCCTCCTCGTCCTGTTCCCCGATGGCAAACGGATGATCGTCGATGGCGGCGGCATTCCCTCCTTCGGACACAGTTCACGGACGCAGCTCGACATCGGCGAAGACGTGGTCGCTCCCTACCTCTGGAGCCGCTCCATTCGCACCGTGGACGTAGCCGCTCTGACGCATGCCCACGAAGACCACATCGGCGGCCTGCCGGCGCTGGTCCAGGATTTCCATCCCAAAGAGCTGTGGACCGGCGCGACTCCCACGAGCGCGACCTGGACCCTGCTATGCCAGCGGGCCGCGCAAAACAAAGTCAAGATCGTGCCCTTCATCTCGCCCCGCCGCTTCCCCTTCGGCGGCGCGGAAATTGAGGTGCTCGCCCCGCCGCCGGACTACCTGCCGGCGGATATCCCGAAGAACAACGATTCCCTGGTCATGAGGATTCGCTATGGGAAGCGCACGTTCCTTCTGTGCGGAGATGTGGAACGCCCCATCGAGCGCCGCATGCTCGCCGATCGCGAGTTGTCCCGGACGGACGTGTTGAAGGTGCCGCACCACGGCAGCAAAACCTCTAGCACCGGTGAGTTTCTGGACGCGGTCAGACCGTTATACGGGGTCATTTCCGTAGGGTTGGAAAACAGCTACGGGCATCCGCATTCGGAAGTGCTGGAGCGGCTGCGCGAGCATCGCGCCCTCATCTTCCGCACGGATCGGGACGGCTTGGTGTCGATCCGGACCGACGGATACCGCCTGTTTGTGGAAACGAATCGCTGGCGGGCCGCCCGCCCGCCGCTGCTAGGTCTCTTCTGAAGCTGCTTCGGCTTCCGCCGCCGCTTCCGGCCCCGCGGCCCGGGCCTCCTCGAGCAATTGGTGCGCTTCCATTACCTTGCCCCGCGGCACAAGCACCTGGAAGCCCAGCGGGGGGTACGGACCGGCTCGCGTGACCAGCGAAGGAATCCCGTTCGAATCCAGCACGCCGCGGATGACATCCGCTTCCATTTCGGCCGCTACCGTCGACGAATCGAACAAAGGGACCAGGTCGAGGGCATGGGAAGTCAATAACTGGTCCTGATCTCGGTCTTCGGGATCTTGCGCCATGACTCCAGGTTATCGCAGAATGTGGATGGTGCGGTCTTGCATCGCGCCCACGGAGGCAGCAGCGTGTCCCAAGACATTCGCAGTGAGAACGAAGATTCCCAAGAGAGCGGCACCAGCGTTCTCGCTTGGTTCTTGACCGGCGCCGTCATTGGCGCCACGGTGGCGATTCTGTACGCCCCCAAGAGCGGCAAAGAAACGCGCCAGTTCATTGCCGACACCACTCAGAGGGGCAGGGAGGCGGTGTCCGAAGGCAGCAAGGACGTCATGGACGCCGGCCGTGACCTGTTTGATCGCGGCCGCAAGCTCGTGGAAGACGCCGCCGACTTGTTCGATCGCGGCCGCCGCCTGGTGCGAGGCTGAGGCCGGCCCCCGCCTTCCACCCGGCTGACGCAGGCTTCAGCCCCGCCCCTAAGATCGGGGCTCCTCGTTAGCCCGCGGGCCAACTGGAAACTGGAATGGACAATCGTGTCACCATCGGCGATTTCGAGATCTCTCTGATCCGCCATTCCATCCACTGGTGGGACGGCGGCGCCTTCTTCGGCGTGGTTCCCAAAACCTTGTGGAGCCAGAAAATCGCCGCCGATGAGCTTAACCGCATTCCCGTCGGTTTCAACTGCTACCTCATCCGCACCGGCGCGCACACTATCCTGGTGGAGACCGGCGCCGGCGACAAGCAGGACGCGCGCGCCCGCGAGCGCATGGGACTGCCGCCCGAATCCGAGCCGCTCCCCGAGGTCATCGCCCGCCACGGCGTGGACCCCGAAACCATCGATATCGTGCTCAACAGCCACCTGCACTTCGATCATTGCGGCGGCAACACCTTCCTCCGGGATGGCGGCGCGAAGCCGGCCTTTCCGCGCGCCCGCTACTTCGCCGCGCGCGGCGAATGGGAGCACGCCCACGAGCGCCTCAGCCGCGACAGCGTCAGCTACATTGACGCCAACTACGACCCGCTGGTGGAATCCGGCCAGATGACCCTGATCGATGGCGACCGTGAAATCGTCCCCGGCGTCTCGATGCGCCGAGCCCCGGGCCACAATCGCGACATGATGGTGGTCACCGCCGAGAGCCGGGGCCGCACCTTTTGCTTTCTTTCCGACCTGGTTCCGACCACAGCGCACACGCAGCCCACCTGGGTCATGGCCTTCGATCTGTATCCGCTCGAAACCATCGAAAGCCGGACCAAATGGTTGGGCGCGGCCGTAGCCGGCGATTGGGTCTGCGGCTTCTCCCACGATCACGCCGCAGGCTTCGCCCGCATCGCCGACCACCCCAAAACCAGGTTTGCCGCCGTGCCACTATGAAGGTATGGGAAACCTGCCGGAATTTCGCAATGAGCCCTACGCCGATTTCTCCCAACCCGCCAACCGGCAGGCCATGGAAGCCGCGCTCGAGAGCGTCCGCGCGCGATTTGGCCGCGAGTACCGCCTGCGCATCGGCGGCGAGTTCCTCGCCACCGGCGACACGCTGAATTCCCTCAATCCGTCGAATACGAAGCAAGTGGTCGGCGTGCATCACAAGGCCAATGCGGCCCTGGCCACCCGTGCCGTCGAGAACGCCTCCGAGTATTTCTCCAGGTGGAGCCGCACGCCCGCCGAAGAGCGCGTCCGCCTGCTGCTCGATGCCGCCCGCATCCTGCGCCGCCGCAAGCTGGAATTCGACGCCTGGCTGGTGTACGAAGCCGGCAAGACTTGGCCGGAAGCCGAAGCCGACGTTTCCGAAGCCATTGATTTCTGCGAGTATTACGCGCGCGAAATGCTGCGCCTGGCCGGTCCGCAGAAGGTGGTTCAACTCCCCGGCGAGCACGACGAGCTGGTCTATCTCCCGCTGGGCGTGGGCGTGGTCATTCCGCCGTGGAATTTTCCCTTGGCGATCCTGGTCGGCATGACGGTGGCCGCGCTGGTCACGGGCAACACCGTCGTGCTCAAGCCCTCCAGCGAAACCCCCACCATCGCCGCGCAGTTCGCCGAAGTGTTGCTCGAGGCCGGTTTTCCCGAAGCCAGCTTCACCCTCCTCACCGGCAGCGGGGCTGCGGTGGGCGATGTCCTCGTGCAACACCCCAAGACCCGCTTCATCTGCTTCACCGGCTCGCGCGACGTCGGCCTGCGCATCAACGAACTGGCCGCCAAACCGCAAAAAGGCCAAGTCTGGATCAAGCGCGTCATCGTCGAGATGGGCGGCAAAGACGCCATCATTGTCGACGCCGACAGCGACCTCGAAAAAGCCGTCGATGGGGTGCTCGCCTCGGCCTTCGGCTACCAGGGCCAGAAGTGTTCCGCGTGTTCCCGCGCCATTGTCGACGCCAAGGTCTACGATCCGTTCGTGGAGAAGCTGGCGCAGAAGGCCCAAGCCCTTCAGGTCGGCCCCTCCGACGATCCGCGCTTCTACATGGGCCCGGTGATCAGCGAAGGCGCGCGCAAGACCATCCTGCAATACATCGAGACCGGCAAGAAGGAAGGCCGCCTGGTCGCCGGAGGCTCAGCCGTTCCCGGCGACGGCTACTTCATCGCCCCCACCGTCATTGCCGACATCGAACCCGCCGCGCGCATCTTCCAGGAAGAGATCTTCGGCCCGGTGCTGGCGGTCAGCAAAGCACGGAATTTCGAGCACGCCCTCGAACTCGCCAACGATTCCGAGTACGGCCTGACCGGCGCGGTCTTCTCGAACAACCCCGAGCACCTGCGCCAGGCCCAGGAGCAATTCCACGTCGGCAATCTGTATTTCAACCGCAAGTGCACCGGTGCGATGGTGGGCGCGCACCCCTTCGGCGGCTTCAACATGTCCGGCACCGACTCCAAAGCCGGCGGCCCCGACTACCTGCTGCTGTTCCTGCAGGCCAAGTCGATCGCGCGCAAGGTGGGCTGAGCGCGGGGTTACCCTCCGGCGTTGCTCGTCCGTTTCCACCGCGACAGGATCTTTTGAGACCCGGGATGCGTGCAGATGTGGGGATGATTGAGAGCCGCTACGGCGCGCGCCTCGCGGATGAAGCGGTCGCTGAACTCCCCGGCGACAATCTTGATAGCGACCTTACGCCCCAGCCGCGGATCGCGCCCCTCATACACCTTGCCCATGCCGCCGGAGCCGATGGGCTTGACGATCTCATACGGTCCGAGTTGAAGGCCTGGCGTCACGGATCATTTGATTCTAACCGCTGGGCGCGCCCTGCGGGTTCGCCGGCGATCCGGGCCCAGGCCCGGCCGCGTCCTTAGGGCGCGAAGTATCCGGAGATGTCCAGCAGCAGCTGCATCTCGCCGGAGGCAAACGCGCTGATGGAGCCGTTGCTGGTGGGCACAATCGCCAGGTTCGACGTGACCGCGCTGTCCACCGCGTTCAGCGTCGATACCGGCGGCTGCGCCTGCCCCTGCGGCCAGAGCGCCAGGAAGTTCAGCGCTCCCGCCGGCACCGCCGTCGCGTTCAACACGTACCCTTGCGCAGTGAGGGGCGCGCCGCAGGGACTCCCCACCACGCTCACGTTCTTGGGTCCGCTGAAGGGCGGCGCGCCAGCCGCGCTGCGCGTGTCCAGCACGCGGCACGGAGTCACGGTGTAAAGCGACAGCCCGCCCGCGCCGGGCGGCGCGAAATACCCGTTGATGTCCAACAGCAGGTCGGTGTCGTCGGTGGCGTACACCTCGATCTGCCCGCCGGCGCCGGTTTGAACAATGGTGGCGTTGGCCGTGTACGTCCCCGTCCCCGCATTCAGCGTCGAAACCGCTGGCTGCGGTTGCCCCGCCGGCCAAACGCTCAGGTACTCCAGAGCCCGCGTGCGGGGCAGCGCCGTCACGTTGAGCGAATAGGCCTGAGCGGTGGCGGGAATGGGACATGCGGTGGCGGCGAGCACCGGGAACGCGCGGCTGCTCTGGGCGCTCAAGAACGGCCCGCCGAGCGAGCCGTTGGGGTTGCGCGTGTCCGCCAGGCGGCACGGGGCGAGCGGATAGAACGACAACGCAGTGGCCTCGGTACCCGCGGCAACGAAATAGCCAGTCACGTCCAGGACCACATCCGCCGGGTCGGTGACGAAAACACTGACGGCCCCGTTTCCGGCGGCCGGCACCACAGCGGCGTTGGCCTTGATCCGCCCGTCGAAGGAATTGAGCGTGGACACCGGCGGCTGCGCCACGCCCGCCGGCCAGATGCTCAAGTAGCTCAGCCCGCCGTGCGGAACCGCCGTGACGTTGAGCGCGTACGCCGCGGCCGTGGCCGGGATGCGGCACGCGCTGCTGGGAACGGGAAAGTCGCGCGAGGTTCCGCCCGCCAGGCTCGGGCCGGCCAGCGGGCCAACGGGGGCCAGTCGCGTGTCGGCCACGCGGCAGGGGGTGACCGGCACGAAGCTCAGGGGTGTCGGCGGGCTCGTCGGCGCCGGAGTGACGGCCTGAGTCAGGTGGCTGCTGATGGAGCTCATAAAGCGTGCGTCTCCACTGTATGCCGCGCTGATCGTGTGGCTCCCCAACGCAAGGTTGGAGATGGTGAACTGGGCCCGGCCGCCGCTCACCGCAATCGGCGGCTGCGGTGTCCCATCGATGCTGAAGATGACGGTGCCGGTCGCGCCGTCCGTCACCGCGGCCGTGAACGTCACCCCTTGGCCGTAGACCGACGGGTTGGGCGACGCCGAAAGGCTGGTCGTACTGGGCATGAGGGTGACCGTCTGGCTGAGCGTGTTGCTGGTCGAGCCCAGGAAATTAGCGTCTCCACTGTACGTGGCGGTGATCGTGTGGGTCCCGAGCGACAGGTCGATGGTTGCGATCTGGGCCTGCCCGCCATTCAAAGCCACCGCAGGGTATTCCACACCGTCGACGCTGAATACGACGGCGCCCGTCGCTCCTGCCGTCACCGCGGCGGTCAACGTCACCCGTTGGCCTTGTACAGACGGGTTCGGCGATGCCGTGAGCACGGTGCTGGTCGGAGGCAGGGTGGAGAACACCCAGGCCGCGCCCACCCCGACGTTGGTTGCGAGAAGCGTATTGTGGTCGCCCGGCGCGCCGATGAGCGCCGTGGCGCCATCGGCCGACAAAGCTACCGCTTCGCCCTGGCAGGCGCCTGGCTGATGGACGCCTGGAGCCACTCCGGTCCCCGCAAACCCGCTGCCGAGCTGGCCCCAGGCCGAGCCGGAG
Organism: Terriglobia bacterium; assembly: GCA_020073145.1. Lineage (GTDB taxonomy): Bacteria > Acidobacteriota > Terriglobia > Bryobacterales > Bryobacteraceae > PSRJ01. The sequence continues at coordinate 7,979 of JAIQFS010000077.1, forward strand.
ACGGTGAACGCCGCCGCGTCTCGGTCCGCGCAGAGCAGGTCGAAGGGCGCTCCGAAGACCACCGTGTGGCCGTCCGCGGAAAGCGCCAGGTGTCCCACCGCGGTCGACACGAAGGGATTGCCTTGCTGGCTCCACACGCCTCCCAACCGCGTAAACTCCCAGACCGCATTCCGGCCCGGGTTGCCGGCGTCTCTCCCGCCTACCAGCGCCGTGTCGCCATCCGCGGAGAGCGCCACCGCCCCGCCTTGCATGGGACTCACTCCCGCGCCCGAGCCCACCAACTTGCTGCCTTGCTGGCTCCATACGCTGCCCGACCGTGTGAATGCCCACACGGCGCCCGTCGCATCGTTGTCGTCCGGTCCCGCGATGAGGGCCGTGTTGCCACCCGCGGACAAAGCCACCGAAGCACCTTGCGCGACGGCCCCGGAGTCGCCGGGAGTCGAACCGGAACCCACCAGTTTCCCGCCTTGCTGGCTCCACACCCCGCCCGACCGCGTGAACACCCACGTAGCGCCCAGATGACTGTTGTCTCCAGGCCCTCCCACGATCGCCGTATTGCCATCCGATGACAAGGCAATCGACGTGCCCTGGCTGCTGGTCCCCACGCTGCCGGATCCCACCAGCTTCTCACCCTGTTGATTCCACACTCCGGCCGTGCGCGTAAATACCCACACCGCGCCCATGCCGCCGTTGTCCTCGGGCCCTCCCACCAGCGCCGTGTTGCCGTCCGCGGAAAGAGCCACGGCCGCGCCTTGGCCGGCCGAATTTCCGGCCTCGCCGGTGCCCGCCAGTTTGCCGCCTTGCTGGCTCCAGACGCCGCTCGATCGGCTGAACACCCAGATCCCGTCGTCCCCGGGCCCTCCCACCAGCGCGGTGCTGCCATCGGCCGAGAGAGCCACCGATGACCCTTGCCCGGCGCCCGAGCTCGCGCCCGAGCCCACCAGTTTCGGCCCTTGCTGTCTGAATTGAATGTTGGGCGGGGCATTCACCGTCAGAGTCAGCGAAGGAGCGCATCCATTCACGTTTCCGGTGATCGTGTGAGTCCCAAGCGAGAGTGTCGAAATCGTCAACTGGGGTTGGCCCGCAGCCACGGTCACGGGCGGCTGGGAAACCCCGTCGATGATGAACGTCACCGTGGCCCCCGGCAGCGCCCCCACGACCGAAACCGTGACCGAGTCGCCGGGATAGGAGGGATCCGGCGAAGCGACGAGAGTGGGGCAAGCCACCTGAGCTCCCGCCGGAACGCCTAGCCACGCCGCGAGCGCGGGGGCCACCAACCACTTGCCGAGGCGAAACATGAAGACCCTCTTGAACAAATCCGCGCTTCAATCCCGCGTGACGAACACCGCGAACGGGCGGCTTCAGCGGTGAAGCGACCTCTATATTTCAATCCTAGCAGTCAGCATGCCGAAAGCTTTGTCAAAAGGCCGTAAACAAATCGTGAGGGACGCCTCAGTCAGTGGGTCAGGTCGACACAGGCCTGTTCCCGCGCCGCCACACGGACGGCGGCTCGCCTGGATCGTGATATCCTCAACCCCAAGATGCGATTCTCGTTCGGGTTTTTGATTCTGGGAGCGGGCCTGGCATTCGCCCAAGACGGAGCGGCTCTCTATCAAGAGAACTGCGCGAGCTGCCACGATGGCGGCATGGACCGCGCGCCCAGCCGCGACGTCTTCAAAGCGATGTCGGCGGACCGTGTGCTCGCGGCGATGGAAACCGGGCCTATGATCTCAATGGCCAGCCGCCGCACGGCGCAGGAACGTCGCGTGATCGCCCAGTTCCTCACCGGCAAAGCGCTCACCGGCGTTCTGGAAACCAAGCCGCTGCCGCAAGCCATGTGCACCAGCCCGGGTAGCACCAACCTCTCCGACGGTCCGGCTTGGATCGGGTGGGGCGTCAACCTGGCTAACACGCGGTTCCAGAACGCCGCTGCCGCTGGATTGACCGCCGCCCAGGTACCGCGCCTCAAGGTGAAATGGGCCTTCGGTTTTCCGGGCGACCAGAGCGCCAACGCCCAGCCGACGGTGGCCGGCGGGCGCGTGTTCGTCGGAAGCGCCGGCGGTACCGTGTATTCGCTGAGTGCCGCCACGGGCTGCATCTATTGGTATTTCGATACCGGCGCGACCGCGCGCTCCGCCATCACCGTCCACCATCTCGGCGATGCCTATCTTGCCTTTTTCGGCGATGCGAAGGCATTCGTCTATGCGGTGAACGCGGTCACCGGCAAGCTGGTCTGGAAAACCAAGGTGGACGACTACCCGCTCGCCGGAGTCACCAGTTCCCCCGTGGTGTACAACGGCCTCCTCTACGTGGGCGTCAAGTCGGGCGAAGAAGCCGCGGGCGCCGACCCGAAATATGAATGCTGCCGGTTCCGCGGCAGCGTGGTGGCACTCGACGCCGCTACCGGCAAGCAGGTCTGGAAGACCTACACCATCGACGAGCCCAAGCGCACCACGAAAAACAAGGCGGGCGCGCAGATGTGGGGGCCCTCGGGCGCGCCCATCTGGAGCAGCCCGGTGATCGATCCGCAGCGCAATGCCGTCTACGTCACCACCGGCGACAATTACTCCGAACCGGTCACCCGCACCAGCGATGCGTTTATGGCGCTCGATCTCGACACCGGCAAGATTCTGTGGACCCGCCAGATGACCGAGAAGGACGCCTACACGGCGGCTTGCCGCCTGCCGGATACGACCAACTGCCCGATCAATGGTCCCGATTTCGACTTTGGCTCCTCGCCTCTCCTGGTGACGCTGCCCAACGGAAAACGCGAACTGCTGGCGGGCCAGAAATCGGGCATCGTGCACGCGCTCGATCCCGATCAGCAAGGCGAAGTCCTCTGGCAAGTGCGCGTCGGCAAGGGCGGCACCATGGGCGGCGTGCAGTGGGGTTCCGCCGTCGACTCGCAAAACATCTACGTGGCGGTCTCTGACATCAAGCGGATTATGCTGACGTTCACCACCCTCACCGATGCCGACCCCAACCAGGGCGGCGGCATGTTCGCGCTCGACCTCGCCAGCGGCAAGCAGGTCTGGTACGCGCCTCCGTTCTCGTGCGGTGAGCGGAAGCGCTGCAGCCCGGCGCAATCGGCCGCCGTCACCGCCATTCCCGGCGTGGCATTCTCGGGATCCATGGACGGCCATCTGCGCGCCTACTCCAGCGCCGACGGCAAAGTGATCTGGGACGTTGACACGGTGGGGCCGTACCAGACCGTGAACGGGGTGGAGGCGCGCGGCGGGACCCTCGACGGCCCCGGCCCCGCCATTGCCGGCGGCATGCTCTTCACCAATTCGGGATACGTGAACGGCGGTGGCATGCCCGGCAACGTACTCCTGGCGTTTTCGGTGGACGGAAAATAATGGAAGCCAACGGACTTCCTTCCCGAACTTCGATCCTCACCGCGGCAGCGCGCGCCTTCGGCTCGCGTGAGTCCGACTCCAGCGTGCGCAACCCCGATTGGGTGGCCGACCGCCTGATCGGGCCGGAAGAATTGGCGCTCATCACCGAGCACCCCATCAGCAAGGCGCTCGATCTGCCGTTCGACGAAGCCATCAACGATCCCGACATTTTCGGGTTTGCCTGGCTGATGCTGGTGCGCACGCGGTTCATCGATGAGCACCTGGAGCGCGCGGTGCGCAACGGGGCGCGCCAGGTGGTCATTCTCGGCGCCGGGTTCGACACGCGGGCCCACCGCTTCGCGGAGTTGCTGAAGGGGCTGCCGGTGATCGAAATCGATTACGGCACCACGCAGGATTACAAGAAGCAGCGCGTCGAGGCCGCACTGGGAGGCGCGCCTTCGAACCTCGTGTATGTGTCTGTCGACTTCGCGCGCGAGAGCCTCGGCGACGTTCTCCGCCGGGCCGGCCACCGGGATGACGAGAAGACGTTTTACATCTGCGAAGGTGTCAGCATGTACGTTCCCGAGGAGGGGATGAGGGGGACGCTGCGAACGGTGGCCGCACAATCCGCGCCGGGAAGCTCTTTGCTGCTGGAGTACATGAACCGCAGTGGAATCGAATTCTCGCAGCAGTATCCCATGGGTGTGGTGAAGAACGCGCTCGATTGGGGAGAGCCGTTCGTGTTTGGCGTGCCCGACGGGCAGGATCGCGAGTTCTTTCTCGAAACCGGGCTGGAACTGGGCGAGACACTCAAGATGGGCAGTCCGGAATCGGTGCAGCGCTACGCCATGCGCGCGGACGGCACTTATTATGGCGCGCATCTGGCCAAGGTATTCCAAGAGCGGCGGGAGGCAATGGAGAAGGCGCTGACAGACGAGATACGCCAGAAGATGGCCCAAGCCACTCTGGCGGGATACTGGCTGGCGGAATTGAAAGTGCCCGAGCGGGTATCGTGAGCGCGCCCCCCTCTCCTGGTCTGGAATTCGCTTTCGAAGTGGTGGCCGAGATCGGCGCGCCGCTGGATCTTGGCCTGACGCCGCACGGCCGGCGGCGCATCATTCCGGTCAACGGCGGGTGCTTCGAAGGCCCGGCGCTTCGCGGCCGCGTCCTGCCCGGCGGAGCCGATTGGCAGATTGTCCGCGCCGACGGCTCGGCCGAACTCGACGCCCGCTACACCCTCGAAACCGACCAAGGCGCGTTGATCTACGTCTCCAACCGCGGCATGCGCCACGGCCCGCCTGAAGTTCTGCAGAAGCTCAACGCCGGCGAAACGGTCGACCCGCGCTCCTACTACTTCCGTACGGTCGCAACCTTCGAGACCGGCGCCGCCGAATGCGAATGGCTCGCCAAGTCAATCTTCGTGGGCGAGGCCGAGCGCTACGCCGCCAAGGTGATCATCCGCTTCTGGCGCGTGGCGTAGCCCGCGCGGCCTTGGCCCGCCGCGCCTTCGGCACCTTGCCGATGCGCGGATCGCGAGCCGCGATCAGTTCGCAGGCCCGCACCGCCGATTCCTCGAAGTCCGGAGCATCGGCGGGAAGGACTTGCCAGTGGGTGGCCGGTATGCCGAACAATCGAATCGATCGCATGTTCGGGAACTCGCCGCGCAGCGACTCGTGGTGCTTCGCCGTCGTGGCCAGCCATACGCCATCGTCGGCCGCCGGTTTGCCCTTGTCGCGCAAGATGAGAACAATCTTCTCCCCGATATAGACCGCGAGGTACCCGAACATGGGGCGGGTCCAGGGCGACAGCGAGGCCAGCGCGTCAAGCACAAACGCATAGGGGACGGCTTTGCGGACTTTGACGGTGAAGGGAGATGCGTCCCGAGCAGGAACGCCGGCCCCTTGGAGTCTCGCCATCGCTAGTACGCCTTCGCGATCACCGCCCGGCGGTCCACCGGCTCGCCGGTCACGATGCACTTCCCCGGGCCATCATACGCATCGGTCAGTGGAATACACCGCACCGTTGCCTTGAATTCCTTGAGGCGCGCGTCGCAGGCCGGGTTGTCCTTCAGATGCGCCATCACGAACTTGCCGCCGCCTTTTTCCGCCGTGACGTCCGCCAGGATCTGCTCCACCTCACCCATCGAGTTGGCCAGCACGGTGTTGGCTCTTAGCCGCTCTTGAGCGACTCGGTAAAGGTCCTGCTGCATCTGATCCAGCGCCGCCGGCAGCGCTCCGGCGAGTTCGGTTTGTGGCATGGGCTGCTTGACGCCGGTGTCGCGCCGCTTGAGGACGATGCTGCCCGAGGCCAGGTCGCGCGGGCCCAGCTCCAGCACCACGGGTACGCCACGCCGCTCCCAATGAAAGAATTTGGCGCCGGGCGACTGCCCTTCGCGGTCGTCTACTTTCGCTCCCACATCGGCCGCGATTTTGTGCGCGGCTTCCAGCACCTTGCCGCGCTCCTCGTCCTTGCGATAGATCGGCACCAGCACCGCCTTCACCGGCGCCAGCTTCGGCGGCAGCACCAGCCCCTTGTTGTCGGAGTGGGTCATGATCAGTCCGCCGATCAGACGCGTGCTGACGCCCCAACTGGTCTGCCAGACGTAGTCGAGCTGCCCTTCCTTGTTCTGGAATTTCACGTCGAAGGCTCTGCCGAAATTCTGCCCCAGGTCGTGACTGGTCCCGGCCTGCAGGGCGAGGCCGTTCTGCATCATGGCTTCGATGGAATAGCTGCGCAGCGCCCCGGCGAATTTTTCCGACTGCGTCTTCACCCCGCGAATCACCGGAACGGCCATTACGTCCTCGGCCACTTCGGCGTAAACGTTGAGCATGCGCAGCACCTCTTCCACGGCCTCCTCGTGGGTGGCGTGGGCGGTGTGGCCTTCCTGCCAGAGGAACTCGGTGGTCCGCAAGAACAGGCGCGTGCGCAATTCCCAGCGCACCACGTTGGCCCATTGGTTCATCAGCATCGGCAGGTCGCGCCAGCTCTGAATCCACTTCGCAAAAAAATGGCCGACGATGGTTTCCGAAGTCGGGCGGATGACGTACGGCTCTTCCAGTTCTTTGCCGCCCGCGATGGTCACCACCGCCAGTTCCGGCGAGAAGCCTTCCACGTGCTCTGCCTCCCTTTGGAGGAAGCTCTGCGGGATCAGCAGCGGAAAGTAAACGTTCTGGTGCCCGGTGGCTTTGAACCGGGTATCCAGCTCGCGCTGCAGCATCTCCCAAACGGCATATCCGTTGGCCTTGATGACCATGCAGCCTTTGACGATTTCCGCCGATTCAGCCATGTCGCCCTGTAGTACGACGTCTTGGTACCAGGCGGCGAAGTCCTGGTTTTGGGGGGTAATAGGAGATTCAGCCATGGTTGATAACTACAGTTAGCTTACGACGGCGATCAACCGTGGTTATAATAGACCTCTGTCTGTGTGAAACAATACGTCACTCGATTTGAGGGGTGAGGGCAGATAAAGGCGTCAGATGAAAAGGGTAATTCTGGTTCCGCTGCTCTTGGCGGGGATGCTGGCAAGCGTGGCTGATGCCGCCACTCCGGTGCGGAAGACACGCCGTACGTCTTCGGTTCGGAAACGACGGGCCGTGAAACGCACGCCTCCGGTGGATCCCACGCTGGGGGATAACGTTGACGGAGACGACCTGGTGGTCCGGCGCGCCGCGGTATCGGCGCTGGGCTCGGTGAACGGCAGCGTGGTGGTGGTGGACCCGACCACCGGCCGCATTCTCACCATCGTGAACCAGAAGTTGGCGTGGAAGAGCGGATACATCCCGTGCTCCACCATCAAGCTGGTGACTTCCGTGGCCGCGCTCACCGAACACGTCATTCAACCCGAGACCACGGTGGCGATCACGCGCCGGCTGCGGTTCAACCTCACGACGGCGCTGGCCAAATCCAACAACCAGTATTTCGCACGCCTGGGCAATGAGCTTGGTTTTGAGCGCGTCACCCACTACGCGCAGATGCTGGGGTTAGGTGAGAAAGCCGCTCTAAATCTTCCGGAAGAGCAGGCGGGGACCATCGCCAGCGAGCCGCCCAAGGTGGGCGGTGTCGGACTGATGACGAGTTTTGGCGAGGGCTTTTCGGTGACGCCGCTGGAGCTGGCGGCCCTGGTTTCGGCCATTGCCAACAACGGAACGCTCTTCTATTTGCAATACCCGCGCACCCAGACCGAGATCGAAGAATTTACGCCGAAGATCAAGCGCACGCTGGACCTGGCCGCGGAAGGCATCCCCGATATCCGCCTTGGAATGCGGGCGGCGGTGGATTTTGGAACCGCGCGGCGCATCGGATACGATCCGGACGATCCGATCCTCGGCAAGACCGGCACCTGCACCGATTACCGCGCATCCAGCCACATGGGCTGGTTCGGTTCCTTCAACGACGTGAATCAGCATCAATTGGTGGTGGTAGTGATGCTGACCGGCGATCATCGCGTGAGCGGGCCGGTGGCCGCGGGTGTGGCCGGCAACATCTATCGCAGCCTGGCCGGGCAAAGCTATTTCGCGGCCAACACCAACCGCCCCTTGGTGCCCGACGCCAACGGCGCCGGATTCGATTCCGCTCGCTGACCTGCTCTTCCGACCGGGCTCCTTCCTAGCCGAACGGTCGATGTGCGCCTGCCTCCTGTCGCGCCATACTGCAAGCACAGGAGGATTTCATGGCAACCGAATGGGCCGCTTTATCCAACGATCTGGCGGCCGCAGTGGAGCGCGCCGGCCGCTCCGTAGTGGCGGTACATGCGCGGCCGCGCTTCTCTTCGAGTGGTGTCATCTGGCGTCCGGGCGTGATTGTGACCGCCCAACACACCATCCGCCGGGAAGAGGAAATCACCGTAACCTTGCCGGATGGCGTCAATCGCCCGGTCACTCTGGCAGGTAGCGACCCGGGTACGGACCTGGCGGTTTTGCGACTGGCAGAACCGGCGGGCGAGGTCGCCGCTCCCGCAGCCGCGGACATCCGGCCAGGCCACCTGGCGCTGGCGGTGGGCCGCTCGGAGGATTCCGGCGTCAACGCCACCATGGGCATCATCAGCGCGGTGAGCGGGGCGTGGCGCACCTGGCGCGGTGGGCGGCTGGACCAGTACATCCGGCTCGACCTCACCATGTACCCGGCTTCCTCGGGCGCCGCGGTTACCGATTCCACCGGCGCCACCCTGGGGATTGCCACGTCCGCGCTGTCGCGTCTGGCCGGCGTGGCCATTCCCGCCGCCACCATCAATCGGGTGCTGGATGAGATTCTCAGCCGCGGGCATGTTTCCCGGGGATACCTCGGCGTGGGGCTGCAACCGGTGGTGCTGCCCGATCATCGAAAAGGTCTGATTGTTTTGTCGGTGGAACCCGGGGGGCCGGCCGCGACAGCAGGGGTTTTGATCGGCGACATTCTCGTGTCGGTGCAAGGCAAGGCGGTGGCCGATACGGACGACGTGCAGACGGCGCTCGAATCATCCGCTGCCGGGCAACGCGTCGAAGCCGGCTTGCTGCGCGGCGGCGAGGCGAAGCCGATCGGGATCATCTTGGGCGAGCGGCCGCGGAGGGACTGACATGCGCACTTTCGGGGAAGTGGCCGAGCGCTTGCGCCGTTCGACCGTGCAGGTGCTGTTACAGGGCCGCGAGCACGGCGGGGGTACGGGAGTAATCTGGGGCGCGGACGGGCTGATCGTAACCAATGCGCACGTCGCGCAATCGAACCGCGCCGCCGTGGAATTGTGGGATGGGCGGCGGCTGGAGGCGCGCGTGACTGCGCACGATCCGCGCCGCGATCTGGCCGTTCTACGCGTGTCCGAAGCCGGTCTGCCCGCCGCCACCGCCGGAGATTCCACGGCGCTGCGCGCGGGGGAACTGGCCCTCGCCATCGGTAGTCCCTTGGGCTTCGCGGGCGCCTTGACCACGGGCGTAATTCATTCCGTCGGCCCGGTGCTGGGGATGGGCCGCCATCCCTGGGTGCGCGCCACCGTGCGGCTGGCGCCCGGCAACTCCGGGGGCCCGCTGGCCAACGCGGACGGGCACGTGATCGGCATCAATACCGCCATCATGAACGGTTTGGGCCTGGCGGTGCCTTCGCGCGACGTCCTCGAGTTTCTGCGCCGGGGCGCGCGACCGAGGCTCGGCGTGGTGTTGCGGCCGGTCGCGCTGGAGGGCTCGCAACTGGGCCTGCTGATTCTCGAAGTGGAGCCCGGCGAAGCGGCCGATGGCGCATCGCTGCTTGTGGGAGACATCCTGACGTGCGTCAACGGGCGGCCGCTGGATTCGAACGACGCTCTCGGGGACGCCCTCGACTCCGGCGCCAGCCCGATCCGGCTGCAATTCGTGCGCGGCGACCGCAGCCGCCTTCGCGAGACCGTGGCGCGGCCCGCCCTGCCGGCGGAGGCGGCGGCGTGACCCGGCTGCTCATCGCGGCTTCATCCGCCGTGGTGCGCACCGGCCTCGAGACGTTGGCGGCATCCGATCCCGATCTCGAACTGGTCGGGTCGTTTCCCGATCTTTCCTCGGTGGAGGCATTGCGGCCGGATGTGGTCCTGGCCGCTCTTCCCTTTGAGGACCTGAGCCCTCCGGCGGACGGCGTGGCGCCGGCCATCGTGCTGCTCTCGGGAGATTCGCACCCGGCCTGGAGCGCGGATGCGTTGCGGCTCGGAGTGCGCGCCTGGTTGCCGCCCGACGCCTCGGCGGCCGAAGTGTTGGCCGCGGTGGAAGCGGCTTCCAGCGGCATGGCGGTGCTCGATCCGCACGATCTGGAGGCGTTGCTGGCGGGGTCCGGGGCCGCCGCCTCACCGGAACCCACGGGCTTGACTCCGCGCGAGCTGGAGGTGCTGCGCATGCTGGCCGAAGGCGCAGCCAATAAGAACATCGCCTGGAAGCTCGGCATTTCCGAGCACACCGTGAAGTTCCACGTAGCCTCGATCCTGGGAAAGCTGCATGCCTCCACCCGCACCGAAGCCGTAGCCATCGGGATGCGGAAAGGGATGATCCTGCTCTGACGCTACAGGTTGAAGGAAAGCCCCACTGTGTACTGCTGCTGGATCAGGCGGCCGGTCTGGCCGGCGAAATCGAAAGGCTTGCTCATGTTGTAGAACCGGGCGTCGAAGCGGATGCCCCAGATGTCGGTAAGCCGCACTTTGATTCCGCCGCCGTAGTTGATCCCATACTTGGTCACTTGGTTGCCATAGTAGACGGACGTGCCCGGCGGCACAAAGCTGCTGAATTGCACCCCTCCAGCGGCAAAGGGACGGATCTTAGTGCCTTCGGGCGTGGCGTACACCAGGAAGTCGTAGAATCCCTGGTGCATTGGTACGCTGATGGTTTGCGCAGGGGCCAACTGAACAGCTAGTCTCATGTCCCAGAAATAAGTGAACTAAGTCAAGCCCGGATTGCATCTAAAATGTAGGAGGCTCAGATGCGAACCGGACGCCCCAAGAAGCCGCTGATGGTGACCGAGGAAGAACGCGAGCGACTCGAATCGCT
>JAIQFS010000020.1:0-556 GCA_020073145.1 Terriglobia bacterium
GGGTGGTTGTTTACCGCGACCTGAAGATGTTCGGCTTCATCGAAATGGCCCTCTTCGTGATTTTGATCCTTTCCGGATTTTTCTACATCTGGAAAAAGGGAGCGCTCGACTGGGCTGCACCGGAACCCGGGCGTCCTGTACGAAAGTAGGCAATTCGCAATGCTACCCGAACACTTGAAAGAGCACGCCGTAGCCGCCGGTGTCGACGCCTTCGACGGCGAAGCGTTGCGTGGCGGAACTTACGCGCTGGGCGAACTCACGCTCGAAATCGCACCCGCCAGAATCGCCAGCGTCTGCGGATTTCTGAAGTACGACCAGCAGTTCGTGCGATTGAGTTCGGTAACGGCGGTGGACCGCTATCCCAACGAACCACGCTTCGAGGTGGTCTACCACCTGCAATCCGCCGAACGCGGCCGGCGCCTGCGGCTCAAGTGCCTGCTGGCAGGTTCCGCGCCGGAAATCGAGTCGGTCACCGGCGTCTGGCGCGGCGCCAACTGGTACGAACGGGAAGTGTGGGACCTGTTCGGTATCCGCTTCCACGGTCACCCCGGCCTGA
>JAIQFS010000020.1:623-93878 GCA_020073145.1 Terriglobia bacterium
ATTGGGAAGGCCACCCGCTGCGCAAGGATTATCCGGTCACGGGGACGAGGGTTTAGCGTATGAGCGATTCGAGCGTTCCCGGCAACATTCTGGCCGAGGCCGAAGAGGAGCCGCAGCAGCCGGGCGGCACGCGCCGCATGGTCCTCAACATGGGGCCGCAGCACCCGTCCACCCATGGCGTGCTGCGCCTGCTGATCGAACTCGACGGCGAGATTGTCGCCAAATGCGAGCCCGATATCGGCTTCCTGCATACCGGCATCGAAAAAGAGTGCGAGGTCAAAACCTACCAGCAGGCGGTGACCCTCACCGACCGCGTGGACTACCTGGCGCCGCTCTCCAACAACCTGTGCTACTGCCTGGCGGTGGAAAAGCTCCTGCAGCTCGAAATCCCGCCGCAGGCGCAGTGGATGCGGGTCATGCTCACGGAACTGACGCGCCTCAACAGCCACCTCGTGTGGCTGGGCACGCACGCCATCGATATCGGCGCCATGAGCGTGTTCCTCTACTGCTTCCGCGAGCGGGAAGAGATCCTCAAAATCTTCGAGATGTTCAGCGGCCAGCGCATGATGACCAGCTACTTCCGCATCGGCGGGCTGGCGCTGGAACCGCCGCGCGGCTGGCAGAAGCGCGTCACGAGCTTCATCGACATCTTCCCCAGCCGCATCGATGAATACGAAAACCTGCTGACCAACAACCAGATCTGGATCGGCCGCACCCGGGGCGTCGGCTTCATCCCGCTCGAAGACATGCTGGACCTGGGCGTCACTGGCCCCATGCTGCGCGCCGCCGGACTGGCCATGGACGCGCGCAAGGACGCGCCTTACACGAGTTACGAGAAGTTCGATTTCGAAGTGCCCACCCGCACCGAAAACGACGTGTACGCGCGCTACCAGGTGCGCATCGAGGAGATGCGGCAGAGCACGCGCATCATCCGCCAGGCGCTCGAAGGCATGCCCGCCGGCCCGTGGAAGGCGGATGCGCCGCACGTGGTGCTGCCCGACCGGGAGAAGATGAAGACCCAGATGGAGGCGCTCATCTACCACTTCAAGATCGTCACCGAGGGCTTCCGCGTGCCCGAAGGCGAGGTCTACCAGGTGATCGAATCGCCGCGCGGCGAACTCGGCTACTACGTGGTAAGCGACGGCACCACGCGGCCCTACCGCGTACACATGCGCACGCCCAGCTTCGGCAACCTCCAGGCCGTGCCTAAAATGGTGGAAGGCATTTTGATCGCCGATGTCATCGCCTCGATCGGCAGTGTGGATTTCGTTTTGGGCGATTCGGACCGCTAATGACTCTCTCTCCACAGCTCGAAGCCAAGTTCAACAAGCTCCTCGAGAGCTATCCGCCGGGCAGGCAGCGTTCGGCGATGATCCCGATGCTGCTCTACGGGCAGGACGAGATCGGTTCGGTCACCGATGACCTGATCGAGGAAGTCGCCGGCCGCATCGGCGTCACCGCGCTGCAGGTCAATGAGGTGCTGAGCTATTACTCCATGCTCCATCGCAAGCCGATGGGCAAGTACCACATCCAGGTCTGCACCAACATCAGTTGCCTGCTGCACGACGGCGACAAGCTCTACGAGCACGCCTGCAAGAAACTGGGAATCGGCCACAAGGAAGCCACCGCTGACGGCCAGTTCTCGCTCGAGGAAGTGGAGTGCATGGGCGCCTGCTCCTGGGCGCCGGCGATTCAAGTGAACTACGATTTTCATCACTTTGTGACCCCGGAGCAGTTGGACCGGCTCTTGGACGGCTTGAAGAAAAATGCTGTATAACGAACCCAGCCCGCTCGAAACCCGCGTGCTTTCGCGCCGCTTCGGCAAGCCGAACTCGGCTTCGATCGACACGTACCTGGCCGATGACGGGTACAAGGCCTTTCTGAAGGCCTCGAAGATGAAGCCGGAGGAGATCATCGAAGAGGTTAAAGCCTCCAACCTCCGCGGGCGCGGCGGCGCCGGATTTCCGACGGGCATGAAGTGGAGCTTCGTCCCGCGCAATTCGCCCAAGCCGAAATACATCGTGGTCAACGCGGACGAGAGCGAGCCCGGCACGTGTAAGGACCGGCTCTTGATGGAGTACGATCCGCACCAGCTCATCGAAGGCATCCTGATTGCGGGGCTCTCGGTGGACGCACATGCCGGCTATATTTATGTGCGGGGCGAGTACCGCTACCTGATCGAGATTCTGGATAAAGCACTGGCGGAAGCCTATCAGAAGGGCTGGTTGGGCAAAAATATTCAAGGAACGGGCTTCGATTTCGAGCTATATACGCACACCGGCGCGGGCGCCTATGAGTGCGGCGAAGAATCGGCGCTGCTGGAATCACTCGAAGGCAAGCGCGGGGTGCCGCGCATCCGGCCGCCATTTCCGGCGGTGGTGGGCGCCTTTCAATGCCCCACAATTCTGAATAACGTGGAGACGTATTGCGCCGTGCCGGCCATCATTCGCGACGGCGGCAAGGCGTTCGCCGACCTGGGAGTACCCAAGGCCGGCGGCACCAAGCTCACCTGTCTGACCGGGCACATCAACAAACCGGGCGTCTACGAGCTGCCGCTGGGGTTCCCAGTCCTGAAACTGATCGAAGAGGTCGGCGGCGGCATCCGCAATGGGAAGAAGCTGAAGGCCTTCATTCCGGGCGGATCGTCCTGCCCGATTCTCACGGCGGCCGAGTGCGAAGGCGCCACCATGGATTACGATTCGATGGCTTCCCGCAAATCGATGCTCGGCTCGGGCGGCGTCGTGGTCATGGACGAAGACACCTGCATGGTGAAAGCGGCGTTGCGCATCATGCGGTTCTACGCCCACGAAAGCTGCGGCTGGTGCATTCCCTGCCGCGAAGGCACGGCCTGGCTGCGCAAGCTGCTGACGCGCTTCCACCAAGGCATGGGAACGCGCACCGATATCGACCTGATCGGCGACGTTTCGAGGAATATGCTGGGACGGACCTTCTGCCCGCTGGGCGATGCGGCGGCGCTGCCGACCATTTCGATTGTCGAGAAATTCCGGCAGGAATTCGAAGATCATCTGGACGGCAAGCCGTGTCCGTTCGAGCACGCGCGCCACATGGTGACGGTATAAATGGCAGATCCGGTAAAGCTGACAATTGACGGCCGGGAGATTCACGCGGCGCCCGGCACGCTGGTGATCGACGCCGCCAAACAAAACGGCATCGAAGTCCCGGCGTTTTGTTATTACGAAGGGCTTACCCTGCAGGCCGCCTGCCGCATGTGCCTGGTGGAAATTGAGAAGACGCCGAAGCTTCAGACCGCGTGCACGGTGCCGGTAGCCGAAGGCATGGTGGTGAGGACAGAGACGCCGCAGGTGGCGACCGCGCGCAAGTACATGCTCGAGTTCCTGCTCACGAACCATCCGCTCGATTGCCCGGTCTGCGACAAGGGCGGCGAGTGCGAGCTGCAGGACATGACCTTCCGGTATGGGGTGGGCGAAAGCCGCTTCACCGAAGAGAAGGTCCACACGCCGGAAAAGCAGTTCTCCCCTGTGGTGTTCTTCGATGCGCCGCGCTGCATCCTGTGCTATCGCTGCGTGCGCGTCTGCGACGAAGGCCTGGGCGTGAAGGCGCTGGGTGTGATCAACCGCGGAGTGGTTTCGGAAATCGCCCCCAACCATGGCGACCACCTGGAATGCGACGAGTGCGGCGCCTGCATCGACATCTGCCCGGTAGGCGCGCTCACGAGCGGCGCGTACCGCTACCAGACGCGCCCCTGGGAAATGACGCACGTGGGCACCATTTGTACGCACTGCGCCGATGGCTGCAAGACCACGCTGGGCACGCGCAACGACCGGATCCTCCGCGGCAACAATCGCGATCGCTCGGGGGTCAACGGCGAATTTCTGTGCATCAAGGGCCGTTACGGGTTCGATTTCTACGATCACCCCGAGCGCCTGCAAGCCCCGCTGCTGCGCGTGAACGGAAAGCTGGAGGAGGTCTCCTGGGCCCAGGCGCTGAACGCCGTCGCCCAGAAGTTCAACCAGACCCTGGCCGATGGCGGCACGTTCGGTGTGATCGGCTCCAACCACACCAGCAACGAAGAGAACTTCTACTTGCAGAAATTCGCACGCGAAGTGCTGCGCACCAACCACATCGATCATCACCGCACGGGGGACGTGGTCACGCTGCTCGACGCGCTGAGCGGCAAAGAAGGCAAGCTCGCCACCGTGGCTGACCTATACGAGCGCAAGGCCTTTCTGGTATTGGGCGCCGACCTCGCGCTCGAGCATCCGCTGCTCTCCTACCAGATCCGCGCCAACTACCGGCACCACCAGGCGCACATCTATGTGGTGACGCCGGGCGCGGTTCGCGAAGACCATTACTCGACTGTGAGCCTGCGCGGGCGCGACTACGCGTCGTTGCGCGACAAGCTGAAGGCCGAGTCCGAACTGGTCGTTCTCTTCGACGATTCATACAAGGGCGATGATGTGCGCAAGCTGGTGGAGTTCGGCGAGTCGCTGGGCATTCCGGTCAAGTACATCGCACTGGTCGACTACTCCAACTCGCGCGGCGCGGTGGACATGGGAGTCGCTCCGGAGCTGCTGCCGGGCTACAAGCCCTCGGGGCAGCCGGGCATGCACTACGGCGAGATGCGCGATGCGAATTTGGGCGCGCTGTGGGTGGTGGGGGCCAACCCGCTCAAGAACGGCGCGCAGCGCAAGGCGGGCTTTCTGGTGGTCCAGGACATGTTCCTCACCGAGACCGCGCAGCAGGCC
Source organism: Terriglobia bacterium (assembly GCA_020073145.1). Classification (GTDB taxonomy): domain Bacteria; phylum Acidobacteriota; class Terriglobia; order Bryobacterales; family Bryobacteraceae; genus PSRJ01. The sequence continues at coordinate 5,351 of JAIQFS010000020.1, forward strand.
GACGTGGTTTTGCCGGCGGCCAGCGCGTATGAGAAGAACGGCACCGTCACCAATGCCACCGGGGAAGTACAGCGGCTCAAGCGCGGCATCAACACCATGGGCGCCAAGCCCGATCTCGAAATCATGGGATTCATCGCGCGGGAGATGGGCGCGGCGGCCGCCCTTGGTCCCTGGACGCCGGACGCGGTTTTCGAGCAGATCCGCAAGAACGTCCGCGGCTACCAGGTGCCCTTGCCCGTGCTGATGACTGGCGGCGCGGCGCAGACCATGCCCGTCAACGGGCGCATCCCGGTGGAGAGCCGGCCCGATCTGGTGCATTCCGACCACAATGGCCTGTTCGCGTCGGGGACTCTGGGGCGCTATTCCAAAGTGCTGAACTCCGTTATGGAAAGCCGGTTGAGACGCTAATGGACGCGTTCATTGTCATCAGCCTCATCAAAATAGCGGTTGTCGCTTTCGTGCTTTTGACCGCCGTTGCCTACCTGCAGTGGGTGGAGCGGAAGGTGATCGCGCACATCCAGCTGCGCATGGGGCCCTACCGGGTAGGCCCGCACGGCCTGCTGCAGCCGCTCGCCGACGTCATCAAGCTGATCACCAAAGAAGACATGATGCCGTCGTATGTGAACAAGCCGCTCTACCTGTTCGCGCCGTTCATCGCGGTGTGTATGGCGCTGCTTTCGATCGCGGTGATTCCCTTCGGGCCGACCATCACCGTATTCGGCTACCAGACGAATATGCAGCTCACCGATTTGAACATCGGGGTGCTGTACATTCTGGCCGCTTCGTCGATGGGAGTGTACGGGATTGCGCTGGCGGGGTGGGCCTCGAACAACAAGTACGCCCTGCTGGGCGGTCTGCGCAGCTCGGCGCAGATGATCAGCTATGAGCTGCCCATGGCGCTGGCCATCGCCTCGCCGCTGCTGGTTTCGAATACGCTCAGCCTGAAGGAACTGGTGGGCACGCAGTCCGGCAACATTCTGCATTGGAACATCCTGCACGGCCCGTTCCCGCAAATCATCGCTTTCCTCATTTTCCTGATCGCCGGATTCGCCGAGACCAACCGCGTGCCGTTCGACCTTCCGGAGGCCGAAAACGAGCTGGTGGCCGGCTTCCACACCGAATACAGCAGCATGAAATTCGCCTCGTTCTTCATGGCCGAATACTTGAACATGGTCACGGTGAGCTCGATGGCGACTCTGCTGTTCCTGGGAGGCTGGGAAGCGCCGTGGCCGGCCGCGTACGGCTCGAATCTGATTCCCAGCGCGATCTTCCTGGTGGCCGGCCTGACGGCGTTGTATCACGCCGCGAATCCCGCCCGGAAAATGGACAAGTACACGCTGCCCGTGTTCGGGATTGTCTTCCTGGGCATCGCCGGACTCTTTCTGCTGCCCCTGGTGCAAAGCTGGCTGCTGCCTCTGTTCTGGTTCTGCGCCAAGACGGGCGTGATCCTGTTCTTCTTCATGTGGGTTCGCGCCACGCTGCCGCGCTTCCGGTACGACCAGCTGATGGGCTTCGCCTGGAAGTTCCTGTTCCCGGTGGCCATGTTGAATTTGCTTGTGACCAGCTTCCTGGTCGCCTGGTTCTCGTGAAATGGACGTCATTCTCTTTCTGATTTTCGCCATCATCGCCGTCGTCAGCGCCATCAACGTGGTGGTGCAGACGCATCCCATCTCGAGCGCGGTGTCGCTGATCGGCGTAATGGGATCGCTGGCGGTGCTCTACCTGCTGCTCGGCGCGGAATTCATCGCGGCCGCCCAGGTGATTGTTTATGCCGGGGCGGTCATGGTGCTGTTCATCTTCGTGATTCTGCTTCTGAACGCGGGCGCGGAGACCAAGCGCGGCCGCTCGTTCATGGTGCAATTGCTGGGAGTGCCGCTGCTGATCGCTCTGCTGGGTTTGCTGGTGTTCTTCGTCGACCGGCTATTCCCGCGGTCGGTTACAGTTCACTTCGGCGGCTTTAGCGGCGGCAGCGCGCAGGCGGTCGGCCGCGCGCTCTTCACCACGTACCTGCTGCCGTTCGAAGTGACCTCGATTTTGATTCTGATCGCCATCCTCGGCGCCATCGTTCTGGCGCGAAAGGAACTTGACTAATGTCGGCCGTGCCCATTTCCTGGTATCTCACCCTGAGCGCCGTCATCTTCGCGCTGGGCGTGGCCGGCTTCCTGTTCCGGCACAACATCATCACCGTGTTCATGTCGATCGAGCTGATGCTCAACGCCGTGAACCTGAGCTTTGTGACGTTTTCCTATCAGCTCAAGCAGGTCAACGGCCACCTGTTCACGTTCTTCGTGATGGTGGTAGCGGCCGCGGAAGCGGCGGTGGGCCTGGCCATCATCCTGACGGTCTTCAAGAACCGCTCGACGCTGAATATCGATGACATCGATTCGATGAAGAACTAGATGCAACTCTGGCTCATACCACTTCTTCCCTTCGCGGGCTTCCTGATCAACGGCCTGTTCGGCCGGCGGTTCTCCAAAGGCGTGGTGAACGTCTTCGCCATTGGCAGCGTGGTGCTTTCGTTTGCCTGGGTGCTGAAGACCATCCTGGGCCTGGGCGACCTGACCAGCGCACACGTCGAGCATTATTTCACCTGGATCCAGAGCGGCACGTTCAACATCGGCTGTGATTTCGCCGTCGACCGCCTCACCGCCGTGATGCTGCTGGTGGTGACCGGGGTCGGCTCGCTGATTCACATCTACGCCATCGGTTACATGGCGCATGAGCACGGCCCTCATCACGGCGGCTACTACCGGTTCTTCGCGTACCTGAACCTGTTCATGTTTTTCATGCTGGTGCTGGTGCTGGGCGCCAACTTCCTGGTGTTGTTCGTCGGATGGGAAGGGGTGGGCCTCTGCAGCTACCTGCTGATTGGATTCTACTTCGACAAGAAATTCGCGACCGACGCCGGCAACAAGGCCTTCATCGTGAACCGGATCGGCGACTTCGGCTTCGCCCTGGCGATGTTTTACATCGTGAAGACGTTCGGGTCGCTCGATTTCGCCACCGTCTTCCAGAAGGCTCCGACGGCGCCGGAATCGGCCCTTACTCTGATCGGTCTTTTGCTGATGGTGGGCGCGGCCGGCAAGTCGGCCCAGATTCCTTTGTATGTGTGGCTGCCGGACGCCATGGCGGGCCCCACCCCGGTCTCGGCTCTCATCCACGCGGCCACCATGGTGACGGCGGGCGTCTATATGACGGCGAGGTCCTTCGCCATTTACTCGCACGCGCCGGCGGCCCTGGACGTCATCGCCATCATTGGAGTCGCCACCGCGTTCTTTGCGGCCACCATCGGCATCGCGCAGAACGATATCAAGAAGGTCTTCGCGTATTCCACAGTTTCGCAACTTGGCTACATGTTTCTCGGCGTCGGCAGCCACGCGGTTTCGGCCGGCATCTATCACCTGGTGACCCACGCGTTTTTCAAGGCGCTGCTCTTCCTCGGTTCGGGCAGCGTCATTCACGCTCTTTCGGGCGAGCAGGATCTCCGCCAGATGGGCGGCCTGCGCTCCAAGATTCCGTGGACGTTCTGGACCATGATGTGCGCGGCCGTGGCTATCTCGGGCATCCCGCCCTTCGCCGGCTTCTTCAGCAAGGACGCGATTCTGGTGGCGGCCTATGCGCATGCGCCCTGGATGTACTGGCTGGGCACCCTGACGGCGGGGATCACGGCGTTCTACGTGTTTCGCGCGATGTTCATGGCCTTCTTTGGCGACTATCGAGGGCACGAGCACCATCCGCACGAATCGCCGCCGGTGATGATGATTCCGCTGGTGATCCTGGCGGCGCTCTCGCTCGCCGGCGGCTACCTGTTCAAGGTTCCGCAGTTCCTGGCTCCGATGTTTCCGCTGGCGGAAGCGCCCGAGAACTTCACGCTGGTGGCGGTGTCGGTCGGCGCGGGGGTGGCGGGCATCCTGCTGGCGTACGTGATGTATGTGGCGCAGCCGGGGATGGCCGATTCGCTGGCTTCCGGCATGAAGGGGCTCTACACGCTGGTCTACAACAAGTATTTCGTGGATGAGATTTATGATGCGACGGTGGTCAATCCCCTGGTCGGCGGCTCGCGAATCCTGCTCTGGCGCTTCGCGGACGTGGGCATCATTGACGGCATCGCCAACGGGATCGGTTCGCGCGCCCGCGACATCGGCGGCATTCTGCGGCGACTGCAATCCGGCAATATCCGCAGTTACGCGGCCTGGGTGCTGTTCGGCGGCGTGCTGGTGATCGTGGCCATGGGAATGGCGGGAGGCGTTCGATGAACCTGTTGACGCTCCTGCTGGCGCTGCCGCTGGCTGGCTTCTTGATCGCGCTGCTGCTTCCGCGCTCCTCGCCCCACGCCAGCCGCACCTGGGCGCTGGGCATCTCGCTCCTCACGTTTGTGGTGTCGCTGGCTCTGCCCGCGATGTTCGATCGCGGCGCGGCCGGCAATCAGTTCACACTCGACGTCCCCTGGATTTCGACGCCGGAGATTCACTATCATGTGGCCGTGGACGGCGTCGGCCTCTGGCTGCTGCTGCTCTCGACCTTCCTCACGCCCATTTGCGTGCTGATTTCCTGGCGTTCCATTCAGAATCGCGTCAAGGAATTCTTCGCGTTTCTGTTGCTCCTGGAATTCGGCTTGATCGGCGTCTTTATCGCCCAGGACTTGTTCCTGTTCTACGTGTTCTGGGAAGTCTCGCTGGTCCCCATGTATTTCCTGGTGGGCATCTGGGGTCACGAGCGGCGGATCTACGCGGCGGTGAAATTCTTCCTGTTCACCATGGCGGGTTCGGTGCTGATGCTGGCGGCCATCATCTACGTCTACAACCGCGCCGGCACGTTCAGTTATCCGGTGCTGCTGGACATGCTGCAGAGCGGGCGGCTGAGCTTCGCGCCCCAGGAGCAGTTGTATCTGTTCCTGGCGTTTTTCATCGCCTTTGCCATCAAAGTGCCCATCTTCCCGCTGCACACCTGGCTGCCCGACGCGCACGTGGAGGCGCCCACGGCCGGTTCCGTGATGCTGGCTTCGGTCATGCTGAAAATGGGCACCTACGGAATCCTGCATTTCTGCCTGCCGTTGTTCCCCAGCGCGTCGCGGCGCTGCGCTCCCTGGATCGTGGTGCTCGCCATCATCGGGATCATTTACGGCGCGCTGGTTTCGATGGTGCAGCCCAACATGAAGAAGCTGGTGGCGTATTCTTCGGTCAGCCACCTGGGTTTCGTCATCCTGGGCATTTTCTCGTTTACGCAGCTGGGCCTCGACGGCGCCGTGTACCAGATGTTGAATCACGGCATCTCCACGGGCGCCCTGTTCGTCCTGGTGGGGCTGCTTTACGAGCGGCGCCACTCGCTCGAAATCAAAGATTACGGCGGGGTGTCCACGGTGGCGCCTTGGCTCGCGACCGTGTTCCTGATCACCACCCTGGCCAGCATCGGGCTACCCACGCTCAACAATTTCGTGGGCGAGTTCCTGGTGCTGCAGGGCGCGGCTCTGGCCAACTATACTTGGGCCGTCTACGCCGCCATCGGCGTGATCCTCTCGGCGTGCTACATGCTCTGGCTCTACCAGCGGGTGTTCTACGGGGAGGCCGGGGAGCAGGTCCGTTCTCATCTGCCGGATATGAACTTGCGCGAATGGGCCGCGGTGGTGCCGCTGGTCGTGATGATGGTGTGGATGGGGGTCTATTCCCAGAGCTTCCTGCCGCCGGTCAGCAAGACCACGGCGCGCGTGCTCAGCCAGGCGCAGGTCAACGTTCCGTTCCAGGTGCAACTCCGGCCGAATACAGAGGTGGCGCGTGCCCGTTAGCAACTTCGTGAACCCGGCCGATCTGGTCCGGTTCCTGCCGGAAATCATCCTGACGGTGATGGGCACGCTCTTAATGGTGCTCGACCCGGTGCTGCACAAGCGATCTTCCTACGCCTTCGGCCACCTGAGCTTGCTGGGGCTCGCCGCCGCCCTGGTGGCCTCGGTGTACGCCTTCCGCGACCCCGGCCCCGCCTTCGGCGGCATGTTGATGGTGGATGGGTTCGCCACCTTCTTCCGCGTGCTGGTGATTGGGGTGGGCATCCTCACCATCCTGCCTTCCTACCGTTTTCTGGCGCGGCACGACGCCGAGACCAGCGAGTACCACGCCCTGCTGTTGTACTCGATTGCCGGACAGTGTCTGATGGTGTCGGCCAACGAGTTGATCATGATCTTCCTGGGCCTGGAAATCTCGTCGATTGCGAGCTACATTCTGGCCGGCTACCTGCGCGACGATAAGCGCGCCAACGAATCGGCGCTGAAGTATTTTCTGCTGGGCTCGTTCGCCACCGGGTTCTTCCTTTATGGAGTGGCGTTCATCTACGGCTCGACCGGCACGGTCAACCTGACGTCCGTGCACGCCGCCCTGACCGGTCCGAACGCGCCTTCCCCGGTATTCGTGGGAGTAGCGGCTGCATTGATGTTCGTCGGCCTGGCCTTCAAAGTATCGGCGGCGCCGTTTCAAGTGTGGGCGCCCGACGTTTACCAGGGCGCGCCCACGCCGGTGACGGCATTCCTCTCGGCCGGCCCCAAGGCTGCCGCCTTCGCCATCTTTCTGCGCATCTTCATGACGTCTTTCCAGCCCATTGCCAACGGTTGGGAACCGTTGGTGTGGGGCTCGGCGCTGCTCTCCATGACCATTGGCAACTTCGCCGCCCTGCTGCAATCCAACGTGAAGAGGCTGCTGGCGTACAGTTCCATTGCCCACGCCGGCTACGTGTTGGTGGCGCTGACCGCACGTTCGGACGTAGGCACTGCCGCGGCCATGTTCTACCTGGCGGCTTACGCGTTCATGAACGTGGGCGCGTTCGCCGTGGTCAGTCACCTGTCGGGCCGGGGCGAGCGCTATCAGAACGTGGACGACTTCGCCGGCTTGGGCCAGAAGCAACCGCTCACGGCCGCCATGCTGACCATCTTCCTGCTCTCGTTGATCGGCGTACCGCTGACCGGCGGCTTCTTCGGCAAGTTCTACATTTTCAAGGCCGCACTGGAATCGCACCTGGTGTGGCTGACCGTGCTCGGCCTGCTGAATAGTGCGGTCGCGGCCTACTATTACCTGCGCCTCCTGGTCATGATGTACATGCACGAGCCAAGCGAAGCTGCCACCAATGCGGAACCTCTCTCCTTTGGCCTGAGCGCCGCGCTGATTTTGCCCGCGCTGGGCACGCTGGTGCTGGGCATCTTCCCGTCGTGGGTGCTGGAATTCGCCGGCCGGTCGTCGAATCTGGTGAAGTAGGGCAGCCCAGCGCACTGTGTAAGCGATTGATTCCGCGCAGGATCGAAACCCTCAAGTTTTCACTAGAATCTCGTGCGGCAGCGCCCGATATGAAAGCTGAGGCGTTTTTCGCATGGGCTCCGTCGCTTCCGTCAATCCGGGTATCGCCACCGTGCTGAAGACGCTGTCGAACTCCGGATCCTCGGCGCTGTCTTCGGCGCTGGCGTCCCCGACGGTCCAATCGGTGCTGCAGAACGCCCCTCCGGCCGACATTGCGCAGTTGAGCAGCCAAGCCCTGCAATTGCAAGAAATGGACACGCTTTTCGGCGCGCCTACGGAGTCCGCGAATCCCAGCCTGCTCAGCAGCCTGTTCCCGTCGAGTTCGAGTTCGAGTCCGGCCAGCCTCCTGCAATCCCTCGATGCCTCTCTACTGGCATCGACGACCGTGAATCCCGCCACCGCCGCCGCTGACCCGGCCGGGGCCCAGGCATCCGTTTCCGCCCAACTCGCGACCTATCAAGCGGTCTTGCAGGCCGCGCAGGTCCAAGCGTTGTTTGGAACGGCCACGACCAATCCAGCGGTCAACCTACTCGCGTAACCGTTTCGGCAGAAGCTCGGCCACGCGGACTGGAGCCGCCTTTCCCGCTGGGCCGGCTGACAGCCCTCTCTTCAAATTGATGCGGACTGCTCCGGGGGATGCGAACTGGAAGCGCGCGGTTGCCGAGACCCGAGGACGTTCGCTTCTCAATGGCAGGCCGCGTCGGCCCACCCGACCGCTTCGGTATAACTGGACGTAAGGGAGTCGGTGGCGAGATGGAGGGCGGAGGAGAGGCGCGCCGTCCGAACCCAATCCGCGGTTTCGTAGGCCTCTACCATTTCCCAGATGGCCGGCAGGCGGTCGTCGGAGTGGGGCCGGCCCAGCAGGACCCGGGCGATTTCCTCGTGCAGGTTCAAGCCGGCGAGCAACTCCTCCATGGGTCTTCCCATCATCGCGTCCAGCCGCGAGAACATGCCCATCAAGAAGCAGTCCTCGCTTCGGCCCCGCAACCCCGCGACGGGCGCCAGCAATTCCGCAAAACGCGCGCGCACGAGGGTATTGACGGCCAGTTCGGTGGGCTGGTCCGAAGCCAGATCGAGCAAGGTGACCACGGAAAGCCACTTCCGCGCCGCCTCTTCGCCGGCGAAGGCCAGGGCGTGATGGAGCGACTCGATCGGTTCCCGCCGCGCGAAGAGCGCCGAGTTGACGAACCGCAGCAGCTTGTACGACAGGGCGTGCTCCCGCCGCAGCAACTCCGTCAGCCTGGCGTAGTCGAGCTGGGGATGGTGGAGTTCCTGGAGGATGCGCAGATAATTGAGCTTCCAGCCGTCGATCTGGTGGGCGACCGTGATGGCCGGCCGGGCAAAGAAGAAGCCCTGGAAATACTGATAGCCCATGCGGGAAGCCCGCTGAAATTCCTCCCGCGTCTCCACCTTTTCGGCCAGCAGCTGTAACTGGCTGCCAAACTGGTCCACCGCCAGCTGTTGCTGGGAAGGGCTGGTGAGCCGGAAGTCGACCTTCAGAATATCCACTACTTGCGTCAGTGGATTCGGTGCGGCCGTGGGGATGAAGTCATCCAGCGCCAGCCGGTAGCCGCGGGCGCGAAGCCGGTGGCACGCCGCAACCACTTCGGCATCGGGCTCCACGGTTTCCAGGATTTCGATCACGGTCGTCTCCGGCGGCAGAATGGAGGCGGCTTCCTCCACCAGCAGCATTCGGGGGAAATTGAGGAAGGCCGGCCGGCCTCCCATCAAGCGTTCGCCTTCCACCGACCCGAGCAGCGCGCTGATCACTTTGGCCGTGGCCGTGTTCCCTTCCGATCCGTCGAAGACATTCTCCATCCCCGAACGGAAGAGAGCCTCATACCCGAAGACGTTCATGTGGGCGTCAAAGATCGGTTGTCGGGCAACGAAGAGTTCCATGCGACGCCGAGCCGGAAGGTTCTGTGTGGCTTATCGACCGCAATCGCCAAAGCTTGAGGCGAAGTTTACGGAGACTGCTGGGCCAAGCCGCGAGCGGTGGCCTGATCCGCCGAGGCGCTGGCCAAATCGCCCGCTAGCCGGTGGGCCACCGCCCGGTTGACGTAGGCGTTCTGATAGCCGGGCTGCAGCCCGATGGCTTGATCGAAGTCCGCCAGCGCGGCCGCATATTGCTTGAGCTGGAGATACGCATACCCGCGCGCGTTATACGCAGCGGCCAGCTTGGGATCCGACTTTAGTGCCTGGGTCAACTCCCGGATGGCGTCGACGTAGTGTTGCTCGTGGAGTAGGTTTCGGCCCAGCGTATGATGCACGGCCGCCTCCGCCGACTCGGGCGGGGAAACGGGGAGCGGGAGTGGCGCGGCCGCCGGAGGCGGGGCCTTGGCTGCAACGGCGGGCTTGACCGGCGGATTCACGGGACCTGATCCGGGTAGCGTGACTCGAGTGAACGCCGCTGATGCCTTGGCCGCCTGGCCGGGCGCGGAGGTGTCGGGAAGGTGGACGCTATCCGAGTCGGGCGCGGTTTCCTCGGCCTGTTCCTTGGCGACGATCTCGTCGATCCGGGCCTGGGCGGCCGCGATCAGCTGCCCTGTTTCCTGGTCCGAGGGATTGAGCTGCCACGCCTGCTGGAGGTCCGCCAGCGCTTCATCATAACGGCCCAGCCGGTAGTAGGCGTACCCGCGCGCTTCCCAGGCGGGCGCGTAATTGGAGTCGAGGCGGATCGCGGTCGTCCGATCCGCCTGCCCCAGGTCTTGCTCGCCGAGCAGATCGTAGGAATTTCCGCGCGCCACCCGGGCTTCGGCGCTCCCGGGGGCGAGCTGGACGGCGCGATCGCGGTCGGCAAAGGACTCCTGATATTTTTCCAGCCGGGCATAGACGGAACCGCGCGCCAGCAGAACTCGGGGATCGTCGGGGTCGATCTGGAGGGCTGCGGTGAAGTCGGCGAGGGCCCCCTCGCTGTCTCCCTGGCGCTGCCGCACGGCTCCGCGCAACCGGAGCGCGCGAGCATCCTGCGGCTTCAGGGATAGCGCCGCGCTCACGTCCTGGAGCGCATGCGCATAATCACTCAACCCGGTATAGGCCAGGGCGCGCTCCACCAGCGCCTCTTCGAAATCCGGTTTGTGGCTGAGGCAGAGGGTAAAGTCGTCGATGGCCTGCTGGTATTGGTGGAGCCCCGCGCGCGCCTGCCCGCGCCTCAGGTACGGTTCGGGAGCGTCGGGCTGGAGCTGGAGGGCCTGGTTGAAATTCGTGACCGCCACCTCGTAGTCGCCAGTGGCGGCGAGGGCGGCGCCGAGCCCGGTGAAGACCTCGGCGCGGCTCAGTTTCAGAAACACGGCGGTCTTATAATCACGAATGGCGGGCTCGTATTGCTGGCCGGACAGGAACAGATCGCCGCGCGCGGCGTAGGAAAGGGGGTCGGCCGGTTGGGCTTTGACGGCTTGGTCCAAATCGGCCTGGGCCTTGGCGCGGTCGCCGCCAGCGAAGTAGTCGTGAGCGCGGGCGCGCCACGCTTCCGCGTTCGACGGGTCCGCATGGACGGCTTCCGCGTAGGCGGCAATGGCTTCGACGCGGCGGCCGGCCGCATCCGCGCGTTGTCCGCGCCGCAGAGCGGCTTGCGATTTCCGGGCGTCCGGCTTCGGCGCCGCGGCGGCGGGTCCGGCAATGATAACCACGGATAGTATGATCTGCGCGAGGCATCGCGCGGTCATGGGCATCGCTTTCCTCACATAGTGTACACTCGAAGCCGGAAACATGAGCCACGAACCATTCGAGCCGCCGCGCTTGGCCATCAACCGCGTGTACACCCGCCGCGGAGATCAGGGCGAGACCAGCCTGGCCGGCGGGCAGCGGGTGCCCAAGGACGGCGCCCGGATTGCGGCGTACGGGACCGTCGATGAGCTAAACGCGTTTCTGGGAGCGGCCCGTGTGACAGCCGGTGAGCTGGCTGCCAACGACGCGCGGCTCTCTCCGCTGGTGGCGATTCTGCTGCGGGTGCAGCACGAACTGTTCAATCTGGGGTCAATTCTGGCGACTCTGCCCGAGGACGTGCACCCCAAGCAAGCCCGCATCACCGACGAAGACGTCGCCGCGTTGGAAGCGGAGATGGACCGCATGAACGCCGATCTGCCGGACCTGCGCTCCTTCGTCTTGGCCGGGGGGAGCCGGCTGGAGGCCGAGTTGCACATCTGCCGCACGGTGTGCCGTCGCGCGGAGCGGGATTTGGTGGCGTTATGCCGCTCCGCGAGCGTTCCGGTGGAGGCGGTGCGGTACCTGAACCGTCTGAGCGACGCGCTGTTCGTGTGGAGCCGCTGGGTCAGCCACGTGACGGGCGCTCCGGAGACGCTGTGGGACCCGAACCGGTCGTGAGTGGAGGCCCTTGGCTGGCGCGGGAGGGAGGATATACTGATCTCGAATAGGGAGGTCCGCAATGACGTTTGCGGGGCGATGGAGGGGATGCGACGCCATCCTCGCGCTGGCCTGCGCGGTTTCCGGTCCGGCCCAGCCTGCGCCTCCGCAGGCGCGAGTTGCCGGACACGTGCTCAACCAGGCTGGCGAGCCGTTGCGGAACGCCACCGTCGCGCTGGTAGGTAACAATCCTACGCCGGCGGCGCCGTTTCCGTCTTCCTACACGGCAACCTCTTCGGCTGCCGGCGAATTCGCCTTCGAGAAGGTCGAGCCCAATCGTTACCGGCTCTTCGTACAGCGCGCCGGCTATCTGGAGTTCATCTATTCCGAACCAGATGGCAGCGTCAGCATGCCCATCGCGCAAGGCCAGCAGAAGACGGTGGAGATCCGGATGACCGCGCCCTCGTTTTTGAGCGGCAGGATCACGGAGGAAAACGGCGAGGCTTTTCCCGACGCGAGAGTCACTGTTTTGCGCGCCAGCCGCGGCAGGGGAATGAAACAGCTCGCGCGGGTAAGCCAGATCGTGGCGGGGCGGGATGGCATCTTTTCGACCGGCAGTCTCACCGCCGGACGTTACTATCTGGCGGCCTCGGCGCCTCCCAGCCTCACGCAGACGAACCAGCGCGAAGTCCGCGAAGGCAAGGCGGGGGCGGAGAGCTATGTCGCCACCTACTTCCCGTCGGCGCTGGACGCAGCGACGGCGACTTTGATCGAGCTGCCCGTCGACACGGAAGTGCGGAATCTGGATATTCGCTTGCGGAAGGCCCGCCTTTTCCACATTCATGGCAAGACTGTGAATGCGTCGGGCGCCGCGGTTTCGAATATCACAATCAACCTGCGCGATCCGGCGTTGAACGATCCGCTGAACAGCGCCAACCGGGTGGTGAGCATCGGCGGCGCTTTTTCGGTGAATGGCCTGCTGCCTGGCACGTACGCGCTACAGGCCTGGTCCCAGAACCGGAGTTTGCAGGCGCACCAGACGATCACGCTGGCGGACCGCGATTTGGAAGACGTGGTGCTCACCCTGGCGCCGGCCCTGGAGGTCCCGCTTTCGGTGCGCGTCGAAGGCGCAGACCCGCAGCGCGCCCAGGCCATCCGGAAATCGCTCGGCCGATTCACGCTGACGGCCTCCGACGGCCTTAACGATAACGCGATGGCGCAGTCCAAAGACGATGGCTGGATCTTCCGGAACATCGGGGCGGGCACGTACCGCATGGGCATCGGTGGACCGGACGGAACCTATGTGAAATCGATTCGCTTCGGCGAACAAGATATTACCCTGCGGGAGCTCGACACCACACTGGGTGGCGGCGCCCTGGAAGCGGTGCTTTCGCCGCATGCGGCCGAAGTCCGGGGAGGGGTTCTCGATGGCAGCGGCAAAGGAATGGCGGGGGTCTTGGTGACGCTGTGGGCGCCGGGCCTGCCGCCCGCGGGCACGGTGGACCAAGCTTGGTCCACGCGCACGGACGCCCAGGGCCAATTTCGCATTGGAGGTCTTCGGCCCGGCGACTACCGGGTGGCGGCCTGGGAAAAAATCGAGCCCGGGCTGGCCGACACGCCGGAATTCCGGGTTCGATTTGAGGACGCCGCGGCTCCCGTCAAGGTCGGCGAAGATGCGCGGGAGACGGTGCAGGCTCCGTTGATCGGGCGGGAGAGGATCGAGTCGGAAGCGGCGAAACTGCCGTAGGGCTCCTTCCGATCGGGGTAGCGCGTTCATTCAGAACGAGGGCAAGCCGGAGGCATGCCCCACTGATATCATGGGCTTGTGCCATGGCGTTAATCGCCGTCTCGGGTCACCCTGGGTGTCGGTTTGAAGAAGTCGCGCGGCTCACCGCGCAGCGGCTGGGATTTGAGCTGCTGACCCAGGCGCGCATCCAATCGTTAACGAATGAGGAGTTCGGCGGCGGGGGCATTCCCGAGAAGGCCTATCCCATCCTGGTGACTTCGATCCTGGCCCGGCTGGCCACCGAACACCACCTGGTCTATTGCGCGGTGGGAGGCGAGCTGCAGGCGCGCCACTTTCCGGGCATGCTGCGCGTGCACGTAGTGGCGCCCGAGACGGTGCGCATCGGCAACCTGATGCTGGATCACCGGCTGGAGCGCGCGGCGGGGCGGCAACTGCTGTTCGAAATGGAAGCCGCCGACCGCTCCGCCCGCAAGGCCCGATTCGGCAAGACGCGGGCGACGGCCGATTTGTTCGATCTGGTGTTCAGCGCCGAATCGCTCACCACCGAGCAGATGGCGGAGCTGATCGAGACGGCCGCGAATTCGCTGGCCCTGAAAGAGCGCGGCCTGCTCGCGCCGGCGGCCGAGGTGCAGCTTCAGTTTCAGATGCGCCTGCGGCTGGCGCGCCACGGCATCGTGCCGCCGGACAAGATCACCATCCGCCGGAAGATGTTCGCCAACCAGAGCGAGGAGATGTTCGCCAACCTGCTCGACTTTTACCGCATTGCGTGGGAGTACGAACCGCGCAGCTTTCCGGTGCAGATGAGCCGCGAGGGCAAGGTGCAGGAGTCGTTCACGCCCGACTTTTATCTGCCGGAATTCGACCTTTACCTGGAACTGACCACCATGAAGCAGTCGCTGGTAACCAAGAAGAACCGCAAAGTGAGGCTGTTGCGCGAGTTGTACCCGGATCTCAACATCCAGGTGTTCTACCAGAAGGATTTTGAGAACCTGATCTTCAAATACGGCCTGGCGGAGCGGACGGTCGAGGCATGAGCACGACCCTGATTCCGGGGATCGACCGGGTTCTGTTTACCGAAGAACAGATCGAAGCCCGCATCCGCGAACTGGCCGGTGAGATCTCGCGGCATTACCAGGGGAAGACGGTCAAGCTGATCGGAGTGCTGAAAGGCTCCATCTTCTTTCTGACGGCGCTGGCGCGCCACATCGAGGTCCCGGTGAAAATCGACTTCCTGGGGATTTCGAGTTTCTCGAACAAAAGCGGCGCCCCCGGCGTGGTGCGCATCGCCAAAGACCTGGACGAGAGCATTGAGGGCGAGGACGTGCTGCTGGTGGAAGACATCGTGGATACGGGCTTCACGCTGCGCTACCTGCTGCAAACGCTGGCCGGGCGCGGGCCGAACTCGCTGGCGGTATGCACGTTCCTCGACCGCAATTCGCGGCGCATCGTCCAGGTCCCGGTGGATTACCGCTGCTTTGAAATCCCCGACCGGTTTGTGGTGGGATTCGGCCTCGACCACAACCAACTGTTCCGCAATCTGGGTTACGTCGCGGCCTTAAAGCCGGACAAGAGCGCGTAGCGTCACCTAAAATTCACGCAATCGACGCTTGTAGTTCCCGATTCCGGGGTCTAGAATGAAGGAAAGCCCAGATCCAAGGAGCGTGCACCATGCGATCCCGGGTCCTTTATATCTCCGGACGTCCCGAAGACGCCCGCTGCCTGTCCCAGATGCTGCATCCCCTTCCGCTGGTCTTAGATCATGTGGGGTCGCTGCAGCAAGCCCGTCAACAACTTCGGTCGGAAGACTATGATGTGGTGCTGACGGAAGCGGTTCTGCCCGATGGAAAGTGGCTGGATGTGCTGCACTTGGTCCGCGAATGCCCGGGGGCGCCCGAAGTGATCGTCACCGACCGGCAGGCGGATACGCGCTTTTGGGCGGAAGCGCTCAACCTGGGCGCGTACGATCTGCTGGCCCAGCCGTTCGATGCACCCGAAGTGCAGCGTATTTTGTATAACGCCTGCTCGCGGGTGACGCACAGCATGTCGGCCGTATAGTCGTTTCTCCAGCCGGGAACAGTAGTTGGCCGCCCCTGAGGCCCTCGTCAGCCCCAATCTCCGTGCTCTTCCTCCGACCTCCAGGGGCACGGTTCTCCCGTCTTCCGCACTCCCCGAGCACACCCCGGAGAGGGAACGCGCCCCGGCGTTCGTGGGCCGGAGGCCTTCCTGCCGCGAGCACGGAGAACGCCGGAGGGATTAGCGGCGCCGGACGGCAACCGCAAAGAGGACGGCGAGCGCGAGAGCGGTGGCGAAGGTACCGGCCACCATGTAATCGAAAGGCCGGCGCGGGCCGGGCAGCACCCAGAGCAACAGCACGACGAAAACGGCGAACAAACCCGCGAACCCGCCGAAGAGGAGGATAGGGCGCTTCGATCCGCGTGTCACGAGTTCATTGTAAATTGAGGACGGCTGGGAGCGGTTGGTAAACTGAGAATTGAGTGTGGCACGGAGTCTCATAACGATCGTTAGCCTGGTTCTGGTCCTGGGACTGGTTTCGTGCCAAAGCGGCACGGATCGGGCGCCCTCGATCGGGGAGGCCTTCACCGGCCCCGCGGTTCTGAAGATCCGCAGCGACATTCCGCTCAATTCCCGGGTGGTGGCCACGGCGAAGCACGGAGAGCGGCTGGAAATCCTGCAACAGCGGCGGCGGTTCTTCCGCGTCCGGACGGCGTCGGGAGCGGAGGGCTGGACTGACGAGCGCCAGTTACTGGCGGCCCAGGACATGCAAAAGCTAAAAGAGTTCGCGGAGCGCGCGCGACAGATGCCGGTACAGGGGCAGGCCATCGCGTTCGGCGAACTCAACGTGCATACCCAGCCGGCGCGGCAGTCGCCCAGCGTCATCCAGGTCAAGGAGAATGAAAAAGTCGATGTGTTGATGCACGCATCTACGCCGCGCAACGATGTGGCCCGCAAACCGCTGCTTCCGCCTCCGGCCAAGAAGGCCAAGACGGAAGAAAAGAAGGCGGCCAAGGAGCCGCCCAAGTATCCGCCCCCGCCTCTCCCCAAACCACCCGGGCCGCCGAAGAATTGGCTGGAACTTTCCAAGACCGCGCTGCCGGCGGAGGACCTGGCCGACGCGGACGAAGAACGGGAAAAAGACGAAAAGCCGGCCGCCGATCCGAAGACCGTGCCCATGGATGACTGGAGCCTGGTTCGGACCACGAGTGGAGAGACGGGCTGGGTGCTGACGCGGCGCCTGTCCATGGCTATTCCCGACGATGTGGCGCAATATGCGGAAGGGCGGCGGATTGTTTCGTACTTTTCGCTGGGCCAGGTGCAGGATGGGGATGAGAAGAAGAACACCTGGCTTTGGACCACGGTGAACGAGGGCTCCAACCCGTATGATTTCGACAGCTTCCGGGTGTTCATCTGGAGCCTGCGGCGCCACCGTTACGAAACCGCCTATATCGAGCGGAATTTGCGGGGCTACTCGCCGGTGCTGTTGCAGGAAGTGACCCTGGGGGCGCCTAAGGGGAAGAGCGCCGCGGCGCCGGCTACGTACCCGGGGTTTGCCTTGTGCGTGGAGAAGAAGGACGGACGGCGTTATCAACGAAAGTACGCCTTTCTTACCAACGTGGTGCGGTTCGCCGGCGAGCAGGCCTGCGACGCTCCCGTGCCGCAGCAGAACCTGTCTGCCCCCGCCCCGCTGAAAGTAGCATCCCCTCAGCCGCAGCCGCCCGAGAGTTTCTCACGGCGGGCCCGCAACCGGTTTCGCGGGCTCCTCCGGAAATGGCTCGGCCGGTAAAGCGCTCCGTTGCGGCTGGCTCTTGGGTTGTGCTATCTATGGGTAAAAGCAGGACACGTTGATCCAAAAAAGCCGCCCAACTGAGAAGCGACGGCAATCATAAGCTCTTCAAAAAGGATGGCATCCCGTGGAAGCTGTCAACCGCAAACTCATTCGTCCGTCACTCAACGAAATTAAGGAACAGATCGCCCCTCCCCGCCGCGGTCAGCAGCAGAAGAAGCCGGTTCCGCCCGATCAGACCAACGCCGAGAACTTTTACTACGTAAAGCAGATGCAGGCCAAGACTCCGATGGCGTTTGTGTTGCGTGACGGCGAAATGCTGCACGGCACCATCGAGTGGTACGACAAGTGCTGCCTGAAGATTAATCGGAACGACGGCCCCAACGTGCTGGTCTACAAGCCGAGCATCAAGTACATGTACAAGGAAGGCTAGGCAGCCCGCTAGCGGGTCTTGCGCGTGGCCAGGCGATACTCCCGGCGTTCTCCCGCCTCCCGGTAGCGCCGCTTCTCCTCCTCCGTTTCCGGAATCACTGGCGCGACCGGCGCAGGCTTCCGGTGTTCATCCAAGGCCACAAACGTAAGGTAGGCCGAACAGGTGTGCCGCTGTTCGCCCGTCATGAGCTTCTCGCTGGTCACTTTCACGCCGACCTCCATGGAAGTGCGGAAGACGCGATTCACCGACGAACGCAGCACAATCAGGTCTCCGATGTGAACCGGCTGCAGGAACTGGAGGCTGTCCACAGTCAGGGTGACCACGGGACGGCGCGCGTGGCGCATGGCGGCCATGGCCGCCGCCAGGTCGACCAGGTGCATCACCTTGCCTCCCAGGACGTTGCCCAGCCCATTGGCGTCGTTGGGCAGGGCCAATTCGAAATACTCGGAGATGGACTCGCGTACCGGCTTGCCTTGCGCCATTCTATTCTCCCGATGCTCGTTCCCCCACGGCGCCGCCGTTCGGCCGGGCGGCGAACAAGTCCGCCCGTGTAAACGCGGCCCCGCAAATCTGTTCCCGAAGGGTACTATAGCGAACCGCGGCGCCGCCGGAGCGCAAACGCTCGGCCTCCGCGGCGCTGAACTCCCGAACGTAGCAGTCGGCGTGGTCGCGATAGGAGTATCCCGCATAGACCAGCGAACCAGCGGCGGTGACCTGCATCAGCAGGTCCCAAAAACTGCCGCGCTGGAAGAGCCCCTTCGCCGTCCCCGCCTCGCGCGGCACTTCAATCGTCTGGCGGCCGCCGCGCAGAACGGCGCGCAGACAGCGCCGACTGGCGAAGGGCAGGGAGGGATCGGGATCGGGGAACGTGGCCAGAACGTCCCGCAACTCGTCCATGCCGGGATCCCAGCCGGTCCAGCGAAACCGGGAGGCACCGCTGACCAGGGTGCCGCGCAGCAGAACCTCGCGGATTCGCGGCTGGTCTTTGCCGGTAATGGCCAGCACGTGTTCGATCAGCTCGCGCGCCGGAAGGTCCTGCACCACTACCGGGGTGATGGAGATGGCGCCCGCGGCCTCCGAGCTGAGCTTGACGCGGATGGTGGGCGGCAACGGCATCTTTGATTCACGCTACCATAGCGGCGTGACGCCCCTGGAAAAGGTGCGAGGGGAGATCGATCGCTACGAGCACGCGCTGTTTGCATTCTCGGCCGAGGAACGCGACGGCGCTATCGAGCTGGTGATCCAGGCGAAGGACCCGGCCCTGGGGCTCCACATCTACCACGCGCCCATTCATCCGCACGACATCGAGCATCCGCAGTTCCCCTGGACCTTCCAGCATCACCTCTACGATTGCCTGCACGACTACGTGGTGGAGATGTTTCTGCGCACTCCGCAGTTCCGGGACAGCCAGGCGTGACGCCGGCGGGCGAGATCCTGGCCGCCGAAGTCCGCCGCGGTGGGCCCGTGCCGTTCCGACGCTTCATGGAGGTGGCCCTGTATCATCCCGAACACGGCTACTACCGGCGCCCGCGCGAGAGGTTCGGAAGAGAAGGCGATTTTTTTACGGCTGAACAGATTCAGCCGGTGTTCGGCCTCCTAGTCGCCACCCACGTGCGAAGGCTGTGGGCCCAAATGGGCCGGCCGGCGGACTTCACCGTGGTGGAGTTGGGAGCGGGGCGCGGCGAGATGGCTGAGGCCTTCTCGGGCTGGCGGTACGTGCCGGTAGAGATCGGGTCGAACGGCTTGCCGGAGGCCGTGTGCGGGGTGGTCTTCGCCAATGAGTTCTTCGATGCCCTGCCGGTGGACGTTGCGGTCTTCTCTCAGGGCGCGTTCCGGGAGCAGCGCGTGACACTGGAGGGGGATCGCTGGATCTGGACCCCGGGCGGTGCGGCGTCGGCCCAGGTGGACGACTATCTGCGCCGTTATTTTCCGCCGCCGGAGGAAGGCCGGTGGTACGAAGCGAATCTGGACGCCCTGCGCTGGATGGAGAGGGTCGGGCACGCGCTGCGAGAAGGCTGGATGTTAACCATCGATTACGGTCTGACCCGGCCGGAGGCGGTCCGGTTTCCTCGCGGGACCTTGATGAGCTATCAGCGGCACACCGCGCGGGAAGACGTCCTCGAGCGTCCGGGGGAGCGCGATCTGACGGCGCACGTGAACTTCACGGCACTCTCCGAGCACGGCGCCTCCCTCGGGCTGCGCACCGAGCGACTCGAAACGTTAGCCCAGACCCTGCTGGCGGCGGGCGAGGAGGACCAGTTCGCGGCCGTGCTCACGTCCGGCGGCGCCGGGCAGGAGGCGCGCCGGCGGCTCCAACTCAAGACGCTCCTGTTCGGAATGGGAGAGACGTTTCGCGTGTTGTGGCAGCGCCGGGAGAGCTAAGAGGAAAACCGGAGAGAAAAGCCTGAAACAACAAAAGGCCCCGGAAAACCGGGGCCTTCGGAGTGAAAACCTGTCTGCTACACCCTTGTTCAGGGCATCCCCAAGCTACTTCTTTTTCTTCGGAGCAGCCTTTTTCTTCGGGGCAGCCTTCTTGGTTGCGCTCTTCATCGATTGATTCTCCCTAACATCAAATTTTGCGACTGAAAAAATCGCAATGTGATTCATATATAAGGTTGTTCACGATGAAAGTCAAGAAAAAAATGCAGTCGGCCCTTCTTCCGATCTGCTTCGAGTTGCATCGAGCGGATCGGAAAAACGAATTTCGCACAGCGGGAGAAATCGGAGCGGTGAGTCCCGAATCGTCAGAGGGCCGCCTGGTAAGGGCGCCGCGCGAACAGCGCGATCGTCTCAGGCTTGGTGAGCACCCAGATGCTGTAGATGCCGAGCGCAGTGCCAAACGGAACGTTGATCAGCTCCACCGCGCCGAGGACAATCATGTAGACGCGAGACCACGGAGTGCGGCACAGGAGCCCGATGCCGCCGATCAGGACAGGAAGCGATAACACGAGCAGGACCAGGAACACGACGCCGCCGATCCCGCCGAGGATGGGGACGGCCGTGGCTGCATCGGAATCGTGCGACAGCCCGACCACGCCCGCCAGGCCGCCGAAGATCAGCAAAACGATGACAGCAGCCAGGGCTCCCATGGATCCGAGAATGACGTTCAAAATGGCGACGACTTTGATGTGAGTCTCCATGATTTCTCCCGGCTCCCGTCGCCGGGCGGCGCGGGGCCTCTTGAAACTGTAGCGCGCGGTGGCACGGGGAGCAACGGCCGCTGGCAGCCTCGCGCATAATGAGGTCATGCCCGCCTTCCTGCCAGTCGACGCGACGGGTGCCGCGCAGATCCCCCTGTCCCTGCTGCTGGTCTTTGCCTCCGCCAAACTACTCTCGGAGGTATTCGAACGACTGGGCCAACCGGGAATCGTGGGCGAGATTCTGGCGGGAGTCCTCATCGGCCCTCAGGTCCTGGGGTGGATGGCGCCGAATGAGGCGATCCGTCTGCTTTCTGATTTGGGCGTCATGTTCCTCCTGTTTCGGGTGGGCCTGGAAGTGAAGGCCACGGAACTGATGCGAGTGGGAGGCACCGCCCTAGTGGTCGCGGTAGCCGGAGTTCTCCTGCCCTTTCTGGTCGGATGGGGCATCTGTTACCTATGGGGCGAGCCGAGCTTGGGCAGCATCTTCACGGGGGCGGCGATGGTGGCCACCAGCGTCGGAATCACGGCTCAGGTGCTGGCTTCACGCCAGCTGCTCCAGACCCGCGCCGCCCGCATTATTCTGGCGGCCGCCGTGGTGGACGACGTACTCGGCTTGATTGTGCTGGCCCTGGTGGGCAGTGCGGCCAAGGGTTCGGTGAATTATCTGGACAGCGCTCTGACAGCCGGAATCGCCCTGGGATTCACGGTGTTCGTGGCCGTCTTCGGCAGAAGGACAGTGAAAAAGGTGATGCCCCACGTCCACGCGCGCGCCCGGGTGGCGGAAGCCGAGTTCGCCTTGGCTATGACCTTGCTGTTCTCCCTGGCGTTACTGGCGGTGTATGCGGGCGTGGCTGCGATCGTGGGCGCTTTCCTGGCCGGCATGGCCCTCTCGGAGACCGTGGAGCGGCGCGTTGCCGAGCTGACCCAGGGGGTGACGGAGTTGCTGGTGCCGTTCTTTCTGGTGGGGATCGGCCTGCACTTTGAAGTCTCGGCATTTGCGACGCGATCGACCCTCGAACTGGCGACGCTCATCGTTCTGGGCGCCGTCATTTCCAAACTTACCGCCTGCGGCCTGGGCGCGCTGAAGATGGGACGGGCAGACGCGTTCCGAGTCGGCGTCGGAATGATTCCTCGCGGCGAGGTCGGCATGATCGTGGCGCAAATCGGAATGGGGATGGGGGTCATGGCGCCAAACATTTACGGAATCATCGTATTCATGTCGGTGGTCACCACGCTGGTCGCTCCGCCGCTCCTGAAAGTCGCCTTCCGCGGCGCCACACCGGCAGACGATGAAGCCGTGCGGCCGCTCTGACCTGGCGCGTTATAATGACGGGACTGGAGGCGCGGTTCATGACAGAGAAGTACCTGCGGGAGAATCAATGGTGGGTCAGTCCTTATAACTTCGTGCCGGAGGTGCGGGCCAAGCTCGACCTTCCCCAGCGCGTCAGCATTCACGACGCCACGCTGCGGGACGGGGAACAGACTCCCGGGGTGGTGTTCAGTGTCGCCGACAAGATCGCGATCGCCGAGAAGCTGGCCGAAGTGGGGGTGGAGCGCATCGAAGCCGGCATGCCCGCGGTATCCGAGCAGGACTTCGAAGCCATTAAGCGGATTTCCAAGCTGGGGCTGAAATCCAAGATCTACACCTTCGCCCGCGCCATCAACGCCGATATCGATAAGGCCGTAGAGTGCGGCTGCCACGGGGTGATTGTCGAGGTGCCGATCGGATACCCCAAGCTGAAATACCAGTTCAAGTGGACCTGGGAGGACGTGCTCAAGAAGAGCGTGGGCGTCATCAACCATGCCAAGTCCCGCGGGCTGCACGTGGTTTATTTCCCCTACGACACGACGCGCGCCCGTGAAGAAGACCTGACGAACCTGCTGACCCGGATCATGCAGGAGGCTCCGCCCGACGCGATCGGGGTGGTGGATACGATGGGCTGCGCGCTGCCGGTGGCCATCCAGCACTTGGTCCGGCTGGTCAAGTCGCTGACGAAGTTGCCGGTGGAGGTGCACACGCACAACGATTTCGGCATGGCCGTGGCTACCGAACTGGCGGGCGTCGAGGCGGGAGCGGAGTGCGTTCACAGCTGCGCCAACGGGTTGGGCGAGCGGACCGGCAATGCCGCGCTGGAAGAACTGATGGTCGCCTTGCACGTGCTCTACGGCTACGAGACGCAATACGATCTGAGCAAGCTGCCCGAGCTCGGAGAGCTGGTCAGCCGCATCAGTAACTTCCCCATCGCGGCCAACAAGCCGATCCTTGGCGACCGAAACTTCACGCGCGAATCGGGGATCGGGGTCGACCTGGTGGTGAAGGAGCCGCTCGCCATGTTCGGCACACACCCGGCTCTCACTGGGCGCCGCGGCGAAGTGGTCCTGGGAAAAAAGAGCGGCAAGGCGTCGATCACGTATAACCTGGAGCAGATGGGGATCACCGGCGTGGATGACGAGGGCGTGGCGGAGATGCTGCGGCGCGTCAAGGAGAAGGGCATCGAGAAGCGCGGCCTGCTCACCGCCGAGGAGTTCAAAGATATCGTCGACAGCGTGGTCGGCGCGGTGCGCAACGCCGCGGCCCGTTTGTGACGCGATACGTTCGCTTTGCCGCCGGCTCCGGCTCGGCCTACGGGATCCTGGAAGGCGAGACGGTCCGTCAGATTCGCGGCGGCCTGCTGGACAGTCCCACCGAAGCCGGGACCACCCACAAACTCGCCGGCCTGAAGATGCTGGCCCCCTGCCAGCCGGGCAAGATCGTGGCCGTGGGCCGCAACTACCGAAGCCACCTGGGAAACCGGACGCATCCCCAGCATCCGGAGATCTTCTATAAGCCGCTCAGTTCGCTGCAGGACCCCGGCGGGCCGATCGTGATACCTCCGGACGCCACCGAGGTCCACTACGAGGGCGAACTGGTGCTGGTGATGGGCCAGCGCGTCAAGGATGTCTCGAAGGAGAATGCCCTGGCCGCGATCTTCGGAGCGACCTGCGGCAATGACGTCACCGAGCGCAATTGGCAATATGGCGAGGGCAAGGACGTGCAATGGTGGCGGGCCAAAGGATCGGACACGTTTGCGCCGGTGGGTCCGGTGGTGGTGACCGGGCTCAACTACGACGACCTGTTACTCCAGACACGGCTCAACGGCGAGGTGGTTCAGAAGGAGCGCACCGCCGACTTCATCTTCGACTGCGCCACCATGGTGAGCTGGATCAGCCGCTGGGTCACGCTGATGCCGGGCGATCTGGTCTTCACCGGCACGCCGGGCGCGACACGCCGGCTGGCGCCGGGGGATGCGGTGGAGGTCGAGATCGAAGGCATCGGAGTGCTGCGCAACCCGGTGTCCTGAGGGGATTGCCCAGCGCCGAAGGGAAGCGCCAGGCTATAGAGCAGGACGGCCAGCACGATCAAAGTGATCGCCACATAGGTGCGGTCGCGCTCCAGCGCAAACCCAACCAGGGCTAGGATCACGCGGGCCACCGGCGTCGCGATCAGAAGCAGGAGTCCCAACTGGATCACCGCGGCCGGACCGGGATGGGCCAGGCTCCCCAGCAGCCCGGCGATTCCGCGTAGTTCTCGAGGTTCGCCGTGAAAGTGCTGATAAACGGCCGGGCTTCCGCCGGCTTGCGCCAGCCACCAGACACCGCCGGCCAGCACCACGGCGGCTGAAATCAAAACGCCCGACCGGAGGAGCGTGCCAACAATCTGCTCCAGGCGTTCATCCGTCATGGCAGCCCTCCCGAGAAGCCGTTATAGATCATCTCCACCGCTAGAACTCCGACCACGGCCGCAAAAACAATCCGCAGCACCCGCGTTCTGGCGCCAACCAACTGCGGCGCGCCGAGCATCGACCCCGTCAGCACTCCCAGCATCACCGGCATGGCCAACCCGGGGTCGATGTAGCCGCGGCGGAGATAGATGCCGGCGCTGGCCGCCGCCGTCACCCCGATCATAAAGTTGCTGGTGGTGGTCGAGACCTTGAATGGAAAGCGCATGATCTGGTCCATCGCGACCACTTTCATGGCGCCGGAACCGATGCCCAGCAGACCGGAGAGCATTCCAGCGCCGAACATCAGGCCGAACCCGGATTTGATGCGAGAGACGCGATACCGAATGGGACCGTCCGGCCCCGGGTAGGCGCCATTGATCTGAAGGCGGACGGCCAACGGGTCGGGAACTGCCTCTTTCACCAACGGCGGCCGCTGCAGCGAATGCCAGGCCGAGTACAGGAGCACAGCACCGAAGATCACGGCCAGGGCCGAGGTCGGGATCACGGCTGTCAGATGTGCTCCGGCCAAGGCACCCAAGGTGGTGGCGATCTCCAGGAACATGCCGGCCCGGATATTCGAGAATCCCTCCTTGACATAAGCGGCTGCCGCTCCCGACGAGGTGGCAATCACCGATACCAGCGTGGCCCCGATGGCATAGTGGAAATCCACGCCTAACAAGAGCGTGAGGACCGGAGTCACGACCACTCCGCCGCCTAACCCCGTCAGCGAACCGAGAAAGCCGGCAACGACGGAAACGGCATAAACAATCCCCGAAAATACTAGGACGCTCATAATAATTTCAAGTTTAGTTTAGGCGGACAGCAGACGGCGGGAATCGAAGGATTCAGTGGGACAAAAAGAACAGGGCAGGTCATAGACCTGCCCTCGTGCCGCCGCCCGGGAGGCAACGGCATTCGCTAAACCGGCCAAGCTGCCCCGGCGCCATTCGACGCAGCTCAAACCGTGTTGTAACTACTGTATCCCACCCGATTGTCTTCGGAAATACAACAAATACTGTATTTTAACCGTCGCCGTGTTACCCGGAGAATAGGATCTGTTCCCTCATTTAGGACTCGCGGCGCTAAGATGGTTCAGGATGTCCTGGGGCGAACACGTCGGCTGGTGGGCGGGTATGGTCAGGAAACTGGGACGACGCTCCGTGCTGCGTTTGGGATACGCGGCGGTCATTGTGGTTCTGATTCTGTCGGCCATGGAGGCGTACCGGATTCAGGTGAACGTCTCCCAGCAGCACATCCAGATTTTTTACCGCTATGTGGATCAAGAGGAATCGCTGACCACGCTGCGGCGAAACCTCTGGCTGGCAGGGAACTATGTGCGCGATTTCTTTATCCAGTCGACTCCCGCGCAGGCGGCCGAGCTGGATTCTCAACTGAAGGCGCTCGAAACGGAAGATTCCCAGGTGTTCGACCATCTGAGCCGCGCCTTCCCCGAGAGCGACGCGTTTCGCAAGCTGCGCGCGAGCATGACGGACTTCTGGATACTGGTGAACCCGGTGCCGAAGACCATGCTTCATTCCACCGAGCAGGAGCAGGTCGAATTCGTCCAGCGTGTCATTGTTCCGCGGCGCGGCGATCTGTATGACGTCCTGCGCGGATTGAGTGTCACTGACGAAAAACGGGTCCAGGAGAGTTCCCAGCAGATCATCAACGCGCGGCACGAAGCCGCCCAAAGGCTGCTGATCATGCTCGGGCTCGGTGTGCTGCTCAGCATCCTGGTGGCGCTGGTGAGCATCCATCATGCCGAGAACCTGGAGCGGCGCGCGGCCAATCACTATGAGGCAGTGGAGCAGGCCCGTCGAGAATTGCAGCAACTCTCCGCGCGCTTGATCGAGATGGAAGAAGAAGGGCGGCGCCAGTTGGCTCGGGAACTGCATGACGAACTGGGTCAGACGCTGGCGCTGCTCCAGATCGAAGTGTCCCACGCCCAGGCCGCAATTTCAGAGCCCGCCGCCCTACGCGAGTATTTACAGAGGGCGCGTGCCCGGGCGGAAGAAACCGTTCAATCGGTCCGCGATATTTCGGTGCTCCTGCGGCCGGCACTGCTGGACGATCTGGGTTTGGTGCCGGCCCTGCAGTACCAGATCGACCACTTTCAAAAACGCTCCGGCATGGCCTGCGAATTCGTGGAGGAGAACGTCGCCGAACATCTTCCTGACGGGCTCAAAACCTGCGTGTACCGCGTGGTGCAGGAGGCCCTGCACAACTGCGAGAAGCACTCGGGCGCAACCCGGGTAGAGGTGGCGGTGCGCCAGTTGTCCCACAACCTGGTGGCGGAGGTGCAGGATAACGGGCGGGGCTTTGAGGCGCGCGAGAAGGGCCTTCCCGGCAAGAACACGGGCTTGGGCCTGTTGGGGATGAGAGAGCGCGCCACTCTCGCGGGAGGTTCTCTGGTCATCGAATCGTCGCCCGGCCGGGGCACACGTGTCACCTTGCGGATCCCGGTTCCCGATTCTGCCATCCCGGCGCCGGTGCCCGATGCTCCGGTGCAGGTGACCGCCTGATGGCCACCCGAATCCTCCTCGCGGACGACCACACGCTGATGCGGCAGGGACTGCGGCACATCTTAGAGAACCGCTCCGACTTCGACATCGTAGCCGAAGCCAGTTCGGGGACGGAGGCGGTCGAGGCAGCGCGCCAGCACAAGCCCGATGTAGCCATCGTGGATGTGGCCATGAAGGAGATGAACGGCATCGAGGCCACGATCCAGATCCTCAAGCATTCTCCCGGCACGGCGGTGTTGATCCTCAGCATGTACAGCGACGAGCGGTACGTGCTGCGCGCCGTCAAAGCGGGCGCCCGCGGGTACCTTCTCAAGAATTCGGCCGGAGACGAGCTGATCCAGGCGATTCACGCGGTGGAGAAGGGCCTGGCCTTCTTCAGCCCGGCGGTGGCGGAGATTTTTCACAACGGGTTATCGCGCCTCAAGGATACCGGTGAGGCCCAGGACCGCTTCGAGCTCCTGACCGATCGCGAACGGCAGATCTACCAGCTCCTGGCGGAAGGCAACAGCAACAAAGACATTGCCAACCGGCTCAACCTCAGCCTTCACACGGTGGAGACGCACCGCTGGCGCATCATGGACAAGCTGGACCTCCACAGCACCGCGGAGCTGGTTCTGAGCGCGGTCCGCCGCGGCGTGGTGAGCTGAACTTCAGGCCTGGGCTTCCGCCTCGCGCTCCAAGCCGGCACGGTTCTGGATGCGGAGTTGGTGGCCCTGAATGCGAATGAGTCCTTCGGCCCGGAAGCGCGCCAGGTTGCGCGACACCACTTCGCGCACCGTGCCTAACCGCGAGGCCAATTCCTGGTGAGTGAGGGGAAGATCGAACTCCTCGCTCCCGGCCTGGCCGGCGGCGTCCAATAACAGACGCGCCAGGCGCTGCGTCACGCTCCCGAACGTCATCGATTCGACCACGCTCACCAGGTGCCGCAACCGTCGGCCGACGACTGCGAGCACCTTCAACGCCACGTCGGGATACTGCCGGCAGACGTGCTGGAAATCGCTCTTGTTGAGAAACAGCGAGACCACCGGGTCCACCGCCCGGACCGATGCCGGATAGGGTCCGCCGTCAAAGAGCGGAAGCTCCGCCACCGTGGAGGGCGCGGTCTCCAATGCCAGCATCATTTCGCGCCCGCCGGGAGACGTTTTGAAGATCTTCACGCTGCCCTGGATGATGAGGAAGATGCCGGCGCAGGGCTCACCCTCCCAGAACAGCATCTCGTCGCCCGCAAACCGCCGCTCCACCGCGCGCTGAGCCAAGGCTTCCACTTCGCTCTCGCTCAGGCTGGCAAACAGCGGGATTTGCGATAGCAATGCGTTCTTTTGGGGCAAATTGCTATGGTAATACGGGAAGCACCTGTTGAGGGTTCAAACAGCATGGGTGATTTCGCGCAGCGGTCGAAACAACAGGAGGGTAATGCCCCATTTCTTCGCGACGGCGGGCGGGTTCGATTGGGCTCAGACGCCACGATATCAAGAGGATAGAATTTGTCCACATATCTGGCCCATCATCTGCTCCACAGGAGAATCCGGCCGGAGCACCAACCGGGCTCGCGCCGGAAGGGGGGGATCTGTGCGGAACTTGTTGAAGGTTGTTCCGGCGCTGGTGACGCTGGCGCTCGGCTCGCTTCTGCTCACTCAAAAAGGCCAGGCGATTCCAGCCTTTTCACGCCAATATGCCACCTCTTGCATGACGTGCCATATTGACTTTCCGAAGCTCAACGATTTCGGCAAGGCATTCAAGGATGCGGGTTTTCAGTTTCCGAAAGACGATGACACATACATAAAGGTTGCGCCGGTGATGCTGGGCGCGGAAGCGCAGAAGCAGACCTTTCCCAAGTCGGTCTGGCCGGGAACCATTCCGGGCATGCCGCCCATCGGACTGCGGTTCAATTCGTTCTTCCAGGCCACGGGGGCCAACCGGAAGCGTTTCGATCCGTTGGCCGGCCCCGGGGGCATTCCGCAAGTTATCCCCGGCACGGACTTTGCCAGCGGTCTGTTCAGTATCTTTACGGCCGGCAATTTCGGGAGCAGCATCGCGTTCTGGGTGGACGACGATATCAGCGTGGCCGGCAGTAACGGAGCAGGCGGTCTGGGCGATGCGTACCTGAAGTTCGTCAACGTGAGCCGGTTTCTCAAACTACCAAAAGACTCGCTCAGCGTCCGCGCGGGGCAGTTCGAGCTGGACCTTCCGGTGACGCAGGCGCGGAGCTACAACCTGAGCCCCTACGACATCTACCAGCAGGCCAACGTCGGTGCCATGAACTCCTTGGTGTCGCTGCAGCAGAACGTGTCGAACCAGTTCACGTTTGCGGATGCCGCGAAAGGAGTGGAGATCAGCGGCGGGCATCAGTATGGCGGATATCACTATTCGGTGGCAGTCTTCGATCAGAACACCGCCGGCATCGATCAATCGGCCAATACCAGCCCGTACGTGCCCTCGCCCACCGGCGGCGCCAATGGCGGCGTCGGCTTCGGATCGAGCACCAGTTTCAAGAACGTCTACGGACGCCTCTCCTACCGTTTCAATCTGGAGCGCGATTCGGAAAGCCGGCACGACATTCAGGCCGCCGGGGCGACCGGGCCGCGCGATCACACCTACTTGAACTTCGGGTCTTTCTATTTGTACGGAAAGTCGCTCCAGCAATTTGTCGGCGCCGCTGCCGAGAACCCGGTCCTGCGCGCCGAAGAGCCCTACTTCCGCGCGGGCGGCGACTTCAATTTCAACTACCGCCGATTCAACGTCTATGGCGTGTACCTGTACGGCCGCGACCAGAACCTGCTGCCGGTAGACGACAACGGAATGCTGATCCCGCTTCCGCTCACGTCGGCTTCGCCGCTGCCGGTCAGCTTCATCAAAAGCGTACCGGCGCGGTTCAGCGGCGGCTTCGTACAGGCCGACTACATGGTGCATCCCTGGGTCATGGCGATCATGCGCTGGGATGGCGTCAATTCCACCGCCGACCGGATCAACGGCCTGGCGCTGGCCACCGATACTCCCTTCTTCGGGCCGCTCCACTCCACGCGCACGCGATTCACGCCAGGAGTCCAGTTCCTGATTCATCCCAACATCAAGTTCTCCTTCGAATATCAGATCCGCCCGATACAGACCGCCATCGTCGAGACCGATCCGGCCACCGGCAAGCTGGTTGCAGTCGATCCGTTCCGGGTCAACACCGCGCTATTTGGTCTCGAATTTGTTTACTAGATCGTGAAAGGACGAACCAAAATGTTCTCGATACTATCGAAATCTCAAGCGGTCATCGCGCTTTTGGCGGTTGCCGCCGGTGCGGTTCACGCCGGTGAGATCACGGGAAAAGTCACCGCCGGGAAGGGCATCTCCGTGGTCTGGGTGGAGGCTGTGCCCGGGAAGACCTTTCCCAAGCCGGATAAGCCGATCACGATGGATCAGAAGTCCTTGCTGTTCCAGCCGCACATCATGGTCGCGCCGGTGGGCGTCACGGTGGAGTTCCTGAATAGCGACAACGTGCAACACAACATCTTTTGGCCGGCCATCAGCGGCAACAAGAAGCTGAGCCATAACATGGGTACCTGGCCCAAAGGCCAAACCCGCTCCTTTCAGTTCGACACCGTGGGCGTAGTGCCGCTCTTGTGCAATGTACATCCGGAGATGTCGGGCTACATCATCGTCACGCCCACTCCTCTCTACGCGGAAACCGACGAATCGGGCGCCTTCAAGATCGCCGACGTGCCGGACGGCAGCTATACGGTGACGGCGTGGCACGAAGGCTACAAGAACCAGTCCAAGCCCGTGACCGTCAAGGGCACGGCGGCGGCCGATTTCGCGCTGACCAAGTAAAGGCCCTGCCAGCCGCCACGGGAGACCCTATGCTGAGTCGATTTCAGGACAAGAAAGTCGACCGGGAGTGGCTGGCTTCCAACTTCCCGTGCATGATGGCCTGCCCGGCCGGAACCAACGCCGGCCGCTACGTGTCCCTGATCGCCGAGGGGCGTTTCGAGGAAGCCTACCGCTACGCGCGCGACCCGAACCCCATGGCCAGCATCTGCGGGCGCGTCTGCGCGCATCCCTGCGAGACGGCCTGCCGGCGGGGCGAGATCGACAAGCCCATCTCGATTCGGGCCCTGAAGCGCTTTCTCACCGAGCGCTACGGGCCGGAATCGCGGCATCCGCTGGAGATCCGGCGAGCGCCGGCCGCCCGCATGCCGCATCGCGTGGCGATCGTCGGTAGCGGTCCGGTCGGCCTCTCGGCGGCCCATGATCTGGCGTTGCTGGGCTATTCCGTTACCGTGTTTGAGGCGGCCTCGGTGGCCGGCGGCATGCTCAGCCTGGGCATCCCCGAATACCGCCTGCCGCGCAGCGTGGTGGACGCGCAGATCCGCGAGATCCTGGATGCCGGCGACGTGACCCTGAAGACCAATCAGGCAGCCGGCCGCGACTTCACTATCCGCCAGTTGCGCGAGCAGGGCTTCGATGCGGTCGTGCTGGCGGTGGGTGCGCACCGCAGCCGCGACCTCTCCATCCCCGGAGTCGACCTGGACGGCGTGCACAAGGGTATCGACTTCCTGCTCAACGCGAATCTCGGGTACCGCTTCACCATCGGGAAGCGGGTGGTGGTGATCGGCGGCGGCAACGTCGCCATGGACGTAGCGCGCTCGGCGGCGCGCGAAGTGCTCAAGCAACACCGGCCGGAGGACGCCGAACCGACCGACGAGAACATCCGTACCGTCGCCACCCACGAGATGGTGGATATCTCGCTCTCCGCGTTGCGCCTGGGGGCGCGCGAGGTCAGCATTGTGTGCCTGGAGCGGCGCCACGAAATGCCGGCGGCCCTGGAAGAGGTGGAAGAAGCCGAGGTCGAAGGGATCGTGCTGCGGGATGGGCGCGGGCCCAAGCGGGTTCTGGGACAGGACGGCCGCGTGATTGGCCTGGAAACCGTTCGGACCAAAGCGGTCTTTGACGCGTCCGGCCGTTTCAATCCGACCTTCGAAGAGCACAGCGAATCGACGATCGAGTGCGACACCGTCATCCTGGCCATCGGCCAGGCGCCGCGTCTCGACTTTCTCACCGCGGAGGATGGCGTGGAGATCTCCGGCCGCGGCTTGATTGTGGTGGACCGCAAGACCCTCATGACCTCCGCGCCCGGCGTGTTTGCCGGCGGCGACTGCGTCTTCGGGCCACGCCTGATCATCGATAGCGTGGGCGACGGCAAGCGCATTGCGGCCGCCATCGACCACTACCTCACCGGCCGGGAACGGCCCGAGCCCGAGATCGACGTGGAAGTTCTCGACCATCACCGGATGTTTCACGATTTCATGAATCTCGGCCGCGAGCCGGTGCCCATGCTGCCGCTCGAACGCCGCACCGGCGTCACCGAGGTCGAAACCGGTTACGACGAGGCTTCGGCCATGCAAGAAGCGCGCCGCTGCCTGCGCTGCTGGATCAACACCGTGTTCGAAGGCAACGAGCCGGACGGCTCCCAGTGCATTCTGTGCGGCGGCTGCGTCGATGTCTGCCCGGAGCACTGCCTGCAACTGGTGCCGCTCGAAAGCATCGAGTTCACGCCCGAAGTGTTGCAGCAGATCCAGGCCAGTCCGTCGAGCTTCCGGGTGGAGCTGGACGATGTCGCCGCTGAAGAGCTCGGCGTCATCACCGGCGCCGCCATGCTCAAAGACGAAACCCGCTGCATTCGCTGCGGGCTGTGCGCCGAGCGATGCCCGGTGAACGTGATCACCATGGAAGCCTATATCCTGCGAGGAATGGAGGCCCGATGAGCGGAAACGTCAGCACAACACCGACCGCCCAAACCGATCCCGGCTCCAGCCGCCGGCAAGCGTTTATCCAGCTCGGGGTTGGCTCCATCTGCGTGGCCTGTGCCGGGGCTTCGGTGTTCGGCTACGAATTCCTGGCGCCGAACGTTCTTTACGAGCCTTCGCCCATCACCAACGCCGGCAAGCCCGACCGCTATCCGCAAGGCACCGTGACCCAAGACCTGCAGGCGGGCATCTACATCGTGCACGGTCCGGAGGGCCTCTACGCTCTGTCGGCGGTCTGCACGCACCTCGGCTGCCTCACCGCCTGGAAGCCCGAGTTGGGAATCGTGGCGTGCCCCTGCCACGGCAGTAAGTTCCGCCGCGACGGCACCAAGATCGAAGGCCCCGCGCCCAATCCCTTGCCCTGGCTGAAAGCATGGATCAGCGACGAAGGAGATCTCCTGGTGGACCGTTCCGCGCCCCTCGAGCAGAAGCAGTTTGTGAGGACCTGACATGGCGAACTCCCTGGAGGCCCGGCTCACAAGCCTGCGCGATACCCGCGTCTGGCGGTCGATCTTCCGCAGCGGATCGGGAGCCACCAATCTGCGCCGCGCGCTCGCCGTCCAGCAGAACGTGTTCCTGCACCTGGCTTCGGTCAAGGTCCGGAAACGGTCGCTGGCCTTCCGCGTTACCTGGTTCCTCGGCACCCTCACTCTGGGCGCCTTCCTGATCCTAGTGCTGACCGGCATCCCGCTGATGCTGTATTACCATCCGTCGGTGCCGCAGGCGTACGCCGACATGAACGACCTGCGGTTTGTCGTCTCGGCGGGCGTCTTCCTCCGCAATCTCCACCGCTGGTCGGCGCACGCCATGGTGCTGCTGGTGTTCGCGCACATGTTCAAGGTGTTCTATCGCGGCGCCTACCGGCCGCCGCGCGAATTCAATTGGGTGATCGGGGTCGTGCTGTTGCTGATCACCCTGTTCCTGAGCTACACCGGCTACCTTCTGCCGTGGGACCAGTTGGCGTTTTGGGCCATCACCGTGGGCTCCAACCTGATTTCCGCGGTCCCGGTGTTCGGCGCTCGAATCCGGTTCCTGCTTCTCGGCGGCCACACTGTCAACGCCAACGCCTTGCTGCGGTTTTACGTCCTGCACTGCGTGATTCTGCCGCTGGCAGCCGTCACCTTCGTGGCCATTCATTTCTGGCGCATCCGCAAAGATGGCGGGATCTACTCCGGGGAGAGTAAGCGCCATGAGTGAACACAAAGACTTCGCCGCCGCCATGGACTCCGATAGCCGCAAGACTCCGGTCCGGGTGGCCTTCGTCACGCGGCGCACGTCTCCTCACGTGAAGCGTCAGGATGACGATTACGTCATGACGTTTCCGGAAGCGTTGTTCCGCGGCGTGGTGGCGGTCGAGGTGCTGGCTTTGGTCCTGGTGGTGCTGGCGCTGTTCTGGAACGCCTCTTTGGAACAGCTCGCCGACCCGATGCAGACCCCCAATCCGGCCAAGGCGCCTTGGTACTTCCTCGGCCTGCAGGAGCTGCTGCACTACTTTCCCCCGGTCGTGGCCGGCGTGCTGATACCGACCTTGGTGGTGATGGCCTTGATCGTCATCCCCTACTTCCGCATTAATATCGAAGCCGAGGGGCTGTGGACGCGCAACCGCGCCGGACGCCTCCGCATCCTCGCCGTGGTCATCGCGGTGTTCGTGGTCTTCCTGATCGTCTTTGACGTGTTCGCGGTGCTGATTCCCTCGCTGCTGGTGGCGGGATTGATGTTTTACTCCGCCACCAACCCGGCGGCCCCGGGCCGCTTCCATCGCTGGCTGGCATCCAAACCGCTCTCGTTCTGGATTATGTCTTGGTTCCTGCTGGAGGCGGGCGTGCTGACGCTGATCGGCACGTTCTTCCGCGGCCCCGGGTGGTCGTTCGTGATGCCGTGGAGTGGCCAGATATGAGCCTGGGCGGAAAGATCGCGGCCGCCCGCCGGCTCCTGTTCGGAGACAGCGCGCGCACTTTCGGCACGCTGAGCGTGGTGCTCCTGGCATTGCTCGCCGTCGTTCCGGCCAAGGATTACTTCCGCGAGTGGCGGACCTACCAGAAGGGGTATCTGCGCCTGGTCTCCAAGCGGAGCGACGCCACCTCCCTGGCCCGGCGCTTTGAGCCCGGCGTGCAGCAGGTCTGGCTGCCGGAACTGGGAGTGGTCGACCGTTGCGCCACCTGCCACGTCGCGCTCAAGGAATCCAGCCTGGCCGATGTGAAGACCCAGCCGTTCCGGCCGCATCCGTCGATTCCGCACAACCTCAGCGACTTCGGTTGTGCGTTTTGCCACCGCGGGCAGGGCGCGGCGACGACCGTCGAAGAAGCGCACCGCAGCACTAAGTCCTGGGAAGAGCCGATCCTGCCGGCCCGCTATTTGGAGTCTTCCTGCGGCCAGTGCCACCTCGACCGGCCGGCCGGGACGCCGTTGCTGAATCAGGGACGCGACACGCTGGCCCAATATGGCTGCGTGCGCTGCCACACCATCAAAACGCTGGGCGGCGTCACCCTGGCCGGTACGGACGATCCTCCTTCGCTCGCGCACATCGCCGAAAAGACCAGCCGGGAGTGGATCGCGGCCTGGCTTAAGAACCCGCAAGCTTATGCTGCTTCGGCCACCATGCCGAACTTCCAGTTGCCGGATGAAGACATCCGCGACATCTCCGCCTTTCTGATGGCGCAAAGCACGCCCTATCGCGCCGGGACCGCCGCGGAGACCGCACCCGCTGCTGCGGCGGCCGATGCTGCCGCCCAGCAGGAAGGCGCCAGTCTGTACGGCGAATCCTTCTGCGCTTCCTGCCATGCCACGCAGAACGCCGCCGGCACCCTGGTGGGCGGAACGCTCGGGCCGGAGCTGACGCGCGTCGGCTCCAAGGTGAAAACGGCGTGGCTGGCGGATTGGCTGCGCAATCCCAAGGTCTACGACCCCGAAACCAAAATGCCGCATTACCGGCTCGACTCGAAACAAATCGGGCTCCTGCTGGGGTTCCTCGGCGGCAAGACGGATTCCGATTTCCTCGGCAACCGCCATTTCGACGCGGCCCCCAAGGCCGAAATCGAGCACGGCCAGAAACTGGTCATCGAGCGCGGCTGCGCGGCGTGCCACGACATCAACGGCGTCAAGAAGCCGGACGATTTCGCGCCCGAGCTGACGCTGGTGGGGAGCCGGCCGTTGGCGAAAATCCTGTTCGCGCCCGGCGTGCCCGAAACCCTGCCGGACTACATCGCGGCGAAGATCCGCCAGCCGCGGTCCTTCGGAAATGCCTTAAAGATGCCGCAGTACACCCTGGCGCCCCAGCAGGTGGACGGCCTGGTGACCGCCCTGCTCGCACAGACCGAAGGGGCGCAGACCGTGCCCGCCCGGCTCCGCGTGGCGGCGCGCCGGCCTTCCGATTACCACGCCGCGGGCAAGGCCGGGCAGCTCATCGAAGACATGTCCTGTTTCAGTTGCCACACCATCAACGGCCGGGGCGGCGACATGGCGCCGGAATTGACCTGGGAAGGAACCTCCGTCCAGCGTGCCTGGCTGGTCAACTTTTTGAAGAATCCCAATACGTTGCGCCCGGCTTTGATCCGCCGCATGCCCAAGTTCAACGTAACGGATGCCGAAGCCAGCACTTTGGCCGACTACATCATGACGGTCTACCAGACGCCGGCCTTCGATCGCGACGCGCTCGACGGCGCGCACTTCACGGCCGCCGACGGCGAACGCGGCAAAGAACTGTTCTACGGCAAGTACGCCTGCCAGTCCTGCCACATCGTGGACCCAAATCAGGACAAGGGATACATCGGCCCGACTCTGACCCAGGTGGGCGTGCGGCTCAATGCCGCCTGGATCTTCCACTGGCTGAAGAACGCGCAGAGCCTGCGGCCGGGCACGCTCGAGCCGGTGTGGAACATGAGTGACGACGATGCGCGGGCGATCGCCGCGTTCCTGATGGCACAGAAGACCGCGCCGCGGGCGGAGGCCGCCCGGAAATGAACCGGTCCGGACTGGCGGGAATGATTGCGGCGCTGGCCCTGGCAGTGACGGGCGCGTGCGGGCGGCATGCTGCGGCTCCAGCGGAGCTCCAGCCCAAGGCATACGGCGCCGCCATTGTGCTGGTAAGCGGCGAGAAACAGGTGGCAGGCGTGGGCGCGGCGCTCGATCAGCCCGTGGTGGTCCAGGTGAACGATGCGAAGGGCGCCCCTGTGCCCGGCGCGTTGGTGCGCCTGGCCGCAGCCGGCAGTGTCCGCTTCCTGCCGGATCGCGGCCTGACGGGGTCCGACGGCCAGTTTACGGCCGGCGTGAGCCTCGGCTCCTCGGCCGGCCGCTACCAGATTGTGGCTTCCACCGCCGGCGGCTCCGGCAAACGCGCCGAGGTCCGTGTGGAGGAGATCGCCCTCGGATACCGAGAAACGCTCGGCCAGCAGATCAACGCGATTCACTGCATCCGCTGCCACGATTCCGAGTCCACGCCGGAGCGCGTCTCCAACCATGACAACCTCAAAGCCCAGCCCCATTCCTTCACGGAAGGTGCGATCATGAATTCGATGAGCGATGCGGCCCTCGTCGCTATGATCGGCCATGGCGGCGCCGCGCTCAACAAGTCAGCCGAGATGCCGCCCTACGGAAACACCTTGACGCCGGCAGAGATCGACGCGCTGGTGGCCTTCATTCGCGCCGTCGCCGATCCGCCTTACCGTCCTCAGGGAGTCTTCGATGCGAGCAACTAACGCCGCCATCGCGGCGTGTCTGTTCGCTGCGGCGTCGTCAGCTCAGGTGCTGGCGCCCGAGGAAATCCGCGATCCTCAGCTGCGCGGCCTGCAGGAAAAATACCTCAGCGATCTTAAGCTCATCACCCGCGCCGTGGCCGCGCACGAGTTCCCCTACCATTTCTATTTCAGCCGGAAGCTCGATCTCGATGAGAAAGAGCAGAAGCGAAGCGACCAGCGCTCCGTCCAGTTCGACCGGTATGAAGGTCAGGTCGTGCTCAAGATCACCGGCAATTACTTCGCGTCCTATTCGGCGGAATTGATGAAGCCGGAGGAGCGCGCCCGCTTGACGTATCAGGCCGTGATGCTGCCGCTGCTGCGGGCCGCCGTCCCTGCGATGGAAAAAGCGGACGGGCCGCAGGCATTTGCATTCGAGATCTCGCATCACGTGCGCAAGAAGGTGCTGGGGGTATCCAACGAGGCCGTCGAAAACCTGGTGCTGATTCTGCCCAAGGCCTCGGCCCAGCGCCTAGTGGCGTCATCCGACCCCCAGGCACAACAAGCAGCCGTCTCCGAAGGCGAAGTGTTTCTGAATGCCGCTCCGATTTCGCTGTGGCCGCGGCCGGATGAGGAAGCCGCGGCGCGGCCAGCCGCCCCGGCCGGGGCGGCGCCGGCTCCCAGCTTCCCCACCCCGGCGGCCAAGGTCCGCGTTGAGACACCGGCTCCGCCGGCGGCCGCGCGAGACACCTCGCCGGAGGCCGTCAAAGGCCTGCAGAAGGCGTATCAGACCAGCCTGGACCGGATGGTCCAGGAAATGGAACCGCAAGCGCACTTTGTCCGGTACGCCCCGCCTGCTTTCATCCCGTTCCATAACGGTTTGTACCTGCAGTTGTCCCTGACCACCACGCTGCCGCCGGCCGCGGCGGGTTCTCAGTACCGGCTGGCCGCGCTGGCGTTCGACCAGCACATCGCCCATCTCATCCGTCCGGCGCTGGCCTATTTCAAAGACCGCGACGACTTTGACGGAATCGATTTCAGCGCCACCGTCCGGCTCGCCGCCGACAGCGCCGACGCCGGTGCACTGGCCGTCGAGTTCTTCTTCCCACTCAAGCTTTTACGCGCGTATGCGGACTTCGATACCACGGGACAGCAGTTGATTGACCCTAGCTTCGTGCTCATCAATGGCGAGCGGGTCAGTCTGAACCTGCAGGTAGCGGAAGCTGGAGCCCCAAGCAAGTAGGCATGAACAACCCTTGGCTGCATCGTGGCGCGGTGCTTCTGGCGTTGTGCACGCTGTTGCTGGTGGCGACAGGGGACGCGGTGACCAGCAATGACCAGCGGCCGATGTACTCGTTCGGGCAGATCCATTTCTGGACGGCGGCGGCGGCGGGCATCCTCACAATCGGTCTGGCGATTGGGCTGTCGCGGGCCGACCCTCGCGCGTGGCTGCGGCGATTGGGCTGGACCGCCGTCGGAGCCGTCGCGGTTCAAGCGGTCCTGGGGCTCCAGAGCGAGCCGCTGCCGCCCGCGGTGCGTTTCTGTCACGCCTTTCTGGCCCAGTTGTTCTTCACGGCTGTGGTGGCGATTGCCGTGTGCACCTCGAGCGGTTGGATGGAAGGTCCGGGGCTGCCCGAGAGCCGTTCCTTCCTGCGGTTCATGGCGAAGGTGACACCCGCCCTGGTGTTGCTGCAGGTGACGCTGGGGCTCGCGTTCCGGCACGGGTTGATGGGCGTGGGGCTGCACATCGCGGGCGCTTTCGCCGTGCTGTTCTTCATCCTGGGGCTGACGTTGCCCGTGATTTACGCTCCGGAGCCCGGCCGCCTGTCCGCCGCGGCCAAGACGTTGCTGGCCGTCGCATCCCTGCAGGTATTTCTGGGGCTTGCGTTGTTCATCATCCGATCGATGGATGAGATCGACCCAGTGGTGGTGATTGTGGCGACCATGGTTCACGCCGCAGTGGGAGCCCTGACGTTGGCGGCCAGCCTGGCGATGGCGCTCCTGGTCTTGCGTGGAGTCGGCGAACCCGCGGCGAGCCCGTTCTGAGCCGGCTACCGAAGCGCGACGGTTCGCAAGGTACTGCCTCTTGCCGCGTCTACCGTGCGCCGGGCTTATTCAGGTAAGCGATCAAATCAGACATCTGCGGCGCCGTGAAGCGCGGCCAGGCGATGTTGTTTTGCTTCATCCGGTCCAGCATTGCCGGCCCGTGTTCCCACAGCACGGAGACCATGGTGATGTCCGAATAGGATCCGGCCCCCTTGCTCAAAGACGGAGCGCCGCTGGATGGATCGTTATGGCAGGTGGCGCAGCCTTTCTCCGCGAACACGTCCTTGCCCTTGGCGGCATCCCCGCCTCCGCGGAAATACTGACGCGCCCAGACATACCCGAGAATCTGCCGCATCTCTTCCTGCGAGAGGTTCGGCGACGGTTGCTTCATGCTGGCCTGGTGGTTCCACATGGCCACGGCAATGCTGGTCAGGGTCAGGTTCCGTAGCCGCTCTTCGAGCGCCAGCTTGCCTTTATGACAATCCGCGCAACCCTTCGACTGGAACAGCGTGGCCCCGGATTCCGAAGGTGGAAACTCGAAGGCCGACACCAATGCCTTGTTCTGAGGCAGGTTTTGGAGATAGACCAGCATGTCGGTGAGTTCCTGGGCCGTCAACGGAGACCACCGCAGCTTGCGTTCGGTGTACGCCTGGCGCATCTTTGCGCCGTGGTTCCACATCTGCTGGGCCAGCACGATCGGGTCGGCCAGGGATTCCCACTTCACGACCGGAGGCGCTCCGGCGGCGTTGGACTGCGTGATCCCGTGGCATTCGAAGCAGTTCTTCGCCATCATGGCCCGCTTGCCGCGCGCCGCATCGCCCGCTTTTTCGAAATAACGCGCCGACACAAAATAGGCGAACAGGTCGGCCGCGGCTTCCGGCGAAAGCGCGGGCGGCGCCACCCCCTGGGTCCTCATCGCCTCCCACATTTCGGGTGCATGGTTCCACATCAGGCTCACCATGATGGTGGGAGTGAAGTCCCGCCCGATGTGCGTGCCCAGATCCGGCGCGCGGTTGCCGCCCTTGCCATTGATGCTGTGGCACTGCACGCAGCGCTCGGTCAGAAAGAGCTGCTCCCCGCGCCGCGCGTCTCCGACAATTTCGCCGGCTCCCAGCGCGCTCCCGGCCAGGAGTGCGCCCGCCAGTATCACTCGAAGCTTGTTCATGGCTGTTCTCCTACCGCGTGATCCGCAGCCCGGTCATGAAGACGTGGGTCCGGAACCCCTCGTAGAGATAGAATCCCTCCCCCATTCCATACCACCGCCATTCGGTGTTCCAGGATACATTCTTTCTCACGGGAAGGGAAAGCCGCCCCAAGGGCTCGTAGAACCGCGTAGGCCGGCTTCCGTTTGAAATGAAGAGCGAACCGCCCACGGTCACTTGGGGCGTCATCCCGCCGTAACCGGGCAACATTAGATCGACGGCCGAGCTGGCCTCATGGGCATTTTCACGGTAGCCGGAAACCGCCGGGTTGAAAAACGGCAGCGACAGATATCCGATGTTGGAGCGAAGCGTGGACCGGTCATACTCACCGGTCACGGTGATCCGCTTGCCGCCGTTCGGAGTCCAGTAGACCGCCAGCGAGTTGTCCCGGCTCTGGAAATCGGACTGTACGCCCGCCGCCGGGTTCTGATTGTTCAGCAACAAGAAGTTGGCCTGGACCGAAAGCGATGCCGTAGCCTGATACCGCGCCCGCGCCCGCACCTTGTGATAGTCGTTCAAGCTGGTGCGAAAGTAAACGCGATCGCTGCCCGCGGCCTCATAGTCGAGGTTCATCGACAGCTTCTCCGAAGGCCGGAACGTGAGGCCCGCCAGCCCTACGCTGCGCCGCAGGTCTCCGGAGGCGAAGCTGCCAATCTGGCTGAGCTGCCCGGCGCGCACGACCGCGTCGCCCCAGACGTAGCGGTAGCCCCCGCGCAGCGTGAGTTTTGCGGGGAGGTCCACGGTCACGTCCACCTGCTGCTGGTTGTAGTTCACCACCTGTTCGGTCAAAAGCGCGGTATCGACCGTCGTGGCCGCTGTCTTGACGTCCAACAGTTGCGAGAACAGGCCGAAGGCCGCGTCGTGATAGCGGTCGGTCATCCACGATTCGACGATGCGCACGCGGCGGAACGGCCGCATCTCAAACCCGGCGTTGCCGCTCACGTGCGGTTGTTTGGCCGTGCCGGTGGCCTGGCTGAGCTCGCCGCTGTAGAACAGCAGCGGGTTGGCTAGCGCCAGATTGCCGCCCGCCAGGTCCGTGTAAGTGACGTCAACCTTGGGCTGGCTGAAGAGAAATTGGCCGGAGAAGTCGATCCAGGACATCGGACTGGCGGTGAACAGCGCGCGTTCGTAGATGCCCTGGCCGCGAATCCCATAGGCCTGCTGCAGACTGTTGAGAACCAGACCCTGGCCGAGAAAGGGCGTCGTGCGGTCTCCCGGATTCGCCTGGTTGTTGTCAGCCTGATCGTCATTCTTGAACGTGGTGCCGCCCTGCTCCAGCGTGCCGTGGAAACGGTTGTACTCGAACCGCACACCACCGCGGTAGTTGTTCGTGCTGTCGCGCAGCAGAGACGCAACGGGGTACTCATTGGCCGCATCCGTCAGCCAGGTATCGATGCCGTGCCCGTAGCCGGAGTTGCGGTCGAACACCAGGTAGGGAACGATGCGCTTGCCCGGAAACAGGTCCAGGGAAACGGTGGTCATGCGGCGCCGCACATCGAACGCCTGTTCGTCGAAGCCTCCCGGGGCTCCCGGATTGGCGAACGAGGGCAGGGCGTTGAAGTACGCGAGGTTCCGGTAATCGAAGCTCAACCGGTACAGCCCGGATTTGCGGACATCCACGTGGGCCGTGTTGTAGGGATCGCCTCCCCATCCGGAGCCGCGTGCGTCCAGCCGGTCGAACAGGCGTTGCTTGGGGTCTAGAATCGTGAAGTCCAGGCCGAACAGCTTGGGCCCTTCGCCCAGATTGATGACGCTGCGGTAGGCCTGAAAATTCCCGTTCATGCCCGTGAGCCAGCGATACCCCAGGTCGACGCTGCCGGTCAGCCACTCGTCGGTGGAGGGCGCGGGATTGGCCGCCGGCTCCTGCGCCGGGCTCGGTGCGGCGGCTTCGGTTGGCGCTGGAGCTTGCGCCACAGCGGACGCGGCTACCAGGAATGAGAGAAGAAATCTCATTTGAGCAACGCCCGATCCACATAGGATCCATGCACCTTCTGGTGACAGAGAGTGCAGTTCTGGAAGCGCGGACTGCGCAGATCATGGAAGGCCGGAGGAATCGTGGCCAGCGTCCCGTCGGCCGGCGGCGTGGGCAGCGGCAGGTTGGCGTGGCACTCCAGACAAACGAAGCGCACTTCGTGCCGCGTCAGCATGTGCGGATTCGCCGAGCCGTGGGGAACGTGGCAGGCTGTGCAGCCTTCCAGGCGGACGGCCGCGTGTTCGAATGGAAACGGGCCGGCTTTGTCGCCATGGCAGTTGAAGCAGCCGGGCTCGTTGGCGCGGGACGTCTGCATGGACCGTGGCAGGAAGCTGCCGTGCGGATTGTGGCAGTCCACGCACGACATGCTGGCCGGCGCGAACGCGCCGCCTTTGGCCAGCGGGTGGCTATAAGGCCGCTGGAAGCTGGCCCAAACTGCGGTGTGGCACCCGGCACAGAGCTGGTTGACGGCGTCCGGCTTGCGCGCCACTAGCCCATTGGGCCCATTCTTGTGAATCGAGTGGCAGGTCACGCAGCTCACCTGGTTCTTGGCGTGGCTACCATTGATGCGCCCGATTTGCGT
Source organism: Terriglobia bacterium (assembly GCA_020073145.1). GTDB lineage: Bacteria > Acidobacteriota > Terriglobia > Bryobacterales > Bryobacteraceae > PSRJ01. The sequence goes on from JAIQFS010000020.1 coordinate 48,597, forward strand.
AGGCTGGTTGCGATGGCAGGTCAGACAAATGCGGTCGGCTTCCGCCGCCGGCAATTTGGCCGGCTGCCGGATATCGGCCGCCGACACCGACTCGGCGTGCTTGCCGGCCGGACCGTGACAGGCTTCGCAGGCGCGGTTCTCAAAGCCGCGCTTTTTGTCGGTCTCCACGGCGTGATGTGGATTTTTCTGGAAGGCCTTATAGATATCCTCGTGGCACACCTGGCACATTTCGGAACCGATGTAGGCCGGCTGGCCGGCTGCGGGCGGAGCAGGCGCGGGCGGAGCGGGAGCGCCCGGTGTCGGCTGGGCGCTCCCGGAAGCGAGGCTGAAGAGGGATACCGCTGCGAGCACCGCGGGGAGCGGTGCTCTGCGGGTCAAACGAGTTGCGGACCGCCGGTGCGCAAAGACCATCCCCTATTTTCCGGCGTGTTCTTTGTCGACGTCAAAATCCGCCCCGGTCGAATGGCAGATATCGCACGTCTCTCCGAATGTCGGACTGGTGTTCAACAAAGCGTGCCCCATGGCCGACCGCGTAAAGTGGCAGGCCGTGCAGGCTGAGGTCGTGGGCTGAACCGGGCTCACCAGCCCTTGCGTGTCCAACACGGCGTTCTTGCCGATCGGGAAATTTGCTTCCGAGGTGTTGACGTGGCACATGTAGCATTTCGCCGTGTCGGCCACCGAGCCCGTGGGGCCCATGGCCGGGTAGCGGACGCCTGTGTTGGGAATGGAAGCCGGTACGGAAGCGAACGTCGCGCCAAAGTCATTGTGGCTGCCGCCGAAGCCGACGATGGTATAGGTCAGCCCGGCCGCTCCCAATTCCTCGCCCGTGTGAATCTTGTGCACCATGAGGGCGAAGTTCACCGACTGCGGAGGCAGGGCCTTGTCCGCCGCCACCACGGCGTTACCGCGCACCGAACTGTCGTTCTCGCTCGGATTATGGCACAGAACGCACATTTCGATCTGGTTCCGGTTCTCGCCATGGACCGACAAACGTGAGTGGCATTGATTGCAGTTATTGATGCTCGCCACGGTGCGGCGCGGCACGACCGGACTGCCGTCCACCGAGAAGGGGAATACCACGTTATTAGCGCCATAGTTAACGCTCACCGGCGTTGTGGTGGTGGGATTGATGACAAAGGTGCGCCGACCTTCAATTCCGACCGCGTAGGTGCCCGTGGCGGTGGCCGGAATGGCATGCGTGAACGTGTACGAGCAGGTGCCATCCGGACTGCAGCTGGCCGTGGAAACCGGGTTTTCGGAGACGTAGCCCGGAGTGGTCGCGCCGAAGTTGGTGTAGCCGTAGTCCGAGGCCGGACCAGCCAGGACCAGCGCCAGGCGATTGGACCCGCCCGTCAACTGGGCCATGGAAACTCCGTTGCCTTTGGCATCCTTCACCGTAAAGGTGACGGTCGGTTTTTGCCCGGCGCTGCCGTTGACGACTTTGAGAATACTGAAGACCAGTCCCGGATTGGCCGCCGACTCTTGCGGGTAGACGTGCGCGCCCTTGATCGAAGTGTCAAACTCCAATTCGCCCTGAGGGAAGTGGCATTGGGCGCACTGATTGTCGGAGACTTGCGGCAGATTGACGTGGTTCGCCCCGGTCGCGAAATTGACGTTGTCGTGGCAGGAGCCGCACGCCGCGCGGGTTGGATTCTGCAGCCAGGCGTTGGATTGCGTGGCACCGGTGGTGGACTCGTGGCAGAACGCGCAGCGCCTCGGATCGGACGGCAGTTCCACGGTGGACCAGTCCGAGACCGCTTGGTTGAAGCCGATGATCTGATAAGGGGTCCCGGCCTGCACGCTCGGCAGTTCGCTGCCCATGTGAATCTTATGGATGAAGACCTTCATGTCCACCGTGTTACCGGTGTCGGGATCGGTGGTCTGCGGTGTATGGCACATGATGCACAGTTCCATGCTGCGGCGCGAACCGCCGTGGAACGCCAGTTGGTCGTGACACTTGTCGCAGGTCTGGGTGCGAATGATGTCGCGCGGCGCAGCGGTGCCGCCGGCCGGCACGAAGTCATAGGTGGCATCGTCATAATTGGTGCCCAGGTCGAACTCTGTCAGGTTGCGCGAGCCATAGACCCCCACGCGGTGCGTGGCCGTTGGATCCCAAGCCCCGCCCCCTTGCGCCAAGGCCTTGGTCTTGAACGTATAGATGTACTCTCCGAGCGCCACCGCCTGCGTCGTCCCGCCCGAATCGGCCCCGGCCTGCACAGCCGTATTGTGCGTGATCGGACTGGTTTGCGATCGGGTGGCATACGAAACGTACTGCGCTTGCCCCTTCGGAATGTACGCCGCCAGGAAGCTCACGCTGATCGGACCGGGTGTGACAATTCCATCCTTGTCCAAGGCCAATCCCTTGGGATCCATCAGCTTGTAGTCCACGCTAATGGTACCGTCCGCGGCAATGTTGGCGGACACGATTTGAATGTTCAGCCCCGGGCGGATAAAGCTCAGGGTACTCGATGCCAGGTAATACTCTTTGTCGTACACCGTATATCCGTTGTTCCCAAAGAATCGGCTCCGTTTGGCCGCGCTCATCAGGACTACGGACCCGGCAACCACAATCAGGGCCACGAGATAGCGGCGTGACCGAAGGACCGAAGTAAGAATCCGCATACGCATCTCCAGTAAAAATCCGCTTCCGCCCACCCCAGTCAACCAAGAGGCAACTCGCTCGCCGGGGTGGAGCTCTGCCTCATCTACGAGCTAAAGGATCAAAGCACTCGCCAGTCCAAATCTCCAAACCAGGCAAAACGGACTCAGAGATCCTTTATTATCTTAATGTTGGAAATTCCTACATGCAAGGAAGTTTCCTACATTCAGGTACCGATTTGGGTGAAAAGGCTGGAGTCCTGGGTGAAAACGCACCGGGGCGGGTTCTGCCACGCAGCTAGCTGTTGACGGGAATATTCTCGGAGGGGTAGGTGATCGACGTGCTTTCCACGCGCGCGAAGGGTGTCAGCCGGTGGGGCTGGCTCTTGGTCGCACTCAAGATGTGGAAGACGGGGACCCCGCGCACCGTCAAGGTGTCTGCAATCAACGAGCGATGACAGCGCCAGGGTACGGATTCCGCGCACATGATGGCGGCCTGGGCAAGGGGCGCGACAGCCAGCAGGAGCTCCAGACTACGGGCGAACTCCTCGGTCTGCATGTAGTCGGCGTAACCCCGGAAACTGAGGTTCTTCCAGCCCGTGTTGGGCGAGTCTTTCCGCGTGTGGCGCAGACCTCCCAACCCGGGCATGTGGCGGTAGCCGATCCGTTCCGCTTCGAGAGCCAGGGGAAGGGTATCGAGATTGAACTGCGGATTGTGCCGCGAGCGCGGAACCGTCCGTACGTCCACCAGAAATTCCACGCCGTGCGCCTTCAGGATGTGAAGGAACTCGGCCAGGGGCCGATTGGAGTGTCCAATGGTCAGCACGTCACTTTCGCAAGGCCGAGTCGCGCGGACCAAACGGCAGGCGAATCCGCAGCACGCGTTCACGTTTGCGCTCGTCTTCGAGCGACCGGGTCCGAGCCTGCAACAAATCGGACAACGAGATCATGCCCACCAGTTTGCGCGCATCGCGGCCCTCGACAACCGGCATGCGCGTGAATCCGCTTTCGGCCATCCGATTGACCACGACGCGCAGCGGTTCGTCGGCATAAGCCACCATCGGGTCGGTCTGGGCGAGTTCGGAGAGCGAACGTTCCGAGGTCGCCGCTCCTTCTTGTAAGATTCGATGGAGATTGCTGCGCGTGATGACCCCCAGTAGGCACTTCTCATCGTCTACGACGGGATAGAGGGGTTGGCGTGGGTGATCACTTGCCAGTCGGCCAGCGGTCATGTTCCCGGGCAGGGCCACGATCTTGCTCCGCATCACCTCACGCACGAAAAGAATCTCGAGCGGATCGACGGCATATTCACGGCTCAGGTGATAGCCGTGCCGGGCGATTTTCTCGGTCAGGATCGAACGCCGGAGCGTGAGGACAGAGAAGCCATAAGCGACGGTCACCGCCAGCAGAAGCGGCACCAGCATATTGACATCATGGGTGAGCTCCAGGGCGAAGATAACACCGGTCAGCGGGGAGCCCATGGCGCCTCCCAGGATCGCGCCCATGCTCACCAGCGGCCAGAAGCCGGCGCCTTCGTGGGGCAGGAACATGGCTTCGAGCCCGCCCAGCGCGCCGCCCATCATCAGCAGGGGCGCGAGCACACCGCCCGAGGTTCCGGACCCCAGCGACACGGCCCAGATCACCGACTTGACCAGCAGAATGCCCAGGAGCATGTTGCGCGCCACCGAGCCCTGCAGCAGAGCCCCGATGGTGTCATAACCGACTCCTAATGCCTGGGGGAAGACCAGACCGCCCAATCCAATGACCAGCCCGCCGACCATCGGCCACCACATCCAGTGAATGGGTAGCTTCAGGAAGGCATCTTCGGAGGCATACACCATGAGGGTCACGACGGCCGAGAGAGCCCCGGCGAGCACTCCGGCCAGAAGGCACCCCAAAAGCCCGTCGGGCCCGATAAACACCGGGTGTTGGGGCACTGGAAACAAAGGGCCGATTCCGAGTACGTAACGGCGTGCCGCGCCGGCTGTGACACTGGCCAGCGCGACGGGAATGAGGCTCCGCGGCTTCCATTCGAACAAGAGCAGCTCCACGGCCAGCAACACACCGGCCACGGGGGCCGCGAAGGTAGCGGACATGCCCGCAGCTGCCCCAGCGACCAGCAGCGTCTTGCGCTCGACGCTCGACAAGTGGAAGAGCTGGGCGATCATAGAACCGACCGCGCCCCCAGTCATGATGATCGGTCCTTCGGCTCCAAACGGTCCGCCCGAGCCGATTGAGATGGCGCTCGAAAGCGGCTTCAGAATCGCCAGCTTTGGCGCCACTTTGCTGCCATTGATCAGGATGGCCTCGATGGCTTCCGGAATGCCGTGCCCGCGGATCCGCTCCGAGCCGTAACGCGCCATCAGCCCGACAATCAATGCGCCCACCACCGGCACGGCGATTTCCCAGGCTCCCAACTGGTTCGCCGCCGGCGAGACCAACGCGGTGCCCCAGCGCTGGAAGAAGAAGAGATTGGTGAAAATTCCGATCAACCGCAGGAGCGCGAACGCGATATAGGTCGTGACCACGCCGATGCCTATGGCGAGGGTCGAGATCATCAGCATGCGAGGCGTGGCGGTGAAGTCTCCCAACTTCTCCGCCCCGGCCGACGCCTGCCGGTGGGCATTCTTCTGCGTGTCATCGTCGTTAGGCTGCTGGAACATCGTCCTCCTTACGGGCGGGCCTCGGCTTCGGGAGGCAGGCTCCGAAGCAGTTCGCCGAGTGCGTTCACCAATCGGGGTCCGGAATTGCGCAACTCATCGCGGTGAATGAGCGAGAGGCGCTTCAGGATCTCTTCTCCCTTGGCCGTGAGTTTCACTCGGACTTGCCGCCGATCATCCCTTCCGCGAGCTCGTTGGACCAGGCCGTGCTCGACCAGCCGGTCGATCAGACCCACGGCGCTATTGTGGCGCACCAGAAGGTAATCGGCGATCTGGCGGACGGTGGGACCGTCCGGCTCGTCCAGGGTGCGCACCGCCAGCAAAAACTGATGCTGCTGAGGTTCCAGCCCCTCTTGACGGGTGGCCAGTTCACTGAACCGCAGAAAGTGACGGATCCGGTAGCGAAACTCTCCCAACGCCAGATAGTCTCGGGGCGACAGCGCGGGGGACTCTCCAGGCATCAACTTATATCGTAGCACGATATAAGCGCAGGAGCCTTGAAATTTAGACTACGGAATTTTCCTAATCTCGATCAGATTTCTCTTGATTCCGATGGGTGAGGTTGTTTACATTAGAGAACGTCCGAGAAATCCGAACCCGACTAGGAGAATTCTGGTAGATGATGCCGCTCCCGCTGCCCTCCCCCGCTTCTGCCGAACGAAGCCGCCTCATGCCTGTGGAGGTTCTGCGCCGACAGGCGCTGGAACGCCTCTATGAACGCCGCGACACGGTGGAGAACCTGATCCGCTCTCTAGAAGACTATCAGCGTACGCAGGTTGAAACTCGACCCACTTGTGTGGAGATCAGTTCTCGCCGGATGTGTTCGTCAAGTTTCGCTCAATCGCGAATTTGACCAATCCCACGAGATCGTGGACATTCAGTTTACGCATCAGGCTAGCTTTGTAAGTGTCCACGGTCTTAGGGCTGATCTCGAGCAGCTCGGCGATGTCTTTGGGCCGCCGCCCGTTGACCAGGAGGGAAAAGACCTCCATCTCTCGAGGGCTCAGGCTGGCCAGAGGGTCGGGGCCGGTGTCGCCATGAGTGAAGAACCCCGCCCCCTTAAGAAGAGGCGAGATATAGGTTCCTCCGTCGCGGACGTAATTGATGGCGTCCAGCAGGTGACGGAAGAGCCCGTCTTTCAGCAGGTAGGCGTCGGCGCCGGCCCGGAAGGCCTCGGTCACGGTGGTGGCCTGGCGGGTGATCGACAGGATCATCAGCTTGGAAGAGCACCCGGCGGCGCGGATCCGGCGAATGGCCTCTACGCCGGTCATTCCGGGCATGTTCATGTCGAGCAGGGCGAAGTCGGGTTTCAGGGATGTGATCATCTCCACCGCGGCGGCCCCGTCGGAACATTGCCCCACCACCCGCAGACCTTCCTTGGCGAGCAGCGCCGCGAACCCTTCGCGCACGATGTTGTGGTCATCGGCGAGGACCACAGTGGCTTCTGGCGATTCCGGCATACTCCTCCTCTCGGGTGTCACGGTTCCGTCTGAGTCAACGGCACGGTTACTTCCAGTGTAGTGCCGATGGCCCCGCTGTCCACTACCAATCTACCTCCCAAGGCTTCGGCTTCGTCCCGGATCGACCGAAGGCCAATGCCACCGGCGACGCTGGCGGGGGCGCTAAAGACCAGGCCGGCATCAAACCCGACACCGTCGTCCCGAAAGGTCAGGATGATCTGCCCGTTGTTTTCGGTGAGTTCGGCTTCCACTCGAGTGGCGCGCGAGTGCCGGATCAAATTGGAGATGGCCTCTTGCGCCGCGCGATAGAGCACCACCTTGGCATCCAACTCGGGCTCTTGCGACAGCGGGCCCAGCCGGAGTTCGGCCTGGAACCGTTGCGGCAGGCCGCTGAGTGACCAGAGCTGCTGCAAAGCGGCTTCGAGCGTGAGCCTCTGCCATTCCGGCGGATGCAAGCGCTTGGAAATGGAGCGTACCTGCTCCAGGGCGTCGGCGGTAAGAGCGGAAATGCGGTCGAGGGCCTCCCGCACCGGGCCGCCCGGCGCGGGGAAGTTGCTCGAGATGACTTCGGTTTGCAGCTGGATGGCGGAGAGCTGCTGTCCCACACTGGTGTGCAACTCCTGGCCCAAGCGTTGGCGCTCCAGTTCGATTTGCCGCAGGGCGCGGCTGCGGACGGGGCGCTGGCGGGTGCGGCGCGACAACCGCCGCTCGGCTTGCTGCAGGCGGAAATAGTGCCAGAGCAATCGGGCTTGCAGGCGGAGCAGCTCGATCTCGTGCTCCCGGGCGAGGTCCCCGTCGGCCGGCGCCGGACGCAAGCCGACCAGCACCGTCGCCCCCAACTCCAGCAGGCGCGAATAGCACAGTTCCCCACGAGCGCCCGGCGGCGCCGCGGCCCCAGCGGGCAGCCAGCGCGGGATGGTCCCTATCAGGTTCTCGGCCGGGCCCAGCGCCGCCCTGGCCTGTTCACTCATCCAGAGCACACGTCCAGTCCGGTCGCATTCCACCAAGAATGGATACGACAGTCTTCGGTCACGAAAAGGCTTTACGGGTGCGCCAGGGCTCAACCCCGATATCTCCGATGGTGCAGGACGTTTGCTTAGAAATCATGGCAGGTTGTTCCGTAACCTTCAATGTGCATCCGTACCTAGTACGTTGGTTAATAACCGAAGTACTTGCACCAAGATGCGTAGATGTATTATAAGTAAATTACTGATGGCACGTGTCCTCAGTTACGTACCACGGGCAGCCATTTTCCTAGCTGGCGTGGCGGCTGGTGTTCTTACCAGTACTCGCCGCGAAGGGACAGGTGTCGATTCCGGCGCGGTCCAGGACTTGAAGCGGTCCTTGGCGGAGCTAGAGGCGCGCGTAGCGTCCCAGGAGGCAAGCCAGGCCGGCCGGTTCAGCCAGATCGAAACGCGGCTGGAGGAACACGCGGCCAAGCTTTCCGAGATCCCATCCACAACCCAGATTGTGGCGGCTATGGAGCAGTTGCTCTCCAAGACAATGGCTTCGCTGGACGAACGTCTCAGCACCCAGGCGCACTCAATCGAGGTTCTGAAGACCACGGTGTCCCAGACCGACAGCCTGCTCGAGCGCGTGCTGGAGTCCCTCGACTCCCTTCAGAGTTATTCCGAGACATCCGATCAGCCGGTCGATTCGTTGCTCGAACGTCCAGCTGTCTAGCGATCGCGTGCCTGTCGCCCGAGGCGATATTCTGATCGAGCTCTAAGCGCAATCTGATTTGATTTACTCCTGAAAAGTTTTATTCTCTCTAGAACGATCCATGGAATTGGAGAAGGTCTTAACCCAACTGCGTCATGAGTTGCACCATCTGGATTTGGCGATCCAGAGCCTGGAGCGGCTTCACCAGAGCATTCGCCGGCGGGGCCGGCCGCCTTCGTGGCTGTCCGGCGGGAAAAAGATGGCCAAGAGAAAGCGCGGGCCGGGCGGGAAGCCGCACGGTCCAGGCGCGGGAAAGAAACCCGAGTAAAGACGTGGGCCCGTTCGATGAGCACGGGCGGCTCACAAACCGCTCGTCGGTAGGAACACGAACCGCCTGACCCAACCGCACAACTGCAGGCGCCGCGGGAGAGCGGCCCTCGGTCGCGTGAACGGGACGATCCCTTCAATGAGAGAGAACTGGTCCTAGAACGGAACGTCGTCGTCCGTGATGCCTTGGCTGAAATCGTCGGGCGCGGAAGCGGAGGCTTGGGCGCGCGGCGCGGATGCGGTGCGCGGCATCGAAGCCGGTTGCGCGAACTCGCCGCCGGCGCTGTCGCCGCGACTGCTCAGCAGAATCAAGTCGTCGCAGACGACTTCGGTGGTGTAGCGCTTCTGGCCGTCCTTGTCTTCCCAGCTGCGCGTCTGCAGGCGGCCTTCAATGTAGACCTGTTTGCCCTTGAGCAGGTAGTTGGAGACGTTTTCGGAGCGCCACAAAACCACGCGGTGCCATTCCGTCTCTTCTTTCCATTCGCCCGATTGCTGATCCTTCCAACGGCGGGAAGTCGCCAGGGTGAAATTCGTAACCGCCACGCCGCTCGGCGTGAACTTGGTCTCGGCGTCCTTGCCGAGATGCCCCAGCAGGATCACCTTGTTGACGCTTCGGGATGCCATAGTAACCTGCAATGTATCATATGCCGGAGGTGCTGAGCGGACAGCCCGCCGCAGCGGCGCGCGCTTCGACCTTGGGGAAGTACGGCGAAACCGAGGCCAAGGATTGCTCCAGCAGCGCACGGGACGACCCGCACCCGCCGCCTGCCACCCCGGCCAGGTACCTCCAGGCGATCGCGTCGGGACGCAGGGCATCCGGGATGTCGAAGTTGAGCGCGCTGGCAAATTCGCTTTCGGCCTGCGCTGGATCCTTGCGGCGATAGAGCAGAATACCGCGATAGAGGTGAGCCTCTCCCGATGCCAGGTCGTTGGCACTGGCCAGTGCCGCGCGGCTGGCCAGGCTGTAGTCGGCCAGCGCTTCGTCCATTCGGCCGGATAACTCTTTCGCTCGCGCCCGCAGATAGAGGGCGCGGGCCGGGTTGGTTGAGTCTTTGACCGCGCGATCGAGAGTGGCGATCGCGGCCCCGAAATCGCCGCTGAGCAGTTGCGCTCCGCCCCACTCCGCCAGCGCCTGCGCCCAGTCCGGTGGCGGCGAGAGGCGAGCCAACAGAGGGCCTGCGGGCTCGATCTGTGCCTGCATCCAGGCATCCGCCGCTTGACGGTATTGCGTGGCTGCCTCGCGATACTGGCGGTCGTGAAACGCTTGCTTACCTGCGGCCCAATGGCCCCAGGCCGAATCCCGCGGGCCGGAGAAATGCAGGTTGGCCCGGTACAGGTCCTCCTGCCGCAGGTCAATCCAGCCGAGCCACAAACTGCCGGTTGCCAGCAGTGCCGGGCAGGCGCTGTCGGGAAGCAGTCTGGCGGAGCACACGGGCAGATCGATGGCGGAAGTGAGGTCATTTCGCGCGTGATCGAGTTGCGCCCGATCAATGCCGGGAGCACCGAGGCCGGCCTCGAGCCGGGCAATTGATCGCAGCACGCGCAAGCTCGAAGGCACTGGGTCGGGCCGGGACTGCTTCGAGTGGCTGGAAGCGGCGCGCTCGGGCCAGGACTGGATTGCTTTTTCGAATTCGTCGGCAGCTTCTAAGAAATCCTCCGCCCGGCGCGTGACGATGGCGCTAGCCAGCGTGCAATAGCCTTTCCGGAAGTGAATCACCGCAATTTCTTGAGGCAGGGCGACCGACAGTAAGGCCGCCTCGGATTGCTGGCAGCGCGCAGCGTCCGGAACTTCCTGGCCGGCTGCCTGCTCCAAGCGGTCAAAGTCGGCCTCCGCCCTGGCGACCAGCAAGAGCCGCTGCGGATCAACTGCCCAGAGACGGGACGCGCATCCCAGAAGCATGCAGCCAACGGTTACGACCGACCGGACCCGAGGATTGTAGCCCACAACACCCTGAAGAGCAGTTGGCTTGCCAAATCCGGGTCTCGTCCGTACTCCCGTTAACCGGCGTTTTTTCTATGATTCTAAAAGAGTTATTGATATCGAGAAGGGAATGCCCTGTTATCGTGGAGACAAGAGGAGGCGGTAACCAAGACGCTCTCCGGGAAGAAAGGAAATAGAACCATGAAATGGGAAGTATGGCTTAGAGGATTGGCCGCCGCGGCGATCGGGGGTGCGGCAACTGGAGCAACGCATGCGGTGTCCACCAGTGGAACCGTCAATGTAGCAACCGCGGTGACTGCGGCCGCGGGTGCGCTGGTCACGGTGCTGGCGTACCTGATGAAGTCACCCCTGGCCACGGCTGCGTCTCCGGCCGCAGACCCGCTACCAGCATCCCCGTCCCCCGCCCCCCAGTAGCGCCTCGCGGATGCATGGACCCCGGATGGGGGCAGGCGACTCGTCTGCCCCCGCTGGCGGTTGGCACGGTGCTTCGCGGCCCAACACTCAACCTCCCCGAACCCACCATCAGGAAACGTACTCCTTTCAAAACCAACCTCGGCGCCAGGTTAGTACCCAGAGCGGCAACCCGCTTTTCGGATGAGATACACTTGAGTGCGGAGGGGCGGTGCAGAGACGTCGGCCGGTCATCAGCATCCCGCTGTGGCTCATGGCTGCGGCGGTCAGCGGACTGCAAGCCGCGCCCACTCCGTCGGTGTCCGGGGCGCCGGCCTACCGCGAAATCCTCGACAAGTATTGCGTCACCTGCCACAATCAACGCCTCAAAACCGCCGGCCTGATGCTTGACAACGCGGACCTGGGGCAGGTTCCGGGCAAAGCGGAAACATGGGAAAAAGTCGTGCGGAAATTGCAGGCGCGGGCCATGCCGCCGCAGGGTGCGCCACGGCCGGACGAAGCCACCTATCAGCGGGTGCTTTCGTGGCTGGAGGGGCAACTCGATGGCGCGGCGGAAGCCCATCCCCATCCCGGCCGGCCGGCGCTCCATCGCCTCAATCGCGCCGAGTACGCCAACGCCGTTCGGGATCTCTTGTCGCTGGACGTCGATGCCGCGTCGCTGCTGCCGCCCGACGATTCGGCGTACGGCTTCGACAACATCTCCGACGCCCTGGGCCTTTCGCCAGCGCTGCAGGAACACTATCTGTCCGCGGCCGTGAAGATCGGCGCGCTGGCGGTCGGCGATCCCCACGTCACTGCGGGCAGCGACACCTACCGGATTCCCCAGGACCTCTCACAGGACCAGCACATCGAAGGATTGCCGCTCGGAACCATTGGCGGAACCCAGGTGCGCCAGAACTTCCCACTGGACGGCGAATACGTCTTACAGGCCAAGCTCTATCGGACCAATCTGAACATCATGCGCGGCCTGGAATCCGGGCACCAGGTGGAATTCACCATCGACGGCCGGCGGGTCGGCGCCGCGCACCTTGGCGGGAAGGACGATCTCGCGAGCCTGTTCGAGCAGCCCACCGACACCGGCGACGCGGTTGACGCGCGCCTGCGGTTTCGCGTTCCGGTGAAGGCCGGTCCGCACACCGTTACAGTGGCCTTCGTACAGGAACCGCAAGTGGCCGAGCCGGACCGGCTCCAGCCGTACTTGCGGAGCTCTGTGGATAACTTCGACTGGGCGGGGCGGCCGCATCTCCAAACGCTGGTCATCACCGGCCCGTTCCAGGCTGCGGGCCCGGGCGACACGCCCAGCCGCCGCCGGATTTTCGTCTGTCGGCCTTCCACCCGCGACGAAGAGACGCCGTGCGCCCGGCGGATCGTATCCACATTGGCCCGCCGCGCGTACCGGCAGCCGCTGACGGCCGCGGATGAGCGGCGCGTGATGAGTTTTTACGAGGCGGGCCGCCACGATGGCGGCTTCGAAGCCGGCATCGAGTCCGCCCTCCAGCGGATCCTGGCCAGTCCCAAGTTCGTGTTTCGCGTGGAACGAGACCCGGCGGAGCTGCCGTCCGGTTCGGTTTACCGGATCAGCGACCTGGAGCTGGCTTCGCGGCTCTCGTTCTTCCTATGGAGCAGCATTCCCGATGACCAACTGCTCCAGACGGCGGAGCATGGCAAGCTCAAGGACCCGGCGGTGCTCGAGCGCGAGGTGCGGCGCATGCTAGCGGATCCGCGGTCGGAGGCACTGGTCGCCAACTTCGCCGGGCAGTGGCTGCACCTGCGGAATGTGCCGAACGTGCTGCCGAACTCCGACCTGTTTCCCGATTTTGACGACAATCTCCGGCAATCGATGCGGCGCGAGACCGAACTGTTCTTCGAGAGCATCATGCACGAAGACCGCAACGTGCTCGACTTGCTGACCGCGGACTACACCTTCGTCAACGAACGGCTCGCGCGGCACTACGGAATCCCCGATATTTATGGCAGCCGCTTCCGGCGCGTCACTTTGACCGGGGAAGCGCGCCGTGGATTGCTGGGGCAAGCCAGCATCCTGGCGGTCACATCGCACGCGGAACGCACGTCGCCGGTGGTTCGCGGCAAATTCATTCTCGAAAATATTCTGGGAACGCCGGTGCCCCCGCCGCCTCCGGATGTTCCGCAATTGAAAGGAAACGCGGATGGAGAAAAGCCGCGCACGATGCGGGAACAGATGGCGGAGCATCGCGCCAATCCGGCCTGCGCCACCTGCCACAAGATCATGGACCCAGTCGGCTTCGCGCTGGAGAACTTCGACGCGGTGGGCGCCTGGCGCACGCACGAAGCCGGCGGAGCGATCGATGCCTCGGGCGTGCTCGCGGATGGCAGTAAAGTGGACGGAGTCGCCGGGCTACGGCAGGCGATTGTCAGCCATCCCGATGTGTTTGTCGGAACGATGACCGAGAAGTTGCTGACGTACGCCCTGGGCCGGGGGCTGGATGATCACGATATGCCGGCCGTGCGCGCCATACTCCGCGACGCGGCAGCGCACGGCGACCGGTTTTCTTCGCTCATTCTGGGAATTGTGCGGAGCGTTCCATTTCAGATGAGAACCACAGCGGCGGACGACGGCGAAAGAGCGCCGGTCCAGACTGCGTCGGAGCGGCGGTGACTGATCGAATCGACACACGGAGCCGGACTTATGTTCGTTGCTAAGAAATCCTTGCGGCGGCGGACCCTACTGAAGGGCATGGGCGCCACGGTGGCGCTGCCTTTGCTGGATTCGATGCTTCCCGCGTTTACTCCGCTGGCGCGGGCGGCCGCCAACCCGCCGCGCCGTTTCGGAATCTCCTATTTCCCGAACGGCGCCATTATGCAGCAGTTCACGCCGGCGGCCGCCGGTCCCGGATTCGAATTCACGCCGATTCTGAAACCGCTCGAACCCTTCAAAGAATCACTCGTGGTGCTGACCAACCTGACTCGCTCGCACCCCGGCAGCCAGGTGGGCGATCACGCCGTCAGCGCCGCCGGATTCCTGACGGGAGTCTGGCCGAAGCGAACCGAGGGTGAAGACGTTCTGGCGAATACCACGATCGACCAGGTGGTGGTGCAACAGATCGGCCAGGATACGCCTCTGCCGTCGCTCGAATTGGCCACCGAGGACTTTACCGGATATGTGGGCGGCTGCTCTCCGGGCTTCAGTTGCGCTTACATGAACACGCTCTGCTGGAGCACGCCCGGCACGCCGCTTCCCATGGAGACCAATCCCCGCGCGGCGTTTGAGCGGATTTTTGGAGAAGCCGGCACGGCGGCGGAGCGGCTCGCGCGCACCCGCAAGCAGCAGAGCATTCTCGACTCGGTGTCGGAAGACGCCCGCGATCTGGAACGCGGCCTGGGTGCCCGTGACCGTGCCCGGCTCAGCGACTATCTCGACAACGTCCGCGAGATCGAGCGGCGAATCCAGCGGGCCGAAGCCCGCAACCGGTCTGACGCGGCGACGCTGGACGCGCCCGTCGGCGTGCCCGATACCTTCGACGAGCATGTGGGGCTGATGTTCGACCTGGTGGCGGCGGCGTTCCAGGCGGACGTAACGCGCGTCTTCACCTTCATGATGTCGCGCGAACTCAGCCAGCGAACCTATCCGCAGATCGGGATTACCGAGCAGCATCACACCATCTCGCACCATCAGAACAACCCGGAGAAGATGGCGAAGGTGGTTCGCATCAACACGTACTACGCCCAGCTCTACGCCAAATTCCTGGACAAACTGCGGTCCACGAAAGATGGCGACGGGTCGCTGCTCGACCACTCACTGCTCTTCTACGGCGCCGGCATGGGCGACTCCAATTCGCATGCCAGCGATCCGCTGCCGATTGTGGCCGCCGGCGGCGGCGTGGGCCAGGGTCATCGTCACGTCAAGGTGGCTACGCGCACGCCGGTCGGCGATCTTTGGATGGCCGTGGCGGAGAAATTCGGTAAGCCAATGGATCGGTTCGGCGACGGCACGGAAGCGCTTCATGGCCTCTTTTAGAAAGCCCGGCCGGGCGGGCCACCGGCTGTTGCTGATCGTGCTGCTGCTGTTGACCCTGATGAGCGCCGGCGGAAGCCAAGGGCGGCTGGTCGATGCCGTCAAGTCGGGAGACCGTCAGGCCGTGCGGGCTCTGTTGAAAGATCGGGCCGGCGTGAACGTTCCTGAAGCCGATGGCACCACCGCGCTGCAGTGGGCCGTGCGCGCCGACGATCTCGATATGGCGCGGCTGCTGCTCGGCGCGGGCGCCAACCCCAATACTCCCAACCGCAACGGCGTCACGCCGCTTTCGCTTGGGGCCACCAACCGCAACCGGGCGATGGTGGAAGTGCTGCTCAAGGCCGGCGCGGATCCCAAAGCGAAACTGCCCGGAGGCCAGACCATCCTGATGACCGCCGCGCACACCGGGAATCCGGATGTGGTGCGGCTGCTGCTGGCCCGTGGCGTCGATGTGAACGCGCGCGAGGACAACTATGGCGAGACTGCGTTGATGGGGGCGGCCACGGAGAATCATCCGGACGCGGCCCGTTTGCTGATCGAGCATGGCGCGGAGATCAACGCCCGGTCGAAAGCGCTGGATTATTCCAAAGACCGCTTCGGCCTGGAAGGCGTGCTGACCATTCTGCCGCACGGCAGTTGGACGGCGCTGATGTACGCGGCCCGGCAGGGCTCGGTGGGCGTCGCCCGCGTGTTGGCCGACGCGCGCGCCGATCTGAATTTGACCGATCCTGACGGCACCACCGCCCTGGTTCTGGCGATCATCAACTCCCACCACGATACGGCCGCCTTGCTGGTCGAGAAAGGCGCCGATCCCAACATTGGCGATTCCACAGGAATGGCGGCCCTCTATGCCGCGGTGGATGAGAAGACGCTGGGTGAAGTCTATGGCCGGCCGGCGCGGCAGTTTTCCGACGAGCGCAGCGCCTTGGATTTGATCGGGCTGCTGCTCCAGCACGGAGCCAATCCCAACGCGCAATTGAAGCATGCCACGCTCTACCGCGCGCACACGCCGGGCGAGGGGACGCTGGGTGAGGGCACGACGCCCCTGATGCGCGCCGCCAAGAACGGAGACGCTGCCGCTATGCGCCTGCTCCTCGACCACGGCGCGGATCCGGCCATCCGGCAGAAGAACGGTACCACGGCGCTTATGCTGGCGGCGGGCCTGGGCCGCGGCTTGGGCGTGTTCGCCAAAGACTACGCCACCGAAGCGCAGATGCTGGAAGGCGTCCAGGTGCTAGTCACGCGCGGCGTCGACGTGAATGCCGTGGACGGGAAGGGCGACACCGCAGTGCACTTCGCAGCTCTATCCTCAGACTCGATTGTGAAGTACCTGGCCGAACACGGCGCCAAGCTGGATGTCCGCGACAGCCGGGGCCGGACGCCGCTCGATATGGCGCTGGGAGCGGGCGGTCCAGGCCGGGCCGGAGCCGCGCCAGAAGTACGCCAAGGCACGGCGGCGCTGATTCGGGAGCTGCTGGCCGCAAATGCCTCGCCGGCGCGTCCGTGAGGCGCTCACAGGCAAACCTGTTTCCTATTTTTCCTGAGATGGTGTTTTCGGCAGCGGGGGCGGCAACGGCGCCAGATTGTCGTAGCCGCGCGTCCCATCCTTGCGGATCGGGCCCGGACCAAATCCCAGGTGGCTCGAGTCCACGTTGTTTTCGCTGCACGAATACTCGTGCACTTCTTCATCCGGCTTTCCCGCGATCCACGTCCGTGTGTACCGGAACGGCTTGGTGTAGAACTTGGGGTCCTCGATCACCGCTTCGACATGGATGTGATCTGCATCCGGCCGCGTCCAGCGCTCGACCACATGCAGCGCGTCGCTGTGAGGATTGGCGTTCTCATCGATCCAAACCTTCTCGTCCTTGAATCCGGTGGAGTCGATCACCAGCGCATCGCCCTCCCAGTGGCCGAGTTCCTCTCCGAAGAAGGACGGCTCCGGATCCTCCGAGTGCTTCCGCCTGGCATCGATCGGAATCAGGCGATAGTAGCTGTACCAATAGAGAAACGCGACTTTATTGGCGCCCTGCAGGACTTCGAAGGGGAGGCCGCTGGCGTCGTGCCGCGGGATGCCCCCGATGATGCACAGGCTCTCGGGGTCGATGGTGGCTGTCAGGTTATGCTGCAAGGCAGCCTCTCCAGCAGGCGTCAACGGAAGCTTTAGGTCCGGAAGATCCTTCGCGATATTGCCCACCGGCTTGGTGTCGCGCGTGCCCTTCCAATACCCGCTGAAGTCGGGGTGGCCCTCGGCGGTGCGGGGCGCCGGTTTGGGCTTGACGGAGCGAACGTCCGGGGCGCTTAAGCGGTCGATATCCTGGCCGTGGGCCGGAAGGGAGGCTAAGGCCAGCCCGGCCAGTGCCGCTGTGAGCTGCGAGCAAGAATAGCGTTTCACGAGTCACCCTCCTGCGCTGTACACGAATCTGCCGCTATTCTATCCGATCCCGCTCGAAGGGAGGCGCTCTTGACTCGGGCCGCAAATGATTCTAGGCTGAATCATTGATTCGCCTGGAAGGAGGAGATTCTCGTGAAATTTAGAATATCTCTCGGTCTGGCGGGCCTTTGCCTTCTGGCTGCGATCCCGGTCGCCGCGCATCACTCGTTTGCCGCCGAGTTCGATGGCAGCAAGGCCATCCGGCTCAAGGGCAGCCTCACAAAGATCGAATGGACGAATCCGCATTCGTATTTTTACATCGACGTGAAGGACGATTACGGCAAAGTGGTCAACTGGGGTTGCGAAGCGGGCGCGCCGGGCGCCCTGTCACGGCGCGGCTTCAAGCGCGGCGACATCAAGTTGGGGGATACGCTCATCGTCGATGGCTATCTGGCGAAGGACGGATCGCACCTGATCGACGCGCGCCGAGTGACGCTTCCCAACGGGCGGATCGTAGCCGGCGGATCGGCTGGCGATGGCGGTCCGGGCGACGGCACGACCAATTAGGATTCGCGGTCAACGGTCCGCCCGCGCAGCCGCCAGTCGGTGATGATAAAATCCTCCCCCGGAGGTCCTCCGAATGATTTCCTACGATCCAGGTTTCTCTTGGAGTGTGAATCGTCGAGATTTCTTGCGAGCCGCGTCGGTGGCGGCGCTTTCGAGTTTCGATCCGCTCCGAGCACAGGATTCGAAGTTCGTGATCGCCGAGACGACCTTCGGAAAAATTCGCGGAATCGATCAAAACGGCATCAAAACCTTTAAAGGGATTCCGTATGGCGCGAGCACGGCGGACACCCACCGCTTCATGCCGCCTGTCGATCCGGAAAAATGGGGCGGTGTTCGCGACGCGCTGGAGTATGGACACAGCGCGCCGCAGCGCAATCCCTCGGCCCCGCCGCCTGCCCCCGGGGCGCTGACCGTCTCGGGAGCAAGTCTGCCCGCCGAGGGAGAAGACTGCCTCGTGCTGAATGTGTGGACTCCGGCAGTCCACGACGGCCGCAAGCGTCCGGTCCTGTTCTGGTGTCATGGCGGAGGATTCGCCAGCGGGTCGGGGTCCTCGCCCGATAACGACGGCACCAACCTGGCGCGCCGTGGGGATGTGGTGGTGGTCACCATCAATCATCGACTCAACGTTCTTGGCTTTGCGAACTTCAGCGAGTTCAGCACCGACTTCGCGGCGTCCGGGGACACGGGGATGATGGACATCGTCCACGCGCTCCAATGGGTGCGCGCGAACATCGCGGAGTTTGGCGGCGACTCGAATACGGTGATGATCTTCGGCCAGTCCGGCGGCGGGCGCAAAGTCGAGACGCTTCTCGCCATGCCTTCCGCCAAAGGCCTGTTCCATCGCGCCATCATCGAGAGCGGCGCGGCGATCCAGGTCACCAGCCGCGAAATCGCCATTCGCAATGCGGAGCAGTTGCTCGCCAAATTGGGCATCGCCAAGACGGATGTGCATGCAGTCCAGAAACTCCCGCTCGAACGGATTATGGCGGCTTACTTCGCCGTTGTCCGCGACGCTCGCGGTGTGGACCAGTCGATCGGTGGATTCGCGCCCACCGTCGACGGCAAAATCCTTCCCCAGCACCCCTTCCACCCGACGGCGTCTCCGGTATCGGCCGATGTGCCGGTGATGATCGGCTGCACACGGACGGAAATGACGCTGTTCTCGCTCAATGATGCGGCTGCGTTTAGCCTGGACGACGACGGGTTGCGATCGCGGGTCAAGGATTTGCTCGGCGACCAGTCCCCGGGGATGATCGACCTGTATCGCAAGCTCAATCCCGGCGCCAAGCCTTCCGACCTCTACTTCCTGATTGCCAGCGACTACCGCTACGGTGCGCCGACGATGAAGGTTGCAGAACGCCGGGCGGCGCTTGGGAAGGGGCCGGTATACCTGTATTACTTCACCTGGGAGACCCCCGTGCAAGGTGGCCGGCTGAAATCGCCCCACACCATGGAGATTCCGTTCGCCTTCGACAACGTCAAGATCTCGGCCCGCCTGACCGGAGGCGGCGCGGAAGCCATGGCTCTGGCGGATCGGGTCAGCGACGCCTGGATTGCGTTCGCCCGAACGGGGAATCCCAACACACCGAAGCTTCCCCGCTGGCCGGCGTTTACTGCCAAAGATCGCGCCACCATGGTCATCGATAACACCAGCAAAGTGATCAACGATCCGCTGCGGGAACAACGCCTTGCCATGTTTCGGGCTCTGAATCTGAGCTGACACGTCTTCAGCGAACCCGGAGCGTCACCCATGCCGATTCATTCGAAGGGCCGACTGGGGTACAGGATGCTGGCGAGCGGCCTCCTGGTCGCCTCACTCGGCCCGATTCCGGGTCGTTCGCAGGCCCATGCGGTGCTGTTTGATGGCGCACGTCTGATCATCGGTGACGCCAGACCTCCGATTGAACGCGGCGCATTCGTCGTCCAGCACGGGCACATCACTGCGATTGGGCCGCAAGGCTCCGTCAAGGCGCCTCCGGGAGCAATTCACGTTGATCTGACCGGCAAGACGGTCATGCCGACACTGAACAACGTGCACGTCCACGTCGGATATGAGGGATATGTGAGCTGGGGCGTGGAGAACCACACACCGGAAAATGTCCAAGACCACCTGGAACGAGAGGCCTTCTACGGTGTGGGCACCGCCATGACCATGGGCGACCAGCCGATCGACTTCGCGATTCGATTCCAGCGGGCCCAGCGGGCCGCGGCATTCCCCCCGGCAGCCCGGTTCTTTTTCGCGGCGGGGATGGCGCCGCCCGGAGGCGGCCCGGACGCGCTCCTGATTCAGGGGACCACCCCGTTGCACGCCGTGTCTGAAGTCTCAACGCCGGAGGAGGCCGTTGCCGCGGTTCGAAACTTTGCCGCCCGCAGAGTCGGCGAGGTCAAGTTCTGGGTGGATAACCGGGACAACACGCGAGGGGGCAGGAAGAAGATGCCGCCCGAAGTCTACACCGCTCTGATCGCGGAGGCGCACCGGCACGGCATGATCGTTCATGCGCATGCGACCAACCTGCAGGATCAGAAAGGCGTGGTGAAAGCCGGGGTCGACGTGCTGGTCCACACCGTGGTCAACGAGCCGATCGACGACGAGATGATGGCTCTGCTCCGGGAGAAGAAGCCCTACTGGGCTCCGGTGATGGGCCTGGCCGATCGCTCGGAGCTTTGCGACGACGCCAATCCGTTCATCGAGCAGGTGCTGCCGGATCGCGTGATCGCTGATATTCGGGCAGGCAAGACTTGGCTTCCGTCGAGCCCCTGCTCGGCGCCGCCCAATGCGCAGGCGGTCCAACGCGAGGCGAACCTCCAATACAACTTTCCGAAATACATCGCAGCCGGGGCGCGGATCGTGCTCGGCACCGACGCCGGTGTTTCGGCCAAGTACTCGTATGGCTTCGCGGAACACCACGAAATCGGGATGTACGTTCGTCTTGGGATGACGCCGGCGGAGGCGATCATCGTTTCCACTTCGCGACCAACCGAAGTGCTCCGGATCCAGGACACAGGGACGCTGGCAAAGGGCAAGCGCGCCGATTTCCTGGTGCTGAGCGCCAATCCGCTGGAGAATATCCGCAACACTCGCGAGATCGACAGCGTTTATCTGGGCGGAGCCAGGCTCGATCGGGAGGCGCTCCAGGCCAAGTTCAAACGGGCCGTGGTCGACCGGGACGTGACGCACGCCAGACGGAAGCGAGACTACGTGCCCCACCCGGCTTCGCCGACGAAGTAAGCGGGCGCCGGAGCGACCAAAATCTCTTGAGAACTTCGCCAGGCCCGGCGCACTTTCTAATGATCGCGGTCGGGGAACCATGGCGCTGTTCAAAACCAAAAGCGCCGCAGTGTATGGCATCGATGCCCATCTGATCGATATCGAGGTGGACCTGTACTCCTCCGGATCGGCGCGCGATTTCGTCATGGTGGGGATGCCCGATATTGCGGTGCGCGAGAGCCGTGAGCGCATCAAGTCGGCGTTGTATCATTCCGGCTTCGGCTATCCCAACAAAGCGGTGACCATCAACCTGGCCCCGGCCAACGTCCGCAAGGAAGGCGCCGGTTTCGATTTGCCCATGGCGCTCGGCATTCTGGGCGCGATGGGCACGGTCACCGGGCTTGACCGCCACATGCTGGTGGGGGAACTGTCGCTCGACGGCGCCATCCGCCCGGTGCGCGGGGTGCTCTCGGTGGCGGTGTGCGCGCGCGACCTCGGCATTCGCAACCTGATCGTGCCGGCTGAGAATACGGCGGAGGCGGCCGTGGTGGAAGGCGTCGACGTCTATGGCATGCGGCACCTGGCGGAGGTGGTCGCGTTGATCGCGCGTCCCGCCGAATTCCAGCCGGCGGCGCATAATGGGACCCGCCCGGCGGAGGAGAGCGCCACCGCTCCGGATTTCCGCGACGTCCGCGGCCAGACCATGGCCAAGCGCGCGCTGGAGGTTGCGGCCGCGGGCGTCCACAACGTCCTCATGATTGGCCCGCCCGGCTCCGGCAAGACCATGCTCGCCAAACGGCTGGCCGGCATCCTGCCGCCGCTCACATTCGAGGAGGCCATTGAGACCACCAAGGTCCATAGCATCGCCGGGTTGTTGCGCGGCGGCGCTGGCCTGCTGCACGACCGGCCGTTCCGCGCGCCGCATCACACCGTATCCGACGCCGGCTTGATTGGCGGCGGCAGCGGGATGCCGCGGCCGGGCGAAGTCAGCCTGGCCCACCACGGCGTGCTGTTTCTGGACGAGTTTCCGGAGTTTCCTCGGGATGTGCTGGAGATGCTGCGCCAGCCGATTGAAGAGGGATCGGTGACCATTGCCCGCTCCGTGATGACGGTCTGCTTCCCCTCCGATTTCATGCTGGTGGCCGCCATGAACCCGTGCGGCTGCGGCTTCTATGGCGACGCCACGCGCGAATGCCGCTGCACGCCCGCCCTGATCCAGCGGTATCTCGGCAAGATCAGCGGACCGCTGCTCGACCGCATCGATATCCATGTGGAAGTCCCCGCCGTACCCTATAAAGAGCTGCGGGAGAACTCCTGCGCGGAATCATCGGCCGACATTCGCGGCCGCGTGGATTGCGCCCGCGCCCGCCAGCAGGCGCGCGGGTTCTACAACTCCCGGATGCCTTCCCGGCTGGTACGGAAGCACTGCGCCCTGAACGAGGCCGGCGAGCGAACTCTGGAGATGGCCATGCGGCGCATGGGTCTTTCGGCCCGCGCGCACGACCGCATCCTCAAAGTGGCGCGCACCGTCGCCGATCTGGATGATTCCGAAACCGTTTCCGCCAAGCACATCGCAGAAGCGGTGCAGTATCGCAGCCTGGACCGCAACTATTGGAGCTGAGGCCGTTGCCCGGACTGGGCTTCGAAACGACGGCGGGCCCATGAACCTCAGCGGCGATCGCACGCTTGGGCGAGTTGGAGCTGCCGGATAGCCTGACCCGTTCACGCGACGGCTTCGGCGCGATGGCCGCAGAAATCGTGAGCCGAATATGGCGGGCTACTCCACGCGGTAGTTCGGCGCCTCTTTGGTGATGATCACGTCGTGGACGTGGCTCTCGCGCAGTCCGGCAGGGGAAATGCGGAGGAATCGGGAATTGCACTGCAATTCGCGGATGGTGTGAGCCCCGCAATAGCCCATGCCCGAGCGCAGCCCGCCCACCAGCTGGTAGGCCAGTTCCGAGAGCGGCCCTTTGGCCGCTACCCGGCCTTCAATGCCTTCCGGCACCAGCTTGGCGCCGGGGTCCTGCGCGTACCGCTCGGAGCTGCCCTGGGACATGGCGCCCAGCGATCCCATGCCCCGGTACGTCTTGAAGGTGCGGCCCTGGTACAGAATCGTCTCGCCCGGACTTTCATCGGTGCCGGCCAGCAGGCTGCCGATCATCACGCAATCCGCGCCCGCGGCCAGGGCTTTGGTGATGTCGCCCGAGTATTTGACGCCGCCATCGGCGATCAACGGTACGCCCGCGTCCCGAGTGGCGCGCGCACACTCGGAAATCGCCGTGATCTGCGGAACGCCGGCGCCCGAGACCACGCGCGTGGTGCAGATGGAGCCCGGACCAATGCCGACCTTGACCCCGTCCACGCCCAGCGCGATCAACTCGCGCGCGCCTTCAAAGGTCGCCACGTTTCCGGCGATGAGCTGCACTTCGGGAAACTGGCACTTGATGGTCTTGATGGCGTCCATGACGCGGGTGCTGTGGCCGTGCGCGGTATCGATGGCCAGCACGTCCACTTTTCGAGAGACCAGCTCCTGGGCCCGTTCCCGAAAATCGCCGGTCGCGCCAATGGCGGCGCCGACCCGCAGACGGCCTTGGGAGTCTTTGGCGGAGTTGGGATACTTCAGTTTCTTTTGGATGTCCTTGACGGTAATGAGGCCCTTCAGATTGAAGTGGTCGTCTACCACCAGCAGTTTCTCCACGCGGTGCTGGTGCAGGATGGCCTCAGCTTGCTCGAGCGTGGTTCCTACCGGAACCGTGACCAGGTTCTCCTTGGTCATGACTTCGGAGATGGGGAGGTCGAACCGGTTCTCGAAACGCAGGTCGCGGTTGGTGAGGATGCCGACCAGTTTGCCGTCCTTGGTGACCGGGACTCCGGAGATGCGATAGCGGCGCATCAGGTCCTGGGCGTCGGAGATCAGTTGATCGGGCCGGATGGTGATAGGGTCGACGATCATGCCGCTTTCACTGCGCTTGACGCGGTCCACTTCTTCGGCCTGACGCTCGACGGACATGTTGCGGTGAACGATGCCGATGCCGCCCTGTTGGGCCAGCGCAATGGCCAGGTGCGATTCCGTGACCGTGTCCATGGCGGCGGAAACGATGGGGATGTTCAATCCGATTTCGCGCGTAAAGCAGGTACTGGTATCGACTTCCGTAGCCACAACCTCGCTGCGGGCCGGTTCGAGCAAAACATCGTCGAAAGTGAGGCCTTCGGTGAGCAGGTTTTCGATCATAGGGATTGTTCCCATAATACCGTGGCTACGCGGTCATGGGAAAAGTCCGGAGCCGAAAAAGCGAAGGCGAAGAGAAGGCCGGCGGGTATTTCGTTCCGCCCGGCGGGCGCCTGAACAGCGCTGACGCTGAGGCCGCCGGAGGCGGAGGGCTCCTGCTACCGTTTCACCTTAGCTCTGAGGCTTTTGACATCGTCCGTCTTGGTGTGCGACCGCAGTCCGGTCCAGTTCTCGGCGAGAACAATGGAGTTCGCTGGAATCTTGGGGTCGTACCGCACCGAGACGGGACCCACCAGAATGGAGAGGTCGCCCGGGAGATAGTCTTTCAGCAGAGCGAGATCCTGCGACGCGACGTATTCCACGCCGCGCACGTCATAGGCGTAGAAAAGCAGATCTCCGCGGATCTCGGTGATATTGGCATCGCCCATCTTGCCGCGAGCCACCAGCGCCGCGCGCCGCCGGCGTTCGCGCTCTTCCGGCGTGACCTTGGATAACCTCCAAGCCCGGAACCCGAGAATGGCGGCGACGACGACCACCACTGCGACGAGGGCAAGCCCGAGTTCCTTCGCATTCGTGACCGACAACGCGCTCCACATAACCAGAATGTTAGTTATCCTGCGACGGGAGTTTCTTGAAAAACTTTGGCGTAGTCTTTCAGGAACTGCTCCAGGCCTTTGTCCGTCAAGGGGTGGTTAAATAGCATGTCCAATACTTTGAAGGGCATGGTGCCGATATGCGCTCCCGCCTGCGCCGCATCGATCACGTGTGTGGGAGACCGCAACGACGCCGCCAGCACCTGAGTCTTGAAACCGTAATTCCGGTAGATCTGGGTAATGCTGCGAATCAGATCCATGCCGGTGTAGCCGATATCGTCCAGCCGGCCCACGAACGGGCTGATGAAGTAAGCCCCCGCTTTCGCGGCCAGCAGCGCTTGTCCGGCGGTGAAGCAGAGCGTTACGTTGACCCGGATGCCCTCTTTGCTCAGCGTGGACGTGGCTTTGATGCCGTCGCGCGTGAGGGGGCACTTCACCACGATGTTTTTATGGATCTTAGCCAGCCGCCTTCCCTCCGGCAGCATGGCGGAATACTCGGTAGCGACCACTTCGGCGCTGATATCGCCGTCGACAATGTCGCAGATCATGCGAACCTGTTCGTCTAGAGGACGGCCTTCGCGGGCAATCAAGGTGGGATTGGTGGTCACGCCATCCACGATGCCCCAGTTGGCGCCCCTCTTCAGCTCATCCAGATTGGCGGTGTCGAGAAAGAACTTCACGCTCTTGCCCTCCAAGTACTGCGTCCACGATTATAACATTCTGCATGTTTAGAATCGGCTCGTTTACAATAAGGCTATAGTGTCGGGGCGAACCTTTTACATCGAAACGTTTGGCTGTCAGATGAATGCGCACGACTCCGAGAAGGTGGTCGGCACACTCGTGGCGCAGGGCTACACGCAGGTGGAGACTCCCGAAGAGGCTCACCTGGTGCTCTACAACACGTGCAGCATCCGCGATAAGGCGGAGCAAAAAGTTTTCAACCGCCTCCAACAGTTCAAGCGCGATGCCGGCAAGGGCAAGGTCTTCGGGGTGCTGGGCTGTGTGGCGCAGCAGGAAGGCGAGAAGATCTTCGCCCGCGCTCCGCATGTCAGCCTGGTGGCCGGTTCGGCGAGCTACACCAAGCTGCCCCAGATGTTGGTGCAGCTCGAAGCCGGCAACCGGCGCGTCACGGGACTGAGTCTGGAGACGGACGAAACCTTCGACACGCCCCTGACCCGCCGCGACAACCCCCACCGGGCCTACATTACGATCATCGAAGGGTGCGACAAGTCGTGCGCGTACTGCGTGGTGCCGTTCACTCGCGGCCCCGAGCGCAGCCGCGCCGGCGAGAGCGTTCTGGCGGAAGCGCGGCGCCTGGCCGAGCAGGGCTATACCGAAATTCAACTGCTGGGCCAGAACGTCAACAGCTACCGCGATCCCTCCGCCGCGGGTTGGGACTTTGCCACGCTGCTGGGGCGCGTAGCCCAGGTCGCCGGCATCCGCCGCGTGCGCTACACCACGTCCCACCCGCGCGATTTTGTGAAAGCGATTGTCGACGTGATGGACGAGAATTCCGTGCTCTGCGATCACGTGCACCTGCCGGTGCAATCGGGCTCGACTCGCCTGCTCGCCGCCATGGACCGGCAGTACACGCGCGATGAGTACCGGCGCCGGATCGAGTGGATCAAGACCGCCAAGCGGAAATACTCCATCACCACAGACATCATCGTGGGCTTCCCCGGCGAGACCGACGCGGACTTTCAGCACACTCTCGACCTTCTGGACGAAGTGCAGTACGATTCGTTGTTCAGCTTCAAGTATTCAGCGCGTCCCCACACCGCTGCCCTGGCCATGCCGGACGCCATTCCCGAAGAAGAGAAACAGCGGCGTCTCGCGATCGTCCAGGAGAAGCAGCGCGCCATTCAGATCCGGCGGAATGCGGACCGCATCGGCACGCTGCAGGAGGTGCTGGTAGAGGGCCGCAACCAGGCGCTCGGCCAGTGGATCGGCCGGACTTCCGACAATCGCCCGCTCAACTTCACTCACCGCGATGAGGGCGGCGCGAGCCTGCTGGGGCAATATCTCCCCGTGCGGGTGACGCGCTCCGGCCCCAACTCGTTGGTGGGTGAAAGCGCAACTGTGGAATAATAGAGGCTGGGAGGGCGTCATGGAAGTCGAAATGAAAATTCGCGGTCTCATGATGGATCCTGTCACCAACATGCCCATCGTCATTCTCAAGGACGTGCAAGGCAGCATGGTGCTTCCCATTTGGGTGGGCGTTTATGAAGCCAACGCCATCGCCCTCGAGATCGAGAAAGTCTCGACACCGCGGCCCATGACCCACGACCTCATCAAGAGTCTGCTGCTCGGCCTCAACACGGGATTGCGCAAAATTGTGGTCAGCGAACTCAAGGACGACACCTTTTACGCCGTGATCTGGCTCGACCGCGATGGTGAGCTGATCAGTGTGGATTCGCGCCCGAGCGACGCGCTGGCGCTGGCCTTGCGGCTCGACTGCCCGATCTACGTCGAGGAGACCGTTCTCAAGAACTCGAAGCTGGCCTCCACGGTCTCGGATAAAGCCAGCAATGACGAGCTCCGCCGCATGCTGGAAGGCCTCAACGACGAGGACTTCGGCCGCTACAAGATGTGAGCCCGGAAATCGCGGATCGTCTGGCAACTCTCCGTATCCAACTGCAGGCGGAAGCCAAAGGGCACTGCCTGTTCTCGCGCGATCTGTGCATGGCGCTCGTGGAGCGCACGGACTCCGGCTTCGGATCCATCGGCAGCACCGGCATCCTGACCGAAACCGGACTGGCGTACCTGATGTGGCGCGGTGACCGCGCCCTGTTGGCGGGCAAGGTTGGCGAAACCGCCGCCGAGCCGGCCCAGGTGGACGCGATCCGGAAGTTTTCAGAGGACCTGAAGGCGGCGCTGGGGAATCCCTAGGGCCGCGCTAGTCAAGATGGAGCGACCAACTACCGTAGCCGAGGCAGGCCCTGCTCGCCGTTCCGGCTCGGTGGTCTGCGCGACGGGCGGCTCCGGCGGCATTGCATGGCCTTGGGAATCGAAAACCCTCCCTTCCCTTCGTCGACCAGGCTGTTGCGATGGCTGCCGCTTATGACCGCTCGGTCTACGACTGCATGTATGTCGCGATGGCGGTTGTTTCGAAGGCGCAAATGATTACCGCCGACCGGCGCCTCGCGAATACGCTGGCTGCGCATGATCCCGTCCGCTAGCTGGGATCGTGGGCTCTTCACGAATGATTCTGAACGGGTGTGCGAAGATGGATGTTGCGGCAGACTCCGGCCGCGATGCCTGCCCGAAAATTCTGAACGATTCATGCACAGCAGCACCAGCACATTCCTCGACGAACTTCGCTGGCGCGGCTTCTTGGAGGCCGCGACCAGCGACGACCTCGACGCCTATCTGGCGGAGGCCCGGCGCACCATCTACGTCGGCTTCGATCCCACCGCCGACAGTCTGCACCTGGGCAGCCTGATCCCGGTGATGGGGCTGGCCCACGCCCAGCGTCACGGCCACCGCCCGCTGGCCCTGGTGGGCGGCGGCACCGGACTGATCGGCGACCCCAGCGGCAAGGCCTCGGAGAGGACTCTGCTAACCCAGGAGAAAGCGGAGAAGAACGCGGCCGGCATCCGGGGCCAGCTCAGCCGTTTCTTCGACCTCTCCTCGGACCAGAAGGGGCTCGTGCTGAACAACGCCGATTGGCTCGCGCCCTTGAACTTCATCGAATTCCTGCGCGATATCGGCAAGCATTTCTCGGTCAATGAAATGATCAAGCGCGATTCGGTGCGCATCCGGCTGGAGGAACGCGACCAGGGGATTTCGTACACCGAGTTCAGCTACATGCTCCTGCAGGCCTACGACTTCTTCCACCTCTTTCAGCACTACGGCTGCTCCATCCAGATGGGCGGCAGCGATCAGTGGGGCAACATTCTCTCCGGCCGGGAGCTGATTCGCCGCGTACTCGGCCAGCGCAGCGAAGGAATCACGTTCCCTCTGTTGACCACCGCGACCGGCAAGAAGTTCGGCAAGACGGAAGAAGGCGCGGTGTGGCTCGACGCCAGCCGCACCAGCCCGTATCAGTTGTATCAGTACTGGCTACAGACCGCGGACGCCGACGCGGTCCGCTACCTGCGCCTGTTCACCTTTCTCGATCGGAACCAGATCCAGGAACTGGAGCGGGAAGTGGAGACGCGGCCGGATCAGCGCGAGGCCCAGCACAGGCTGGCCGCCGAGTGCACCGCCCTGCTTCACGGGGAAGGCACCGTGCGCGCCGTGGAGGCCGCCAGCCGCATCCTGTTTTCCGCGTCGGAGGAGATTCCCACATCCGAGACCGTGGCCCTTCTGGCACGCGAAATGCCCGTCACGGAACTCACGCGTCCCGAACTGAACGCCGGAGTCGGCCTGGTGGACCTGCTGGTCCGCGCGAGCCTCGCCGAGAGTAAAGGCGCGGCCCGAAAGCTCATCGAGGGCGGCGGTGTTTACGTCAACAACCGCCGTCAGAACGATGCCCGGAAGGTGGTCTCCGCCACCGATTTGGAATGGCCCGGTGCTCTCCTGTTACGCGCGGGTAAGAAGAACTATCACCTGGTGCGTGTCGCGTGACTTCATGAGAAAACTCTCGTACTGGAAACTGAAGCAGAGGGAGATCCAACTCGGGGAGCGGACCGTCCTGGTGGGTGTATTGAACGTGACCCCCGATTCGTTCTCCGATGGCGGCCGGTATTCCGATCCCGACCGCGCCTTCGCCCGCGCGCTCGAGATTGAAGAGCAAGGCGCCGATATCCTCGACGTGGGCGCGGAGTCCACCCGCCCTGGCTCGGAACGGATCTCCGCCGCCGAGGAGATGCGGCGGCTGATTCCGGTGCTCAAGCGCCTGAAGGACAGGTTGAGCATTCCGATCTCGGTGGATACCTACAAAGCTGAGGTGGCCGAGCGGGCACTGGAATTGGGCGCAGAGATCATCAACGATCCTTCCGGGCTCACCTTCGAGCCGCAATTGTCGCGCGTGGTCTCCAATCACAATGCCGGCCTGATCGTAAACCATATGCGGGGGCGGCCGGAGACCTGGGCGAAGCTCGCTCCCATGCCCGATCCCATGGGCACCATTCTGCGCGACTTGGACGCGGCTGTCAGCCGGGCGCGCCATGTAGGCATCGACAAAAGCAAGCTGGTGGTGGACCCGGGCCTCGGCTTCGGGAAGCGCAAGGAGCAGAATTCGCTTATTCTGGGCCGCTTGGCGCAACTGGCCGCTTTGGACGTGCCGATCCTGGTGGGACCGTCACGCAAGGCCTTCCTGGCGCACGAAACTCCAGAGGAGACCGAATTCGCCACGGCGGCGGCGGTGGCCGCCAGCATTCTCGGCGGCGCCCACCTGGTCCGCGTGCACCGTGTGCGCGAGATGCGGGCCGCGGCCGATGTGGCCGACGAAATCCTGCGCGCCACGGCGGGCTGATTGGGCCAAAATTCCAGGCCCTGTTCCCGCCGGGCCGCGCCGGACGTGCGGCGTTCGTTATAATGTGACGCGGGGGCTGTCCGGGTTCGATGAACGATATCAAGAAAAAGCTCCAGGACGAAATCGCGGCTCTCGAATACGAACTGCGCAACGAACTGCCCAAGGAGATTCTCAAAGCCCGAGCCCATGGCGACTTGAGCGAAAACGCGGAGTACCACGCCGCCAAGGACCGGCAGGGCCTGGTCAATGCCCGCCTGAACCAGCTCAAAAAGCGCATGGCCGAAATGTCGATGATCAATTTCGCGCAGATTCCCCACGGTAAGGTCGGACTGGGTTCGACCGTGGTGGTCCTGGACGTGAAACGCGACGAGGAAATCACATACAATCTGGTTACGAGCGAAGAGGCCGATGCGGCCAACGGAAAGATCTCAACGACGTCGCCCATCGGGCGCGCCTTGTTGGGAAAGGAAGTGGGGGACGTGGCCCGGGTGCAGAGCCCCGGCGGCCTGAAGGAAATGGAAATCCTGAAGCTCACCACCATCCACGACCTGGCGAACTAATATGACTTATACTCGCCTGATCGGCGTGGTTTGCGGTGCGATTATCGACCGCATCGTGCGCTGGCTGGCGCTCTCCCGGATCCACCCCAACGTGCTCACGTTTCTGGGGCTGGTGATCAACATCGTGGCTGCGTTTCTCTTCGCGGAGGGCCGCTTCCGGGCAGCCGCCGGGGTGGTGATCGGCGCCGGGTTGTTTGACATGGTGGATGGCCGGGTGGCCCGCGCCACCGACCGCGTCACCAAATTCGGCGGTTTCTTCGACTCCGTCTTGGACCGCTACTCCGATCTGGCTTTATTCATGGGCCTGCTGGTCTATTACGCTTCCATCAACCGGTTCTTCTACATCGTGCTCACGGCGATCGTGATGACCGGGTCGGTGCTGGTGAGTTACGCCCGGGCGCGCGCCGAGTGTACCATTCCCAAGTGCAAGGTGGGTTTTCTCGAACGTCCGGAGCGGGTTGTCCTGATCATCATTGGAGCTCTGTTTGGGAGGATGGCGGCGGCCTTGTGGGTGATTGCGGTGCTCTCGAATCTTACCGTGGTTCACCGCATGATTTACACCTGGCAGGCCACCAAAGATCAGAGCCGCCCCGGGAGCGATCGCGGCCCTTTTGAACCTCCTGCTACCCGTCCGCTACCCGGAAGCGGTCCCGAACCGGCAGATGAAGTCTTCCTGGCCGGAAGCCAGCCGATTCGAAGGCGTGCCGCGGCCGGCGGACCCTAGCTGGTGATGCGCGTTAGGCCTGGCTCAGTCTTCCAGGATCACGTGCGCCATCGCCAGTTCCGAGGTGTGGGTGAGCGAAAGCGCGATGCGGCGCACGCCCATCTTCTCGGCAATCTGTGCCGCCACGCCATGCAATCGGAGAGTCGGCTGGCCGGATGGAAGATTGGCCACTTCCAGATCGCGCCACCGCACACCGTGGTCCCACCCCGTTCCAATCGCCTTCATGCCGGCTTCTTTGGCCGCGAACCGCGCCGCGTACCGCTCGAACCGGTTGGCCTTGCGCTCCACATAGGCGATTTCGGTGGACGTATAGATGCGCTCGATGAAACGGCTGCCGTAGCGTTCGATGGACGCCCGAATGCGCGGCACCTCGGCTAAGTCCACTCCGGTTCCAACAATCATTTGAGATCGGCACCCGAGGTGCTCAGGGTGAGGCGGCCGTGCTTAACCCCCTTGGTGCTGATCAAGGCATCGGCCACTTTCCGCACTTCCCCGGACTTGCCGCGCACCACCAGAACTTCCAGGCAGTTGTCGTGGTCCAGGTGCACGTGCAGCGTGGAAAGGATCGACCGGTGGAAGTCATGCTGAATGTCGGTGAGCTTTTCGTTCAGCAGGCGCACATGATGGTTGTACACCAGGGTGACAGTGCCGACCACCGGGCTGTCGGGAGATTCCCAGGCCTTCTCCACCAGTTCATCGCGGATCAAATCGCGAAAGGCCTCGGAGCGGTTGGAATAGCCGCGTTTGGCGATCAACCGGTCGAACTGATCGAGAAGGTCGGAATCGATCGCCACGCCAATCCGGCTCAAGGCGCTCATCGGTACACATCTTAGCACCGGGCCGTTCCCGGCTCTTGGCAGCCAGCCGACGGGCCGGTGCGTTTATTTCGGATGGCAGTCATCGCATTGCGGCCACGTATCCTTGTGAGACTTCCACCAGGCCTGTGCCGCGAGCGTGTCAGGCCGTGGGTAGCCGATCAGGCCCGGCGTGCTGGGTCCGAGAGTGACGCCGGCCAATTCCTCGATGGCTTCCACAGCTGCCATGTCATTCGGTATCTCGTCGAGGTGGCAATCAAGGGCACATCAGCGGCGCTTCCCGGCGCACCTAACGCCTGAATCACCCAGGAGCGGGTCTGCCTTGCGATGTAAGGCGCGGCGGCCTTGACGTCAAGCATGCGAAGGGCGAGGGAAGCTTGTTGAATCGCCGGCGGTTCCTGCTCGGCGCCAAACAGGGCCAGCAACGGGGCGGCTGCGTTCCTGATTCGGAGATCTCCCAGGGATCGAGCAGCGTTAGCTCGAACCGGGGCGTCGGAATCCTTGAGGGATGCCTCAAGAAACGGAGCACAAGCTGTATAGCAGAGAGTCGCCATTCCCAGCATAGCCATCCAACGAGTGTCTGTGTTCGTCGTGGATTGTGCGAGGCGGAGCAATGCCGGGCCCGCTTCCGCACCCTGACCGGTCACGGCGAGGAGCAGTTGCTCCTTCTCGGGGAGATGGTGCTCGTTGTCGAACCGAAGCAGTAGACTCCCGATCGGCTGTGACGGCTGAGTGAAGACAGATGGCGTCAGAGGCGTTATCAGCAACGCCATCGCGACCATCCGACTGGTCGGATTCACACCTCATTCCACTGCGCGGCGAAAACTGAACGCGGAACAGGTCCGTATAGTCGCAGGCTGAAAACTCGCCCGCTCGCGCTTTTCTCCGCCGGGTGGCACGATTCTCGCAATCGTGATACCGTGTGTACACCGTGCACATACCGGACGGATTTCTGTCCACCCCCGTATGGGTGTCGCTGGACGCGGCGGCAGCGCCGGCCGTAGCCTGGATGTCGCGCCGCGCCCAACGCGGTTTCGATCAGGCGCAGGCACCGTTGCTCGGCGTGATGGGGGCGTTTGTGTTCGCCGCCCAGATGGTCAATTTTCCGGTCGGCGCCGGCACCACCGGCCACCTCCTGGGCGGCGCGCTCCTGGCCATGACGCTCGGCCCGGTATCCGCCAGCGTCGTCATGACGGGCATTCTGGCCATTCAGGCGCTGGTGTTTCAGGATGGCGGCCTGCTGGCGCTCGGCGCCAACGTCGTGAACATGGCGGTGCTCGGCGTGCTGGCCGGCTACCTGCCGTATGCGCTCTGGGGCGGCACCCGGTGGCGCAAGGTTTCCATTTTCGCGGGCGGCGCGCTTTCCGTCCTGGTCAGCGCCGTGCTGGCTCTTTCCGAATTGTTGTTCTCCGGCGTGCGCATGCCCGCTTCGGTCCTGAGCGTTTCTCTCGTGCTCTTTCTGGTGTCGGCCGTCCTCGAAGGAGCCATCACGCTGGCCGTGCTCGAAAGCCTGGAACGGTTGCAGCCGCGATTGGTACGCCAGCCGGAGGCGGGCGGCTCGCGAGCTGTTGGCGTGGTAGCGGTGGTGGCGGTGCTGCTGGCGTCGGTCGGGGTGTTGTTCGCGTCCAGCGCGCCGGACGCCATCCAGCAGATCACCCATCAGTCCGCGGCTGGCACCGGAACCTGGCTGAGCAAATCGGGAGCCGGCCTGGCGGGCATCGCGCTCATCTACGGTGCCTGCCTGGCGATCGGCCGCGTGGCCTCGCGCAACAGGAGCGCCTGAGTTGCATCACGTCGTCCTGGACCGTTGGAGCCGCGGCAATAGCCCGGTCCACCGGCGCGATCCCCGAGCGAAGATTCTCGCCCTCGCCGTCTTCTTGATCGCCGTCGCTACCGCGCATCGCGCTCTCCTCCTGCTGGCCCCGGGCCTGCTTCTCTTGCTGGCTGCGACGTTGATCTGGGCGCGCTTGCCTCTGGCCGGTGTTCTGGCACGCGCGGCCGTGGTCGTGCCATTTGCCGGAGTCTTCGCCCTGATCTCCGGGCTGGCCGGTGACCCGGCGCGCGGCCTCTCGCTCATGGCGAAGAGCTATCTCTCGGCGCTGGCCGTGCTGGTGGTGGGGGCCACCACGCCGCTGCCCGCGCTGTTGAGAGGATTCGAAATGACCGGCGTGCCGCGGTTCTTACTGATCGTCGGACAGTTCCTCTACCGGTATTTGTTTGTCATATCCGAAGAGGCGCAGCACATGCGCAAGGCGGCTGCGGCGCGCGGCGCGGCCGCCCGGGATTGGATGGCGCGCGACTTGCGTTTCCGCGCCGCGGCTGGGGCTCTGGGTGTGCTCTTTGCCCGCTCCCACGCGCGCGCCGAGGACATTCATCGCGCCATGCTCTCCCGCGGTTTCGTGGGTCATTTTCAGCCCCTGGAGCCGATCCGATTTCGCCGAAGCGACGCTGCCTTCGCCGTGCTCGCTTCGCTCGCCCCCATCCTGGTCCGGATTGCTGTGGAACGGGCCGCCAGATGACCCCACTGATCGAAGTCCGCGGTCTGTGCTTCCGCTATGAGGACGGAACCGCCGCGCTCCGGGGCGTGGATTTCCGCCTGGATCCGGGCGAGACCGTGGTGCTCTTTGGGCCGAACGGCAGCGGCAAGACCACCTTTGTTCTGCACCTCAACGGATTGCTGTCGGGCGAGGGCACGGTCCGCGTCTGCGGGTTGCCGGTGGACAAGCGGAATATTCCCGAGATCCGGCGCAAGGTGGGAATCGTCTTTCAGGATTCGGACAGCCAGTTATTTATGCCCACGGTCCTGGAGGACGTCGCATTCGGACTGCTGAACCGGGGTTTCGATCGCGCCGCCGCGATCTCGCGGGCTCAGGCCGCGCTTGCCACCGTGGGCATGTCGGCCGCGGCTTCCCGCGCGCCCTATCATCTGAGCGCTGGCGAGAAGAAGCGCGTAGCCGTCGCCGGCATCGTCGCCATGGAGCCGGAGGTTCTGGTTCTCGACGAACCTACCGCGAGCCTCGATCCTCCCGGACAGCGCTCTTTGGCTGAGTTGGTGTCCCACTTACCGCAAGCTAAGATCCTAGTCACCCACGACATTCCCTTCGCGCTCGCGCTCTGCCAAAGAGCTGTCTTCTTCCAAGGCGGAGTCATCGCCGCGGAGGGAACCGTGGAAGACATCGTCTCCCGCTTTGACTGGGACTTTAGCTTTGGGGGAAGTAAGTTGCGACACTAAGAAGCTTACTCTTGCTTCGCAGCCTGGGCGGCCCGCCTGCGGTGCTCGGCCCAGCGTTTTTTTTGTGCCGCGGCGATGCGCCGCCGGGCGCCCGGGCTGAGTACGCGCTTCACGCCCGCGCTCTTGGCAGCCGCGCCGGACGGCAGAGCGATTCTCTTCCCTCTGAGCTGACCTTGGATCTCGCGGATCTTATCCTCGATTTTTTGCTTCTCTAATTGGTAACCGACCAGTGCCATCTGGAGTGTGGTTAGGTCCTGTGTGCTGCGTCTTCCTCTTGCCATCATTTCACCTCCGCATACTATAACATGAGAGAACTCGGGGTGTAAGAGAATTGAGCCGAACGGAATCATGAAGCTTGTCATCCAGCGTGTGAAAGCAGCCAGTGTCACCGCAGAGGGCCGGACCTCCGGGATTATCCAGGCTGGTCTGCTTGTCTTTGTCGGCATTGGCAAGGGGGACACTTTCGCGGATGCCGACTATCTGGTCGACAAACTATTGGGTTTGCGGATCTTTCCCGATGACACCGGAAAGATGAACCGCAGCGTCAGCGAGGCCGGAGGTGCTCTGCTGTTGGTCTCCCAATTTACTTTGTACGGAGACTGCCGGCGTGGTCGACGGCCGAGTTTTGACCAGGCTGCGGCGCCCGAACAGGCGATGGCTCTTTATAGCTATTTCGTCGAGCGGTCGCGGCGCGGGCCAGTTCCCGTGGAAACCGGAGTGTTTCAAGCCTCCATGCAGGTTCACTTAGTCAACGACGGGCCGGTCACGATCCTGATGGACTCCACCGACCGTTCCAAACGGGATGCCGAACCCCACGTATACTGAAATTTGTCCATTCCGCCACAAATCCGTTACCGCGACGCCGGCGTCGATATCGATGAAGCCGACCGCGCCGTCTCGTCCATCAAGCAAATGGCGCGCCGCACCTTTACTCGCGGCGTGCTCACGGACATCGGCAGCTTCGGCGCCTCTTACCAGCTTTCCGGGCTGCGCAGGCCGGTGCTGGTGAGTTCCGCCGACGGCGTCGGAACCAAGCTGAAGATCGCGTTTCTGACCGGCCGCCACGACACCGTGGGTGAGGACCTGGTCAACCATTGCGTGAACGACATCGCGGTTCAAGGGGCGGCTCCGCTCTTCTTCCTCGATTACTTCGCCGTCGGCAAGCTGGATGCGGGCGTGGCGGCGTCGGTCGTATCGGGCATCGCCCGCGGATGCCGGCAGAACGGTTGCGCCCTGATCGGCGGCGAGACTGCCGAAATGCCCGGAATGTATACCGAAGGCGAATACGACCTGGCCGGTTTCATCGTCGGAGCCGCTGAGCGGTCGGAGTTGCTCACCGGCAAGGGGATTCGCGCCGACGATGTCTTGTTGGCTCTTCCATCAACTGGCCTCCACACCAATGGGTACTCGCTGGCCCGCAAATTGCTGTTTGATCAAGCCGGATACCGCTGCGAGACAGTGCTCCCCGAGTTGGGCGGCTCGCTGGCCGATGCCCTGCTTGCGGTTCACCGCAGTTACCTCAAACCCATTCGCGGTTTGCTCAAGGCTGGTCTCCTGCGAGGCGCTGCGCACATCACCGGCGGCGGCATCACCGACAACACGCCGCGTATGCTCCCGAAGGGATTGGCGGTGGCGATCGAGACCGGGTCATGGCGGATTCCGCCGCTGTTCGAATTACTCCGGCGCATCGGGAACATCCCCACGGACGACTACTTCCGCACGTTGAACCTGGGGATCGGGATGATCCTGGCGGTTCCGGCGCGGACCGCGGGCAAAGCCGAAGCCATGCTCCGCCGACTGGGGGAATTTCCTTTTCGTATCGGCTCGGTAGTGGCGCACCGCCGCGGACGCCCGCGCGTGGCCTACCAATGAAGCGCCTGGCCATCTTGCTCTCCGGCCGCGGCTCCAATTTTGAAGCCATTGCCGCCAACATCGCTCGCGGATCCATCGACGCCTCCATCGCGGTAGTCCTGAGTAACCGACGCGACGCCCGGGGACTGCAGATCGCCCGTGAGCGGGGACTGAACGCGGTCGCCCTGCCGTCGAAAGGAATGGACCGGGAGGCTTACGACCGCGGCTTGATTGCTGAGCTGCGGAAATACAGCGTCGATCTGGTGTGTCTCGCGGGTTACATGCGTCTGTTGAGCGCTTCCTTCATTCGCGAGTTTCCCAACCGAATCTTGAATATTCACCCGTCCCTGTTGCCTGCTTTTCC
The DNA here is from genome assembly GCA_020073145.1 of Terriglobia bacterium. Lineage (GTDB taxonomy): Bacteria > Acidobacteriota > Terriglobia > Bryobacterales > Bryobacteraceae > PSRJ01. The sequence goes on from JAIQFS010000020.1 coordinate 86,584, forward strand.
GGGCCTCGACGCGCAGCATCAGGCGTTAGCTTACGGGGTGAAGGTCACCGGCTGCACGGTTCACTTTGTGGATGAGTATCTGGATGCCGGCCCGATTCTCCTCCAGGCCGCCGTGCCCGTCCTGGACCAGGACACCGAGGAAACGCTGTCAGCGCGCATCTTGGCAGAGGAACACCGGATTTACTCCGAAGCCATCCGGATCGTGTTGAGCGGCCAGTACCGCATCGAAGGCCGCCGCGTGATCCTTGGCTAGGGCCGCGCCCGCGGCCGGTACCCCACGGTCGACCGTTCCTTCAGCCGCGCCCGTGAAGGGCGGCGGGTCCGTCACCCGATTGCTGAGCCTAGCGCCCGATTGCGCGACGATGAAGGCCGCTCGCTCACGCTCGCGGTTCGTGTCCGACACGGAACCTAACCGTCAGGGAGCGGTAGTCTCCAAACGACTTCGGAGGCACCACCCTAGAAATTCGAAACCTTCTTCTGCGCGCGAAGCGCCAGGTACTCCGACAGCTTCATCGGCGGCCCGAAGCCGCCTTCCAACTGGCGTTCCACGGTTTTCTCGTATTGCCGCAACGTTTCCGTCCAGCGCCGGGATTGCACCTGGCAGGATTCCAGGTCGAGGAGGATCTCGATCTCCCACGGCTCGAAGTTGTTGCGGTTGATCGTGCCGCTCTGCAGTTCCGCCATCAGCCGGCGAAACCGGTTCAGCATGAGTTCGATCTGGATGACATCGTCTACGGCCATTCAGTCCAGTCATCGGCAGATCCGCTCCGTAACTTTAGAGAGCCCGGTCGGCACTCGACGGCCGGAGGTATGATGGATTGCAATGAACCTGGTGGTGGCGAGCGATCACGCCGGATTTCCGCTGAAAGCGCAGGTGATCGAAGAACTCCTCAAAGTCGGCCATCTGGTGGCCGATCTAGGCACCGATTCCACGAATCCCGTGGACTATCCCGACTATGCCCGCGCGGTTGCGCAAGCCATCTTGACCGGCCGGGCCGAGCGCGCCGTGCTCCTTTGCGGCAGCGGCGCCGGCGCCAGCGTGGCCGCCAATAAGTTCCGTGGCATCCGCGCCGCCACCTGCCACGACAGCTTTTCCGCCCGGCAGTGCGTGGCGGATGACGACGTCAATGTCCTGTGCCTGGGCGCGCGCGTCATCGGACCCGAGCTGGCCCTCGACCTGGTCCGCGATTATGTCAGCGCGCGTTTTTCGGGCGCCGAGCGCCATCGCCGCCGCCTGGGCAAGATCGCGGCCTTCGAAGCCGATTTCGGCAAATAGCCCGTGCCTGTCTTCCAGAAGGAGGTTCGCCTCTCCACCCGCGGCCGCTGTAACGTGCGGGATATCACCCGCGAGGTCGCCGACATCGTGGCCGCCAGCGGCATTGACGCCGGCATTGTGAATGTCTCCGGCGTCGGTTCCACGATTGGCATCACGACTTTGGAGTTCGAGCCCGGCTGCGTGGCCGACCTCCAGCGGGCTCTGGAGCAGATCGCCCCTTCCAACCCCGCCTACGCCCACAACGCGCGCTGGGGCGACGAGAACGGCTATGCGCATCTGCGCAGCGCGTTGATTGGAACGGCCAAAACATTCCCCGTGTCTGCCGGCAAGCTGGCCCTCGGCACTTGGCAGCAGATTGTGTTCTGCGATTTCGACGACCGCCCGCGCGACCGCCAGGTGGTCGTTACCGTCGTGGGAGAGAAGCCGGGCTCGTGAAATACGGATGCGGCTCCGGAACCGCTGCGCCGTCCTTGCGGGCATCGGAAGCGCCGTACTTCACTTTCGTCGCTGAGTCGTACAGCACGGCCTGCCCGCCGCCGACCGTGTCGGAAAAATCTCCCACCACGCGGAGCTGATGGCCGCGCGCCTCCAGCCCCTTTCGCACCTCGGCTTCGACCCGGTTCTCGATCGCCACCTGGCAGCCGGCCTGCGTCTCCTTCCGGAAGCGGGGTGTTTCCATCGCCAGCTGGATGTTCATGTCCTGATCGGCGATGTTGGAGACGAACTGCGCGTGGGCCTGCGCCTGGTTCAGCCCTCCCATGATTCCGAATCCGATGTGCAGGTTCCCTTTTTCCATGAACCCCGGGATGATCGTGTGAAACGGGCGCTTGCGCGGCGCCAGCGCATTGGGGTGACGCGCGTCGAGCGTGAAGAGCCCGCCCCGGTTGTGCAGCGCAAACCCGTAATCGTCCACCACCACGGCCGAGCCGAAATCCGAAAACAGGCTTTGGATCAGTGAAACAATGTTGCCTTCCCGGTCCACCACCGAAAGGTAAATCGTGTCGCCCGCGCCCGGCAGCGGCTTGCCCGGGGGCACATCGCAGTTGGCCTTGGCCGGGTCGATGAGTTTGGCCCGCTCGCGCGCGTAGCTCAGGGAGAGCATTCCATCCACCGGGACTTTGGCGAACCGCGGGTCCGCCACATACCGCTGCAAGTCGGCGTAGGCCAGTTTCTGAGCCTCGATCTGGATGTGCAGCTCGTCAGCGCTGCGCGACATGTAGTCGCGCAGCGGAAACTGCGCGAACAGATTCAACATCTCCAAGGCCGCAATGCCCTGGCTGTTGGGCGGCATCTCGTATACCTTCCAGCCGCGGTACTCGGTGGAGATCGGCTGCACCCATTCGGCGGAAAAGTCGCTCAGGTCATCGGCCGCCATGGTTCCGCCCAGCCGCTTGCTGGTCTTCAGCAGCGCCTGCGCGATGGGGCCGCGGTAGAACGCTTCCGGCCCCTGAGCCGCGATCAGCTTCAGCGCGGAGGCCATCTGCGGGTTGCGGAATATCTCGCCCAATTGCGGCGCATTTCCGTTGCGCAGGAAGACGCGGCTGGCATTTTCGTTCTCCTGCAGTTTACCCGTGTTGAGCCGCCAGTTCTCCTGAATGAGTTCGGTTAGCGGATAACCGTGCTCGGCATAGTAGATGGCCGGCTGGAACAGGTCCGCCCACGGCAGTTTGCCGAACTTCCCGTGCAGCTTGGCCCAGCCGTTTACCGCTCCGGGCACCGTAACCGACTGGATGCCGCGCTGCGGCATCGTCGTATGGCCCAGCGATTTGAGGAATTCAATGGTGAGCGCCCGCGGCGCCCAGCCGCTGGCGTTCAGCCCGGTCAGCTTGCCGGTTCGCGCGTCCCAATAAATTGCGAACAGGTCGCCGCCGATCCCGTTCATCATCGGCTCCACCACGCCCAGCGTCGCGTTGGCGGCGATGGCAGCGTCGATGGCCGAGCCTCCGCGCGCCAGGATCTGGGCGCCGGCCTGCGACGCCAGCGTCTGGCTGGTGGCGACAATGCCGCGGTCGGAAATCACCATCGACCGCGCCTGGGTCCGGTCCTGAGCCAGTGCGGGCATTACCAAAGCCAGAAGCAGCAGAATGCGCATGACCGCGATCATAACAAGTGCCGCCGGGCCTCGCATTCGTACTTGTTACAATAAGGGCTCAACCACTCATGCTGGACGGACGTATCCAGGAACTGGAATCCAGTCTCCTCGCGCGCATTACATCCGCTCGCTCCGCCGAAGAGCTGGAAGCCGTGCGGGTGGAAGCGCTCGGCCGCAAGGAGGGCGCGCTTACCCTGATCGGCAAGGAGATGGGCAAGCTTGCGCCCGAGGACCGGAAACGCGTGGGCGCGCTGCTCAACGGCGCGAAGCAGAAGATCGAAGCGGCGCTCGAATCCAAGGGGCGGCAGATGGCGGACGCCGGGCTCCGCGTCCGCCTCGATGCCGAGTGGATCGACCTCACCCTGCCCGCGCCTGGCCCGCGCCGCGGCCACCTGCACCCTATGACCCACATCCAGCGCGAGCTGGAAGAGCTGTTCGTCTCCATGGGCTTCACGGTGCTCGACGGCCCCGAGGTCGAAACCGAATACCGGAACTTCGATGCGTTGAACATCCCCGCCACCCATCCCGCGCGCGACGCCCAGGATACGTTCTGGCTGGAAGGCGGCAACTTGCTGCGCACCCACACGTCGCCCGTCCAGGTGCGCGGCATGGAGAAGCTCGGCCCGCCGCTGCGCATGATCGCGCCCGGTCGCGTCTTCCGCAATGAGAGCGTCGACGCCTCGCACGAGCATACCTTTTACCAGATCGAAGGCATGATGGTGGATCGCAATATTTCCGTCGCGCACCTCCTGTACTTCATGAGGATCATGCTGACCGCCATTTTTCATCGCGACGTCAACGTCCGTCTGCGCCCCGGATATTTTCCGTTCGTCGAGCCGGGCTTCGAGCTGGACTTGCAGTGCCTGCTCTGCGGCGGCTCGGGATGCCCGGTGTGCAAGCAAAGCGGCTGGGTCGAGCAGATGGGGTGCGGCCTGGTCCATCCCAACGTGCTGCGCATGAGCGGCATCGATCCCGAGGAGTGGAGCGGATTCGCCTTCGGCCTGGGGATTACGCGCCTGGCCATGATGCGCTACGGCATCGACGACATCCGCCTGCTGCAAGGCGGCGATCTCAGGTTTCTGGAGCAGTTCTAGCTTTGAAATTTTCTTACAACTGGATTCGGGAATTCGTAGAGGACCTCGATTGCGCCCCGGGCGCGCTCGAGAAGCTTGTCACCATGAAGACCGCCGAGTGCGAGGGCATCGAGGTGGCGGGCGCGCTGCTCGACCGCGCCTGTGCCGCCCGCGTCGAGTCCGTCGAACCGATCCCCAATAGCCACAACGTCAAGGCCGTGGTCGACGCCGGCCGCTACGGCCGCAAAACCGTGGTGTGCGGCGCACCCAACTGCCGCGCCGGCCTGATCACGGCGTATGCTCCCATCGGCAAGAAGGTGGTCAACGGCGTCGAAAGCGACGGCATGCTGGCCAGCGGGGCCGAGCTTGGCCTCAACCGCGATCACGCCGGGATCCTCGAACTCGACGCCCAGGTAGGCGCGCCTATTGGCGGCTGCGTTCCCGACAGCATCATCGAAATCGACAACAAGTCGATCACCCATCGTCCCGACCTGTGGGGCCATCTCGGCATGGCGCGGGAAGTGGCGGCAATCCTCGGCCACGCGCTGAAAGACCCCGTGCGGCCGGACCTCCTGCCGCAAGGCGCGGGCGGCATCCGGATCCAGATCGAAGACCTCGATCTCTGCCCCCGGTACAGCGCCCTGGTGTTCGAGAACGTGACGGTGCAACCGTCGCCGCTCTGGCTGCAGTACCGCCTGACCGCCATCGGGGTGAACCCCATCAACAACATCGTCGACATGACGAACCACGTGATGGCGGAGCTGGCGCAGCCCATGCACGCCTTCGACGCGGATCTGCTGAAAGGCGGCACGATCTTCATCCGCCCCGCCAAGGCCGGCGAGCGCTTCCGCGCGCTGAATGAAGAGGAATACACGCTCGACCCGTCGAACCTGGTGATCGCCGATGCCGCGGGCGCCATTGCGCTCGGCGGCGTCATCGGCGGCCTGGACAGCGCCATCGGCGACAAGACCACGCGGGTCGTGCTCGAGAGCGCGAATTTCCTCGGCTCGTCCATCCGCAGGACCTCGTCCGCGATCAAACTGCGCACCGATGCTTCCATGCGTTTCGAAAAGGCGCAGGACCCGGCCAACACCGTCCGCGGCCTCGCCCGCGCCGTGGAACTGCTGCAGGAACTCTCGCCCGGAATCCGCGTGGCGGGCGGCGTCGCCGATCAAAAGAAGGACATCCCCGCGCCGCCGCCCATCGAGCTGCCGCTCGACTGGCTGGAGCGAAAGCTGGGCCGCGCCGTCGAGCCCGCCGAAGTGCGCCGGATTCTCGGGCAACTCGCATTCGGTGTGTCGGAGCCGAAGCGCGGCGTCTTCTCCGTGACGGTGCCGTCCTGGCGCGCCACCAAGGACATCTCGATCAAAGACGACCTGGTGGAAGAAGTCGGCCGCATGGTCGGATACGATTCCATTACCCCGCAGGCGCCGCTGGTCCCCACCGCCGTGCCGCCCGAGAACGCCGAGCGCCGTTTCCAGCACCAGGCCCGCCAGATTTTCGCCGACCAGGGATTCACCGAAGTCTACAACTACTCGTTTCTCAGCGAGGACACGGCGCGCATTTTCGGCTTCGACCCTGCGGCGCACGTGCGCGTGACCAATCCGATTGCCTCCGACCAGGCGCTGCTGCGGACTTCGCTGCAGCCCGGGATCTGGAAGAACATCACCGAAAACCAGAAGCACCGGGACACCTTTCGCGTTTTCGAAATCGGCTTGGAGATCCACAAACCGGAGGTGGACCTGACTGCGGAAGGGATCCTGGATTTGCCGGACGAGATCGTGCACCTCGTGGCCGCCCTCTATGATCGCGACAGCGATGGTGTCACAGGCTTGTTCGAGATCAAGCGCGCGGCCGAGTGTCTCCTGCCCGGCGCCCGCGTGTGTCCTGCGGAAGCGCGCTCGTTCGAGCATCCCGCGCGCGCCGCCGACGTTCAATGGCGCGGCGAAACCGTGGGGCGCCTGTTCGAGCTGCATCCCTCGCTGGTAGAAGCCGGCCGGGCCGCTGTACTGGATCTCGATCTCCAGGCCGTCGAGAGGCTGGCGGCGGTCGAGACGAAGTACACGCCCATTCGCCGCTACCCTTCGAGCGCGTTCGATCTTTCGGTGATCGCCGGGTTACGCGAGCAAGTCGGCAAGCTGGAGTCGGCCATCGCCTCCTTCGCCGGCCCGCTGCTCGAATCCATCCAGTTCGTGCGGGAATACTCCGGTCCGCCTTTCGAAGCCGGCCGCAAGAGCGTCACCTTCCGGCTGACGGTCGGCTCTGCGGAGCGCACGCTTTCCTCTGAAGAAGTGGGGACGATTCGCGGTGGCATCATCGACGGCATGCGCGAACTCGGCTACGAACTCCGCGTGTGAGCACCGCTCGCGTCAAACCCGGCGGCTGGGTCGAGCGCAAGCGCGGCCCCTGCCGCTGGTGCGGCGCGGAAGTTCCCCGCGGCCGATTCACCTTCTGCGGCCCGGCCTGCGTGCACGAGTGGAAACTGCGCACCGATCCAAGCTACCTGCGTGAAGAGGTCTTCGCCCGCGACCACGGCGTCTGTGCGCAATGCGACCTCGACACCGAAGCGCTCCGCCGAGACAAACGGAAGCTCGACTACGCCGCCCGCCGCCGGTTTGAGAAAGAGTGGGGCGGCCGCCGCCATCTGTGGGACGCCGACCACATCGTGCCCGTCGTCGAAGGCGGCGGCGAATGCGACCTCTCCAACATGCGCACCCTATGCCTCCGGTGCCACCGCGCGGCGACCACCGCGCTACGAAAACGCCTCGCGGCCAAATAGTCGATCCCTGGACTTGACACATACTCGTTTGCGAGGATCAAGGAAAGCGCGCGTTTCCGGAATACCGGAAGTCCC
>JAIQFS010000021.1 GCA_020073145.1 Terriglobia bacterium
TCGCCGGCCGCGCCAGAGTACAAGTTGGAATCCAAAACTCCTCCTGCTGCTCCCGCCGCGTGCCCATCGCCATACGAAGATTTTACGAGCAAACATTCTCGATGGAAACTGTTTTCTGACTTTCACCCCGGGCTGCTAGTGTGGCGTTGACCCCAGCGAAGTCTCCAGCAGCATCATCTTCGCGCCCGCCTCGAAGCCCATCGCCTGGTAAAGCGGCCGCCCCATCTCCGACGCGTGCAGCGTCATCCGCGTCCGCCCCATCGCTTGACGGCCTCGCGCAATGGCCTGCCGCATCACCGCTTCCGCGTACCCTCTCCCGTGAGCGTCGGGTAGCGTCGCCACAAACGCGACATACAGGGTGCCCGCCACCGGGAACGTCGACGCCGCCGTGACCGCTCTCTCCCCGGCATACCCGACATATCCGAAACTATCCGAGCGCCACAGATGCAGGTTGCAGAGGCACTCGAACACCGCCGGCGGCATCTGGTAAGCCTGCGCGTTGATCATCGCCAGATCGCGGGCCGTGGTCTCATCCAAGACCCGGCGAAATTCGAGCTTCGGCAGGGCGCGGCGCGCCGGCAACAGCCGATCGGCCGCCATCCCCGTCATGTGCAACGCCAGAGCCAACCCTTCCTCGGCTGCCACGCGCTCCCAACCCTCGGGCGCCCAGGCCTCACAGAGTCCCACGAAGGACGGATATTTGCAGGCTTGGGCTCGTTCCTTTGCCACCGCCAGCGCTCGACGCCAGTCTTCCGCATCCTCCAGCGGGCGGTCGGGAATCGACAGGTTCAAAAATGACATGGGCACGTGCGCGAACATCGTCGCGACTCCTCCGGCCTGGGTGATCGTTCCCGTGGGCAGACGCCCGACCATCAACTTCCAGGCCTCAATCAGGACTCCGACGTTCTCCTCACTCGATCGCACCCCGGGCTCTCCCTCTGTTCGTACTACTCATACCGCAGTGCCACGGTGGGATTCACCGAGACAGCACGGCGCGTGGGAACCAGGCAAGCGAACAGTGCCACCAGGATCAGCAGCAGCGAGACGCCGAAATACGTGGCCGGGTCGGTGGCCGTGACCCCATACAGGGCGGACTTGAGATATCGCGTGAGGGCGAAGGAGCACGATAGTCCCAGGGCCAGACCGATCGAAAGCAGGACCAGCGCGTGCAGGATCACCAATCGGAGCACGTCGCGCGCGCTCGCCCCCAGCGCCATGCGGATGCCGATTTCCCGCGTGCGTTCCGCCACGGAATACGCCATCACGCCATAGATTCCGATGGCGGCGAGCCCCGCCGCAATTCCGCCGAAGATGCCCAGCAAGAGCACGTACAGGCGGACATACTGCACCTGTTGGTCCAAATACTGCTCGACCGTCCGGATGCTGGCCACCGGCTTATTGTGATCCACTTCCGCCACCGCTTGGCGGATGCTATTCGAGAGGCCCAAGGGTTTGCCGCTGGTTCGCAGGATGAAGTACATTCCCGCGCGCATGGAGTAGCCGGCGCCCATCCACCTCGGCGTTTGCTGGAGGTACGGCACATACACGGTGGGCCCAATCTGGCGCTGCTGGCGGTTCATGCGGATGTCGCCGGCCACGCCGACCACCTCGCGCAGCGGCTCATCCGGCACGTAATCGAGACGGATGTGTTTGCCGATCGCGCTCTCATTCGGCCAATAGCGCCGGGCCATGGTTTGATTGATGACCGCCACGAAGGGAGCCGCGGCCGTGTCGCGATCGTTGAATTCCCGGCCTTGCAAAACGGGGGCTCGCAAGGTCACGAAATAATTGGGCGTGACGGCGATGTAAGCGGCGTTCTGTCCGGGCTGGCCGTTTGGGCTTGGCGGCGGCGCCGGACGCCCTTCGATCAGGAACCCCATCCCCAGCGCTCCGGCCAGCGGCGGCGTGCCGGCTCCAGCGGCCGACTCCACACCGGGCAGCTTCTGAATTCGATCGAGGATCCGCTGAAAGGTCAGCGTGGTCACGGGGTTGATGTCCCACAGGCCGGCGTTCCGGTACCGTCCATACGGCTTGATCGCTTCATCCCGCGAAAAGCGGAAATCGAACGTCAGCAGGCCCTTGGGATCGGCCCCCAGGGGGTTGTTCTGAATGCGGATGAAGCTATTGATCATCAATCCCGCGCCAATCAGCAGGATCAGTGCCATGGCGATCTGCAGCGTTACCAGAGCGCTGCGCAGATGCTGCCGGGCCGCTCCCTCGGTACCGCTGCGGCCGGATTCCTTCAGCGAGCCCGCCAGATCGGGATTCGAGGCCTGAACCGCCGGCGCAATCCCGAACAACACCGCTGTCACAATCGCCACCAACGCCGTGAACCCGAGGACCGGAAGATCGAGCGCAAGCTCGTTCAACCGCGGAAAGCCGGGCGGCGCGGCGGCCACAAATAGCCGCAGCCCGCCCCAGGCCAGAAAAACGCCGGCCACTCCGCCCAGCAGGGAAAGCGGGACACTTTCGGTGATCAACTGGCGGATGATCCGGCCCCGGCCGGCACCGATCGCGGTGCGAACGGCGATCTCCGTCCTGCGCGACGCAGCGCGGGCCAGCAACAGGCCGGCCACATTCGCGCAGCCAATCAACAGCACAATCCCGACAGCCCCTTGAAGCAAAAGCAGCGGCGACCGCAAACCTCCATATAGGGCTTCCGTCAGCGTTTGCACCACCGCGCCCAGTTTTTTGTACCGGTCGGGATCGGCAGTCCTCAGTTGCGCCGCCAGAGTATCCGCCTCCGCCTGCGCCTGCTCGAGCGGGACGCCCGGCTTCAGACGCCCGACCACTCCCATGTTGTAGACCGTGCTCTGCACCTCGGTGTGAGTCCAGTTGAGGGGAGTCCAAAAATCGGCGTCGTCATCGTATAAATAGAAATTCGGCGGCATCACGCCAATCACCGTCTTGACCACGCCGTCCACTCGCAGAGTCGTCCCGATCGCGCCCGGATCCGCATTGAAGCGGCGCTTCCAGAAGCGGGTACTGATCAGCAGCACCGGTGCTGGACTATCGATGGGGTTTTCGTCTTCCCGCAGAACCCGGCCCAATACCGGCTTGACCGCCAGCGCCTGAAACAGAGAAGGCGTAAAGTTTTCGCAATCGACTCGCTCCGGCGGCTGCCCATGCTCGTCCGCGCCCACATTACAGACGTTGGTGCGCACCCCGCCGACCGCATCGAAGGACCGGGCCTTTTCCCGAAACGCCATGTACATGCTCGCCATCATCCAGTTGAGCTGGTCCTTGCGATCCTGCGGAACGCTGAAGATCATCACCAGCCGGTTTGCGTCCGGATAGGGAAGCGGGCGAAGCAGGGTGGTGTTGATGAGGCTGAAGATGACGGTATTAGCGCCGATGCCCAGCGCCAGCGACAACGCGGCTACCGCTGTGAAGCCTGGCTTCTTCAGCAGCATCCGGAACCCGTACACGAGGTCCTGCCAGACGTTTTCCACGGTCCACCTCCGGGGCGCGGCTTTCAGTCTTAGACGACGGACGCCCCGTTTAGTTCCCAATATTTTCCGGCGTTGATCCACGTCCAGCACCGGGCCTCTGCGCTCCGCGGAGCTAAAATCGAGCCATGCATCGGACCGCCCGCAAAATCCTGACCACCCACGTCGGCAGCTTACCCGCGACCGCGGGACTGACCGGAGAAGCCGCCGTGCGGTACGTGGTCGAACGCCAGCGCCAGATCGGTCTGGACATCATCAACGAGGGCGAGTACACCAAGGGCGGCGACTGGCTCTCCTTCACCGATGACCGCTTCGGCGGCTTTACGGAGAGTGCGCCCCAGGGGCCGCCCATCGTGACCCAGGGCAAAGACCGCGAGGAGTTCGCGGATTTCTACCAGTGGGCGTCGGAACGCGGCACCCTGTTCTTCGAACCGGGCAATCAGCTTCAGAAAGTGCGGAAGCACTTGGTCTGCACCGGCCCGATCACCTATACCGGACAGGATGCCTTGCGGCGCGAGATCGGCCTGCTCCAATCCGCCGCCGGTTCCAGCGGCGAGCTGTTTTTGACCAGCACTGCGCCGGCCAGCCTCGAAGTCTACCGGTCCAACCAATACTACTCGAACGAAGAGGATTTCCTGGGCGCTCTGGCCGAGGCGCTGCGGGAGGAATACAAGGCCATCGTCGATTCTGGCGTCATCTTGCAGATCGATGACGCCTGGCTCCCCGCGCTCTGGGATCGCATCGGAATTGGCATGGGCCTGGAAGCGTTTCAGCGCCGCTGCCGGGCACGGGTGGAGGCGCTCAATCACGCCCTCCGCGGCATCCCCGAGGACCGAGTCCGCTATCACTTTTGCTGGGGCAGTTGGCACGGTCCCCATGCGTACGATTTGGAGTTGCAACACCTGATTGGCATTCTGCTCTCCGTGAAGGCGCAGGCCTACTTAATCGAGGGAGCCAACGCGCGGCACGAGCACGAATACGCCGTCTGGGAGACCGCCAAGCTGCCCGATGGAAAAATCCTGATCCCCGGCGTGATTACCCATTCCACCGATGTCGTGGAGCATCCGGAACTGGTGTGCCAGCGCATTCTGCGGTTTGCCAAGCTGCTCGGGAAAGAGAATGTCATTGCCGGCGCGGATTGCGGGTTCGGCGGCAGAACGCATCCCCAGATTGCCTGGGCCAAGCTGCGCTCCTTGGTGGAAGGCGCGAAGTTGGCCTCGAAGGCGTTGTCGTAGAGCTTCAGGCCAGGGCCAGGCGGTCTTGCGACAGGTTAGATTCCAGGCGCGTAACCGAGCCGGTCCCGGGTTTCCTTCTCACGGCAGCGGCTTGGCCAGGTACTTCAGTTCGGCTTGCTGGCCGGGATTGACCGGCAGGCGGTCGACGTTCATGAGCATCGAGACCATCTGGTAGTAGCCCGCGGTGACCAGCAAATCGACCACGCCGCGTTCGCCAACCAGCGTCTTGACCGCCGCGAATGTTGCGTCGCTCGCCTGCCGCGTCCGGAACAGCTCCGTGATGAAGGTGTAGACCGTTTCTTCGTCCGCCGACATCCCCACGGGCCGCTTGCCCTCCGCGATAGCCTTGATCTGGTCCTCGCTCAGCCCCGCCTGGGCGCCGGCCCGGTGGTGGGCCTGCCATTCAAACTGAGCGCCCCAGTAGCGCGCCGTGAGCAGAATCGCCAGCTCCTTGAGTTTGTCCGGAACGGACATATGGAACCGCACGCGCTCTCCCATTCCAAAGAACAGCGTGCCGGCCTCCGGGCTGCGCAGCGAGATGTTGAAGCTGCCCCCGGTGCCGCGTCCGGCCACCGCCACGTCGGTGAACTTCTTCTGCGCGGGCGTCATCTGGTCGTAGCGGGGCGGCGGGAACCGGTCGCCGCGCATCGTGAACGTCTTGCCATTCACCGTGAACGTCGTAGTCGCCGGAGAGACAGCTCCCGGAATGGGGGTCGCGAACCCCATCCCCACCACTGGAAGAGGATTCTCGAGCGGCTTCAGTTCCGGCTGCGCGCCCGCGCCCAGCGGATAGCGGTCCAAGTTCAGCGCCATCGAAACCAGCCCGTACCACCCGCTCAGCCCCGCCATGTCGACCACGCCCTTCTCGCCGTACCGGTCTTTGGCGGCTTTGAACGTGGCGTCGGTCACCTGGTGGGTGGTGAGCAGTTCGTCGATGAAACGGTACGCCACTTCCATGTCGGGCGTCATCCCGGTGGGACGCTTTCCATTGGCGATGGCGTCCACGATTTCCGGCTTCACGCCGTTCCGCAGTGCCGCGGCCTTGTGGGAGTTCCATTCATACTGCGCCATCCAATAGCGGCCCGTCATGATGATGATGGTCTCGGAGACGTCCTTGGGAAGGTCGGTCCGGAAGCGCATGGCTCCGCCGAATTGCTGAGCGAAGTCGCCCACTTCGGGACTGCGCAGCAGAACATTGAACGGTCCGCGCGCACCGCCGCGTTCGCCCGCCAGCAGGTGGTCGATCATGACTTTTTGCTCGGCAGTCATGTCGTCATACTGGAGCGGCTGGAACCGGTCGCCGGCCAGAACCAGACTGCGGGGATCGGGAGCCGGTTTGGAATTCGTCGATGGCGAAGGCGGTTGTGCGTTGGCACGGAACATGACGCAAACGGCGACTGCGCAGAAAAGCCGAAGACGCATGGTGGTCCTCCTGGTCGGCCTATTCTATCGAACTCCGGCTTCCCCAACCTTGACGTACTTTCTCAGATTGTGTGCAGCCACGTCGGCCGCGTAGATGCTGCCCGCGTCATCCGCGGCAATCCCCGACGCCGAGGTCCCCGCATCCAGTTGATCGGGGTCCGCCGGGTCAGGGATGAAGGCCCGGAGCGAGCCGTCTTTGGCGTTCCCCACCACGATGCCGCGGATCTCGCCTTTCTTGGCGGCCGGATCCGGGAAGGAAGCGCCCACATAAATGGTGTCGTCCTTACCCACGAACACCGAACTCGGTTGGCCGAATTGTTTCCACGCGGCGATGAACCTGCCGTCCTGATCGAAGACCTGCACGCGGCTGTTCTTGCGATCGGCGACGTACACATGGCCTTCGGTACCGCCGACGAAAATGTCGTGGGGCTCGTCGAAATCGCCCGGCGCCGCGCCTTTGTGTCCCCAGGCCTTGAGGAATCGGCCGTCCTTCGAGAATTTCACGACGCGCGCGGCGTTGTGCCGGTTGGGCGCGTGGCCGTCGGTCACAAACACATCGCCGTTCGGGGCAACCGTGACGCCGGTTGGCCGGTCGAAGGTATCCGGTCCGTTCCCCGCGACCCCCTCCTTGCCGATCGTCATCAGCACCTTGCCGGCCGGGCTCAATTTCAGGACTTCCTGGCCCAGAATCACTCCGTCCGCGTTCTTGGCTGGCATGCCGAGCACCGTCGCTTCATCGTTGACGTCGGTGGCCCAGACGTTGCCGTCCCCATCGACGGTGAATCCGTGAGGATAGGCGAACAGGCCCGCGCCAAAACTCCGCAGCAGCTTTCCGGATGGATCGAATTCCAGAATCGGCGGATTGGAATCGCCCCGCCCGATACAGGTGGCGTGGCCTGGCGGCACTGTATTGAAGCACCGATGAAAGACCCAGATGTGGCCGTCGCTGTGCACATGCACCCGGATCACCTCTCCCCACCGGCCTCCGTTCATGGTTTTGGGAAGAGCCGGCCAGCCCTCCACGAGGCGGTACGGATTGGGGAGTTCGGTGGGTTTTGGGGATCGAGTGGGCTGAGCCGCTGCCGATCCCAGCAGCGCGATGGCCGCCGCGCCGATCTCGAGGACGAATCGGGATCCACCCGCCAATGACATCGTCTACTCCGTGCCGATCCCCGCGTTACGTATAGCGCAGCAAGGCCTTGAATCCGTAATCCATGTGCTGTTGGATATGACAGTGGAACAGCGTCAGACCCGGCTGGTCGGCGGTGAAATCCACGCTGGCGCGCCCGTACGTAGGCACCACCACCGTATCCTTAATCACGCCCGAGGTGGCCTTGCCATAAATCTCGGTAATCTCGAGTTGGTGCCGATGCAGGTGCAGCGGGTGCGCATCGTCCGTGCGGTTATGAAAGGTCAGCCGGTACCGCGTGCCCTGCTTTAGCAGAAACTCCTGGTCGTGCGGATACGATTTGCCGTTGACCGTGAAGCTGTTAAATTTGCCGGCGCCGCGCGGCACCTTTTCAAACGCCATGTCCAACCGCTCGGTGGGCGCCGGTTGCGACGGCGGCTTGCCGAAGATCGTATAGTCCCAAGCGGACTTCGGCGGCGCCGTCCACTGCGGCGTACGGTGCTGGTTGGCGTATTCGATAACAATGCCCAAGCCGCCTTCGCGAACCGGATCTTCAGGCGCTCCCAGGATCCACACCCCGGGCCGGTTCATCTCCACCCAGGCATCGATCCGCTCACCCGGCCCCAGCATCAACACGTCGACGGCCGCCGGCGTGGGCACGGGATTTCCATCCAAGGCGATCACGTTGAATTTGTGGCCGGGCAGCGCCAGGTGGCGGTTCTCGATGGCGCTGGCGTTCAGGAAATGAAACAGTACGCGGTCGCCGGGCTTCACGCGAATCGGCTCGCCGGCGCCCAGCGCCTTGCCGTTGATGGAGTAAATATCCGATGCCACCTCCATCCCCACCGGCCGCGTATCCAGCACCGCCGGCTTTTCCGGCTGCGCTCCCGCGGGATCGAGATCGTCGTTGTCCATCGCCTGGTTGGTGAAATACGGCTCCCAGTCGCGCAATGCCAGAAACTGTTCTTGATCGTAGCGGCCCGGATTACTGGCGCCCTCGACGATCAGAAAGCCGAACATGCCGGTGTAGCTGCCGCGGTGCAGATCGTCCATCGACATGGTGTGTGTGTGATACCAGCGCGTCCCGGCCGGAGTGGGGGTGAAGCGGTAGCTGCGGCTTCCGTGGGGCGGCACCGCCGGGGTGCCTTCTTCCTCCGATCCGTCGACGTCGGAAGGAATGAGCAATCCGTGAAAATGCACAAACTCCGGCACGTCGGTCTGGTTCGTCACGTTGACCGTGACCGGCACCCCCTCTTTCATGCGCAGCAGCGGCCCCGGCGAAGCGCCGTTGTATCCGACGGTGCTGATAATACGATTGGCCGCTAATTCCACCGTGACCGGCGCGATTTCCAGAGCGAATTCGGTTTTGGCGACATCGGGCGCGTTGGTGGGCGCAAGAAAGGAAGTCGGCGGCTGGCCCAGCAGCCGGGTGCCGGTGGCTGCCACCCCGGCCATTTTCAGAAAATCGCGTCGTTGCATGGGTCTTCGATCATCGTACCGCCGGCGCGCCGTCAGGCCAACCGGCACGAGAGACCAGCGCCCCCGCCGTCTCCGCGCTTCTGGTACGCTTTCAAGAGGCACCCGAGGTAAAGATCGTATGAAGCTGTCCCGGCCCCTCTACGCCCTGCCCGTCTTGTTTTCCCTGACTGTCGGCCTGTATGCGCTGCAGTTCGGAGGGCGGCGGTACACCCGCTACTCCTACTCGGATGGGCCGACCGTGCCCTCGGAATTTTATTGGAGCCGGCTCCAGTACAACTCAGGCTATGCCAGCGGCGGCAGCTTCGGGTTTCGCGCCTACGGCGGCAGCTGGTCGCGCGATTTTCCCAAAGCCGATAACGATTGCCTGATCGCCCTGCGGCGTCTGACGCGCATCCACTCTCCCTCAGCCCTGAACGTGGTCGATCTCGATAGCGATCATCTCTTCGATTTCCCCTGGATCTACGCCGTCGACGTCAACACCTGGACCTTCACCGACGAGGAAGCCAAACGCCTGCACGATTATCTGCTGAAAGGCGGCTTTCTGATGGTGGACGACTTCCACGGCACCGACGATTGGCAGCATTTCATGGCCGGGATGCGCCAGGTCTTGCCCGACCGGCCGGTGGAGGATCTCCGGGATCAGGACGAGATCTACCACGTCCTCTACGACATCAACGAAAAGTTTCAAATCCCCAGCGAAGTCTACGTCAACACCGGGCGCACCTATGAGAAGGACGGCTACGTGCCCAAATGGCGCGCCATCCGCAACGACCGCGGGCGCATCATGGTGGCGATCTGCGCCAATATGCACCTCGGCGACGCCTGGGAATGGGCGGATAGCCCGGAGTATCCCGAGAAGTTTTCCGGGCTGGCCTTTCGCATCGTGCTGAATTACATCACGTACGCCATGACCCACTGAGCCCCCGGGTAACCGGCGCCCCCATGTTCGAGTTCTTTCTGAAATATCCACGTTCCGTTTACGAGCAGGGCCAGTTTGCCCTGTTAGGGGCATGGCCTAAGTGGGTGCTCGTGCTGCTGATCGTGACGGCGGCCGCCGCTCTGGCGGTGTTGATCCGCTCGCGCCAGGCGCAAGCCGCGCCGGTCATGCAAAGCTGCCGTTCCTGGGTGATCTGGGGTTTGCAGACCCTGCTGGCGGCCCTGCTGCTGGTGCTGCTCTGGCAGCCGGCCATCACAGTCGCGGAATTGAAGCCGCAACAGAACATCATCGCCGTGCTGGTGGACGATTCGCGCAGCATGGCCATCTCCGAGGGCGGTCTCACCCGGCAGGCCCAGGCCGTCCAGGCTCTGCAGAGCGGTGTCCTCGCCAGTTTGAATCGCTCGTTTCAGACGCGGCTCTACCGCGTCGATGCGGCCCCCGCCCGGATCGACAGCCTCCAGGACCTGCAACCGAAGGCGCCCTCGACGCGGCTCGGCGACAGCCTCAAGCAATTGACCGAGGAAACGTCGGATCTGCCGATCGGCGCCGTCGTGCTGCTAAGCGACGGCGGCGACAACGCGGGGGGGATTGACCCTGACGCCATCAGCGCGCTGCGCGCGCGTCACATTCCCGTGCACACGGTGGGCTTCGGGCGCGAACGAGCGGCACACGACGTGGAACTGGAGGAGACCGAGGTGGCGCCCCGCGCGCTGGCCGATTCGCGAATCGCCGCCCGCGTCACGCTGCAGCAACACGGTTACGCCGGAAGCGCGATCACGCTCACCGTCCGCGACGTCAGCAACGGTCAGGGCAAGATTCTGGCGTCTCGCATCGTCACCCTGGGGAAGGACGGCAATCTCCAGACCGAGACCTTGCTGTTCAATATCGGCGGCGCCGGCGCCCGGACGCTGCAGATCGCCGCCGTGCCGCTTCCCGGCGAGGAAAACCTGGCGAACAATACCTTGACCCGCGTGGTGAACGTGGGGGCCGAAGCGCGCCGCATCCTTTATATAGAAGGCGAGCCGCGGTGGGAGTATAAGTTCATCCGGCAGGCCGAAGAGGACGATCGCATGGTGCAGATCGTGTCCATGGATCGCACCAGCCAAAACAAGATTTATCGCCAGGGAATCGCCGACGCCAAAGAGCTCGCCGACGGTTTCCCTTCCCGCCCGGAAGATCTCTTTGGATACCAGGGATTGATCATCGGTTCGGTGGAAGCGGGCTATTTCACTCCGGGGCAGCAGGAACTCATCCACGAGTTCGTGGATCGCCGCGGCGGCGGCCTGCTGCTACTGGGCGGCCAATTCGCGCTGGCCGATGGCGGCTGGAACACCTCCAGGCTGATCGATCTGATGCCCACCACGCTCCCCACCGAGGCCGGCACCTTCCATCGCGAGGCCGATCCGAGAAACGGCACTACGCATACGACCGCCGAGCTGGCCCCCGCCGGCCTGGACAACATCATTACCCGCCTGGTGGACGACCCGGCGGCGAACGCCGCCAAGTGGAAGAAGCTGCCCTACCTGATGGACTACCAAGATCCCGGCGTCGCCAAACCGGGCGCGCAAGTGCTGGCCAACATGGTGACTCCCGAAGGCCGGAAACTGCCGCTGCTGATCACCGAGAGCTTTGGCCGCGGCCGCACCGCCATCATGGCCACCGGCGGCAGCTGGCGCTGGCAGATGAGTTCACCGCTCGGCGATACGGCGCACGATTTGTTCTGGCAGCAACTGCTGCGCTGGGTCGTCTCGGATACTCCGGGCCACGTCACCGCCTCCATCCCGGCCCAAGTGCTCCTGGACAACGGCGCCGTGAAGCTGACCGCCGACGTGCGCGATCCGCAGTACAACCCCGCTCCCGATACGCGCGTGGAAGCGCACATCCTGGGCCCGGGCGGCGTCAGCGCGCGGGTGGAGATGGCGCCCGTGCCGGATAATCCCGGCCGGTTCCAGGGGACGTGGACGGCTCCCAAGACCGGCGCGTACCTGACCGAAGTTACGGCGCAGCGCGCGGACCCCGCCACCGGCAAAGTCAGGGAATTGGGCCGCGACGTTTTGACCTTCCTGCGGATGGACGGCGTGGCGGAGAGTTTTCATACCGAACAGAACCGCGAATTGCTCGCACGTCTGTCCGCGCAAACCGGCGGGCAGTATTGGAAGCCCGAGGATCTGGGCAAGCTGGCCGGCCGCATCCCCTTTTCGGAGGCCGGGGTGACGGTGCGCGAGACCCGCGATTTGTGGGATTTGCCGCTGGTCTTCCTGATTCTGGTGCTGCTGCGGTTTTCCGAGTGGTGGCTACGGCGCAAGTGGGGCATTGTATGAGAGGCCGCCCGTAAATGGGACTCTTCTCTCCCTGGTTTCTCGCGGGTCTGGCGGGCCTCGCGCTGCCGCTCTATCTGCATTTGCTGAAGCGGCTCACCACCACGCCCAAGCCGTGGAGCTCGCTGATGTTCTTCGAGTCGCATGTGAAGAGCTCGACGCGCCATCACCGGCTTCGCTACCTGTTGCTGCTCTCGCTGCGCCTGCTGGTTCTGGCGCTGTTGGCCCTGGCCTTCGCCAATCCGTTCATCAACCGCAACGCGGCCGCCCTGGCCAGCAGCCGGCTGGTGCTGCTGGTAGTGGACAATTCGTTCAGCATGCGCGCCGGAACGCGGCTGGCGGATGCGAAGGATGCGGCCATGCGGGTGCTGGCGGGAAAGGGCGCGGCGCGCGCGCAGGTGGCGGCGTTCGGCTCGCAACTGCGGCTCATGACGCAGCCGATCGAAGATCAATCCGCGCTGCGGGCGGCGGTGCAGGCCATTCAGCCGGGCGACGGCCACGGGAATTTCGGCGAACTGGCGCGCGCCGTGCGCGCCATGGCCGAGACGGTCCACACGCCCATCGAACTGCACCTGTTCAGCGACATGCAGCGCGGCGAAGTGGCCGGTGCCTTCTCCGACATGACGCTGCCGGACAATGTCCGGCTGGTACCGCATGCGGCCGTCACCCAGGCCCAACCCAACTGGACGGTGGAATCGGTAGATGCTCCCGGACAGGTGTGGGGCAAGGACGCCAAGCCGGTTCGCGTGCAGGCCGTGATTGCCGGCTACGGCACCCCTGCCGCCAAACGCGCCGTGTCTTTGGTGGTGAACGGCAAAACGGCCGCCACGAAATCGGTAACCGTGTCCGCCAATGGACGGGCCACGGTGGAATTCCCCGCCCTCGAAGTGCCCTACGGATTCAGCCGTTGCGAAGTGAAGATCGACCAGGCCGATGGCTTTCCGGACGACGACGTGCGCCGCTTTGCGGTGGAGCGTTCCGACCCGCAAAAAGCCCTACTGATCCATAATTACGGCGACGCCCGCTCCCCGCTCTATGTCGGCGCCGCGCTGTCAGCGGCCGCACAGTCGGCCTTCCTGCTGGAATCGATCAACGTCAATGAGGCCGCCGACCGTAAGCCGTCAAACTACGCATTCATCGTAGTAGCCGACCTCAATTCGCTGCCGCCTCTTCTGGAGAATTCGCTCAGCGGCTACGTGCGCTCGGGCGGCAGCCTGCTGATGGCGGCTGGCACTGCGGCGGGCGGCGGCTCGCGCATTCCGATCTTTGACGCCCACATCGTCGAGACCCGCGACTACAGCCGCGTTCCCGACCGGTACATGGCCATCGGTTCGAGCGACTCCTCTTTTCCCGGAGTGGGCAAGGCTGACGGCTGGGTGGGCGTGAAGTTCTTCTATGCGCTCGATATCGATCCCGGCGACGCCCGCGTCATCGCGCGCTTAGGCGACCAGACGCCGCTGCTGCTGGAGAAACGGATCGGCGAAGGGCGCGTGGTGCTGTTCACCTCCGGGCTGGATAGTCTCACCAACGATTTCCCTCTGCACCCGGCCTTCGTCCCTTTCATCGAACAGACCGCGCGCTATCTGGCGGGCAGTGAACGCCAGGGCGGCGCCCGCCCCGTGGATGCTTACCTGGAGCTGCGCAATGCGAGAGAGCAAACGCAGGGTGTGGAAGTCACCGATCCCGAAGGAAAACGCCCGCTGACCTTGGGCCAGGCCGCCTCCGCGCAATCGCTCCAACTCGCCAAGGCGGGATACTATCAGCTGCGGCTGGCCAATGGCCGGCAGAACGAAGTAGGGGTCAACGCCGATCCCAAGGAATCGAACCTCGACGTGATTCCCGCCGATGTGCTGTCGTTGTGGCAGGGCAAAGGCGGCGTCTCTTCCCCGGAAACCGCGGCCGTGCCCGCCCCGGCGGCGCCCAACAAAACGCCCCAATCGCTGTGGTGGTACTGCATGCTGCTCCTGTTCCTGTTGGCGATTGCGGAATCGGCCGTGGCCAGCCGCTACCTGGGAACACAGCGCGAAGAGTCGTAAGCGCCGCCCGGATCGTAAGGCACCGCCACTTGTGAAAGATCGCGCGGCTCTTTTATTTCGGCGTGAGGCGCAACAGCTCGTTGCCCGACAAGAGATAAATGGCTCCGTCGGGAGCTTGCCGGATGTCGCGCACCCGCTGATGGCGTTCGGTGAGCAGGCGCTCCTCGGCGACCACTTTGTCGCCATTCAGCACCAGACGCACCAGCGCCTGCGGCTCCATCCCCCCAACGAATAGATTGCCCTTCCATTCCGGAAAGCGGTCGCCGGTGTAGAACATCATGCCGGACGGCGCGATGTCCGGAAACCAGAAGTAGGCGGGCTCTTCGACGCCCGGCATCGAGGTCTTGCCGTTGCCCACGGGAACATTTTTTCGGCCATCGGTGCGCTGGAAGTCGTATTGGGTTCCGTAGGAGACATCCGGCCAGCCGTAGTTCTTCCCCGCGCGGATGATGTTGATCTCATCGCCGCCCTGCGGGCCGTGATCGGTCACCCAGAGTTCGCCGGTCGCGGGATTGATGGCCGCGCCTTCGGGATCGCGCAACCCATGCGCAAACGTTTCGGGGGCTACCGTGGCGCGGCTCAACCAGGGATTGTCCTTGGGAATCGATCCATCGCGGTTGATGCGCAGCACGCGGCCGGAGAAGTTCCGGCCGATGTCGGGATTGTCGGTGAAGTCGTGCTCGACCCCATCGTATTTGGAATCGTAGAACCGGAAGCGGTCAGCGCCGGTGATATAAATTGTGCCGTCGGGCGCGAACACAATCCGGCGTTCCGCGCTTTCGGCCAGCGTCCGGACGTCTTCGAGCTTGGTTTCGTCGTCGCTCAGGCGCGCCCGCGCCATGCGCTCCATCCCGATGTCGGTGAGGCGGCGCTCCGCGAGCGGCTTGGTCCAGACTTTTTGATAGAAGAACTCCACCGGCCACAGGGCCGGCTGCTCCCCGCGCGGCGGCGCGAAATAGGTGAAGTACACCCAGCGATTGCGGGCGAAGTCCGGATCGAGCACCACATCGTGCAGGCCCTGCGCCGCCACCACTTTGACGCCGGGCACTCCGGCCAGCGGCGCCGAAACCACGCCGTCGGGGCGCACGATGCGCATCTGCCCCACGCTCTCGGTCACCAGAAAATTTCCATCCGGCAGCAAGGCCTCCGACCAGGGGCCTCGGAGCTGGTTGGTGATGCTTTCCACTTTCGGAGCCGCGGAGGGCTTCGACGGCTTCGGGGCATCGGTCTGCCCCGCGAAGGCCGGCTTCGGCTTGCGCGGCGCATCGCCGGAATAGCGGCCTTGGGCAAGGCCGTACGGCGCCATCCACAGCGCGAGTACCAGAGGAGCGGTGACAGCGAATCTCATGCGCGGCAGTATACCAGAATTCCCTGCGGAGGCCGCTGGTGTGGCTGACACGATAGGGTTGGACACTGGCGCGTCGCCCGCCCAGCCCGCCGTCTTCGCTAGTGCGATATCCTTGAGAGACTAGCCTGGGCCGCGCCGGGGGGAGGTTCCGATGAGTCTCCGCGAACAGCTTCACGCCTACATCGCGCAACTCGAACAGCGTCTGCGGTGGAGCACTTGGTTCCGCGGTCTGGCGATCTTCACCGGCAGCGCGCTGGTGGCGACGTTGGTGCTGGTCACGATCGCCAACGCACTGGCTTTTTCGCACGGTAGCGTCACCGCCGCCCGCTTCGCGCTGATCTTGATTTTGGCGGTAGCCGCGGCCGCCGGCCTGGCGCTGCCGTTGCGCCGCCTCACCCGCCGCCGCGCGGTGGGAGCCGCCGAAGCCGCCTTCCCGCAATTTCAACAAAGCCTCACCACCTTCGTCGAGCGCGACGGGCAGGATCCGTTTATCGAACTGCTGGCCGGAGAGACCCTCGGCGTCGCCCGGTCCGCCGAGCCCCAGCAACTCGTCACCGATGGCCACCTGCGAAGTTCGCTCGCGGCGGCGGTCGGGGCCTGCGCCATTTTGATTTGGATGATCGCTTCCGGACCAGGATTTCTGGGGTATGGCGCTTCGCTGCTATGGACCGGCCCGCACCGCGATCAGCCGGCGTTGTACGATCTGCGCGTGACGCCTGGCGATGCGGTAGTTCGGCGCCACGCCGACCAGATGGTTTCAGCCCTGCCCATCGGCCTGCGCTCCCCCAGCGTGAAGTTGTATGCCAGGTTTCAGAGCTCGTCTCAGTGGGAAACCATTGCCATGCTGCCCAAGGCGGCCGGCAGTTTCGCCGGGGGTTATGAATTTCTGTTTGGCGGGCTGGCGGAGAACGTCGAATACTATGTCACTGCGGGTGCGATGACCTCGAAGCATTTTCACATTCGCGTCAGCGATCTGCCGGCGGTGAAGCAGATTCGCGTCACCTACCATTACCCGGCCTGGACCGGCTTGGCGGCCGAGACCGAGGAGCGCGGCGGCGACCTGCGCGCGGTGACCGGCACCGAGGCCGACCTTGATGTTTCGACCGACCGGCCGCTCGCGGGAGGGCAGATCCAGCTCGACAGCGGGCAGAAGATCCAGCTCAGCGGCGGCGCCAACAATGTCTATCACGGCCGCGTCACGATGGATCGCGACGGGGTCTACCATGTCGCCGGCGTGGAACAGGGACAGCCTGTTCGCATTAGCGAAGATTTCTTCATTGAGGCGCGCAAAGCCAACCCTCCGCAGATTTCGCTGCTGCGTCCGCGCGGCGACTATCATGCCAACCCCATCGAAGAAGTCACGGTGGCCGCCAAGGCCACGGACGAATACGGGCTCACGGATGTGACCCTGCATTACTCGGTGAACGGCGGCCCGGAAACTGCGGTCGATCTACTCAAGCAGAAGCGCGACAAGCAAGCCGACGGCTCGACCACCATCTCGCTCGAGGCGTTCCATTTGGTTCCCGGCGACCTGATCAGCGTCTACGCCACGGCCAAGGATGCCAACGCGGAAGCCCACACCGATATGATCTTCATCGAAGCCGACCCGTTCGAGCGCGAGTTTTCGCAATCGCAGGCGAACGGGGGAGGCGGCGGGGGGGGCGGCGGCGGCAATCAGGCCCCGCAGATCTCGCAGCGCGAAAAAGAGATCATCTCCGCCACGTTCAAACAGCAGGGCGATAAGAACTCCACCCAGCTGCAGGCCACCGACATTGCGAAACTGCTGTCGCAATCGCAGGCCACGTTGCGCGAACAGGCGGTCTCCCTGGCCGGACGGTTGCAGGCCCGCGAGCTGACGGACCAGGTGCAAGCCATCAGCGAGTTCCAGAAGGACATGCTGGCGGCGTCGAATGCCATGGAACCGGCCGCCCAACAACTCGGGCAGCAGAAGTGGAAAGACGCGATTCCGAACGAGCAGAAGTCTCTGCAATTCCTGCTCCGCGCCGAAGCCACCTTCCGCCAGATCCAGGTGGCGTTTGGCGGGGGCGGCGGCGGGGGCGGTGGAGGCGGGGCGGCGCGCGACCTGGCGGCCCTGTTCGATCTCGAGCTGGATACCGAGAAGAACCAGTACGAGACGCAGAGATCCGCGTCCACTTCCACCGAGCAACGGGAGCAGCAGATCGCGGATTCGTTGAAGAAGCTGGACGAACTGGCCAAGCGCGAAGCCGATCTGGCGCAGCAGCAGCGTAATGGCGCGCAGACCGCGGAGCAAAAGTGGCAGCAGCAGATGCTGCAGCGCGAGGCGGAGCAGTTGCAGCGGCAGATGGAGCAGCAGCTCGGCCAGCAGTCCCGGCAAGGTCAGTCCAGCGGCCAGAGCAGCGGCGCGCAAGGGCAAGCCGGCGGCAAGGCCGGAAGTTCTTCGGGCAATAGCGCCGGCAATCCCTCGGACAGCCAGGATAGCGCGCAGTCCCCGGAGCAAGCCGCGGAAGGCCGCCAGCAGGCCGCGCAACAGGCGCTCGACCGGCTGCGGCAGG
Organism: Terriglobia bacterium; assembly: GCA_020073145.1. GTDB lineage: Bacteria > Acidobacteriota > Terriglobia > Bryobacterales > Bryobacteraceae > PSRJ01. The sequence continues at coordinate 17,888 of JAIQFS010000021.1, forward strand.
CCAATGAAGACATGCGGCGCGCCGCCTCGCAAAACGCCAGCGCGGCGGATTCGCGGCGCGCGGCCGACCGGTTGCGCGAGGCCACGGACCTGCTCGGCCGCATGCAGCAGCAGGACGCCGCCGGCCAGCTCGGCTCGATGGCCCAGACCGCCGGCCAATTGGCGGCGCGCCAAAAGCAGCAAGCCGACCGCGTGCGCGAACTGGTGGCGCAGATCAATGCCGATCGCGCGGCCAACCGGCCGCCGAAGTTCCCTTCGGCCGACGAGATCGACAAAATGGTGAACGATCGCCAGCAAGTCACGGACGATCTGTCGCACCTGACCCAGCAACTCCGCACCGCGGCCCGCGAGCTGGCCCCCACACAGCCGGCGGCTTCCGGCAAGCTGCGGAGCGCGCTCGAAGGCTTGGACGAAAATGATCTGGGCACGCGGCTCCAACGCAGTTCCGATTATTTGCGCACCGGCAATTTTTCCGATCCGCTCGAAACCGCCCTCACCAGCGACCTGCAAAAGTTGGGACAGCAGGTGACCGACGCGGCGCGCGCTCTGGGGAATGCGGAGCACAACTCCCAGGACGCCGCCATCAACCGCGCCATGGACGATCTTTCGCGGCTGCGCGACCAGCTGTCTGGCCTGGGCGGCCGCGGCAATCCGCAAGCCGGACAGGGTCAGGCCGGTCCCGCCGGCCAACAATTCCAGCCCGGGTCACTCGCGCGCAACGGGCAACCCGGTCCATCCGGTCAGTCCGGCCAGCCGGGCGGACGATCCGGCCAAGGGAATCCGGCAGGCAACGGGCAAGCGGGCGGACCCGGCGGGCAGGCCGCGGGTCCGGTCGGAAACCGCTTCGCCGGTCCAGTGGGCAATCCGGGCGGCGGCGCCGTCAACCGCGATGGCAGCGTGCGCGGCGGCATGGACCTCGGCGATACGCGCATTTCCGGCCGGGCCGTAGCTCCGCAGACCGGTCCCAACCCGGCCGATACCCAGCAACAGATTGACCAGGGATTGAACCTGCTCAACCAGGTTCGCGCCGCCGTGCAGGAGAGCCCGGAGGCCCGCCAAGAGCTCCAGTCCCTGGTGGATCAAATGCGCAAGCTCGATCCCAAACGTTTCCGCGGCAATCCCGCGCTGGTCGAGCAGATGCGCCAACAACTGGTCAGCGGCGTCGACGCGCTCGAACTGCAACTGCGGCGGCAACTCGAGGAAAACCACGGCGGCACCATCCGCAACACCGACCCAGCCAAGGTTCCGGCAGGCTATCAGGACTCAGTCGCCGAGTACTATCGCAAGCTGTCCAGCGGCCACTAGTCCGAGCTCGAAGGCCGCGTTGCACACCGCGGCGAACCTCACTCCGAATAACCGGCTGACCTCAGGGGTCTACCCAACGCGGCAAAACGGCGTACATCACCCCTTTCTTTTCGGATGAATTCATCCTATATTAGGGGTCGATTGGGCTTCAAGGTCCGGTCCGTTCGCGGGAGGTCTGATGCGCTTGAATCTTCTCGTGCCGGCTCTCGGCGCGCTGTGTGTCCTTGTCCAACCGGCGGTCTGCCAGGACCAAGCCGCCAGGACCTTCGCGGCTCATGTCAGCATCGCCGTCGAGCCGCGCGGGAATCTGGGACTATCGGTCGCCCCGGCGCCCCCCAGCATCCGCGTCGACAGCATGCTTGTGCTCATTCCCGTGATGGTCACCGATCGTTTCAATCGGCTGGTGACCGGTCTCGGACGGGATAATTTCAAACTGTTCGATGAGAGCATCGAGCAGAACATCGTTTCCTTCAGCAGCGACGATGCACCCATGTCCATCGGGTTGGTGTTCGACTGCAGCGGCAGCATGGAAAATAAGATGGGAAGGTCCCGGGCCGCCGTGGCCCAGTTCCTCGCGATTGCCAACCCCGAGGATGAGTTCTTCCTGGTCCAGTTCAATAGCCAGGCCCGACTGGTGCAGCCCTTTACCGCGCATGCCGAAGACATTCAGGACCGCCTGGCGGCCACCCACGCCAAGGGCGCCACCGCGCTGTTCGATGCGGTTCACCTGGCCATTTCCGAGATGAAAAACGCGAAAAATCCGCGCCGGGCCCTGTTGATCGTCTCCGATGGCGGCGACAACAACAGCCGCTACACCCAAGCCGAAATTAAGAGCAGCGTCAAGGAGGCGGACCTCCAGATCTTCGCGATCGGGATCCACGAGCCGCGCGACCCGCGCTGGCCCGCAGCCGAGGAACTCGCGGGCCCCGGAATGCTGGCCGGACTCTCCGAGCAGACCGGCGGCCGCCTGTACCCAGTCAAGAAGATCGAGGAGTTACCGGAAGTTGCCGCAACGATTGGACAGGCTCTGCGGAGCCAGTACATCCTTGGCTTCGCGCCGCCCAGTCTGCCCCATTCTGGCAAATACCGGCGAGTCGAGGTGAAGGTGATCTGGCCGAAAGGGCCGGAACGTCCCCGGGCCTTCTGGAGACACGGATACTACGCTCCGGCCGAACCGGGCGGCGCTGGCGGTGCGCTCCATCTGGACACTGCACCGGCGACGGATTAGCTCAGTTCTTGACGGGATCCTTCTGCGCGGCGTCGATCAGAGACTTGACTTCTTCGCCCGAGCAATCCAATGTCAGGAGCTGATCGAAGGGGGCCAACACCAGAGTCTGTTTGGGAACGATCCAGGGCTTGGTTAGGACCTTGGGATCCTCGAGGGTCGCTTCGATCTCGAGCGTGTTCGCGTCCACGCGGTGATAGCGTTCCACGATATGCAGCGCGTCGGAATGGAACGAAACCCGGCCCTCCGCCGAGATCCAGCTGGTGTCGGTGAAGTTGGTCTTATCGACCACCAGCGTATCGCCCTCCCAATGCCCCACCGCGTCTCCGCGATTGGCCGGAGGCTGGGTGTCCCGATGCGGCCTTCCATCGGTGGGGATGCTTTGGTAGCCGTGGTAGGTTTCGCTCAGCATAATGACGAACTTCGGCGTCTGCACAATTTGTCCGACCGCCCCCACGTCGAAGAGGCTCACATTCAACGTGCCGAAAGCCGTTGACGTGCAACTCAGCGCCGGGTCGTCTTTGTCGCGCAGCGTTTTGGCCTTAGCCTGCGCCCAGGGCTGATACAAGCCGGCAAAAGTGGGCGGAGGCTCCGTCCCCCGTCCCCCGCCGCGCGGGCCCGCGAGGGGGGCGCCCCCGCGTCCTCCGATATCGGCGCCCCGCCACCAGACTCCCGACAGATCGGGATGGCCATCGGGCATGCGCGGCGCGGGAGAAACCGTCTTTGCTGCGTTCGCCGTTTCGGTGCTTCTCGCCTGCGCCGCAAGACGCGGCGGGGACGCCGCCAACCAGACCACCGTACTGGCGATTACCGCCGTCACCATGGAGTGCTTCATATGAGTTTGAGATCCTCGCTCCGGCGTCCGCTACCCGGCGGTTACTTGTTTTCCTGGGGCCCGAACAGACCGTATACCTGCCCATCCGCGGTGACGAGCTCTCTCAACATTCCCCGTTTCTGCGAGGCGTCCTTGGCGCGGAATCCCTTGATGGTGACCTCGGTTCCCGCCTTGATGATGTTCGGCTTGTAGCCGTTGCGGATCATTCCGCTGGGCGTGCCGGCCTCGAAGGCCCACTCATCGACTTTGCCGCTCGCGTCTTTCACGTCGATCAGGAACCACGAATGCGGGTTTCGGAGCAGCACGTTGGCGATCACGCCGTGAACGGTGACCGGCTGCTGCATATCGTACGCCGCGGCAAAGGAATGATGGGCCCATGCCGGCAGTGCGCCGAGCGCAACCAAACCACCCACCAAAACAGCGAAAACTCCTGATTTCATGACCTCTCCGATCTCATCCAAGATTCTATGCCGGAATTCTTATTAGAGATGAGTATACACCCGGGCGGCTCACGCCACACGCGCCGAATCCTGTCCCGGAGGCGGCTCCATCGACTGGGCCGGTGGCCGCCCTACGGCGTAGTTGGATACCGAGGATCGGCCCAGTGCCATCCGTCCGCGGGCCGGCTCATCGAGCGCACCAAAGTGAGAATGTGCTTTTCGGGGTCCTTATTCACAGAGCCCGTCACGATCAAGTGGTCTCCTTGCTTGACGGGGGCCGCCTTGATCCCGGCTCTCGAGAGTTGGAACACCGAGCCCCACTCCACCGTGTACTCGCCTTTATTCTCGGTTCGCAGCGTGATCACAACATGGGGATTTCCCCACAAGATCTGCTGGACCGTGCCTTCCAGCGAAACGAGCGTGTCTCGATCGTAGGCGGCATAGTTATGGTGTCCCGATGCCAAACCGGCGGTCAGCAGCGCCACCAAGAGCAATCCTTTTCTCATAGACGTCTCTCCCTGGGGAACGGCCCCACGATCCCGAAGAAATTCCAGACCGCCCGGTCCCTCGATGGTTTATCCTACGGCTTGCCCCACGCGTTGCCAATAACCTAAAAGATACGTGCTCGCGGACCACTATGTACTGGCGCCCGATTCGTGAAGCCGATCTGCTGACCTGTCTCGAGCTGCAACCGGCTTGCCTCGGAGACCAAATCGTCGGCCGTGGCACGGCTCTCCGCGTTTGGAAAGCCTTTCTGGATGACCCGTCCTTTCAGGCCACGGTCATGGAATCCGAAGTCCCCGTCGCCGGACACCGGATCGTCGGGTGCGGCATGGGAGTCTTCGTCGCGAGAGCCTTCGCGGACCGGGAAGTCGCGGACCCGAGGCCGGGCCTCAACTCGCGCATCATCGCCAGCGTCGCATCCGGAAACCCGTGCGTGCTAAGCCGCGCCGAAATCGGGGATGCCAATGCCGGCGCCGGTCTCGACTTCGTCAATCTGTACGGAACGTGGCGCGAACGGGGCCTCAATCCCGGCCAACTGGCGGAAATCCACGGGTTATTGGGGACCAGTTTCGTCGAGCATTTCGCGGGCTACCGCTTCCATCGTGTCCTGAAGGAAGCCATCGGCGCGTCCGGAATCGCCTTGGCGCGCGCCACGGGAACCTACCGGCTGCTCGCGGAATTTCCCGAGACGCAGAGCGCCTTCGCCGTGTTGACGCGAGAGAGCGCCCTCGCGGCCCCCTATTCCGCCGCGGCCGCGCTCTATCGGTATCAGCCGCCGGTGCTGCGCTTGCGCCCCGCGGAACAGGAACTCTTGAGCGTGGCGGTCAGCGGCAAGACGGATTCCGAGCTCAGCGCGGACCTCGGACTGAGCGTAGAGGCCACCAAGAAACGCTGGCTCTCGATTTTCGCCAGAGTCGATCAATTCAAGCCCGAGATCTTGAGCCAGACCAGCGTGGACAGCGAGGGCCGCGGTCCGCAAAAGCGGCACCGTGTCCTGGCGTATATCCGGACGCATCCGGAAGAATTGCGGCCGTTCTCCTGGGATGCCTAGGGCCTCTTGACAATTTTCGGCCGTCTCAGCATAATTGTCGATATTCTAGGTCTTGTCGCTACGGAAAAGAGGTTTCCGCTCGATCAAACCTATCTCGGACAAGGCCCCGTGATCTGCGCTTATGAAAGCCGCCGTCATTGACCGAGGCGTAATCCAAATCCAGGACGTCGAAAAGCCTGCCCCCAAGGACAACGAAGTCCTGGTTCGCATCCGGGCCACCACCATTTGCGCCGCGGACTACAGGCTCAGAAAGTTCGGATGGATCATCGGCCTGTGGAGACGCGGCAAGCCCCTCATTCTGGGAATGGAGCTGGCCGGAACCGTGGAATCGGTCGGCAAAACGGCGGCCCGGTTCCGCCCGGGAGACCAGGTATTCGGAGGCACCGGGTTCAAGTTCGGAGCGCATGCCGAGTATGCCTGCGCGCCGGAGAGCCGGGTGGAGTTGAAGCCGGCCAATATGACGCTGGAGGAAGCCGCCGCGGTCATGTTCGGCGGGCTTACGGCGTTGTGCTTCCTCCGGCAGGCCAACATCCGGGCCGGACAGGACGTGCTCGTCTACGGTGCGTCCGGAAGTGTCGGGGTCTTCGCGGTGCAACTGGCAAAGCACTTTGGGGCCCGCGTCACGGGCGTCTGTAGCACCGCCAATCTCGATCTGGTGAAGTCGCTCGGCGCTGACAACGTGATCGACTACACCAAGGAGGATTTCTCGAAGGCCGGCCGCATCTATGACATGATCTTCGACACCGTCGGCAAGGCCGGCTTCTCGCGCAGTCTGAAGTCCCTGAAGCGAGGCGGTCCCTACGTTGTGATCGCGCCTTCCGGAGGCCTGTTGTCGATCGTGGGAGACACGTTCCGACAGATGTGGATTTCCCTCCGTGGCGCCGCGAAAATGGTCGGTGGATTGCCGCGCCCTGTCCCTGGAGATCTCTCCTTCCTCAAAGGCTTGATCGAGGCCGGAGAGCTGCGGACGGTGATCGATCGACGCTATTCACTGGACCAGATCGGCGAAGCCTTCCGGTACGCGGAGGCCGGACACAAGAAGGGACACGTCGTCATCCTCGTCGAACCGGCGGTGGCGGCATCCAGCGGGCCGCGCGCCTGACGGGCTCGCGCCGGTCTGGAGCGACTGCCTCCGGTTGCGCTATTTCTTTTCCTGCTTCGCCGCGTCGAGAATCGCGTTCAGCGCAGGGGCATCTTTCGCCTCGGCGGGCGCGGAGCTCTTGAAGGTCCGGATGTAGGCGTAGATATCCTTGGCCTGCTTATCGGTTACCGAGGCCTCGCTGAAATTCGGCATGGACGTGGATGGGGTCACCGGCGCGACATTCGCCCGGCCGCGGAGAAAGGTGAGGAAACTTTTTTCGGTGGCCAGGTTTCCCCAGCGGCCGACGAAAGGACGGGCTCCGGTCTCGCCGTTGTATCCATGGCACGCATAGCAGCCGAACGAATAGTACAACCCCTTCCCCGCCGCCGCGTCCCCGGTTACCGGGCTGGTGGGCGGAGGAACATTGGCGGCCGGCGCTCCACCGCGCCTGCCCCCCTGCGCATTCAGCATCACAACCGGCAGCGCCAGCCCCATAAATGCGGCGGCCACCGGCCAACCTCGTTTCAAATGGTTCTTCATGGCCATGGTCCTTTAGCGAGGCTGGGTGATCACGTCGATCATGTACGGCTCGCCGCGCTTCGCCGAAGCCACGCCGCGCCGCAACGCGGCCGACAATTTTGTCGGATCGCTGATCGGGCCTTCGCCCGCCATGCCGTAGCCCGCGGCCATTTTGGCGTAGTCGATGAAGGGATCGCGGAGCACGCTGCCGATGTGCGCCCGGCTGGCGCCGCGCCCGCGAACCCCGGCCATGTATTCCACGAACATGTATTCCTGGTGCCAGGCGCGGTTGTTGTGCATCACCGTCAGCATGGGGAGTTTGTGATGCGCCGCCGTCCACAGAACGCCCGGCGCATAGTTGAGGTCTCCATCGGTCTGGATGTTGACGACGATCCGGTTGCGCGACTTGGCGGCGAGCGCCGCCCCCACCGACGCCGGCGCCCCGTACCCCATGCCGCCTGCGCCCTGACCACCGAGATAGCTATAGGGCTTGTTGTGATCCCACAGCTGGTTGTTGTGGCCGCCCGAAAAACCGCTGGGGGACGCGAAGCACCAGTCTTCATGCATGATCAGCGGCCAGAGTTCCGAGTAGACCCGGGCGGTGCTGATGGGGCTGGCATTCCAACCGGCCATCTTGCTGGCCACCGCCTGAGTGAGGGCCGTGACGTGGGCGTCGTGGTTGGCTTGCGCGTGCTTCGCCGAGCGGCCTTGAATCCGCGTTTTCTGATCGGAGGTGATCTGCTGCTTGACCTGATCGATGATGAGCGGAAGACTGGCCTCGGCATCGGCCTCGATGCGAGTGCCCGCGGGCGCGCCGCCTCTGCCGCCGCGGCCTCCCCTCCCGCCGCCGCCGTTGATGCCGCCGAAACCGATGTCCACCGTGTCGCGGGCCGCCGCCACCTTCGCCAGATTCGGGCCCTGGATGAAAACCTGGGCGGCCGGAGCTTCCAGGCCGAATGCGTAGTCATAGCTGGTGTCCGCGCCCGGACCGCACAGCGGATGCCGCTGCGGAAAACTCATCGGCCCGTTGGTGGCCGTGGTGCTGGCGCATGCCCCCACCAGCTCCGCAAGTTCCACCGCGTGCTTCACGCCCTCGGGAGTTCGCAGCCGCCCCACCTCAATCCTCGGATTCTGCGCATCGAGCAGCGCCTTCGCGATTTCCCTCGCGTGCGTGGCGTCGATCGTGGTGTACTGCGGCGGCTGATACGCCGGCACCTTGAGGTTGGGCGAGTTCTCCTTCTGAATCTCCGAACTGATCACCACCAGAGTCGGGCCCATGGGCGGCGTGACCGCTTCGTTATAGGCCCGCTGCAGCGCCACTAACGCTTCCTCCACCGTCTTCGGCTCGTTGTCCCATTTGGTATAGCTGCGAACGAGTCCGGCCATATCGTGCGCGGTATGCGCGGCAATGAAGTCGGGATCGTTGCCGGCAATCATCACCACCGGGACGCGATCGTAGTACGCCTGATAAATGGACATGGCGGCGTGCTGAACTCCGATGGTGCCGTGAAGCAGCGCCAGCATCGGCTTGCCTTCGGCCTTCGCGTAACCGTGCGCCATGGTCACAGCCGATTCTTCGTGAAGCGCCGTGATCCACTCGGGCATCCGATTCGGCGGATTGCCGTAATTGATGAATGATTCCTGCAGGCCTTCGAAGCTCGACCCCGGATTGGCGGCCGCGTATTCGATGCCCAGGTCGCGGACCGTTTGGACCATGAGATCGGAGCCGGGCCGTGTGATGCTGCGGGCAGTCGCCGGCGGCCGGACGTTCCCCGCTTCGCGAGCCAATTGCGCCTCAGTAGGAGCCGGCGCATCGGGCACCGCGCTGGTTCCATTTCGTTGGGCCTGCGCTTCCGCCAGCGGCGCGGTCGCAGCCAACGCCGCGGCACCCGTCGCCGCACTCTTCAGGAAGCCGCGACGACCAACGGAGGTTTTGGGTGATTTTGCCATGATGATTTTCCTCGCTGCCCTTCTCTACGGTTGACTGGAGAATTTCGCAAATTGCAACTTCGGTCCATCATGATATCACTCCCGGGCGTGGGTCCGGTCGTGGGGTCTTGGGGCGGGGGTCTCGGCGCGGACCCGCAAGCGCCCCGCCCTGTCCGGCACGCGGATCGTCGCGCTCCACACGGCGCGTGGGCCCAAGCCTCCTTCCGCGGCCGTTTTTGTAGCAAATTTTACCGAGTACTATGGGGGCCGGACCCCTTATTTTGCGTAATCGCGATACGGCTCGTGCGATCCGTCGGTCGATTCGGCCCCGGGACTGACGAAAAGCAATTCGGTTGCCAGATTTGTGCAGTGTGGGGTACTGGGCCCTGGCGCCGGCGCCACAGCCCGCGCCCTCAAGCGCCCTTCTTCGTGAGTTCCCGATAGACCACCTCGGTGAAGCTGGCGAACGCCGGACCGCGGCCTCCGCCGGCTCCCCTGCCCGGCGCCGGTGGCGGGTCGACTGCTGCCTTGATCTCGTCGAGAGACTTGCCTTGCGCCACCAGGTCCTTGATCTTCGCCCGTTTGGCTTCCGTATCGGTGACTCGTTTCTGAATCGCGGCCTTGGCGAGCGTGTCTCCGTGCCCGGTTACGTAGGTTTCAGCATGGAGAGCCGCGATGCCCTTGGTGGTCGTGATCCATCCTTCCGAGGAGCCGTTCTTTTCCAGATGAATCAGCGGGTCCCCCGGGTTTCCGCCGAGAATGTCGCCGGTGAACACGATCTGCTGATCGGGCAGGTACACCACCAGATCGCCGCTGGTGTGCGCCGGCGCCCAGTGGAGCGCTTGCAGCTTCACGCCGTCGATCTTCAGATTCTGCTTGTTCTTCGAGACCACCTGAGTCGGAAGACGATCGGCGGGAGGCGCGCCGCGGCCGCCGGCCGAGAGCGCCGCTTGCTGCTCCTTCTTGTTGTTCTCGTGGGCGATGATGGTGAGGCCCGCCGGGAATGACGCCAACCCGTTGACGTGGTCTCCGTCGCTGTGCGTGAGGATCACCGTGGTGACCGGCTTGGGCGTGATCTTGGCAATGTCCTCGAGCAGTTCCTTCCCGCCTGCCGGGGTGGTCTTGGCGTCGATGACGATCACGCCCTTGTCGCCAACAATCACGCCGCTGTTTCCGCCGCCTCCCTCCACCCAGTAAACGTTGGGCTTCAACTGGTGGACCATGAACGGCGCCGGCGCGCCTCGTTGCGCGAGCGCCGCCGGACCAAGAACGCTCAGGCTCGCAACCACGGCCAACCCGAAGGATACGCGCTTTGGATCGTGCATGTGCAGCATTGTCCTTTCTTTCTCCAGTGGAACTGTATCATGTCCGGCCTGCGGGTGGCAGCCCCGGCGCGCCGAGATCGCCCTGTGCCACGCGCGGCGGTGGTGATATGCTTGGCGCAATGCGAACTCCAACCATACGCCTTGCCTTTGTCTCGGCCGCGCTGGTGGCGCTGGCCGCCGCCCCTCTGGCGCCGGCCCAACAGCGCCGCGCCCAGCCCCCGAAATCGCTGCGGCTTTACGTCCTCGACTGCGGCAAGATCACGGGGGTGAGTGCAACCGCGTTCGGCTTCAAGGACGGCGACCTCGCCACTACCGACATGGTCACGCCCTGCTTCCTAATCGCGCACCCGCGCGGCACGCTGATGTGGGACACCGGCGAAATCTCCGACAGCGCCGTCAAAACCGATGGCTCGCCCACCAAGCAGGGAGCCTTCACGGTCACGCGTCCGCAGCTGCCGCAACTTGCCGCCATCGGATACACGCCCGCCGACATCACCTACCTGGCGCTGTCGCACTATCACGGAGATCACGTGGCCAACGCCAACTTGTTCGCCGGGTCCACCTGGATCGTCCAGCAGGTGGAACGCGACGCCATGTTTGCGCCGAAAGCCGGCGACCAGAAAGGACCCGGCGCTCCCACCCCGGCCCTCTACAGCGCGCTCGAGAAGAGCAAAACTCTGGTGCTCCACAACGAGGATCACGACGTGTTCGGCGATGGAACCGTGGTCATCAAGTTCACCCCGGGGCATACGCCGGGCCATCAATCGCTTTTTCTGAAACTCGCGAAGACGGGACCGGTGCTGCTCTCGGGCGATCTCTATCACTACCCCGAAGAGATGACCCTGAAGCGGGTACCCTCCTTCGATTTCGACAAGGATCAGACGGCGAAGAGCCGGGCGGCCATGGAAGCGTTCGTAAAGAAGGCGGGCGCGCAACTCTGGATCCAGCACGACGCCGTGGCAGGCGCCCAGCGCAAGCTCGCTCCAGCCTATTACGAATAACGATCGGAGAGACGACGTGATGCGATGCCAAACTGCGCTGTCCGCGGCGTTCGGGATTCTGTTCGGCGCCGCCGCGCCTTGGGCTCAAGTGCAGCCGCCGCCCGCGCCGTGGCGCGGCGCCGGGCCGAATCCCTGCGTGGGTTCCGACGGCGGCGTCTACCGCTGCCCGCCGGCTCCGGGAACAGTCGCCATCCGCGCCGGCCGCTTGTTTGACAGCAAGACAGGCCGCATGCTGACCAAACAAGTGGTGCTGGTTTCGGGCGAGCGAATCGCGGAAGTCGGCGCGGAGGGCCAGGTCAAAATTCCAGCAGGCGCTTCGGTGATCGACCTCAGTCAGGCTACGGTGCTCCCCGGGTTGATCGACGCGCACACCCACATGTTCAACCAGCGGCGGCCGCAGGGGACCACCGAAGATTCCATGCTGATCGCCGTGCAGAACGTGCAGGCCGACCTCCGGGCGGGCTTCACGGCGGCGCGCGATATGAGCTCCCACGGCAACGGATACGGCGACGTGGCGATCCGCAATGCCATCAACGAAGGCCGCATCGACGGCCCGCGGTATCAGGTATCGACGCTAGGCATCGTGTGGGGGGCGGCGCCGAAAGATCCGGCGCGCCCGGAAAATCCCCTGGCCAGCACCGTGGTCCGCTCGGTGGAAGAAGCGCGCGCCGCGGTGCGCGATCAGATCGCGCATGGCGCCGATTGGATTAAGCTGTTCCCGACCGGAGCCTATTCCTTCACGGCGGCGGGCCAGGCTCAATATCAATTGACCTATCCCATGCCCGTGCTCCAGGCGTTGATCGACGAGACGCACCGTCTGGGCAAGAAGGCTGGCTGCCATGTTTATGGAGGCGAGGGGCAGAGGAACGCCATTCTCGCCGGATGCGACACCATCGAGCACGCCTTCGGATTGGATCAGGAACAAGCCAATATGATGGTAGCCAAGGGGCTCTATTACGATCCCACGCTGCAGCGCTACATCGAGCCCTACATGGACGACAACGATGCCCGGAGCACTGGCGGCAAGTATCGGATGATTCCGATCTTCGAGAAGGCCGTGGCGATGGCGGCCGCCATCAAGGGCATGAAGATCATGGTGGGCAGCGGCGCCGACGGCTCCACCTATGCGCACGGAACGCAAGCTCTCGATTTCGAAATGCTGGTGAAGTATGGCGGCCTGACGCCGGTGCGGGCGCTCCAGGGCGGCACCATGATCAACGCCGAAGCGCTGGGATGGCAGAATCAGATCGGATCCATCGACAAAGGCAAGTTCGCTGACCTGATTGCCGTCGCCGGCGATCCGCTGGCCGATATCACGGAACTGCAGCGAGTCCAATTCGTGATGAAGGGCGGAAAAGTGATTCGCAACGACAAGACCTCCGGAGCTGGGAAGTAGATCTCCAGCGGCGGTCGAATCGTCAGCCTTCGCAACCGTCCCCGGGACCGAATCAGTGCCGGGCGCTGGGATCGCCAGTCGGGGGCGGAGCGTGGTCTTCTTTTGCGGGCGGGCCTAACAGTTCGGTGAAGATGGGTTTCAACGCATCCGCCCACACCTGATACCCCTGGACGGTGGGATGAAGTTTGTCCCCCGCGTTCATCATGCCGGCGAAGAGCGTGCCGTCGGGAGCCGCCAGCCGCTCATTGATGTTCAGGTACCGGATTTTCTTGCCGTCGGCCAGCTTCGACAAGTTCTCGTTGATCCGATCGATCGCCGGCATCACGGCCGGATGGTCGTTGCGCGGGAAGATGCCGGTCAGAATGATGGTGGCGTCCGGCGCCTTCGTCTGCAGCGCGCGCAAGATCGCGGAAATACCCCGCGTAATCTCCGCGACTTTGTCCGCCTCGCCGCCGGCCGGAACGGCATTGCCGACGTTGTTGGTGCCGGCGAGCAGAACGATGATTTTGGGATTCACGCCATCGAGTTCCCCATGCTCCAGACGCCACAGAATGTTCTGCGTCCGGTCGGCGCCCCATCCAAAATCAGCGGCGTTCCAGCCATAGAAGTTCTGTCTCCAATTGGCTAGCAATTCCGGATAATCCGTCGCGCCCCAGCGGCGCGTGATCGAGTCTCCTTCAAAGTAGATATCGATCCGGCCTTGCTTGGCCTTCTCCAATAGCTGCGCGTGCGCCGCCTGAGAATTCGGGTCGGTTCGAGGAGCGGGCTGATCGGCTGCCGCCGGAGCGGCTGCCTCCGCGCGGCCGAAGAACTGGTCGGCCCAGGCGATAAAGTACTTCCAGTTCGGCCCGTCGGTGTGTCCGCCGTCGTGCTGACGCCAGGCGAGCTGGCCGTTGAGCAGGCCCACGTTGACCGGCGGCATTTTCTCAATGTGATAGTCGTCCGACGTTCCGAGATCCTTCGCTCCCAGGAGCCGAAATACCGGTCCGGCCGCCACGGCCGCCATGTAGCTGCCCTGATGATCCAGCCATTTCGCGTCGCCCTTCTCCGGCACGCCGTAGCTGATAAAGGTCAGGCGGGGCGCGCACAAAGCGATCAACTCATGGGCATCCACGGGCAGGTCGCCCGCGTTCTTGCTGCCAAACACGGATTCCGCCGTTCCGTACTTCAGAAAGTTGCCGGCCATCCAATGGTACTCACCCGAGCCCGTGAGGTTCTCCACCGCCTCTCCCCAATTGCGGCGATGCAGTTTGGCGCCGCCCTCGCCGGAAGAGCCGACCAGCACCACGGCAAACCGCGTATCGTATGCCATCGTCACCAGCGCCGCCTTGCCGTAGCGGGACACGCCTTCAATCCCGACGTGCTTCGCGTCCACGGTTGTGTCGGTCTCCAGATAATCCAGCCCGCGAGACGCGCCCCAGGCCCACGCCCGCAAAGCACCCCAGTCATCCGGCTTGCGTGCCTGCCCGCGGTTGACCAGTCCGATCACTCCCCGCGTCAGCCCCGCACCGTTGTCCGCCTGGATACTGGTGGGATTGAGGGCCGCGTACCCCCAGCCGTCCGCGATCAGTTGTTGAGTAGCGGGCGGGTCGCCTCCCGGGGGTGGACCGGCGCCGCCACGCCCGGCAGGAGCCGGATCGCCTGGAAGTGCCGCGCGGCCGAACATCATCATCACCGGAACTGGACCGCGCGCATCGGCCGGCGTCACCACCGTCATCTGGATGTCCACATCGATCGCCGGATACGATCCGTTGTCCACGTGTCCGACCAGTTGCTTCCCGATCACCGCGCGGCCGCCGACTATCGCGTTCTCGGTCCTCGCGACGGTCCAGGTGACCTTGGGCGCATTCCGGGGCACGCGGCCCAATACCTCTCGATCGAAATCCTCTACAATCTCCGGGCGCCTCTCGCTCCACCACGCCTTCGCCGTGGTGACCTTCTTTCCATTCTTCAACGTCAGGACATCCGGCAGGTTCGGAAACGGATTGGCCGTGGATTCGTCGTAGTTGGCGTGATTGGGAGCGCTTTCGTTGCCGCTGGGACCGGGGCGAAGGGCCTTGATGCGCAGTTGGTCCATCATGTTCTGATGGTCCTCGGCTGCGGTCCAGTTCTTTGGTTGAGGCAGGCCGCCAGTGCTCTCTGGTCCTGCACTGTTCGGCGATGGCTGGCCCGGCACGGGGCAGACCGTCAAAACCATCGCACAACCAACCAGAAGCGTCTTCCAGCAGCAAGCCGCGAGCGGACGAGGTGGCAGTTTCATACTCTCCCTAGCCTAGTGGTATTCCGGAGCGGAGACAAGCAGCGCCACCGATGTTCCGCTCATCCGGCCTGGTATTGTTCGTCGCTCACCTTTTCCATCCAGTCGACCACCTTCCCGTCGCGTTTTTCCTGAATCGCGATGTGCGTCATGGCCGTGGTCGGCGTGGCGCCGTGCCAGTGCTTCTCTCCGGGCGCGAACCAGACCACATCCCCCGGCCCGATCGGCTCCACCGGCCCGCCTGCGCGCTGCGCCCAGCCGCACCCGGCCGTGACGATCAGGGTCTGACCGAGCGGATGCGTATGCCATGCCGTCCGCGCACCCGGCTCGAACGTGACGCTGGCCCCTTGCACCAGTGCCGGGTCGGGCGCCTGAAACAGCGGATCGATCCGCACCGTCCCCGTAAACCAATCGGACGGCCCTTTGACGGAAGGTTGCGAGCCTGCTCGTTTGATGTCCATGGCGGAAGTCCTTTCAGCGGCCGGTCATTTGCTCCAGCCTTTCAGGATACCGGGCCCCTTGCACCGTGATCCGCGAGGCGGCGTTCTCGATGTCACTCAGGTCCTCGGCCGTGAGTTCGATGGACACAGCTCCCAGATTCTCATCCAGCCGATGCAGCTTCGTGGTGCCGGGAATCGGCGCCATCCATGGCTTCTGAGCCAACAGCCAGGCGAGCGCAATCTGAGCCGGTGTCGCCTTCTTCCGTTCCCCGATACTGCCGAGCAGATGGATCAGGGCCTGATTCGCCTTGAGGGCCTCCGGCGTGAAGCGGGGCAGCGCGCTGCGAAAGTCCGTGCTGTCGAACGTCGCGGTCTCGTCGATCTTGCCCGTGAGGAAGCCCTTGCCCAGCGGGCTGTACGGAACCATGCCGATTCCGAGTTCCTCCAGGGCTGGAATCACTTCCTTCTCCGGAGCCCTTGTCCACAGGGAATACTCGCTCTGGAGAGCGGTCACCGGCTGCACGGCGTGGGCGCGGCGGATGGTTGGCACGCCGGCTTCGGAGAGGCCGAAGTGTTTGACCTTGCCTGCTTGAATCAAATCCTTCACCGCTCCCGCGACATCTTCAATCGGCACGTCCGGATCAACCCGGTGCTGATAGTACAGGTCGATGACATCGGTCCGAAGCCGCCGGAGCGAGCCCTCGGCGGCTTGCTGGATGTGCTCCGGCCGGCTGTTCAGGCCCGGCAATCCCTTCATGCCGCGGGGATCCAGATTCGGATTGAGGTCGAACCCGAATTTGGTGGCGATCACCAGCTGTTTCCGGAACGGAGCGAGCGCTTCGCCCAACAGTTCTTCGTTGAGGAACGGGCCGTAGACCTCGGCCGTGTCGAAGAACGTGATGCCCCGGTCGACCGCTGCCCGGAGCAGAGCGGTCATCTCCTCCTTGTCTTTGGGCGGGCCGTACGAAAAGCTCATTCCCATGCAGCCGAGCCCCAGAGCCGAAACTTCCAGACCGCTCTTTCCTAATTTGCGCTTTTGCATTTCTCTCCTCCAACCGTTCACAGTCAGATTCTGCTCCCTCGACCGGGAGCACACGCGCCCAACACCCCAATCCGCTCGCCAGACCCGCCAACGGGCTGCCCCTTAGCCCCTTATTGGAACTCCATTTCACCCCGGCCGCGGCCCGAGGCGGGGCCGGTGCGGGTAGGCCATCGAATTCTCTGGAGCCGATCCCCGTGAAAACCGGCACTCCGGCGTGATACCTTTGGTCCAATCACCTTAAATCGGAGGCAGGGCATGGGCACATTCGAGTGGAAGCACTGGGCACTGGCGGTTGGAATTCTCGCGTTTTCCGGAGTCGCGTGGATGAAGGCGCAACCGGCCTCCAAGCCGGTGACCGTGGACGCGAAGGTGCTCCACAATGCGGGAAGCGGGGCCAATGACGCGCTGCCCGGCTCCTGGCTGAGCTACGGGCGCAACCAGAACGAGACGCGCTACAGCACGCTCAAACTGATCAACGACACCAACGCCAAGCGCCTCGGCCTGGCTTGGTCCTACGCGATCGGCGCCGGCGGCGGCAACCAGGAAGGCACGCCGCTGATGTGGAACAACACGCTCTACGGCATCACTACCTGGAGCGTCGTCTACGCCCTCGACGCCCGCACGGGCAAGGAACTCTGGCGCTGGGATCCCGAGGTCAACCAGCAAGCCGTCCGGCCGCGCATCTGCTGCGGCACCGTGAATCGCGGCATGGCCCTCTACAACGGCTTGCTCATCGCCCCGGTCATTGACGGCCGGCTCGAAGCCCTCGATGCCCTCACCGGCAAGCCCGTCTGGGAATCGCGTATGGCTTACCCGCAGGATCAGTACACCCTTACCATGGCGCCGCGCATCGCCGGCGATAAGGTCATCATGGGCGCTTCCGGCGGCGACAAACCCACGCGCGGCTTCTTCGCAGCGTTCGATGCCAAGACCGGGCGCCAGGCCTGGAAGTTTTATACCGTCCCCGGCAACCCCGAAAACCCGCCCGAAAACGAAGCCATGAAAGCGGCGCAAAAAACCTGGGGCGGCGATTTCTGGACCAAAGGTGGCGGCGGCGCCGTCTGGGATGGCATTGCCTACGATCCCGAAGCCAACCTGGTCTACGTCGGCACCGGCAACGCCGAGCCATGGGTGCAGAAATTCCGCGGCGCACAAAACGTCGACAATCTGTATACGTGCTCGATTCTGGCGGTTGACCTCGCCTCCGGCCAGATGAAATGGTATTTCCAAACCACTCCCAACGACAACTGGGATTTCGACAGCGTCCAGCAGCTCATGCTGCTCGACCTCAACATCAAGGGAAAACAGCGAAAGGTCATCACCCAGGCGTCGAAGAACGGTTTCTTCTGGGTGCTCGACCGCATCACCGGCGAATTCCTCTCCGGTGCGCCCTACGTAAAAACCACCTGGGCGCTCGGCCTCGACGCCAAAGGCCGCCCCATTGTGAATCCAGAGGCCTACTACGATACCGACCCGATCTCCATCTTCCCCACCGGCGGCGGCGCTCACAACTGGTCGCCCATGTCGTTCAACCCCAACACCGGCTTCGTCTACATTCCGGTGTCGCTCACGCCGTTCACCTACGCTGCAACGAAAGAACTCGCGCCCGGCTCCACTGGCTACGCGTTTGGCCGCGGCGGCGCAGCGCCTAAGCTGATCGATAAGCCGGCCATCGGCCCCCCCACGGATGAGAACATGCGCGGCGCTCTCGAAGCCTGGGATCCGGTCAATCAGAAACTCGGATGGCGCGTCGATGGCGGCGGCGGCATCGGCGGCGGCACCGCCACCACTGCCGGCAACCTCGTCTTCCAGGTCATCAACGACGGCCGCTTCCGCGCCGTCACCGCCGACAAGGGCGAGGTCCTCTACGAAGTCAAGACCGGTCGTACCGGAATGGCCCCGCCGATTACCTATGAAGCCGACGGCAAGCAATATGTCGCGTTCCAGGGAGGCCTCGGCCGCGCCGCCAATATCAACGGCGCGAACAGCGACAAGATCGACGCCCCGCCCATGCTCTTCGTCTTCGCTCTCGATGGCGCCGCCGAAATGCCCAAGGCCGCCCCACCGCCGCCCGGCCGCGGCGGCCCACCGCCCGCCGGCCCGGCCCCCGAACAACAGCGCTGAAGGCGTTGCCGAGCCGCGACGGAAGGGAGCGGTGCCTTTTTCGCATCGTTCCCCACTCCCCCCGTAACCCACCCACTCCCCCCCACGCCTTCTCCCACAACCTCAAGCATTTATGTGCACCACAACCCCAACGTGGCAATTGGTACCCAGGAGGTCCGAATGGGGGGTGCACTCGGGGTTTTCCAGGAGTATACTAGATCAGTCCTAACTATGTTCTTTTCAACGCGTAGGACGTTTCTGAGGACCGCCGCTGCGGGTGCGGTCGCCTCGCGCGCTTTCGCGCAGGCTGCAAAAATCGATACCACGCCACTTGGCGACAATCTCCACATGTTGACCGGCGCGGGCGCCAATATCCTCGCGTTCACCGGCGCCGATGGCGTCACTCTCGTCGATGGCGGCCTCGCGCAGAACGCTGCTGCGCTCGCCCAAGCCGTTACCGCGCTCCCCAAGAGCGGCCCGGTCCGCACGCTCTTTAACACGCACTGGCATCCCGAGCAGACCGGCTCCAATGCCACTCTGGGCGCCGCCGGCGTCGCGATCATTGCCCACGAGAATACGCGCCTCTGGCTGCAGCAGAACATCACTTGGCCCTGGAATCATCAGACGTTCAAGAAGTTCCCCAAGGCCGCTCAGCCCAACAAAACGTTCTACGATAAGGGCGCACTCGATAGCGGCATCCGTTACGGCTACATCTCCGACGCCGCCCACACCGATGGCGACCTCTACGTCTACTTCCCGCAGCAGAACATCCTTGCTGTCGGTGACGCCGCCTACGGACAAGGCTGGCCGGTGGTCGATTGGTGGACCGGCGGATGGATCGGCGGCATTGTCGGCGGATTGCAGCGCATCCAGAGCGTCGCCAACAAGGACACCAAAATCGTTCCCGCGCAGGGCCCCCTGCTCACCTACGCCGACCTCGCCCTGCAGCTCGACATGTACGGCACCATCTACGATCGTCTGAACCAGATGATGAACAAAGGCCGCGGCCCCACCGAGGGCGTCGCCGCCAAGCCTGCCAAGGAATACGAAGCTAAGATGGGTAACGCCGACGAGTTCATCCGTCGTTCTTTCGAAAGTCTCTGGGCATATCTTTCACCGGACGCATAAACACTCATGAAGACTATGCGGCACTTGAAGAACACGATTCCCCTGATCGCCGTACTCGGCCTGGTAGGCATCTTCACTGCCTCGCGCATTGGTCAGGCCCAGGACGCCGCGGCCCCGCAGCTCGCCACCGTCAAGCAATACTGCCAGGGCTGCCACAACGACCGGGCCAAAACCGGCGGCGCCAGCTTCGAAGGCATCACCGCAGCCAGCCTTGCTAAGGATCCGGAGCTCTTCGAGAAAGCCGTGAGAAAACTGCGCGGCCGCGTCATGCCGCCTCCCGGCGCCAAACAGCCGGACGGCAAAGCCGTCGACTCCCTGGTCGGCTGGCTCGAAGATTCGCTCGACAAGCTTCCCGAGCCCGGCCGCATCTCCGATCAACTGGTCCTCCACCGCCTGAATCGCGAAGAATATCAGAACGCCATTCACGATCTGCTGCTGGTCGACATCGACGCCGCCCAGATGCTGCCGCCCGACGATACCGCCCAGGGCTACGACAACATCGCTTCCGCCCTTCAGGTTTCGCCGTCGTTCGTGGAACAGTACGTCATCGCCGCGCGCAACGTGGCGCTGCTCGCTCTCGGCAGACGCGATTCCCGCCCGCAGGGCTGGACCTTCAAAGCCGGCTCCGGCAATCAGCTCACCCACGTCCCCGGCCTGCCTCTCGGCACCCGCGGCGGCATCCTCGCCAACGTCGATCTCCCCGCCGACGGCGAATACCGCATCAACATCGCCGACATGGCCACCCACATCTGGGGCAACGGCATGGAGTACGAAAATCCGCTGGTGGTCACGGTCGATAACAAGATCGTCTATAACACCGTCATCGGCGGCGAAGAGGACAACAAGCTCTACGATCAGGTGCAGAGCGGCGCCATGGATAAGGTCAACGCCCGCCTGAAGAATATTAAGTTCCAGACCTCCGCCGGCCCGCATAAAATCGGCGTTGCCTTCCGCCGCCAGAGCTTCGCCGAGTCCGACGACCAGCTCCAGCAGTTCGCCCCCGGCGGCGGCCAGGATCGCCTCTACCGCGTCAACCAGTTCCAGCTCCTTGGCCCCTTCGACGTCTCCGGCCTCAGCTCCACCCCCAGCCGCCAGCGCATCTTCGTCTGTGATCCGTCGAAGGACAAGAACAAAACTCCCGAGGCCTGCGCCCAGGAAATCTTCTCTTCCCTCGCCCGCCGCGCCTATCGCCGACCCGTCACCAAGGAAGATACCGCTGAGCTCATGAAGTATTACGCCGATGGCGCCAAACGCGGCGGCTTTGAAGGCGGCGTTCGCGCCGGCATCACCGGCCTGCTCGCCAGCCCCATGTTCCTCTATCGCGGCGAGCGCGTCCCGGCCAACTTGAAGCCTGGCGACACCTACACCCTCACCGATCTCGAACTCGCGTCCAAGCTTTCCTTCTTCCTCTGGAACTCGCTCCCCGACGACGAGTTGCTCGATCTCGCCGGCAAAAACAAACTAAGCGAGCCCGCCGTGCTTTCGGCGCAGGTCCGCCGCATGCTGGCCGACCCGCGCTCCAAAACCCTGGCCGCCAACTTCGTTTTTCAGTGGCTCGATATGAAACGGCTCGACGACGTCATCCCCGATAACGACGTCTTCCCCTACGCCTCCGGCCGCATGGATCCGCGCCGCGATTTCCGCACCGAGCTCACTCTCTTCGCCGACAGCATCTTCCGCGAAGACCGCAACATCGTCGACTTGCTCCGCGCCAATCACACCTACTTGAATGAGCGCGTTGCCCTGCAGTACGGCATCACCGACGTCAAAGGCGATGAGTTCCGCCGCGTCGAGCTCAAGAACTCGGTCCGTTGGGGCCTGCTTGGCAAAGGCGCCATCCTCATGGCTGCCGCCTATCCCAACCGTACCTCCCCGGTGCTCCGCGGCAAGTTCATCTTGAACAATATCGTGGGCGTCCCTCCAGCCAACCCACCACCCAACGTCCCCACTCTCAACGACAAGGATATCGGCACCCAGAAGGCCCTCACCGTCCGCGAGTTGATGGCCAAGCACCGTGCCAGCCCGGCCTGTTCCTCCTGCCACGCCGTCATGGACCCCCTGGGCTTCGCCCTGGAGAACTTCGATGCCACCGGAATGTGGCGTGACAAAGACCGCTTCGCCAATAGCGCGATCGATTCCGCGGGTGAACTGCCCGATGGCACCAAGCTCAAAGGGCCCGACGACCTCCGCAATGCCCTGCTCCGCCGCCCCGACCAGTTCGTTCAGACCTTCGTCGAAGGCCTGCTCACCTACTCCATGGGCCGCACCGAAGCCTATTACGATATGCCTACCGTCCGCAAAATCGTCCGCGAGACGGCCAACAAAGATTACAAGTTTTCGGCGATCGTCTTGGCCGTCGTGAATAGCGATCAATTTAAAATGCGCCGCGCGCCTCAGGCAACCCTGAGTGCCAGTAATCAATAAGGAGACGACCATGTTCCTGTCTAAAAAACACGTTGACCGCCGCACGGTTTTGAAGGGTGTCGGCGCCGCCGTTGCGCTTCCGCTGCTCGATGCCATGCTTCCGGCCGGCACGGCCTGGGCCGACACTGCCGCCGGAAAGACCGTGAAGCGTTTTGCCTTCGTCGGCTTCCCGCACGGCGCCATCATGGACCGCTGGTCCCCCAAGGAGACCGGCACGAACTACACCATGTCGCCGATCCTGAAGCCCCTCGAGCCGTTCCGCAAGCACCTCACCATCGTCTCCGGCCTGCGCAACAAACCTGCCGAAACGCCTGAGCCCCACGCCTACATCGAACAGGGCTGGCTGACCTGCCTGAAGCCATGGGACTTCGGCAAGACCGGACCCGATTCCGGCGTCAGCGCCGATCAGATCGCCGCCCGCTACGTCGGCCAGGAAACCCGTCTCCCCTCTCTCGAGCTCACCTGCGGACAGGGCAGCGCGAGAATCGCATGGCGCACCCCCACCCAGCCGCTGCCCCAGGAAGGCAACCCGCGCGCCGTCTTCCAGAAATTATTCGGACAGGGCGACACCGATGAAGAGCGCGCCCAGATCCTCGCCGAGACCGGCAGCATCCTCGACCGCGTTCAGGGCGAAGCCCAGACTCTCCAGGCCAGCCTCGGCGTCCACGACCGCCACATCGTCGCCGACTATCTCGATTCCGTCCGCGAAATCGAGCGCCGCGTCCAGATGGCCGAGAAAGCCAGCAACACCGAGCTCGTCATCCCGGATGCCCCCATCGGCACCCCCAACGAAATCACCGAATATCTGAAGTTGATGTTCGACCTCATGGCCCTCGCTTTCCAGGCCGACGTCACCCGCGTCATCACCTTCTCCATGGACCGCGAAGCCAGCATGCGCACCTACACCAACCTCGGCATCGCCGAAGGCTTCCATCCGCTCTCCCACCACGGCAACAACCCGGAGAAGATGGATAAGCTCGTCAAGATTCAGAACTATCACGCCGAAGTCTTCTCTGGCTTCATCAAGAAAATCGAAGCCTCCAAAGAAGGCGACGGCACCGTGCTCGATCACAGCACCATCCTGTTCGGCAGCGACATGAGCAATAGCGATCGCCACAACAACGATCCGCTGCCCTCCGCGGTTCTCGGCCACGCCAACGGCAAGATCAAAGGTGGCCAGCACCTGAAGTACCCCCAGGATTCGCGTCATGGCGACCTGATCTTCACGCTCCTGGAGCGCAACGACATCCCGGTCAAATCCATCGGCGACAGCACCCAAGGCCTCTCGGAGGTTTAATCATGCGCAAGCTCGCGGCTGCGATCGCAGTCTTCACCATGGGGGTGTCGCTCCTCGCCGCCCCCGCCGCTCTCCCCACCGACCCCAGCCGCGCTCTCCTCGACGCCGCCGAATCCGGTGACGGCGCCACCGCCATCGGTCTGCTAGCCGTCAAGGGCGTGAATGTCAACGCCGCCCAGCCCGATGGCACCACGCCGCTCATGTACGCCTCGGCCAACGGCGATCTCGGACTCGTCCGCGCCCTCATCAAGGCCGGCGCCAATGTGAAACTGGCGAACCAGCTGGGCACTTCCGCTATTACCGAAGCCGCCATCATCGGCAACGCCCCCGTTCTCCAGGCGCTCTTGAAAGCCGGCGCCGACCCCAATTTCCGCACCACCAACGGCGAAACCCCGATCCTCGCCGCCGGACGTAGCGGCAAAATTGAGGCCGCCAAAGTCCTGCTCGACGCCGGCGCCGACATCAACGCCAAGGAAGGCTGGGGCGAACAATCCGCGCTCATGTGGGCCGCCGCGCAAAGCCAGCCCGACATGGTCAAGTTCCTCGCCTCCAAAGGCGCCAACCTGAACGACCACGGCAAGGTCAACCAGTGGGAACGCAAAATCATCCAGGAACCGCGCCCCAAAGACATGAATAAGGGTGGCTTCACCGCGCTCCACTACGCTGCGCGCGAAGGCTGCGCCGCCTGCGTTGACAATCTGTTGAAGGCCGGCGCCGATCCCGATTCCGAAGATCCCGACCGCGAGACGCCGCTGCTGCTGGCGCTCGAGAACCTGCATTTCGACACCGCCGCCGTGCTCATCCAGGGCGGCGCAGATCTCGATAAGTGGGACCTGTTCGGACGCTCGCCGGTCTACATGGCGGCTGACGTCAGCACCCTGCCGATGAAAGGCAACGGCGCCATGGCCGTCATCCCCAGCATGGATAAACTCAGTGCCGTCGATGTGGCGCGCATGATGCTCGACCGCGGCGCGAACCCCAACATTCAGCTGAAGCGGCGTCCGCCGTATCGCGACGTCCCGCAGGATCGCGGCGGCGACGGCATGCTCGCCCAGGGCGCGACGCCCTTATTACGCGCTGCCCGTGGCGGCGATGCGCCGTTCGTCGCGCTTCTGTTGGAACATAAGGCGCTGGTCGATTTGCCGAGCAAGGAAGACATCACTCCGTTGATGGCAGCCGCCGGCGTTGACTATGGGACCCGCGCCACCCGCGGACGGAACCGGACCGAGGAAGGCGTCCTGGCCACCATGGATCTGTTGCTGAAAGCCGGCGCGAACATCAACGCCCGCTCGGTGGTCGACCGGTTCGCCGGAGGCCGCGGCGGCCGTGGCGGACCTCGAGGTGGAGGCCCTCCTGTCGCCGCACCGAGAGGCAGCGGCGGGCCTGACGACAGCGCCTCCGCGCGCATCGCCCAGACCTTCCGCCGCGGCAGTCAAATGCCGAGCGCCAACGCCGTCCCCAACCAAACCGCTCTGCACGGCGCGGCCGAACACGGCTTCGATAAGTTCATCGAATTCCTGGTGGCCCACGGCGCTGACCTGACCGCCAAAGACGCCAACGGCCGCACCCCCCTCGACGCCGCCCGGGGCGCTGGTGGTCAGCGCGGCGGCGCCGATGCATTCCCGAAGACCGTGGAACTGCTGGAATCCTTGATGAAAGCCACGGGCCTTCCGGCTGAGGCAGCGGCGGCACCTCCAGCGCGGTAACCCCTGCAACCGGTCAAGCAGCCCGAAATTCCGGCCCTCGGAAACGGAGCTCGGCTCCGCGTCTGCCTGGCAACTCCGTCAGCGGAATGGTGAGGGTGCCGATTTTTCCCGACCTCAGGTTCCCCACCAGCAGTTTCAGTTCGACCGGCGCGGTCGCCTGCTGTCCGGGGGCGAACGGCGCAGTCGCCCAGAGAAGCTTGCCCCATGCTCGCCCCCTGGCGCTCATGATACGGACCCTTCCACGGTTACGACCTCGCTCCCATCTTGGTCATCATACTTCCCGTCAGGGGAAGAGGGCTCAAGCGGAGCAATCGCCTGGGCCTGGCTGCTTTTGCGCGCCAGCTTGTCCGGCGGCCGGCCCGAGCGTTTCTTACTTCGGGCTCTTGCCTTGTTCTTTCACTGCCAGGCCGCCCGTGACGCCGTCCACCTGGTATCCCGTCTGAATCTTCCGCGCCTTGGCGATTTCCGCCGGTGTGGCGGTCTTGGGATCAACGTTCGCTAACGCGCAGGTGAAGCCGCGCAGGGTGCATTCGGAAGTCGTGTGCCGGATTCCCCGCTGTTTCATGGCGTCACTGATGAGCTTGACCACGTCCTCATGCAGGATCACGGCGTTGTTCGGCACGAACGTGCCAACGCCGATCGCGTAATCCAATGGCATGAGCGGCTCAATGCTGGACCCGAATTGGCCGTCGTTCTTTTTGCCGAGGTCGTGGGCTCCCAGATCCGCGCCTTTCTCGATCAAATAGCGCACCACCCCGATGTCGCCCAAATTGGCGGCCACCATCAGCGGAGTAATCCCATAGCTGTCGGCGGCGTTTACATCCCCGCCGAGATCGATCAGCAGTTTGACCACCTCCAGGCGTTCGGCAGGCGGTTTCTGCCGGTGATAGCCATTGATGAATCCAGTGCCGCAAGCGGCCATGAGCGCGGTCTCCCGGTCGGACGAAACGATCTGCGGGTCCGCGCCATGAGCGAGCAGCAGCTTCACCAGTTGCAGGTCGCCGGCAAACGCGGCGCGCATCAGTGCCGTGGCGAACACGATTCGCGGCGAACCCTCCCGCATCCGCGCCCGGGGCGTCGAGTTCACCACCGCATTCGGATTCGCGCCGGCGTCCAGAAGCTTCTGGATGAGGGGAAACGGATCGGTGGTCACCATCCAGGGGAAATTCGGCGCCGTCTCCATGTTGCGGCGATCGACCGCCCAAAATAGCGGCGTGAAGCGCTGGGCGTCCGCCTGGTTGACGTTGGCGTGGCGGGCGACCAAAAACGACGCGACCTCATAGCTGCCATTGAAGATCGCCAGGCTCAGGGCGTCCTTGCCGTCACCGCCGCGGGCGTTGAGGTTCGCCCCGGCGTCGGCCAGGAGATGCGCCGATTCCAGATCGTTCTCCCGCGCCGCGAACATCAGTGGAGTCAGCCAGCCGCTGGCGAATTCTTCGATGTCCTGGTTCGGTTTGGCGGTCACCGGGGACGTTCCCTCGAACCCCCGGCCCGATGCGGAGGGCACGAAGTTCGATTTGACGTTGACGTCCGCCCCGTGCTCGATCAGCATCTTGACAATGTCCGGATGCCGCTCGGCAACCGCCCACATCAGCGCCGTCGTGCCGCCCCAGGTCTCTTTGGCGTTCACTTGCGCTCCGTGGTCGAGCAGAACCTTCACGGCGCTGATCCTGCCGGTGCGCGAGGCCATCATCAGCGCCGTGTCTCCGGAGCTCGTCAGATTCGAATTCGGATCCGCGCCGGCCGCGATCAACCGCTCCAGGATGGCCGCGTTTCCGTTGACGGAGGCAAGTTGCAGAGGCGTGGCGCCGGCCTGGGTGGCCGTTGCAACGCGGGCGCCGGCCCGGATCAGCAGATCGGTTAATTCCAGATCGTCTGCTTGCACCGCCCAGTGCAAGGCCGTGGCCCCGTCCACTTGAGCGGCGTTGACATCCGCCTTCTCCGAGAGGAGCTTTCGGACTGCCGCTTTGTCGCCGCGCATGGCGGCGTCGGCCATGTCGCTTCTGCTGGCGGCAGCGAGGGCCGCCGTCGAGAGCCACGCCATCACACAACACCGTGCAAAACGCCTCATCATTTCATTTGTCCTGATTCGTTCCCCAGACGCGGCCCAGCCACTCGACTAGGCGCTCCAATTCCTCATCCGATAACGTCGCGCCGCGCTCTCTCATATCCACCAAGGTGACCCGCCAGCCATCGGCCGAGTTGCGGACGCCCTGCACGCGCTCCAGTCCGTGACAGCGCGTGCAGGCTCGGTCCATCAGCCGCTTGGCCTCGGGATCCGAGAAGAACGCCGTGATCTCGGGCGGAATATACGTCCGCGGGAACGGTTTCGTGCTGGGCCCGAAGCGAGATGCCAGCCAGTCCAGCAGAACAGCCCGATCGGCCTCCGAGAGATCTGCCTCTCCCGCTTTGTGTTTCCCTGCGATTAGCTGCTGCCATCCCGCCCGGTCCAGCGCGAAGAACGCATAGTCGTCGATGCCATGGCAGGCGATGCAGTTCTTGCGGATGACCTCCCACACCGGCCCATCCGGGCGCTGCACCTTCGGACGCGTGGCCCGCCCCCCGATTTGCGCGGCGAGCGGTGCTACCAGAAGCGGCAATAGAACCAACGGCCACTTCATAAGCTAGAGCGTGAGCGGCGTGGTGCTGGAACCGAACGATTCCTCCAGCCCTATCGGTGCGCCCGCGGTATTATATTTGGGCGTTTGTTCGATGCCGTACTTGTGCAGCAGGCTCAGCAGCATGTTCGAGGTGCGCTCGGTATTGTCCGGGAACACGATGTGGCGGTTTCCCTGGAAGGTTCCGTCCAGGCCGCCAAGCAGGATGACGGGTACCTTGACATGCGCATGACGGTGGGAATTACCCATGTTGCTGCCCTTGTAAATCAGAACGTGATCCAAAATGCTGCCGTCGCCATCCGGGATCTTGCTCAACTTGTCCGCGAAGTACGCCAGGTTCTGGACGTGGTAGCGGTTCATCTTGGCGTAGTTGGCCACGTTTTCGGGCTTGTCCCCGTGGTGGGACGAGCCGTGCCACCCGCCGTTGAACCCGGAATCCGGAAAACTCGACCCGGAGAGATCCTTGCCCAGCATATAGGTCGCGGAGCGAGTCAGATCCCCCTCGAATGCGAGCGCTAGAATGTCGTACATCAGGCGGTAATGGACGGTCTTGTTTTGCGGAAGCCCGAACGGAATCTCTTCCTTGGGCTCTTTCACGTTCTTCTCCATCGCCAGATGGATGCGGCGCTCCAGTTCGCGGATATTCTCGAGATACCCGTCCAGGCGCGCCCGGTCTCCGGGCCCCAGAGGCCGTTTGAACAGCGAGATCTCCTGGGCCACCGAATCCAGAATGCTCGCGCTCTGCTTTCGACCGAGGCGCCGTTCTTCCGGTGTTGCTCCGTCGCCGAACAAACGCTCGAAGGCTACGCGGGGGTTGACCTCAGTGGGAAGCGGCGTGACGGGCGAACTCCAGGAGACGCAGTTGGTGTATGCGCAGCTATAGCCCCAGTTGCAGTTGCCGAAATTCCCGTCTTCTTCGACTCCGAGCTGGATGGACTCGAGGATGGTATCCCGGCCGTGCTTCTTGGCGATCAACTGATCGAGAGTGATTCCGAGATAGGGACTGACCGCGTTCCGGCGCGGGCGCGAGGCGGAGAGAAACACCGCCCCGCGAGCGTGGTCACCGCCCGGTTCCTCGGTGGTGGCCATGGCCTCGGGCATATCCAGGCCGGTGATCATGGTCACGTAGCGTCGAAATGGCTCGAGCGGCTTCGCGATGAAGGAGAACTCGAAGTCGGCGCCTTCCTGAAGCGGGCTCCAGTAGCCGGGCGCCGCGCCGTGCGGGTGCCAGATCCCTACAAAGCGTCTCGCCGGGACGGCCGCCGTCTTGGCCAGCGGCGTCTGCGCCGGCACCATCGAATCGAGCAGCGGCAACCCCACCACAACTCCCGCCCCGCGAAGGAATGTCCGGCGCGGAATGAATTTCTTCGAGAGAAACATCGATCCCTCCTATCTGCTCGCTCTTTGTACGGACTCTTTCGTTCTCATCTGGAACGGCGCACTCTTGATAATGCCCATCAGGATCGCCACAAACCGGTCATTGTCTTGATCGGCATCCCGCACAATCGACCGGATTACCGGCATGTCTTCGTATTCTACGCCGCGCCCCAGCGCGAACGTCATCAATTTCTCGGTGACCATGCGCACGAACTGTGGGGAATAGTGCAGCAACGCCTGCCGCAACTCCACCGGACCATTCACTTTGGTGCCGTCCCACAAGACCGCCGACGTATCCAGCGGGACGCCGCCCTCGCCGCCCTGCTTGGTGCGCCACGATCCGTCGGCGTCGAAATTCTCCAATGCGAATCCGATCGGGTCCATGAGCTTGTGGCAACCGGCACACGGCTCGGCTTTCCGGTGCAGGGTCATCTGCTCTCGCAAGGTCATGATCTTCTTCCCGACATTCGTGTCCTCCAACGGCGGCACGTTCGGTGGAGGCTCCGGGGGCGGAGTGCCTAAAATATTCTCGAGAACCCAGACGCCACGCTTCACCGGGGACGTGCGGAAGTTTTGGACCCACGTGAGGGAAAGAACACTCCCTTGTCCCAGCAATCCCCGGCGATAGTTCAGATCCGGGCCGAGATGCACCCGCCGGAACTGCGACCCATAGATGTTCGGAATGCCGTAATGCTTAGCGAGCCGCTCGTTCAGAAACGTGTAATCGGCGGTCAGAAGGTCGACTACGTTGCGGTTCTCTTTAATGATGCTTTCGAACAGCAATTCGGTCTCGCGGCGGAGACTCTTGCGCAGTTCGTCGTCCCAGTTGGGGTAGAACACGCCATCGGGCGACGTTGCCGGCAGATTCCGCAAGTACAGCAACTGATCTCCAAAGTTCGTCACCAGGGCGGCGGCCTTGGGATCGTCGAGCATCCGCCGCACCTGCTTTTCCAGCACGGCCGGAGTATGGAGCTGATTGCGGCTGGCCACGCCGATCAACTCGTCGTCGGGAATGCTGCTCCACAGCAGGAACGACAGGCGGGAAGCCAGTTCCAGATCGGTAATCCGGTACGGCCGGCCCGGCGCCGTATTCTCCGGCTCCCGCTCGGCCCGTACCAGAAACTGGGGGCTGGTGAGGATGCGGCGAAGCCCCAATTCGATTCCGTCCTGAAACGTCCCGTCCCGCCGCCCTTCCTGGTAAGCGCCCAGCACCCAGTCCATGTCCACCGGCGTCACCGGCCGGCGATAGGCGTGCCGCGCCAGCGTGCTCAGAATCTGCCGCGCGCACGGACTTTCCTGCGCGGCGCTGTCCGCCCGGCACGTGTACACCTTGCGCACGCTGGGCGAGTCTTCCGGCCGATTCGCCTGGAAGGGCCCGCGAATCCTCAGAGTGCCGACCGCCGGGTAATACTCGATCTGCGGGATCGGATTGTCCTCGAGCGACTTCCGTTCAAACTGGCGAATCAAGTCGAGGGAAGGCCGGTAGTTGTCAGCCAGGAACGTGACGCCCACCAGGTGAGAGCCCGCTTTCACGGGAACGCTGATATCAATCGAGCCATCGTGATCCGCGGCATTGGCCGCGGTCAGCCCCACGCCCTTATAATCGCGGAGCGCCACTCTCTCGCTGTCGATCAAAAACTCCAGTTTCTCTCCCGGTATGAATTTGCCGAGACCGAAGTTCTGCACGGAGAACCGGTACTCTCCATCCGCGGGGAACATGTGGCGAACCGCCATCCCGCCGCGCGTTCCCAGCGGCAATCCGCCGATGTGCTGGTTCTGTGAAGTGTCGGCGGGCGCAATATAGGCGGCCTCCGTGGGCGATTTCCAGAAACCCACCGCCATCCGGGCGATGCGGGCGGCGGCCCCGCTGTAGGCCTCCAGCAACGTCGGCGAGATGGTCAACGAACCGGCGACGTTGTCGAAGCCGCGCGCGGAGTCGTCTGGCGGCAGCAGCGTCGTCACGTCCACCTGGAGATCCAGCAGGTCGCGGATGGCGTTCGCGTACTCGGTTCGGTTGAGACGATGGAGCACCACCGAACCGGGACTCGCACGCCCTGCCGCCTTCTGGTCGATCTGCGCCTCGAGCCAATCGCGGATCTGTTCGTATTGCGCCAGCGGCGGCCGCGGCATTCCGGGAGGCGGCATCATCCCGGCGCGCAATTTGCGGATCACCCGCTCCCAAACCTCGGGGTGATCGCCCGCCGTGTTGAGGTCTTCTTTTTGCAGCGAGAAATTCGCGGTCTTGGTTTTGTCGTTATGGCAGGTGACGCAGTAACGGTCTATTAAGGAACGCGCGGAGGCCGCGGATTGAGCGCGGGCCTGCCCAGCCACGGTGACCAGCCCAAGGACCGCCAAACCGTAAACGAGAGTCGTCCTCTTTCCCATCGGCATCCCTCGTGAACGCACCGTTTCCCCCGGATTGCCTGTCACGTTTACTTCCCCCAGATCATGACACCACCCGGCCCCCTAAGCAACCGTCGGCCCCCCGGGAGGCGCCAGACTTGCCTACTGCTTCGTGTGCGCCGCGAAGAACGCAAAGATATCCGGCATGCTCTTGGCGATGATGGTGCCGTGATCTTCGCCGGGCATTTCGACGTACTTGTAGTTCATCCCCAGTTGCTTCATGGCGTCAACCCAGCGCCGCGCATATTGCGGGGGAACCACGGTGTCGGCATCGCCCTGGGCGATGACGACGGGCATGGTATCCTTGATCGGCGTCAGGAGGGAGCCGGCGTTCGGCAGCATGGCGAATGCGGCCGGTGCGATGGCGCCGATGGCCGCCCAATTCGATGCGTACTTGGCGCCCAGGTAGAGGGTTCCGGCGCCGCCCATCGAGTGGCCCATCAGATACGTGCGACGCTCATCGACATTGAATTCCTTGCGGATGATATCCAGGACGTTCATCACGTCTTTTGCACTCAGCTCGGTCAGATTCGGGGGATCGGCGTCGGGCTGGGTGTTGCCTTGACCGCCGCGGGGCGGTCCCTTGATCACGGGTGAACCATACCAGCCTTGGGAGTTGTAGCCCATCGGTCCAACCAGAATGTAGCCGCCCTCTTCCGCAAGATCCACCGCATTCCCGCGCATCAAGGAGTTCTGGTTCCCTCCGAGCCCGTGCAGCGCGACGATCAGCGGATTCTTCTTGTCCTTCGATACCTTGGACGAAACGAAGACCGCATACGGGAGGTCTTCATTCGTGTCCGCGAAGTGATACTTCCGTTGCTGCACGCGCGGGTCGGGAGCCCGGTTGATGGGGCCACGGGCCGGCGGAGCGGCCGCCGGCCTCGCCGGCTGAGCGGCGTTTTGAGCAATCCCGATCTGCACGCACAACACCGCCCCGGCAAGTGCGAACTTGAAGCTCCTGGCTCTCATCGATCGTTCTCCTCTTCTAGAATCCTGTGCTGCACACAAAATTCGCCGCCTCATCCGTGCTTCCCGTCCCCTTGTACTTGGCGACCAGCGGATACTGGCACAGCGGCCTCGACCGGGTGATGGCCCCGGCCTGATCGCGCCGTGCGGCGGTCAACGCCGTGGGCGCCGCGCCGTCCTCTACCCAGGACAACAGCGTGTCCAGTTGGCCATAGGGATTGGGTCCGGCGCCGCCGGCGCAGTGCGCGACGCCGGGCGCCAAAAACAACCTCGCGAACTGCGACGTCTTTTCCGCGCCGCCCATCTGCTGCTGGACGCGCTTGTAGTAGTCCATCGTGCCCTCGGCGGAGATCAACTGGTCGGCCCAGCCGTGCCAGATGATGGCTTTGCCGCCGCGATCGCGGAACGCCGTGAGGTCCGGGTTGTCAGTCCCAATCACGATTCCGTACTGCTCCACCGATTGATCCCAGAAATGCTCATAGATGGCGGGTGTGACCGTGGTCCAGTCAAATTGCGCGTTCAGCGTCAGCCAGTACTTAAGCCAGTCCACGGCGAACGGGAACCCCTGAGGCTTCAAGGGCGTGCCTCGGCTGGCAGCCACCCCATTCAGGTCCGCTCCTCGGGTCTGGCCATACCAAAGGAAACTTCCGTCTTCGCGCCGCGGACCGTCCCACAACTGGCGGATAATTTTGGCATCGGCTTCGGTAAAGACGCCGCACTCCCCGGCCGACGTGCCAATCAGCTCTTTGGGATCGTACGCGCACCGCTTCGGGTCTTCGATAACCCCATCTTTCACGCCATCGATCGCGTCGCAGGCCGCAACCGCCGCCGCCGCGGCGGCTGCCAGCTTACAACTCGGTATGGGATCTCCCGCCACATTCATCTGCACGGAGCCCCAGAGCGATTGCATAATGAGCTTCGGCCAGTTGATCGCCGGCGCGCCTGCCACGATGCCGTTATAATCCTGCGGATACCGCTGTGCTTCCATCAACCCCTGGCGCCCGCCCGTCGAGCAGCCGTTGAAATAGGAATATCGCGGCGCCGCTCCGTACAGGGCCTGCGTCAGTGCTTTGCCCGTCACCGTCATCTCGTGAATGCCCACGTGCGCGTTGTCCCGGATGGCCTGCCAGTTCAGGTGTCCAGTCGCATCCATGGCAAAACTCCCGCTGCCGCCCGCGTGACCGGTATCGGTCGCTCCCGAGGCGTAGCCCAGCGCCAGCGCCGGATTGATCCCGCCGGCGCTGCCGCCCACGAAGCCGCCGCCGCCGGTCCCCAGAAACCGGCCATTCCAGTTCGAGGTCGGGATACCGATCCAGATCGTCACCTTGTCGCCTTCGGGCGGGTGCGTGGTGATGGCCGTCACCCGGCAGATGCCGAGATTGTTGGGATCCACCGCCGCCGACTCAATGGTCGTGTTCGGCAGCGCTACCATCGCCAGGCTTTCGCACGACCGGAGCGGCATGGCATTGGCGATGGCCGCCTTCGGAGTGGTTCCCAGCGGAGGCCCGAACCCGCCTGCCGCAGGTCCGCCTCCGCGGGCGCCCCGTTGGCCTTGGGAAACGGGCGCCAATGCAGCGATCAACAGGGCCATCCCCAGTATTCGGCTCATGATCCCATTGGTTCGCATTCGGCCCTCCGCGACTCTGCTGTTATCCCCATCTCAACCGGCAGTCAGCCCACATTCCGGAAATTGTACTGAAGATCCCCCGCCGAACTCCAATAACGAATCCGTATCGTTCCAGAAGAATTAGATCTTGTTCGCACGGCCTCACTTCCGGTACACCTGAATCTAGACGGGGAAGAACGCCGGATGCATACGCAGGTAGGAATTGTCGGAGCGGGTCCCGCGGGCCTGTTGCTGGGCCACTTGCTGCACCGGATGGGGGTCGATTCCGTCATTCTCGAAGCTCGCGATCGCGAGCACGTGATGAACCGGGTCCGGGCCGGCGTCCTGGAACAATTCACCGCCGATCTGATGACGCACCTGGGAGTCGGCGCGCGCCTGCACCGCGAGGGCCTGCGCCACGAGAGCGTGTACCTGAGTTTCGCCGGCCGGCGCCATCTGGTTCCGTTGGCGGAACTGACCGGCGGTAAAGCCATCTACGTCTACGGACAGAACGAAGTGGTGAAGGACCTCATGGAGGCGCGGATCTCCACCGGCCGCCCTCTGCATTACGAAGTTCAGAATGCTTCAGTGCACCACATCGACTCCCCCAGGCCCGTGATTCGGTACACGGCCAACGGCAGGCAGCAGGAACTGACCTGCGACTTCATCGCCGGCTGCGACGGTTTCCATGGCATCTGCCGCCCGGCGCTCGGCGATGCCGTGCGGTTCTACGACAGGACGTATCCGTTCGGCTGGCTGGGCATTCTGGCGGAAGCTCCACCGTCGTCCGAAGCGCTCGTTTACACCTATCACGACCGCGGCTTCGCTTTATTCAGCATGCGCTCGCCCAACATCACCCGCCTCTATTTTCAAGTGCCTCCCGATGAGGACATCGATCGGTGGTCCGACGACGCCATCTGGCAGGAGATGCTGCGACGCATGACCACCTGCGATGGCTGGAAGCCGAACGTGGGACCCATTCTGAACAAGAATGTCACCGCCATGCGCAGCTTCGTTACCGAGCCCATGTGCGCCGGCCGGCTCTACCTGGCTGGAGATGCCGCTCACATCGTTCCGCCCACCGGCGCCAAAGGCCTCAATTTGGCGGCGTTCGATGTGCTTCACCTCGGACGGGCGATCGCCGCGTTCTACCGCACCGGCAAGACCGATCTGCTCAGACAATACTCCGACACAGCGCTCGAACGGGCCTGGAAAACGCAGCGGTTCTCGTGGTGGATGACCCAGACCCTGCACCGGTTTCCGGACGAGAATCCGTTCGACTCCAAACGGCAATTGTCGGACTTGGGCTACCTGACCAGTTCCAAGGCCGCGATGACCAGCCTCGCCGAGAATTACGTCGGGCTTCCCGTGGACATCGAGCTCTAAGTGCCCCGGGCCTGTCCCGCCGTCCTCTGCATTCGCTTAAGCGTCTGGATAAACCGCCGGAGGACTGGCGGCACGTTGCTCCGCCGCCACAACCCGATGAGATCGGCATGGGCCGCCGCTCCGACGATATCGCGATACACGCAGCCGCGGATCCGCAGGTGTTGGCGGAACGATTCCGGCACCAGGGCTACGCCCAAACGCCCGGCTACCAGGAAGACCGCGGTTTGCAGGAGCCGGGTCGGCTGCAGACGGGGTGTGGGAATCCCACCCGATCGAAGTGTTTCGAGAACCACTTCGTGAAAGCCCGGAACGGGCTGCCGGCGGGGGATGAGAAATGTTTCTCCCTCGAGGTCGCTGAGACGGGCCTTGGCCGCGCTTCCCGCTGGATGTCCCGTGGGGAGGGCTACGATTAGGCGTTCCCGGGAAACCAACAGGGCGTCGAACGCCGGGTCTTGAATCGCGAGAAACAGCAGGCCGATATCGATCGTCTCCCGCCGCAGCGCTTCTACCTGTTCGCCCGGCTCCATCTCACGAATATCGATGGAAATGTCGGGAGCGTCTCTCCGCAAGGTTCGCAGAAGTTCCGGCAAAACGCTGCAGACCGCGGTGCTGACAACTCCGATCACAAGGGCCCCGGCTTCGCCTTGTCCGGCGCGCGCGGTTTCCCTTCCGGCCTGATCTAACTGCTCGAGGATGCGCGCCACCCGGTCTAAGAAGACCTCACCCGCGGCAGTCAGGCGGACCCGCCGGTTGGTCCGTTCTACGAGTTGGACGCCCAGTTCCGCTTCCAGTTGCCTGATTTGGTGACTGAGCGCCGGTTGCGCCACGTTTAATAGCAGGGCGGCCTTGGTGAAGTGGAGTTGCTCTGCGAGCACGCAAAAGGAGCGCAGGTGCCGGATCTCCATGCCGGTTCATCATAGCAGGTCGTTTCCGCTCCGGCGGTCCAACGAGAGTGGCTGCGCCGGCTGTTTTACCAGACGTGCGAAGCCATGACTGCCAGAGAGCCCGCGGAATTTCCATGGATGGTGTTGCGGAGCACCACCTGAAAATTCTTGGTCTCCCATCCGCGCGGCGCCGATTTGGCGAAGAGATCGAACGAGCTGTCTCGCGAAAGAAACTCCACCGCGGCCTGCGTGTTGCGAGCGTCCATGCCCGCCACGATCAACACCGCATGCCCGGATTCAGACCGTAGTAACCGGGTCACCAGGGAATAGCCTTCGGAGAGTTCCGGGGTTTGGCGCAGCGGAATGACCCAGTCTCGATCGGCCTGTTGCGCGTCAACCATCTTCACCTGGTTGCCGACAATCTGGATGTGAAAACGGAGGGATCTGGTCAGTTCTTGCGTCCAGCGCGTGGTTCCAATCAAAATCGCCGGGGATTGTTTCAAATCCGCGAAGGACATATCGCTTCCGAATTTCAGCGAGAACCGCTGGCCGCGCGTGGCCAGCTGTTCGGCGAAAAGCGCGGCTCCCAGCGCTCCGCCGGACCCCACGTAGGTGGCCGTCAGCACGTGCAACTCGGCGGTTGGAATCATGCCGCCCGGCTGAAACGGCGTCCACTTCTCAAAGTTCGGCATGTACAGCAAATTGGAAGACGTAGCCAACGTGATGAGGACCGGCCGGTCCGGGCTCAAAAACGGGCGCCAGAAAAGATCGATCGAACTGGTCGGGTGGGCCCAGCGAAGCGCCAGCGGCGCGGAGATCGCGATCGTTGCAAAAACCGCGATCGCTGCAATCCGCCAGCGCGCGCGGCGCCGGTTTGGCACGATTCCGGTGGGGGCTGGCGTTTCCGGGAGAGGCCTTGCGGCCGGCGCATGCCCGTCTTCTCGGGTGGGTAGGAAATGAAACGCCGGCTGATACCCGCCGAGCGGCAGTTCAATCCGGACTTCCCTTCCGAGGCCGGCGTCATAGGCCTGCGCTAATCGCTTGCGCACCTCGGCCGCGGTGACTCGCACGATGGACGCGGTCTGGGCGTCGAAGTCATTGCTTCGCCCGAACACATCGACGGCAATGTTGGTTTCCTTAATCGTGGCGCCGCGCCCCGCCAGGGTCTCCTGAACCACGTACCGCAGAAAATCCTGCCGCCGACGGCTCCCCGCGAAGGCCGGACTCTCCAACACAGACTCCAGATGGGCAAGAAGGAGGACTCGTTCTTTGTCACCGATCGGGACAACGGTGTGAAGCGCAGACATGCCGGTACTCTTGTTCGACGCAGTATATCATTTCTCGAAATTTAACGTGCGATTGACGTACCGGCTATGCCGCTGATTCTACAACCGCATGCGGCATCCTTTGCAATTGATTCCAATCCATCCCTGGTTTCTAACTGCGCTTTAACGTCGCGGATAACGTCCCGTACGTAGACGCCGCGCTCCACCAGCCATAGAATCCCCCAATCCGGTGTGTTCTGTGACCATCGCCCTGAATGCACCGGGCGGCTAGGGGTTTTCGTGACACGACATTCTGGCGCGCTGGTCTTCTGCCCACTTTGCCGGCGCGGCTTTTCCCAGCTTCGTTGGGGTCAGACAGAGGTCGTTCGCATTGTTGGGAAGCCACATGGAGAGGATTCACAAGTAAAATGCTAAAAGTTCGTACCATCGCGCTGTTTCTGGCCGCGACGGCCTCGGCCGCCCTGGCCCAAACCGGTTTGGCCACCTTGACCGGCATCGTGACTGACCCGGCGGGAGCCGTGGTGCCGGGCGTTACGATCCGGGCGACGCACCGCGAAACGGGAACCGTCTTGTCGGCGGTCGCCTCCAGCACCGGCAATTACATCCTCACCCAGATGCCCATCGGCGGCTACACCCTGACCGTAGAGGCGGCTGGCTTTAAGACCTATCGTCGCGAGGGGTTGACCCTGGCCGCCGCCCAGGTTCTGGGCTTGGACGTGGCGCTCGAAATCGGCGCCACCACGGACTCGGTGACCGTGAACGCGGAAGCGTCCTTGCTGACCACGGAAGAGGCCTCGATCGCCCACAATGTCACCGTGTCCCAGATGCAGAACCTGCCGCTGCTGCCCTTGAACGGCGGGGTGGGCTCCATCGCGGCGTTCGGCTTCCGCGATCCTTATGGCCTGGCCCAACTGATTCCAGGGGTGCAGTATTCCGTGAACAGCGTGATGGTGATCGATGGCAAGTCGACCAACAGCGTGCAGTACCGGATTGAAGGCCAGAACAGCGGGCTGACCGGTAACCTGGGGATCTTTACTCAATTTACGCAACCGAGCACGGACGCCGTGGAAGAGGTGGCAGTGCAGACCAGCAATTTTGCGCCGGAGTTCGGCTCGGTCGGCGGCGGCATCTTCAACGTGACCATGAAGTCGGGCACCAACGGGTTGCACGGCAGCGCGTACGACTACGCGGTGAACGAAGTCCTCAACGCCCATCAATCGTTCACCCACCTGCGCGATGCCGACCACCGCCATGACTTCGGGATGACGATCGGCGGACCCGTCACCCTGCCCAAGATCTACAACGGAAAGAACAAGACTTTCTTCTTCTTCAGCTTCGAGCAGTTCCGCACCCAACCCCTGGTGACCACCGTGTCGGCTACGGTTCCCACGCAGGCCTATCGCAACGGCGATTTCTCGGCTCTCATCCCCGCCAGCGGCGTGAATGGGGTGGGCCGCCCTCTCCTGGTGGGCTCGGGGGCCTCCCAGCACGCCTACGTGGACCCGCTGGGAGCCACCGTTCTGGCCGGCACGATTTTCGATCCGTACAGCACCAAATCGGTCACCTGCGGGGCCGGTAACCCCGACTGTCCCGCCGGCAGCGTTTTGCAGTACCGCAGTCCGTTTCCGAACAACGCGATTCCCCAGGTAGCCCCGTACGTGGATCCGGTGTTTGCCAAGGTCCAGGGTCTGATTCCACTCCCTGTGGGTCCCAACGCGAGTGCCGGCGCCCTGGGGAACAATTTCCAGAGCCCGTTCCATTCCCAGCGCGTCTCCACTCTGCCATCGGTGAAGATGGATCACAACTTGACCGCAAGGTCCCGTCTTTCGTTTTATTGGAGCTATGACGAGACCAATGCCCAGTACACGCCGGGCAACGGCGCGTTTGAAGGCTTCCCCCCCACCATCACAGCGGCGCGCGGCACCTTCCACAACTCAACCCAAACCCGCCTGAACTACGACAACACCCTGTCACCGACGCGCGTGCTCCATGTGGGATTCGGCTTCGTGCGGTTCGATTTCAAGGACTTCTCACCGACCTTGGACTACAACGCGCAGCAGAGCCTTGGATTGACGGGCGCGACCTTGAACCGCCTGTTCCCGAACTTCGTGTCGGGGTCCTCGGCGACCGTGGGCGGTTTCAGCACAACCGGCGCAGCGGCGCAAACCACCCTCGGCAGCGAGCGGCGTCCCTCCGCCACCGTCAGCATGACCGAAGTGCGCGGGAACCACGCCGTGAAGTATGGGGCGGAGTGGGGAGAGCCCCGCTACCCGGCGAGCGTCTTCACCAACACAGCCGGCAACTACGCATTCACCAGCGTCGTTGCAGGCATCGCGGCGCCCACGGGCAGCGGCGTCACGGCGCAACCCGCGCTCCAGCCCGTGACTCTCTCCCAGGGAAACACCGGCTTCGGCTACGCGAACTTCATGCTGGGCGGCGTGCAGGCCGTCGACGTCGCCGTACCGGCCGTGTACCGCACCCATCGATATGAGTTTGCGCTATATGTCCAGGACACCTGGAAGGTCAGCCGCAAGCTGACCTTGGACTACGGCCTCCGCTGGGACTACGGCACGTATAACAAAGAGGATTACGGCCGGCTGGGCGACTTGAGCTTGATCACGCCGAACCCGTCGGCGGCCGGACTACCGGGCGGTCTGGTCTATGAGGCGAATTGCAACTGCAGCTTCGCTCACAATTATCCGTTTGCGTTCGGCCCGCGCCTCGGCGCCGCCTACCAGGTGAATTCCAAGACCGTGCTGCGCGGCGGCGTGGGCGTCGTGTACGACCACCCCCAGTGGTTTGGCGCAGGGATCACCAACGACGCTACCGGCGGCGCGCCCGGATTCGGCCAGCAGATCTTCCAGCTCAGTTCCGGGATTCCCTTCAGCATCAGCCCGCAGTGGCCGGTTTACAATGCCGCGATCGGACAATCTCCCAATACGGTCATCGGCGCCCCCGCGCTCATCGATCCGAATGCGGGCCGCCCGGCGCGGCAGCTCCAATGGCAGCTCAGCTTGCAGCGAGAAATCAGCAGGAACCTGGTTGTCGAAGCTTCGTACGTGGGGAACCGCACCACCTGGGCGCCGGCCGCCGCGCTTTCGAGCTTCAATGACATTAGCCCAGCCTTGCTGGCCAAATACGGTTTCAATGTCGGTGATCCGAACGACCGCGCCTTGCTCCTCTCGCAGGTCGGCAATCTCACTACCGCCCAGAAAAACACCCTGGCGGGGAAGGGGTTCATCCTGCCGTGGGCCAGCTTCCCGGGGAGTCAAACCGTGCGCCAGGCCATCCGGCCCTTCCCGCAGTACAACACTTCGATCAACCCGACCGCAGCCCCCTTAGGCAAGACCTGGTACGATGCGCTCCAGGTCACGCTGACCAAACGCTACTCGCACGGGCTGACCTTAAACGGCAACTACACGTTCTCCAAGGCGCTCGACCTGTTGAGCTCCCCCGACGTGTTCAATCCCGGCCTGGGCAAGAATCTTTCCGCCAACGACCTTCCGCACCAGTTCCGCTTCTCGGCGGAGTATCAGACCCCGCGGGCCCGGAAGGGGCTGCCTGTGATCGGCAACCCGGTGGTATCCTACGCGCTCGGCGGTTGGGGCCTCGGCGTTTATGCGCAGTACCAGAGCGCGCCGATCCTGGGGCGCCCGGCCGCCGGCTCCGCTCAACCGATTAGCGACTGGCTGGGACGCGGTCCGGGCGGCGCTCAATTGATCGCAGGCATGAGCCCATACGCCGTGAATTGGACCGACTTGAGCGGCAAAGTTCACCCCGAGCCGCTCGACATCAACTGCCACTGCTACGATCCAACCAAGACGGACGTGTTGAATCCACTCGCTTGGGCGCCGGTGCCGAACGGCCAGTGGGCCGCCGATCAGTCGAGCATCCGCTATTACCGCGGCATCCGGCAACCGAACGAGAGCGCCAACTTGAGCCGCAACTTCCGGTTCAAAGAGCGGTATAGCCTCCAAATCCGGCTGGAGGTCAACAACGTATTCAATCGGCTGCGATTGCCGCAACCGTCCAGTGGCGGCGCGAATTTCAGCGCCGTTCCCACCTCGGCAGGCGGGCTCTATACGGGTGGCTTCGGAACCTTCGGCAACCTGCAAACGGGCGCCGCCGCTCCCGCCCCGGCGCGCAGCGGTCTGCTCGTCGCGCGGTTTCAGTTCTAGCACCCCACTGACGCTAGAAACGGGCCGCTGCCTGCACCCCCAGGCGCGGTCCGATCCCCACGATGGCGTAGACTGGATCGAAGGCCGCGCGCCCGGGCGGGGCCAGCTTGGCGGAATGGGAACTCTGATGACGCAGTGGAATAGAGCGATTGCGTGTGTGGCGCCGGCCCTGGTATCGGCGATCGTGTTGGCGGCGCCGTCCGTCTACCCGACGGGAACGACGATCTATGATCCGAGCCGCGCCTGGAGCG
Organism: Terriglobia bacterium; assembly: GCA_020073145.1. Lineage (GTDB taxonomy): Bacteria > Acidobacteriota > Terriglobia > Bryobacterales > Bryobacteraceae > PSRJ01. The sequence goes on from JAIQFS010000021.1 coordinate 59,850, forward strand.
GCTATACCGTTCTCTCGCCCCTGGGCACTCAGGCCGCGGTGGTCATCGATATGAACGGCGCCATCGTCAAGCAGTGGGATGGCTATGTCAATTCCGCCGGCGGCCCGGCGCGTATATTTCCCGGTGGTGTCATCGAAGGGGCGGCTGGCGCCAATCCCCCGCACCAGGAATCGCTCGAGCTGGTCGAGCGCGATTTCAGCGGTAACGTGCTCTGGCGTTTCGACCATAACGAGCAAATCGAAACCCGCGAGGGAAAGAAGATCTGGGCCACCCGGCAGCACCATGACTGGCAGCGCGAGGATTTTCCCGCCGGTTACTATTCGCCCGGCGTGACGCCCCGCATCGAGGGCGGCAACACCTTGATCTTGACCCATACCAATCGGGTGCAGCCCAAGGTGAACGCCAGCAGGATGCTCGAAGACGACCGCCTGCTCGAGGTCTCCTGGGATGGAAAGATTGTCTGGGAGTGGGTGGCGAGCGATCACATCGACGAATTCCATTTCGACCAGGACGCCCGCGCCGCCATTGCCTCGGTCCCAGCCTCCAATGCCGCGCCCGCGCGCGCCTCCTTCGATTGGTTGCACATCAACTCGGCCACCTATGTGGGGCCGAACCACTGGTACGACGACGGCGACCAGCGCTTTGCGCCGAACAACGTGATCGTCAGCAGCCGCGAATCGTCGTTTCTGGCGATCGTGGCCCGCGATGGCTCCATCGTTTGGCAACTGGGACCCGATTTCAGCGCCTCGCCGGAACTGCGCGCGATTCGCCAGATCATCGGCCAGCATAACGCCCATTTCATTCCGAAAGGACTGCGGGGCGCGGGCAACATCCTGGTGTTCGATAACGGCGGTCCGAGCGGCTACGGAAAGCCGAGTTCCATGGCCTTAAATGGACAGGGGATTTATGCGAGGCCCACTTCGCGCGTATTGGAGATCGATCCGGTCGCGCGCAAGCTCGTCTGGTCCTACACCGCGCCTACTTTCTTCGCGACCAATATCAGCGGCGCGCAGAGGCTGCCCAATGGCAACACCCTCATCACGGAGGGTCCCGGCGGCCGCGTGTTCGAGGTAACTACCGAGGGCACGATCGTGTGGGAATACATTTATCCCGTATTCAGCGGCGCCCGATCGACCAACTCGGTTTATCGAGCCTACCGACTGCCGTACGACTGGATCCCCCAACTCACGCGTCCCCAGGAGAAAGCGGTCACGCCGCCGGAAAAAGGGCAATTTCGAGTGCCTTGAGGCGAATCTCCTGGCCACTCTTCTAATTCCGCGGACCGACCACCGTTCCATCGATCCACCGGTAAGCCAGCCCATTATATTTCCGGCAATGGGTTCCACTGCTTTGAATTGGGTGCGACTATAACATTAGGGAGAGCCCTCCAGGATTCCGTCTCGCATGACGCAGGCGTTGGAGCTTCGCCAGAAGGTAAATGCCGCTTATTCGGATGCGGCGGCCCATCCGGAGGGCCGCCACCCGTTTCCGGTAGGCCGCACTTTTGCGGAAGGGGTGGGCTACTCAGCGGAGATCCTCAACCGCGTCCCATCCATTTCAGTCGAGGCATTTACGGGTGTGTCCAATGTGTCGGTTTTTGCAGAGATCGCCCGCGGCGAGAGGGTATTGGACCTCGGATGCGGCGCGGGCCTGGATTCGTTCATTGCTGCGGAGCGGACTGGTGACGGGGGACAGGTTCTGGGGATAGATTTCAGTTTCAGCATGCTGGAACGCGCGCGCCATGCTCAGTTTGAAGCCGGAGCGGAACGAGTCTCATTCGGTCAGGCTGATGCGGAAAGACTCCCTCTACCGGATGGCTCGATTGACGTCGTGCTGGTCAATGGAATCTTCAACCTCAATCCCAACCGAGCGGCCATTTTCCGCGAACTTGGCCGCGTGGTGAAGCGGGGCGGAACAGTTTTTTCCGCCGAGTTGACCGTGCGGGAGCCGTTATCGCCGGACCAGCGGGGCCGCGAATCGAATTGGTTCGCCTGAATCGCTGGGGCCAAGGAAGCGGGCGGCTTCCTCCAGGAGTTTCAAACCGCCGGATTTCCCCATCCCATTCTGCTGCGCACCTATCGCAACGCCCGAACTGTGAATCCCCTGGTTCTGGTGGCCGAAGTACGTGCCCGGCGAGAATAAACAAACATGGCGATGCCGTCAGCCGGTGAATGGCCCAGCGATTCGGCTCTCTTCGAATCAGATGATCCGTCGGAACATCCGCCTCTCTAGCCGTGTCGAATCACCGGTTTGAGCGATCAAATACTGAAGAAACAGTCGGGCATCTTCGTCAAGACATTGAAGCCAAAGAAGGTGTTTGGGCGAGGGCCCGGACGAGGAAACATTTGTGCAAGGCTGTCACAAAACTCGCGTGGGCGGTGATATAGCAACGTGGACGCACTGGGTCAAGCGGCTGCGCAGATGAAGCCAAATGAAGAGTGGCTGGATATTGAGCGGATCTTCCGCTTACACTACACCCGCCTGGCCCAGGTGATCGCCCGGGTGGTTCGGGATCCAGCGCGCGCTGAAGAACTCGCCGTCGAGGTTTGCTTAAAGTGGTCCGCACGGCGCATCACAGACGCCGAGAATTCCGAACGCTGGTTGTACCGCGCTGCCGTGCGCAGCGGCTTAAACGAATTGCGTCACCAAGTACGCAGGAGCCGCTATGAACGAGTGGTTTCTTTCGTACGGGGATCACCAACGCCGGAGGAACTCTTAGCAGCGCGACAGGAGCAGGAACGAGTCCGGCTGCTGTTGGCCACGATCAAACCGCGCGAGGCCGAACTCTTAGTTCTACGAAGCCAGGGATTCACCTATGAGGAATTGGCAGCGATCCTCCACTTGAATCCTGCATCGATTGGAACGCTGCTCAGCCGCGCGCAACAGACCTTTCGAAAGGAGTACACGAGGCGTTATGGAACCCCGCGACTTGGATCCAAAACGTGAACTCAACGTCGCCGAGTGGGTGGACCATGAGATGGCCTCACTTGGTCACGAGGAGTGGCAGCCGGACCTGCACAGGGGCCTGGCGCTGCTTCGCGCGCCGAGCGGAACAACCGGGAGCCGCCGGCGGTGGACCTGGGCCGCCGCAGCTGTCCTGGCGACTTGTTTTTCTCTGATGGCCATGCCGGGCCCACGCGCCTTCGCCGAACGATGCGTCTCCGCCTGTGTGAGCGGAACCGGATGGATCCGGGAACTTCTCGCGGGTGGCGCGTCGGGCCCGACTCCGAGTAACGTCTATGTCAAACCCGGAAACCGGACCATGGCCCCCGATTTCGCGCTCGAGGATGCGAGCGGTCAGCCCGTGCGGTTATCGCAGCTTCGGGGAAATGTTGTGCTGGTGAACTTCTGGGCTACCTGGTGTGCTCCGTGCCGGGTTGAAATTCCGATGCTCCTCGGGTTCGAGAAGACCTATCGAGATCGCAACTTTAAAATTCTCGGAATTGCTCTCGATGACGGCGGCTGGAGCTTGGTTCGGCCCTACGCAGACGCCAGAAACATCAGCTATCCGATCCTGCTTGGCAACCAAGGGATTGCCGATCTCTTCGGGCTCAAAGCCGTACCCACGACGTTCGTTATCGATAGGCAGGGGCGGATTGCCGCAACGCACATCGGCCTTTGCCAGAAGAGCGAGTACGAAGGCGATATCAAAGCTGTACTGAATGAAAGAATCACACCATGAAGAACTTACTTCGAGCCGGGTCCCTCGTGGCGGGTCTTGCCATCGCTGTTTTCAGTTCCGGAAAGAGTGGGCCATCTCCGGCCATCGACGTGGACCAAGCCTCCGCGAGTCCTCACCTGTCCGGATGGATGGCAAGAATCACGATGCGCGACGGGACGACGCGCACGGTCAAGTTGGAGGGCGTCGGGTGCACCCGAAGCATTTGTTCCAGGACGGCGATCAAGGCCAGATCTGAATCCGATTCGGTGGTGAGGACCTGGTTCGACGTTCTGGCCGCAATCCAGGACACGACGTCTCGCGACGCTCTGTTTGTCATGAAAGATGGCACGAAGAAGCGAATGTCGCTGCTCACCGATTTTCGAGTACTGTACCTTGCCAATCGTTTCGGCGGGCCGGAGAGGCTGGACCTAGGAGCCGTACAGTCGGTTGAGTTTGTTACGCTGGCGGGCCTGAGGTGACAAGCGGCCCGGAAACAAGCAGCAGCCTTAGGCGAAACAAGAAAGGACCACTGTTTATGCAAAATACGTGTCTTCGGATTCTTACGTGCCTCGTGGCTCTACCGATGTTCGGAGCAGACGCGTCCCAAACCGCCAGGCAAATCTTCGACAAACAACTGGCCGCAACCGAAGGTGAAGTGATGGCAATCGTTGAAACGATGCCAGCCGGCAAGTTTGGGTTCGCCCCGACGGAAGGGGCATTCGCTCACGCGCGAACATTCGGCGTACAGGCGCGACACATTGCATTCTGTCTCAATGAAGTCGCGGTTGCGCTATTGGCCGAACCAATGCTCCCGCACGCGGATCAGGAAGGTCCGAGGAATGTGACCAGCAAAGAGGATGTCGTGAAGTACTTGAAGGATGCCTTCGCGCACGCACACAGGGCCATCGGAACCCTGACCAATGACAACCTGCTGGAACAGATACGAGATCCCTACGTCGAGAAGCTCCGGACTACGCGCCTGGATGCAGCGACGATTTTTCTTTCTCACAGTTGGGATCACTACGGGCAGATGGTGGAGTACCTGCGAATGAACAATTTGGCGCCCCCCGGGCATCAATGACCTGGGCGCTGAAGTTCTCATAGAGTTGCGACCATCCCGTCAAACTTGAGGCCTCTCCGGCCGGCGGGGCCAGTCTCTTCCTGGACCGACAAGTCTGGGACCTGCGGTCTGTGTTATTTCTGGAGTAGCATCCCGCGAGAAAGGCCATGCCGGAAACTCCAGACCCCATCGACGCCATGTTTCCGCGGTTGGCCGAGGCGCAAGTCGAACGGCTCGCCACGTTCGGCACGCACCGGAGCGCCCAGCCCGGTGAAGTGCTCTACGACCGTGGCGACGAGAACCACGGCGTCTTCGTGGTCGTGAGGGGCAGCCTCGAAATCGTCGGGGTTTCGAGCGGGGACGCGACCGTGCTTCGGGTTCTCGGGCCCGGCACGTTCACCGGTGAAATCAACCAGCTCTCGGGTCGGCGCAGCCTGGTCAGGTGCCAGGCGCGCGAGCCGAGTGAAGTGCTGGAACTCGGCCGGCCCTGCCTCCACCGGATCATGCAGACCGACGTCGCTCTGGGCGAGATCTTCCTGCGCGCCTTTGTGCTGCGCCGCGCGTATCTCATCGCCAATTCGGTGGGAGATGCGGTGTTGATCGGCTCCGCCCATTCCGCCGATACGCTGCGCCTGCGGTCTTTTCTCTCCCGCAACGGCCATCCCCACACGTATCTCGATGTCGACCGCGATCCCGACATCCAGGCCGTGCTCGACCATTTCGAGGTTCGCGTCAGCGACATCCCGGTGCTGATTTGCCGCGGCGATTTAGTGCTTCGCAATCCGACCAACGCCGAAGCCGCGGCCTGCTTTGGCCTGAACACGGGGATTGACGAACAGGACGTGTACGACCTGATCGTGGTCGGGGCCGGCCCAAGCGGGCTGGCCGCCGCGGTTTATGGCGCCTCGGAAGGCCTGAATGTGCTGGTCATCGAAGGCAACGCGCCGGGCGGGCAGGCTGGATCGAGCTCGCGAATCGAGAATTACCTCGGCTTCCCCATGGGAATTTCCGGACAGGAACTGGCCGGCCGCGCCTTTGTGCAGGCGGAGAAATTCGGCGCGCAGATCCTGATCGCCCGCGCCGCCCGGGCTCTGCGGTGCGAGCGCCCGCCGTACACGGTCGACCTGGAGGGTGGCGGATCGGTACAGGGCCGCAGCATCATCGTCGCCACGGGCGCGCAATACCGAAAACTCGATCTGGCGAAACTCGCTCAGTTCGAAGGCCTCGGCATCTATTACGGCGCGACCCAGGTGGAAGCCGTGCTTTGCCGCGACGAAGAAGTCGCCGTCGTGGGAGGAGGGAATTCAGCCGGTCAGGCCGCCCTGTTTCTTTCCACTATTGCCAAACACGTGTACCTGGTGGTTCGCGGACCCGGCCTGGCGGACTCGATGTCGCGGTACCTGATTTCCCGCATCGAAACGTGCCGCGAGATCACGTTCAAGCCGTGGACCCAGATTGACGAACTCGACGGCGAATCGCATCTGGAACAGGTGCGCTGGCGCGACGTGCAGACGGGGGCGGCGGAAACCCGGGAGATCCGGCACCTGTTCCTGATGACCGGAGCCAATCCCAACACCGAATGGCTCGGCGGCTGCGTCGCGCTGGACAGCAAGCAGTTCATCAAGACCGGCGTCGACCTGGGCGGGGAATGGCGTTTGTGCCGCGCCCCGTACCTTCTCGAAACCAGCCTGCCCTGCGTATTCAGCGTGGGAGACATCCGGTCGGGAAGCATCAAGCGCGTGGCCTCGGCCGTGGGCGAAGGTTCGATGGCGGTCCAGTTCGTGCATCGAGTGCTGGCGGAGTAAGGCTGTTGCTGAAGCCCGGCCCTGATTTTTGTTAGCTTATGGAGAGCCATGCGTAAACCACTTTTGACCCTTTTTGTGCTGGGGCTGTGCTGGAGCGTTCCGGGGGCGAGCCAGCCGGCGAAAGCCCCGGCCTCCGCGAAAGCGTTGGAGATCGATGCGGCCGCACTCCGGGCCGCGGGCAGCCCGACCGATCCTCACGCGGGTGAGTGGTTGAGCTACGGACGCACACAGGGCGAAACCCGTTATAGTCCGCTGAAGCAAATCGACACGACCAACGTCAATCGTCTGGGCCTGGCCTGGACCTACACGCTGGGCGCGGGTGGCGGCAACCAGGAAGGAACGCCGCTGGTTTGGAACAACACGATCTACGGGATCACGAGTTGGAGCGTGGTCTTCGCCGTCGACGCCCGCACCGGCAAGGAGCTGTGGCGGTGGGACCCCGAGATCAACCAGATTACCGTGCGGCCGAAGATCTGCTGCGGTATTGTGAATCGCGGCCTGGCGATCTACCAGGGACGCATCTTCGCTCCGGTGATCGATGGACGGCTGGTGGCCCTCGACGCGGTCACGGGCAAAGTCGCCTGGGAAGCGCGGCTGGGCTACACCCAGGATTGGTACAGCGTCACCATGGCGCCGCGCATCGCGGGCAATAAAGTGGTGATCGGCACCGCCGGAGGGGACCATCCGACGCGCGGTCTGATCGACGCTTACGACACCGCGACGGGACACCGCCTGTGGCGCTTTTACACTGTGCCGGGCGATCCCTCGAAGCCCTATGAAGATGAAGCCCAGCGCGCCGCGGCCAAGACGTGGGGCGGCGACTTTTACAAAATGGGCGGAGGCGGAGCGGTGTGGGACGGCATGGCGTACGATCCCGCCACGGACCTGCTGTACGTCGGCACGGGCAACGCCGAACCGTGGGTGCAGAAATTCCGCGGCGCGCAGAATCTGGACAATCTGTATACCTGCTCAATTCTCGCCATCAACGCATCCACCGGCAAGCTGAAGTGGCATTACCAGACGACCCCCAACGACAACTGGGATTTCGATAGCGTGCAGCAGTTGATCCTGGCCGATCTCACGGTGCGGGGCAAGGCTCGCAAGGTGCTCATGCAGGCGCCCAAGAACGGCTTCTTTTACATTCTGGACCGGGTGAGCGGGGAATTCATTTCGGCGCAGCCGTTCGTGCAGGTGAACTGGGCGCGCGGCATCGACGATCGGGGCAGGCCGATGATCAATCCGGAAGCCTACTACGACAAGGAGCCGGTGACCATATACCCGACCGCGGGCGGCGCGCACAACTGGGCGCCGATGTCGTTCCATCCCGGCACGGGGCTGGTCTACATTCCAGCCACCTACGCGACGTGGACCTTTCAGGCCGGCGACGTGGTGATCCCGGCGCAAACCGGCCACACGGGCCTGGCGCAGAGTTTTCCGGCTCCGCGGCCAAACTCGATGAAGATCATTGGCCCCGAGCCTCCGCCGGATCGCGGAGTCCTGGAAGCCTGGGATCCGGTCAATCAGAAGATGGTGTGGCGAACCGGCGGCGGGGGCGGCATCGGAGGCGGGACCGTGGCGACCGCGGGCAATCTGGTGTTCCAGGTGATCAATGACGGCCGGTTTCTGGCGTATAGCGCGGACAAAGGCGAGAAGTTGTTCGAGTTGAAGACAGGCCGCGCCGGCATGGCTCCGCCGATCACTTACGAGATCGACGGCAAGCAATACGTGGCGTTCCTGGGCGGGATGGGCCGGCCCGCCACCACGGTCGGGCCGACCGATGCCAAGGTGGATACGCCGCCTCTGTTGTTCGTCTTTACGTTGGACGGAACCGCCGAGATGCCCAAGCCGGAGGCGCCGCCACCGCCGTTCGGCGCTCCGCCTCCTCCGCGGGTGGAAGCTCCGCACAATTAGGTGGCGCGTGAGAAAGTTGTGTACGCTAGTTCCTGATACAACTCATTCGGCTGCAACCTGAGGAGAATTTTCAATGAATCGTTACCTGTTTCCATGGATGGCGCTGGCCGGCGCGCTGCTGGCCCCGGCCGCCGGTTACGCCCAAATCTCGTGCACGCGGGAAGGCCTCCAGGCCGCAGCCGATCTCTACCTCGCCGCTCAAACCAAGGGCGACGTTGCCGGGCTTCCGCTGGCGAAGGGCCTCGGATACGTCGAGAACTTTAAGCCGATGAACATTGACGAGGGCCTGATCCACAAGGCGATGAAGATCGACCACCAGCGCAGCCTGCTGGATACCGCGACCTGCCAGACGTACACGGAAATGATTGTTGGGGACAAGGACGCCCCGTATGCGCTCGGCACGCGCTTACGCGTCAATCACGGGCTGATCGCCGAGATCGAAATGATGTGGACCACGACGGGGTACTGGGGATTCAACGTCGACAACTACCTGAAGTACACGTCCTCCGAAGATTGGGGCGTCATTCCCACCGGGAAACGCGACACCCGGGACACGCTGGTGCACGCCGCCAGCGCGTACCTGGATGCGTTCCTGGAAGGAAAGAAGGATCTGGTGCCCTGGGGGTACCCCTGCAACCGCACCGAAGGCGGCATGCATACGGGCAAGGGGGCGCCGGAAGATTCGTGCGATGTCGGCGTACCGAGCGGGGTGAACATCGCGAACCGGCACTTCGTGGTCGATGAAACGATTGGATCGGTGGTGGCCTTCTGCACGTTCGGCGCCGGCGGTCCCAACGGCGGAAGTGGAGCGCCCGATACGCACCTGTTCCGCGTCGAGAACGGCAAACTGCGATGGGTTCACACGATGACCCACCTGTTGCAGGCGGCCGGCCCGGGCCGCGGCGGCCCACGCCGAGCAGCGCCGCCCGCCAATCAGCAGTAATCCCGGCGGAAGGAATCGGGGCGTCGCGAACTAGCGCCCCTTTTGTATGACCACCGCAATTTCCCGGTAGTTGCCTTGCATCTCCCAGGTGCCGGTGTAGCCGACCGGGAGCACCAGAGAGTCGCCCGGCCGGTACTCGTGCCTGGTGCCGTTGATCTCGGTGAGAATCAGCTTGCCGCTCAGCACGTAGACGAACTCGTCGCCGTCGGTCGGCCGCTTGCGGTGATTCGTTTTTGCCGGCGTCGACTCGAAGATTTCCACCCGCAGCTCTTTACCGGTAAAGAGCGTCGCCACCCGCATATGCAACTCGCCGCTCTCGAGGATGTCTTTGAAGGAGTCCGGCGGAATCGCCATCAGGCCGATACCGGCGATTTTGTCGCGGTCGAGGGCGACGGGCGCGACCGGGTCAGCGGCGAAGGCCGGGATGGCCAAACCCAGCGAGAGCGCGCTGCACAGCGCGCCGGCGGATAACTTACGCATAGAGGTTCCTCCTGAGGTTGAGCCTCTTGGCGAAGGTATCACGAATCGAGGGGAGCCCGTGGTTTCGCCCCTCTTCGAAACGATCGTTTCGGAATCCGCCGAACATTCGTTGCAACGAAAGCCGCTTGCCCGATCGTCTCGATTGGATCCAAACGACGTGTTTCGCTCCGGTTTGAGGGCGCCGCGCCCGGACGGACGCCGCCGCGGAGCTGCCCTGAGGTTCTCACATCCTTATTATCGCGTGGGCACCGGTGCAAACGCGGTCTGGGAATGCGCTCTCTGGCGGTAAGCCATAGGCAGGCCAAGGGATCAGAAACTTTCCGGCGGCGGTGACTCCGCTAGTTCGGGTAAAATGCTCCTCATGCGACGTACCTTGCTTCTTGCCCTCGGGGCGACCCTTTGGATTCCAGCGGCATTCGCCGCCGATTGCGACCGGGCCTGCCTGAATGGCGTGCTCGACCAGTACCTGAAAGCCGTCCTGGAACACAACCCATCCGCGGCGCCATTGACGCCCGGATACCGGCAGACCGAGAACGCGGTGGTGCGGCGGCCCGGCCAGGGCATTTGGCAGACGGCGAAGGCGCTGGGCAAGGTGCAGCGGCGCTACTTCGACCCGGTGACCGAGAATGCGGGCTATTTCGGCACGCTCGACGAGACCTCAGGCAATGCAGCGGTGGTGACGCTCCGGCTGAAGGTAGCCGGGCGCAAAGTGGCCGAGGCCGAATGGTATCTGGCGCGAAAAGGCGACCCGGGGATCGGTGTGGGAGCGGGCGCGCAGGCCAGCGCCGCGTTCTGGGATCCCGAATACCTGGCCGCGCATGCGCCCGCGGAGCGGGTAGTGCCAAAAGCCGACCGGGTGTCGCGGGAGGACCTGATGGCGATCACCAACAGTTATTTTGACTCGCTTTCGGCGCGCGACGGGCACATCATGATCGCGCATCCCGGCTGTGTGCGGCTGGAGAACGGCGTGTCCACGACGCAGCGCGACGCGCCGGCGAATGCGCCGGCCAACGCCGCCGGGATCTTCAACGGCAAGACCGATTGCATGAACGAAGGAGCGATGCGGAACATCTATGCGGTGGTGGCGCGCCGCTTCCCGATCGTGGACGAGGAAGCCGGCATGGTCCTGGGGTTGGGAGTGTTCCTGCGCAAGCCGGGCGAAGCGATGCGGCGCAATCAGTTCAGCGAGTGGTTTGTGATCGACCAAGGCAAGTTGCGGGCCATCTATTCCTCGATGTTCTACCCGGACCAGGAGGCGCTAGTGCCCAACTGGCCGCCCTACGATGGGAACTGGCCGGTGTTGCCGGCGCCGAAGTAGAGGGGTAGTTTCCAAACCACAAACCAATCGGAAGCGGCGGAGCAGTATCTTTTAGGTCATGGAAAATCGATCCGTGGTCCCGCATACTCTCTGTCTATGAGGCCAGCGAAGGTCCGGTGTCGTTTGAAGGAGACGAATGGGGTTGCCCTCATGCTGGCCACCTGTCTCTGGACTGCAAGTGTGAACGGGCAGCCGCGCGACCCGCGCATCGGCGAGTGGCGAGAGGACCGAACCGCCAACTCTGTCGGCCTGTACAACGTCTTTGAAGACCTCGGAAATGGGATGATCCGATACCACATCGCCTATAATCTGTCACCCCAGAATCGGCTGTACCTCGATTTCCGCTGCGACGGGAGTTTCTATCCGATCCGGAACACTCAGGGGGTTGCCACCGACTTTTCCGAGAGCTGCACGATCATCGGCGCTCATACGGTGAAGCTCAAGGGAGTCCGGAACCAGGACGAAGGGTTTACGGGTCCGAGGTTGGACGGGTACTGGTTGGACGGCGAAGGAACCGGAACCTTATCCGACGATGGGACTCACTACCGGACCGTAGTGCGACAGAAGGCCGCCGACGGCAAAGTGATCCGAACGATTGAGCGCACATTCACGCGCAACGCGGAGCTCTGCTTCAGCTCTAGCGAACAACAGTTTCGTGAATGTTATCAGGGCACAAGCCCGCCTCGACACTGATGAGGCCGCCTCCTTCCCGAAGTCAGGTCCATCCGGAGCCTGGATCCCTTGAACGCATGGCCGGCAAAGCCGGAAACTTGAAATCCTCCCGCAAAGCCACCCGGGAAATTTAGAGGATCGAGAGCGGACGATCCGGGGGCCGCGCCTGGCGGGGGTACTTCGTAATCGCGAGCCAGGGTAAGACCGTGGCACAAATCGCCCACACGGCCAGATGCATCGTCATGAGCGCGAGAGCCTCGGGCCAGCCTCCGCCCATCAGGTGGGAACTCGCCAACCACATGCACGGCGCAAACGACAGAATCACGACCACGGCCGAAGCTCGACGCCAAGTGCGGACCGGGTTCGGATGGGACGCCATTCCGACGAAGACGTACATGGCCATCATGGTACAGACGATGGTGGCGACGATGGGAGAACCCAGACTGAGTGGCGTGAACGCCGGATCGGGGTGAAGGATGCGAACGGCGACCGCGCGAACGGCCAGCACGGCGACGACGGCGGACGTCAGTGTCGCCGCCCCCCACAGAACTCGTGGGGACGCAAGATCATACGTCGGTTCTTCCACAACAGCTCCCGTTTTAGACGGCATCGTCTGTCCAGAAGTTCCCGGCCGGCGGGGTAGCGGGCAAAGCGGGCTCATCGGAAAACGGCTCAACCGCGATTGGGCTGTATCATGACCGAAGCCAGTGAGCACGGGCGCCGTAGCGCGTGACCGGAGCGCTGCTCGCGCGCCGAGGTCAATCTCCAGGCCCGGGATTCTCGATCGAGGACGGCAGGCTCGCCGGATCGGCCGCGTTCCCGGGGATCACCAGACCGGCGGCCATGAGCCGCAACACCTGAGCGGCGTCGCGGGGCAGGCCGACCATCCTGGCGTCGCGGCCGGCGCCAAGGACCTCTGTGAGCAGGTCCTTCTTGAGAGCCACCCAGCCGCCTGGCGTTTCGTAACTGACCAGGAAATGCCCTTCCCGCCGCCCCGCCAGCAGTTCCGCCCGGTCAGAGGGCTCCGCCTGGTGCGCCGCCACAATCTGGCGATCCGAAGAGGCGAAGCAGCGGGCCGGTAGTTCCGGAATCGCCGACACGTTCGCATCGGTCTGAGGGTCGTCACTGGACACAATCAGCAGGCGCCCGGTTTTGGAACCGCCCCGCCGTTCGAGCTCGCTCTCCATGCGGCCGTAAACCTCTTCGGCGAACGGGTGCGGGTAGTCGTACAACCGTCGGACTTGGGGGGCGATGTGGGGCAAGTTCCGCCAGCCGTTCACCCAGGCGAGCTTGGCGGCGCTGCGGTCCCCATCGCCAAGGACGTCGTCCTCAAAGACGTCCTCCAGGCTGAATCGCGTTTCGGCATCGTGCTCCACGGCCTTCAACGCCATGTGCTCGATGAGATGGGTGGGCAACCCGAAGATCACTCCGTAGGGAGAACAGCGGCCGTCCACGGGCCGAAACCGGGGGAAATCGTCCCGCAGCGGCCGGATCAATCGGTCCATGAGTGCACCGTATTCCTGGAGCAGCTTGCAATGCCGGTGTCCCGTAGGCGAATACCCGCCATCCGCGTCGAGGAACACGTGCTCGATCATGGTGTACGCGCGCAACAGGTCGATGCGATTCAGAAACAGCTCGGGATCGGCGGAGATGCCCTGACCGATGGCGCCGGCCAGGCGGAGCCGCATCGGCTCCTCACCGCTTTGCAAGGCGCGGTCATAGGCTCGGAGCAGCGCCACGAGACCCTGCACCAGCAGCGCGAAATCAAGCGCATTGGAGGCGCGCGTGCGAAGAAGCACACTCGGGTCGTGGATCGGCACGCTGTCCTTGGAGCAGTAGTACCGAATCTGTGAGGTCAGATGCCCGCCAATCAGGCGCACATGGGCCTTTTGGATTTCGAGCGCGTCCGCCTCCGGAAGCGTCTCCGCGACATGCCAAGCGACCTCGAAATAGGGCGCCAACTCATCGGTAATCAGGCTCTGCGCCAAGGGAACGAGCCAGCGCGCATCGCGCACGAGCGCGGGCTGACCGGCGGGTGAGCTTCGCCAGAGCGCATCGAGCACGGCTTGGATTTCGGACAACCGCTCGGTGGCGCTGCTCGGGCCTTCGCCGTTCGGGTCTTCATCCCACAGGCGCATGCTCAGAAACTGGAGCCACCGGAGCACATACAGGTTGAACAGGGTGTGGGCGTAGTGGAGGCGGCCGTTGCGGCCCGGCCACCGCGTCTGCTGCCAGCAATAGAAGGCGCGGATCATCATCTCCGCCGGATGGATGAGGTCGTTGTGCAGATCCGAAACCGGACGAGGCCGGAATCCCGCGGCCCAATGCGCTTCTTCCAGATGGCCCCGAAGACGGTGGCCGGCGGTGGCCGCGGTGCGTGCCAAGAAGCATGCCTCGAAATCGCGGGACAGACGGGCGTGATCCTGCAAGTACGCCATGGGCTTGCGCTGGGCGTTCAGAACGGCCTCGATGCTCTCGACGATCTCGTCGCGATGCGTCAGAAACCGCCGCAGCAGCTCGACGTTCGCTGGAAACGGCACCGGACCAGAATCTGCACCCATTCGAGAGCAAGTATAACGAGGGATGGAGGGGACTGGGGACGCGGGAGGGGCTGGCGTTCGGAACTCTGCCCAACCATGCCAGGCCCCGCTGAACGAAATGTCGGTCGCACGACGAAAGGGCTATGGAAGCTGGATCGGCGACTTCCGTAGAATATCCGCGGAGGGGTCGCGATGCGAACAACTTGCATACTCGGGGCGGCGGGTGTGCTGCTCTCCCTGGCTGCCGGATGGCCTCAACGGGCTTTGGCAGAGGGGCCGTACAAGGTTTCCAAAGTGGTAAAGATCGGGGGCGAAGGCACGTTCGATACAGCCTTTGCCGATGTCGAAGGACGCCGGTTATACATCCCCCGCAAAGGCCCTGGCCGAATCACCGTTTTCAATCTGGACACGCTGGCGCCAGCGGGCGAAATTCCCGACGCGGCGGCGAATGGCGCCGTCGTCGACCCGAAGTCCGGACACGGTTTCGCGAGCAGTCAGCCCGTCGTCATGTGGGACGCGAAGACGCTGAAGACGATCAAGACCATCGACGTCCAAGGCCGGCCGGATGCCATCCTGTTCGATCCATTTACCGAGCGTGTCTTCATCTTCAGCCACGTCGCTCCGAACGCGACGGTGATCGACGCGGTGAATGGCTCCGTGCTGGGCACGATCGATCTGGGCGGCGAGCCCGAGCAGGCCGCCACAGATCGGAAAGGGCGCGTGTATGTCGATGTCCGCGACAAAAATGACATCGCCGTCATTGACGCGAAGGCTCTCACCGTGGCCGCGCGGTATACCGCGGCGCCCCAGGGCGGAAGGTGTTCCGGGCTGGCGCTGGACCTAAAGAACGAGATTCTGTTCGCGGGCTGCCGGGCGCCGCAAATGATGGTGATCCTCAGTGCCGTCGATGGAAAGATCCTGGATGCCCTGCCGATTGGATCGACCGCCGATTCCGCCATTTTCAACGCCAAGACGAAGGAAGCGTATAGCGCGCAGATCGATGGGACGCTCACCATTGTGAAAGAAACGAGTCCCACGCGCTTTGCCATCGAGCCGACCGTGCAGACCAAGGACAGCGCCAAGCAGATGGTGTGGGATAGCAAGACCAACCGCATCCTGCTGCTCGCCGCGGACTTTCTGCCTCCGGCCGGGCCGCCGAGGGCTGGAGTGGCCGGCTATGGAGGGAAGATGGTGCCCGATTCCTTTTCGATTCTCGTGGTGAAGAGGTAGGTGGTCGGAGCGGTAATGCGACCCCTTCAGCATTCATGAACGTCACATGGGACCGGTGCTGCGATGAGTGCGTTCCGCCGACGTCCGGTTCGCCCCATCTCCTTACTTACAGCGATCCGCAAGGTTGGGCTTCTCGACCTGCGGCACCAAGTCGTTCGACACACGATACCGGTCGTGGCAGTTGGCGCATGCGGCGTTGAGCGTAGCAGCAGCATCCACCATTTTGTCTTGATTCTTGGATTGGGCCGCTTTGTACGCAGTCATGGATGCCTCCCGGAGCCCCTGAACGAGCGGGGCCCAGTCGGAGTTTTTGACGGGAACGTCCAGACCGTTCAAGCACTTCCGTCCTGGAAGGATCAGGAGGTTGGCGGCCTCGGCGATCGCCAAGGCGCTGTTTTCGACCGCCTCCCATCTTCCATAGGAGCCGTCGAGCGGATCCGTCGCTCCCGACGGATCCTTTGCCGGCTTCACGTCGGCCGGATTTTGCTTCGCAGCGGCGAAGATCACATTCGAGGCGGGAAAGAGAATGCCCCTCATGATCTGGCCTAAGGCTGCATAGACTTGCGGCTTCAGCGCCGGAGTGCCCGCGCCGCCGCGCCCCTGTGCCTCGGATGTCGAGGCGAGAAGCGCAAGCGCGATCACGAGCCGACCGAACTGCACTGAGTGCATGCACCGATTATAGTGTGAACGATCCGGGTTAGGGCTGTTCCCGTCCGTTCATTCAGCCGTCGACGTGCGACTGATGATGAACTGTGCAATCCACTTGTGTGACACTCGGGAAATGCCGGGCAACGGGCCCAGGCTCGATCCCGATTTCCGCAAGCTGTGGATCGGCCAGACGATTTCGCAAATCGGATCCAACATCACTGGCGTCGGCCTGCCCCTCACTGCCGTGCTGGTCCTCAAAGCGTCGCCTCTTCAGATGGGATTCCTTTCCGGCGCGGGAGCGGTGGCCGTCGTGATATTTGGCCTGTTCGCCGGCGCCTGGGTGGACCGTCTGCGTCGACGGCCCATCCTGATTGCCGCCGACCTGGGGCGCGCCGTGGTGCTCGGCATCATCCCGCTGGCAGCGATGCTGCACCGGCTGACCATCGGAGACCTCTACCTGGTTGCGGTAGCCAGCAGCATTCTGACCGTCCTGTTCGACGTGGGCTACCAGGCGTATCTGCCCTCACTAATCGCGCGCGAGAACATCCTTACCGGAAACAGCCGGCTGGCTTTGACCGAGTCGATTGCGCAGATCGCCGGACCCAGCGTCGCCGGAATCCTGATCCAGTTGATCACGGCGCCCATGGCCCTGCTGTTCGACGCTGCGTCGTTCCTCTGTTCCGCCATCTCCGTGTGGCTGATCCGCAAACCAGAGCCGGCGCCCACGCGCAACCTGGAAACTCAGATCGGCCGTGAGATCTCGGAGGGTCTGGGCGCGTCGTGGCGCGATCCATTGCTCCGCGCCCTGGCCGGTCGCACAGCCACCAGTGCGTTCTTTCTCGGCTTCGGGAGTAGTCTGTACTTTTTATTTGCGATTCATGAGCTGGGGTTGACCGCTGCCCTTTTAGGCATCATCATCGCGATCGGCGGGACCTCCGGCTTATTTGGCGCCTTCCTGGCAGAGTGGCTGGTGCGCCGCTTTGGTTTCGGCCGGACTCTCATCGGCTCTGCGGTGGTGATTGGGATAGCGATGCTATTGATACCCGTGGCGCACGGATCGGTGGCCGTCTGCTCCGCTTTTCTAGTTGCTGCGCAATTGGGTGACCTGGCGTGGCCGGTCTATACCATCAGCGCACGAAGTTTACGGCAGGCGATCACACCGAATCGTCTTCTGGGACGTGTCAATGCGGCGATGCACCTGCTCTTCTACGGCGCTCTGCCGTTGGGCGCGCTGGCGGGCGGCGCGATCGCACAGGCCCTGGGAATGCGGCGAGCGCTGCTGATCGGCGCAATCGGAGTTCTCCTTTCGACGATGTGGCTGGTGTTCTCCCCAATACGCCGCCTGCGCGAACTCCCGCAGGCCGTGGGCGAAATCAGAGCATGAGCGCTACTTCGCGGAGAACCCACCCAGGCTCCCCGATCGGTCTACGTGCGGTTGGAGTGGAGGTTGCAAGGGGCGCGGAACGTGGATTTCGCGCGCCCCTCCGTGTGAAGGCGGACTAGAACTGGAACCGGGCGACCAACGTGCCGGCGCGCATTCCGGTGATGCCCGGGGCGGTGAACGGTGTCACGATGGTGCCGAAACCGCCGCTGTACAAGCCCTTGTTGGCGCCGCTGGGGAACGTCGTGGGCTGGGCTTTGAAATTGCCGAGGTTGACTCCGCCCGGAGAGGCCGCACTCGTCGGCAGCAGCAGGCGGTTGAAGATGTTCGTGAACTCCGCGCGAATGCTCAGATTGTAGCGTTCTTTGATCCGGAAGTTGCGGCCGAAGTTGGCGTTCTCCACAGGGATGCGGATGCCCCGGAACGAGCGAATGGAGCTTTCACTCGCCGCGAACTGGCCATCGGGAACGTTGGTCCAGGCGGCCGGGTTGAGGACCACAGTCGTAGTCGGGTCAAAGCAATGGCAGTTGACGTTGAACGGGTCGGTGTGGAAGAAGCACAGCAACTTGCGAGGTTCGATTCATGAAGATTTCCCTTTGCAATCCGTTAACACGGGTGAACGAAACGGGCAGACCTCTGCCACGCATTCACTCATCCCACCTTGTAGAGTTACTGTACCTCGGAGTCTTACAGTCGTGTCAACCGTTCGGATCTGATAACTACTCCCATCAACCAGAGTGATGCAGAAACGGCGCAGATCAGCCCGCGACGGCCCGGCGTCCCGCGCCCTCGGCGTTTGTCGCCCTCGGCGTCATTGCGGGACAGTCGCCCTCGGCGTTTCCACAGCGGCGCTCTGAATCGATATAATTGCACCGACCCATGAAACACTTGATGACCTGCTTCTCGTGCGCCTCGCTGGCGCTCGCTCTGTTCCTCGCGGTTCCCGCCAGACCTCAACAGGCCGGCCGCAACCTGGTGCCGCTCACCGAGGACACCCTCAAGAACCCCAGCCCCAACGACTGGTTGATGTACAACCGCACCTACGACGCGCAGCGCTTCTCGCCGTTACAGCAGATCAACCAGTCCAATGTCGGCCAACTCAAGCTGGCCTGGTCGGTCACCGAAGGCGCGGGCGCGCAGGAAGGCATCCCGCTGGTGCACGACGGCGTCATGTACCTGCAAGGACCCGGAGCCGTCATTCAAGCCCTCGATGCGGCCACCGGCCAGCTCATCTGGGAGCACAAACGCACGATGCCCGACAACATCAAGGGCGGGGCGCGCGCCAAGACCATCGCCATCGGCTTCGACATGGTGTACTGGACTTCGCCCGACAGTTACCTCGAAGCGCTCGATGCGCGCACGGGCGAGTTGCGCTGGCAGGCCAAGACCGAAACCCGCGGCGCCACCCAAGGGGCCGTCATCGCGGGAGACAAAGTGATTTCTGGAGGCGCCTGTGGCGGGAAGCACGAAAATTGTTTTATCGACGCGCACGATGCTAAGACGGGCAAACTGCTGTGGAAGTTCATGACCGCGGCCGAAACCGGCCAGCCGGGCGGTGACAGCTGGGGCGGCCTTCCCGACGATAAGCGCACCACAGGCCCCTGGGGCCTCTCCGGCACCTACGACCCCACCACCAACTCGGTCATCTGGGGGATCGCGAACCCCACGCCGAACACGCGCCTCGAACGCCACAACGGCGATTTCAACGCGATTCCCACGCACGCCCCCGCCGATCTGTTTAGCAATTCCACGGTGTCGATCAACGCCGATACCGGAAAACTGAACTGGTATTACCAACATCTGCCCGGCGACGATTGGGACGAAGACTGGACCAACGACCGCGTCCTGGTCTCGACGGCGCTCAATCCCACGCCGGCGACCGCCAAGTGGTTCAACAAGAAAATCAAGGCCGGCGAGCGCCGCGATATTGTTCTGGCCACCGGGGAATCCGGCGGCGTTTTTGCGCTCGACCGCCATACGGGCGAATTCCTGTGGGCCAACCCCTGGCCCTACGACGTGCCCAACTTCTTCTTGAAGAATGTGGACGAGAACGGCATCACGTATTTGAACGAAAGCGCCATGCTGCCCCGTCCCAACATGACCAACGTCGTGTGCTTCTTCAATACGCGGAGCTACTGGGCGCAAGGGTACAGCCCTCTCACCAATTCGCTGTATGTGCCGTTCGTGGACGCCTGCAATGAAGAGAAGACCAGCGACCCCGGCAAGCGTTCCAGCCACAACGGCGTCGTACGCGATCCCTCGAAGCTCGACGAGCTCTCCGGCGTTTCCAAGATCAACGCGGCCACCGGAAAGATCGATCACATTTTCAAAGGGCCGGCGCCGATCAACGGGTCCATTTTGCTCACCGCCGGCAATCTGGTCATCTTCGGCGATCTGGCGCAGCACCTGCGCGCGCTCGATCAGGAAACGGGCAAGGTTTTGTGGGATGAGCTGCTGCCTGGCCCGATTGCCAGCTCGACCATTACCTACGCCATCAACGGCCGTCAATACATCGCGGTGAACACGGGCGATGGCCTCTTGACCGCAGGCGTCGCTGCATACAACAAGTCGATTCAGTCCGCGCGCAAAGTGAATACGATCCAGGTATTTGCGTTGCCGGAGGACGTGGCCAAGCAGACGCCGCTGGCGCCGGCGGCGAATCGGAAACGGTAGCGGAAAACGCCCCTGGCGGCAGACTGGTTTGCGCAGGAGGAACGCGGAGACGCCACGGGGCCAAATCCAAGCCGCTTGCCGACGATGTATACTATACATCATGAGGCGGACGCAGCTCTATCTCGACGACCAACTTTGGAGCGCGCTCCACGCCCGG
Source organism: Terriglobia bacterium (assembly GCA_020073145.1). GTDB lineage: Bacteria > Acidobacteriota > Terriglobia > Bryobacterales > Bryobacteraceae > PSRJ01. The sequence continues at coordinate 80,329 of JAIQFS010000021.1, forward strand.
GCGCAGAAAGAGAAGACGACGATCTCCGAACTGGTCCGGCAGGCTGCCCGGGAGCGCTACATCGGCAACCTGGAGAGGCGCGGGGCGGCGATGCGCGGCATCGTTGGTATCCACAAGGCTCGGGCCGAAGACCGTGACGCGAGCGTGGAAGTGCGCCGCCTGCGCCGGGGCAGCCGGCTGGATCGGCTCACGGACCGGTGACCGTCCTGGTCGATTCCGATATCCTGATCGAAGTCTCTCGCGGAAAAGACGAATCGATTGTGTCCAAGTGGTTGGACCTGAGCCGGTCGGACGCGCTCATCCTATTCTCCCCGGTGAACCAGGCCGAGCTCTGGGCGGGAGCGCGTCCCGCCGAATCGGGCCGTCTCGAAGAGTTGTTCGGCGCGCTGGTGTGCGCCCCAGTCGACACGGAGGCCGGACGGCGCGCCGGAGACTACTTGCGACGGTTTCGGAAGAGCCACGGTGTCGAGTTGGGCGATGCGCTGATTGCGGCAACCGCCGTTGCCAACCGCGCCCTGCTTTGGACCCGGAATCGCAAGCATTACCCGATGAAGGAACTCTCGTTCTTCGATTGAAACGTTGCTTTGGCGTGTCACGCTGCAACGTTTACGAACCGGGAAGCCACCTGGCGCCCCAGCACCTCGAACCGGAAGCGTTGCCCCCTACGCCGGCCGGAGCGTGAGGGCGTTGCCGGAAACGGTGAACTGGCCCGCCGTCAGCTTGTGGTTGACTTCGAGGGCATGCTTGACGGCAGCGGCGCCGAATCCGGAGTAATAGTGCATGGCGCAGATGCGTGGATCCGAAGCCGACTCCCTTGCCATTCTGGAAATGAAGGACGTGGGGACAGGGGCCACCAGGCTGCCGATGCCGTCGATGCCTTGGGCCGCGCCGATTTGCAGCATCTTAAAATAGCCGCGAATTTGTTCGTGCGTGGGACGGGCGGCCACGAAATTGCCGTGGGCAAAGGCGAATTTGGCCCGCACGTCGCCCAGCATCACGCCAGGACGCACGGGCAGCTTGTTGCCTTCCTGGTCCAGCCGCTTCATCCAGCGCATAAACTTCGACGGGCTATAGCAAACCTGCGTCCATAGGAAGATCTCCGTTTCCGGATGCGCGGCCGCATAGACATTCTTGCGCAGCAGTTCGGCGCTGGTCTTGTCCCGGCTGGTATTGGGGTTGCCGTAGGGATGGCCGGCGAAGGCGATGGTCTTCACGCGAGGGTCGTCAAACAGGCCCGTATCCGCCAGGTCCATGGCGGTCTGGAACGCGCCGACGGGTTTGCGCGGGTCACCGGCAAGAAGCAGGAAGCCGTCCGTGCCTACGTCCAGCAGGGCCTGCACAATGGTCTTGAGGTGAGCGGTGTCCCGATACCGGCGAGCCGCCATGTGCGGAATGGGCCGGAAGCCGAGCTTGACCAACTGGGCCGCGCGCTCAATGGTCTTGACGCGATCGGCGTCCTTCGTGCCCGGCTCGCTGCTCTTGTCTACGATGGAGAACACCTGGCGGGCGGGTATGGTGATGCCTTTGTCCCCCATCTCCTTGGCCACATTGGCCATATTGGTCATGCTGCTGATTTCGTAGGTGCTCGACCGCGCGTATGTCTGAATTCGTTCCCCAACCGCATTGGGAGCCAACTTCGTCATTTGGGTACCCATCCCGATTTGCCTCAACTGGTTCTTGCAGCAGCCCAACCTGGGTGCCGGCACAGAACTCAATTGTAACGGAGGCGCGCCGAGTCTTTCATCAACTGGATTGATACAGGTGGGTTGATCCGCGTGGGTTGATCCGGGTGGGGTGATCCGGGTGCGGCTGCTCTAATGTGATAGCCTCATTCCTGGTGATCGATCCGGCTCAATTCAGACCCGGGTTGACGTGCCGATGAAACGCAGGGACTTCGATCTTTCCGCACTGCTCGCGGCCTGCCTGGTCTCCTGTTTGACTGGCTGTCAGACGCAGCCACCCTGGCATCTGCAAGCTCATAAAGAAGGTGGGACCGTCCAGATTTGTCTCTCCCACGAAGCGAACTGTCCGCAACCGGGTGGCGTCAGCCTGGATAATATTACGGTCTATCGCTATGATTCCCTCGCCAACAACGAACTGGTTTGGGACACAGGGCCGGAGAATCCAATCACCAACGATCGAATCGACGGGATCGTGACCTACGGAGTCCCACCCCCACACTGGCACAATCAACTCACTCCCCCCGCATTGGTTTGCGGCAAGGCGTATCTGGTGAATCCCCCCGCGACTCTCTTCGGACTGAAATGCGACGGGACGGTGGTCTTAGTCGATTTTCCGGACCTGGAAGAGTTTTTCAGGCAAGAGGAACTCGCGGCGGCAGCGAAGAAACGCACCGACTAAGCACGGACCGCGGCCCGGCCGTGCCGCTACGCTCTGTCTTGAGATGGTAGGGCATGGCGAGCCGGAGGAAATCCGCCGCGAATTACGATATAAAGGTCTTATCTGGAGTTGCAGGCCCATGACTAACCGTTCGTCGGCGTCGTTGATGCGGTACTGGCGCAACTTCGGCAGCGCCAGTTGGCTGGCGATCGATTCCATCCGGGCCCACAAGCTACGCACCGTTCTGACGCTGCTGGGCGTCATCGTCGGAGTGGCGAGTGTCGTCATGGTGGGCGCGGCCATCGAGGGACTGGGCACCTACGCCACGGAGAGCACCTCTAAAGTATTTGGCGGCAAAACGTTCCTGATCGCGCAGGTGGCCAACGCGGTTTCCCGTTCGGAGTACTTCGCCAAGCTGAAAGAAAACCGGCCGATCCGGCCCGACGACTTGACCTACCTCAAGGCATACACCGGCGACCGGATCCTCTATAGCGCCTATAACCAGCGGGTCGAGGATATTCGACGCGACATGCTGCGCTCGGAGGGCGCCTCGATTCTGGGCGTCGCCGCGGTGCTCCCGGAAATGCGGGAAATCAACCTGTCCGATGGACGGTTCTTCACCGACCAGGAGGAGCGCTCGGCACAACCCGTGGCGGTGATCGGCTCCGAGGCGGCCGATACCCTATTCCCCAACATTTGTCCGACCGGCCACACCGTGAAGATTCAAGGGCGGGTGTTCACCGTGGTGGGAGTGCTGGAGAAAGTGGGTTCAGCGTTCGGGCGCAACCAGGACAACACCGCCTACATCCCGTTCCCGGTGTTCGTCAAAATGTACGGCTCCACGCAATCGATCGCGATTTTCGGGCGGGCGCGGCCAGGAACCAATCTCAGTGTCGAGAGCGCGCTGGACGTCACGCGGGCGGCGTTGCGCGCGCGGTTTCACGCCCGGCCCGGGCGCTCCGACCGCTTCGACAGTCTGACGCCCGAAGCCATGCAGTCGTTCATCACCCAGTTGGTGGGGATGATCTCGGCGGTGGTGGTGCCGGTGACCCTGATCTCGCTCGTGGTGGGCGGAATTGTGATCATGAACATCATGCTGGTGAGCGTGACCGAGCGGACGCACGAAATTGGGGTGCGGAAATCCGTCGGTGCGCGACGGACCGACATCCGCAGGCAATTTCTGATCGAAGCGGTGATCCTGGCGGGGCTGGGCGGCGCGATCGGAGTGGCGCTGGGCGCGGCGTTGACCATGCTGGTGGCCCGGCTCGCCGGCCTCACCCTCACCATCACCCTTCAATACGCGGTGCTGGGGCTGGCCGTCTCGGGCATTGTCGGGGTCGTCTCCGGGTGGTATCCGGCGGTGCGCGCAGCCCGTTTGAATCCGATCGAGGCTTTGAGGGCCGAGTAGACGCTTTGAGGCGAATCGATGAGGATCGGCTTTCGAGAGAATGTCGCCATCGCGCTTTCCACCGTGTCGTCGCACCGGCTGCGCTCCCTGCTCACCATTGTCGGGATCGTCATCGGCATCGCCACCGTGGTGACCGTGAGTTCGCTGCTGACGGGGCTGCGCCAAGGCATCGTGGTCTTCTTCGAGGAACTGGGTCCGGACAACATCTTCGTCCAGCAGTTCAGCGGCGGCGGGCCCGACAACCAGGGACCGCCGAAAGAGCGCCATCGCCGGCCGATTCGCCCCGAGTATGCGGACGCGATCGGCCGGCTGTGCCCGTCCGTGCAGGTGGTGGCAAAGAGCATTTTCATACCGCCGGTCATGGGTGGCAAGCCGCTGATCGTCAAGGCCCGCGGCGTCGATAGCGATCAGTTCTCGATCGTGGGCGACTCTACCGAGGCGTTTGCGACGATCCCGCGCGACATGGAGTCTGGCCGCCACTATACCCCGGAAGAAGACCGCCGCGGGGCGAAAGTGACCATCCTCGGACACGCCATCGCCGAGACGCTGTTTCCCGGCGGAAACGCGGTAGGCCGTCCGATTCTGCTGGACGGCGCGGAATACACGGTCGTGGGCGTGTTCGTGAAAATGAAAGGCGGCTTCTTCGGCCAGAACCCGGTCGACTCGCAGATCAGCATTCCGTTCCGTACGGCGAGCGCTCGGTATCCGCAGGTGGATCGCTTTACCCTGACCGCCAGAGCCCGGCCGGGCCTGCGCCAACAAGCTTATGACGAGGTGCAGCAAACCCTGCGCAAGCTGCGGCGCCTGGGTCCGCACGATGCGGACGATTTCACCTTAAGCACGCCCGACCAGATCGTCAAGCAGCTGGACAGCGTGACGGGGATGATCGTAATGATTGCCATCGCCATCTCCGCGCTCGGCCTGTTGGTCGGCGGGATCGGGGTGATGAACATCATGCTGGTGAGCGTGACGGAGCGGACCCGCGAGATCGGAGTGCGCAAAGCGGTGGGCGCGCGCCGGCGGGACATCATCATCCAGTTCTTATTTGAAGCGGTCACTCTGACCGGCGTGGGCGGAATGATCGGCATTGGATTCTCGGTTCTGGCGACGGTGGTGATCGGCGCATTGGTCAGTTCACTGCCTTCGGTAGTGCCGGTCTGGGCGCTGATCACCGGTTTCGCCGTTTCGGTCGGGGTGGGAATCTTCTTTGGGGTTTGGCCGGCCGTGAAAGCGGCACGCCTGGATCCGGTGGACGCGTTACGTTACGAGTGAATGACGGGCGCAGGTTTCAACAGGCCACCCGGATTGGATTCCCGCCGGGAACCTACGGATGCACTGAGAATCCGGACGGCAACGCTGCCTCCAGATGGATGGGTTCTCCGGTGATGGGGTGGTGGAATTTCAGAAATTGGGCGTGCAGGAAATATCCTCCATCGCCGGGGAGGCCGGGGAGATTTTCCAGAGGCTGGCCGGTCACGCCGTACAGAGAATCGCCGACCAGAGGATGGCCGATGGATGCCAGATGGATTCGGATTTGATGCGGGCGGCCCGAATGGAGGCTCACCTCAAAGGTGGTGGTGCTGACGCTGCGTGAGATCACCGTTGCCACTGACTTTGACGGTTTGCCACTGGGGTTCGCGGCCCACACGGAACCGAGGCGCGGGTGCGGCACCAGGCCGATGGGTGTGAGGATTTCGTAGGCGTCGTGCTGTGCAATGTGTTGAGCCAGCGCCCGGTAGATTTTTTGAATTTTGGGGGTGTTCCAGTTTGCGAAGAGAGTAGAGGCCGCCTGCGGTGTTTTGGCGAAAAGGACGATGCCGCTGGTGGCTCGGCCCAACCGGTGGACCGGGTTTGCGTGGGGGATTCGCTTTTGCACCAGGCGCAGGAGGGTGTTTTCCATAAAGCCGCCGCCGGGGAGGGTGGGCAGCCCGCTGGGTTTGTTGACGGCCAGCAGATGGAGGTCTTCAAACAGGACTTCGAAGTGCTGCGGGCAGTCTGGTTCGATCCAGGGTGGACGGTTCCAGACAAGGGTTTGGCCTGAAGTGACCGAATCGCTTCCGGTGGCGGTGACGCCGTTGAGGGTGACTTCGCCGTGGTTCAGTTTTTGTTGCCAGGCTTGTGGGGTGGAGTGGGGGTAAAGGCTTGCCAAATGGGAGAGCAGGCTTTGTCCATGGTATTTGCTGCTGATGATGGTGGTGTAGGCATAGCCCCGGTTGAGCATGTAGTTTGAGTGTAAGCGATGGCACCGCCGGCAGGAGTGGCTGGGGCCCGAGGTAGGGAGCCAGATTCCGCGCGGATCACGCACGACCTGGAAGTTGGGCGAGAGCGGTCAACTCGACGCAACCCCACCGATCCGTCGATACGCGTCGGGCCAAGGTGCACCGCAACTTTTCAGTGCGATGCCGACTCATCGTTCCAAGTTTGGTCGGGTTCGACCCCGCCGACTGAAGGCCTTTCTCCGAGTGGAGCGACGATCCGGACAGAGCGGGTTGGGAATTCTAGAACGCCACCTGGACCTAGCCGCGATGGTTGTGGAGGAGATACGTCGCTCCAATGTCGATTCGACGGAGCTTCGTCTGCCAGCACTTTTGTAGCGAGATCCGGTTGCCGCCAGCGTATTGCAGCCGTCGAGGCAGTTTAGGGCCTTCGATGAACGGGGCAAGAGTTCGCCGCGGCCTTGCCTGCGCGGCGCGTCTGCTTAACACCCCCGGAAAGAGGCGCTACCGCAAAGGCAAAAAGCACGGCGAGCCCTTGATCTCCGGTCCTCGTGTCAAATTCAGGTTGACCCATCATGGACGCGAGAACGTCTCCAGCAGGGTGGATTCTTCGACTACCTGACAGCCGGGCCGGAAAGGTCTATGATGCTTATGATACTCTCAGCGTCAGTCGAGACGTGTTCACGCTCCGGCATCACTCGCGGTATCCGGCTTCGCCTTGCGCACGCGCGGCTTCGTGGTCTTCGCCGGCTTCGCGACAGGAACTTCCTTTCCAGTGTTCCGGGCCAGGACGGTCGTGACAAACCGGCGCCCATAATTTGCGGCAGCCTGCCGGACCAGGAAGAACTGCGCCGCCAGAACGGCGAGGTAAATCAGGCCGACCTTCATCGACGGAATGAAGAACACGCCGGCCGCCCCGTAGAGGACGAAGAACAGAGCGCATAGACCGGTGTAATCGCGCATCAGCAAGTAGTCGCGATGCGCCTGACGAACGGCCGGATCGTTCTCGATGGACTTGTACATGCGGTACCACGCCCGGTTCTGCTCCACCGGATCCGTCGGCAACGGGCTGCCGTGGATTTTTTTGAGCGCCGCGGCATTGATGCGCGGATCTCGCGCAGCATGCTCGCTGAATGCGCGATGTCCGGGCAGCGCATGATGCCAGCGAAGGAAAACCACCCGGGCCTTGGCTTCGGCGCTGAGTAGGCCATTCAACACAGCCGCCACGATCAGCGCCACCCCTACCGGCAGAAGGTTCTGCGCGTCGGTGAAGATCGCGCGCAGCCCGTCGACCTTGATCGCGTTCGCCTGGACCACGCCGTACAGAAAGAGCGTGTTGACGGCGACGATGATCCAGAGCTGCCAGCGATACTGGTCCTTCAGCGATTTTCCGGTTTCCGTGCGCGGCGCCGCCTCCGCGCCATCACTCGTCCTAGTCATAGTCCTCGACGTTCGGCGAGAACGGGAGATTATCCAGACCGCCGTAGTCCGGCCGCCGCGGGAAGCCGCCCCAGAGTATGATCTTTCGGCCCTGCGTTGCGGCGACCCCGTACCCGCGCCGGATGAAAGCGTTCAGCACCATCTTGCGGGGATGCGTGTCGTCATCTTTTGGTGCCGATACGTACGCTTGCGAGTGCGCCGGCGTATCCTTCGGTTTGATCGGCCCCAAGATTTCGTTCAGGATCGTGGGTCCGACATTCCGGCGGCTGCCGTGATGGGGCACTTGGACGAGCATGAAATCCTGAAGCGCGAGGCCGTTCTTCTGCGCAAAGCACTTCACCATGTTCAGGCCCCAGATGCCGGTGTCTCCTGACAGCAGTACACGCCGACCCGGTCCGAAGTCGCCATAAAGGACGACGCTGGTTTCGTTGCTGGCGCTCGTGCGACCGCCATCCTTTAGGCGCTCGTTTTCCCAGCTCTCATCGATCCACTTCTGGACCTTGGCGGCGGCTTTTTCGAGGAACGTAGCGAAGGCACCTGGCGGCTTCCCGATCCAAAATCCCGCTGCCTCGATCGCTGCCTGATCGGGATCAGGCGTGCGGTCGAACTGCGGCATAAAGTAAGGATAGACACCCTGGAAGGGCGAGACCACCTGGAATGGCCCGATGTGCATGCCGGCGAAGGGCTGAACCACCGGGATCTTTTTTTTCTCGGCGGTCTCTACCAGTTCGCTGACGATGTCGTATTCCTTTCGAATAAACTGCGTCAGACCCTGATCGGTCCATCGCTTGTCCAGAAAGTACGGCCGCGAGGCCTCGGCGAATTCCCACGGCTTATGCAGCCAGAGATTTTTCACCGTCGGCCCGTCCAGCACTTCGCGCATGCCGGATGCGTGGTCGGCATCCGGATGGGTCACGACAGCATGGGTCACGACGGCGTCATAGCCGAAGTACTTTCGAATATGGCTGACGATCGCCTTCCCTGAGTCCAGGTTTCCGCCGTCGATCACCATGATTTCGTAAGCGCTGGCGTCTCCGTACCGCACCACGATGGCGTCACCCGGCTTGCAGCCGTCGCCGACCGGCAGGAACTCGATTTCGCAATTCATAGTCCTCTGTTTTCGACGCCGCTGGCGGGAGCCATCGCCGGGTCCGTGGCTGTGTTTCTCCAACGATCCCGGTCTTTACCGGCCGGATCGGATTTGATGCGCATCATCTGAAAATGCATAATTGATTGGTATCCTTCGTCTAAACTGAACCGAGGCTACGATCGCCGTAAAGGCGGTCGCCCTCAGCATCGGGGTCGTACAGAGGCCCTTATTGATCTTTCGAATGAGGGCGTTCGCGTTTCCCCGAAGCGCGGAAAATATTTTCGGGGGGAACCAGGGGGCGGCCGTTCGTATAGGCAGTGAGGGACGAGATGGGACCAGGCCACCCGTAGGGGAAAGCGAGCAACGGTGAATCGCTTCCAGAACATAGACTGGACGCGCCTCTATAAAGTGCTGCTGGTCCAGGCAGCCGGCGTCGTCCGCCACTACGGAGGGCCGGACACTTTTGACGGCCAAAACTGCGAAGATATTGTTGCCGAAGTTCTGAAGGACTTCTATAAGTCTCCGAACGGCCTCGGCTGGAAAGAAAGCAAAGGGAAGCTCGAAACCTATCTTGGCGCCGTCGTTCACAACAAACTCGTGGACCGCCTGCGCCGTCAGAAGCACGTTGGGGGCTCGCTTGATGACCCAGACTTCTCTCCGCCACCCGGTAAGAGCGTTCGCACAACAGCTCCTGAAAGGGCGAAGACCAACATCAAGGATGCACTATTCAGCTCGGTCCGTGGCGACGCCGAACTGGAGGATCTTCTCACGGCCGCTGAGCTCGTGGAGGGCGGGCCGAACGTCAATCAGGAATTGGGAGAGATATTGAAAAAAACGCCCCGCCAGGTCTCGAAATTAAAGGAACGCCTGCTAGCGATCGACGGGGTAAAGGAAATTTATGCCGCGCGACAACAAGCCAAATCAACCAGACCCGGAGCGTGACCTGCTGGACAGGCTCTTCGGCGCTCCGGACGAGATGGCCGATGAAGACCTCGACATGCTCTATGAGGCTCTCGCCCCCAACACGAACTCCACGGCCATCATTCACAGGCTCGCGGAGGAGGCCGCGGTCGAGTACCGTACCAAAAACCAAATGCCGCCCGATCACATCCAAGCTGCGCTTGACGCCACACGGGAGGTAAAAAGTCTGGACAACCTGCCACCGTCGAAGCTCCGGCAGATCGTGGATACGCTCACGGCTCCGTTCACGGGAGCCGTGAAAGACCCCGGGTATGCTTATCGCAACCGGGACGGAGAACTTGACGCCAATGACCAAGGCATCATCGATGAGCTGACTGACGAACTCCGGGAGGATTGGGGTACTGATGACAGCAAAGGGTAATCAGTGACACCCGCCGCCCAGCTCGCCAATTGTGTCGCCGCGAAATTCGTCAAAGCGGACCCGCTTGACCTAGTGGCGCTTTGTCACGAGCTTGGTCTCAGAATACGCGAAGTCTCCGCGAAGGGATTCGACGGCGCGCTGATCCGCAGCAAGGCCGGCCAGAAAGGGATCGTTGCGGTAAAAGCCAGCATCCGCGAGGCCTCCCGGAAACGATTCACGATTGCGCACGAGATCGGTCACTTCATTCTCCATAAGGGAATGAGCCTACACGTGGACCAAGATTTTCGAATTAATCTACGCGACGGTTCCACAAATGATGAGGAAATTGATGCAAACGCCTTTGCAGCTGAACTGCTGATGCCGACAGACTTCATCGGGCGAGACATGCAAAAGACTGGCGGTGTTGGTCAGCAAGCATTGGAAAGGTTGGCGCGACGCTATCAGGTTAGCGCCCGCGCCATGGAAATCAGGCTAACCAACCTCGGCCTGAAAACTCCGTTGTAGGAAGCTTGCATGGACGTGGTTTTCTGCCGTGTAATGGAGCGGGGCAAATCTGTACTCGTCTCCAACGCTGGCGGCCGCTGACCTTTTTCATCACATCCACCCAGTGTGCGCCATCACAGACATCCCATCCGTCAAGCGCGAAAATTGGAATCGACCTGTGCCAGGTCCGAAGTGTGTCCGTCTCCAAAGACGGCCCTCGAAGCTGCCCAGCCCCATTGGGCAGCGCTCTTTGACAATTTGAGGCGTTTGCGCGGCGTCTGAGCCGCGCGCCGAAATCCTGAGCGAAGCCGAAGGAACC
>JAIQFS010000004.1 GCA_020073145.1 Terriglobia bacterium
GCACAACGAGGACCCAAAACCTTTCGTCTGGACCCGGTCCGCGGATCAAATCCTCGACAGCATCGCGCGATACGCAAGGCGCACCGCCCCTGGACAACCGTGTTGACTTATGTCACGAACCATTGGGACAGGAGACTAGTGACCAGTGTAGGAGATCCGGGCTGCAAAGCGAGACCAGCTTGCCAAGAAGGCCGTCGGCTGCTACAGTCGAGATCGCAAACCTCATGGCTTCTTCCTCCGCGCTCAGCCAGGAAGAGGAACTTCACTGGCTCGCGCTGAAACTGATCCCGGGCCTGGGCACGCGGACCTCGGGAAAACTGCTGGAACGATTCCGAACGCCGCAGGCGATCTTCCGCGCGTCGCGAACGGAACTAGAAGCGGCTGGACTGAGCGGTGCGATTGCGCAGTCGATCGCGAGCGGCTGCACGTTTGAAGACGCGGCCGGCCAGCACGAAAAAATGAAGGAGACGGGCGCGGTGCTGATCGCGCTCGGAGATCCGCGCTATCCGCCGCTGCTGCGCGAGATTTACGACCCGCCGGTTGTGCTGTTTGCGCGGGGGCGGGTGGAGTTGCTCGCCTCCATCATGCTGGGCGTGGTGGGGACACGCCGGCCTACTCCGTACGGACTGGCGGCGGCCGAGCGGCTTTCCGCCGATCTGGCCCACGCCGGATTGACCATCGTGAGCGGCATGGCGCGCGGCATCGACACGGCGGCGCACAAAGGCGCGCTGGGCGTAGGCCGCGACACGGTGGCCGTACTGGGCTGCGGAGTGGACGTGGTCTACCCGTCGGAGAACCGCAAGCTGGCCGCCGACCTGGCAGCCCAGGGTTTGATACTGTCCGAGTTCCCCATGGGCGCGACGGCGTTTCCGCAGAACTTTCCCATCCGCAATCGGGTCATCAGCGGCATGAGCGTGGGAGTGCTGGTGGTGGAAGGCGCGCAATACAGCGGATCGGCCATCACGGCGAAGCTGGCCATGGAGCAAGGCCGCGAGGTGTTCGCGGTCCCCGGCAACATCACCTCAAAGTTGAGCTGGGGTCCTAACCTATTGATTAAACAAGGCGCAAAGCTGGTTCAGGACTGGAACGACGTCATCGCGGAACTGCCTACTGAATCCCGCCGGCATCTCATAGAGAGAGGAAAGGAGCGGATTCTGGCCCAGGGTGAGCAGTTTGCAACTTCGGGGGCGGATCCATCATCCTTAGTAAATAGCCTCGGCCCCGAGTTTGGGCCCATTGCCCGCCGCACGCTCGATGCCCTGCATGTGGATTCGGCCGTACATTTAGACCATCTCCTTGAAATCGTGCAGGATACATCGACTTCCGAATTGATCGCGGCGCTCTTCGAGCTGGAGATGCTGGGGCTGGTGAAGCAGCTGCCGGGGAAGAACTTTGTGAAAGTATGGTAACTTCATCAGGGAATCTGCAATCATCATGGACGTACGGACGAGGCGCCGGGCGGCGCCTGAAAAGAAAGTGATATGGCAAAAGCTCTGGTAATCGTGGAATCGCCGGCCAAGGCGAAGACCATCAACAAATACCTGGGCAAGGACTACGTAGTCAAGGCTTCGCTCGGTCATATCAAAGACCTTCCCAAGAAGGACTTGGCGGTGGACGTGGAAAAGAGTTTCCAGCCGCGCTACGAGGTGATCGAGGGAAAACGGAAGTTGATCGCCGAGCTGAAGCAAGCCGCCAAAAACGTGGAGAGCATCTACCTGGCGGCCGATCCGGACCGCGAGGGCGAAGCCATCTGCTATCACCTGCAGGAGGAATTGCAGGACAAGAAGAACGGCAAGAACGGCCCGAGCATCCACCGGGTCATGTTCAACGAAATCACCAAGAAAGCCGTTCAGAAGGCCTTCGAGAAACCAGGGAAGGTGGACATCCACCTGGTGGAGGCGCAGCAGGCGCGGCGCGTGCTGGACCGGTTGGTGGGCTACAAGATCTCGCCGCTGCTGTGGGACAAAGTGCGGCGCGGGCTTTCGGCCGGGCGGGTGCAGACGGTCGCATTGCGGTTGATTGTCGAGCGTGAGCGGGAAGTGCGCGCGTTCGTGCCGCGCGAGTACTGGACCATCGACTCGGAGCTGGCGGCGAAAAAGGATCCGCATCTGTCGGCCCGACTGATCAAGGTGGATGAGCAGCCGGCCGAGATCGCCTCGAAACAGGCGTCGGACGAGGTGCTGGCGCAGATCGAAGGCGCGGTTTATCAGGTTCGCTCGGTGGTCACGCGCGAAAAGAAGCGCAACCCGGTGGCGCCGTTCATCACGTCCACGCTGCAGCAGGAATCGTCGCGCAAGCTGCGATTCAGCGTGAAGCGCACCATGATGCTGGCGCAGCGGCTGTATGAAGGCATCGAGCTGGGCCAAGAGGGCGCGGTGGGCCTGATTACCTACATGCGCACCGATTCCACGCGCATTTCCGACGATGCCCTGAAAGACGCGCGGGATTACATCGCCGAGCGGTACGGCAAGGAATTCCTGCCGGGATCGCCGAATATTTACAAATCGAAGAAAGACGCGCAGGACGCGCACGAAGCCGTCCGCCCCACCTCACTGGCCTACACTCCGGAGCTGGTGGAGAGGTACCTGGCGGAAGATGAGATGAAGCTCTACCGGCTGATCTGGAACCGGTTCGTGGCCTCGCAGATGCTGCCGGCGCTGTTCGACCAGACCACCATCGACGTGGCGGCGAAGGGCAACAACGGCCTGGACTACCTGTTCCGGGCGACGGGCTCCGTGCCCAAGTTCGAAGGCTTCCTCAAGATCTATCAGGAGGGCAAAGACCAAGCCGATGAGGAAGACGAGGAGCTAAAGCATCGCCTGCCGGCGGTCACTGAAGGGGAAACCCTTGGCTTCCTGGGCATCAAGCCGGAGCAGCACTTCACCGAGCCGCCGCCACGCTACAACGAAGCCACGCTGGTCAAGAAACTGGAAGCCGACGGCGTGGGGCGGCCGTCGACCTATGCGTCGATTCTGTCGACCATCCAGGAGCGCGAATACGTCAACAAGGACAGCGGGCGGTTCACTCCCACCGAGCTGGGAATCGTGGTGACGGATCTGCTGCTGGAGAGCTTCGACGACATCTTCGACGTGAAGTATACCGCGCGGATGGAGGAAGAGCTCGACGAAATCGAGGACGGCAAGCTGGACTGGCGCGAGGCCATGGCCGAGTTCTATGGCAAGTTCGAGCGTGACCTGAAGCACGCTCAAACGCACATGACCGACATCAAGCGGATGGAGAAGCCCACCAACTTGACGTGCGAGAAGTGCGGCAAACCCCTGGTGATCAAGTGGGGCAAACACGGCAGCTTCATTGCATGCACCGGCTATCCGGATTTTTCCCCCAGGAGCACCGAAAGCGCCTTGGAGAATGTACGGAAGGAAGTCGCCAAGCGTCAGGAGAGCGTGCGCAAGCTCATCGAAACCCGTTTGGAGAAGGTCCAGGCCCAGTTTCCCGGTCTGGCCATCAAGCGGGCCGAACACGACCGTTTCGTCGTCTCTCCCGGCGGTCCCGAAATTCCGAAGAGAGTCATCACCGGCCTCAAGAATTTTGAAAAGGCGGTAGCCGAGCGGCGGCTGAAGGATCGAAAAACGATTGAACTGCGGCTGAAGACGATTCGGACCCGCTACCCGCAAATCAACGACTTCTATCAAGTGGATCTGGAGCATACGGCCGAGGGCGCCAGCCTGGTGTGGAAGAGAAAAGAATACTTCTGCACTTATACCCGCGAATTGACCGTCGATCTGCCCGATGTCGACAAAGCAGACCTCACCGAGCAGGGCGAGGAAGAGTACTGTGAAAATTGCGGCCGGCCTATGGTTCTCAAGAAAGGCCGTTTCGGCACGTTCTTCGCCTGCACGGCGTACCCGGACTGTAAGACGACCAAACAGATTGGCGGTCCGCAGAAGAAGCCGGACCAGCCGCTCGATGAAAAGTGCCCGCAGTGCGGAAGCAATCTGGTGCTGAAGAGCGGCCGGTTCGGTGAATTCACGGCGTGCAGCAACTACCCGACGTGCAAATATGTCAAGCAGAAGACGATCGGGGTGAAGTGCCCGGAGTGCTCCGAGGGCGAAGTGACGGAACGGCGGTCGAAGAAGGGCAAGACGTTTTACGGGTGCAATCGCTGGCCCGCCTGCAATTTCGTAGCGTGGGGAAAGCCGGTAGCGGAGAAGTGCCCCGAGTGCGGCAGCCCGTACATGATCGAGAAATTCCTCAAGGCGGGGATGCTGTGGCAATGCCCGAACGCCGAGTGCAAGCACAAGCAGGAAGCCCCGCAACCGGCCGAGCCGGTCCTCCAATAGACCGATGAAGATCGCGGTGGTGACGGGGGCCGGCAGCGGCATTGGCCGCGCGGTCAGCCTGGCGCTGCAAGCCAACGACTACTCCGTGGTGCTGGCGGGCCGCCGCGCCGACAAGTTAGCCGAGACCGCAGCGGCGGCGACGGCCGGCGGCGGCCCCATGCTGGCGGTGTCCACCGATGTCAGCCGGCCGGAGGCCGTGCGCGCCTTGTTTGCGCGAACCAAGGAGGAGTTCGGCCGTCTGGACCTGCTGTTCAACAACGCCGGCGCCAACGCCCCCGGCATTCCCATGGAAGATCTCACGTACGAACAGTGGAGCGATGTGGTGGGCGCCAACCTGACCGGGGCCTTTCTGTGCGCGCAGGAAGCCATTAAGATCATGAAGGCGCAGGAGCCGCGCGGCGGGCGCATCATCAACAACGGCTCGCTTTCGGCGCACGCGCCGCGGCCGAACTCGGCGCCCTACACCGTGACCAAGCACGGCATGACCGGGTTAACCAAGTGCATTTCGCTGGATGGCCGCAAGTACGACATCGCGTGCGGACAGATCGACATCGGCAATGCGGTCACGGAAATGACCGAGCGCATGGGCAAGGGCGTTCCGCAACCCAACGGAACCCGCATGGTGGAACCACGGATGAATGCCCAGCACGTGGCCGACGCGGTGCTGTATATGGCCAATTTGCCTCTGGATGCCAACGTTCAATTCATGACCGTGATGGCGACGACGATGCCATTTGTGGGGAGAGGATGACGATGAAGAGCGTGTTTCCGAGCGTGGTGATCGCGGCGTGCCTGGCGTTGCTGGGGTGTTCGGGCGCGCCTACTGTTTTCAAAGTGAACCTGGATACCACCAAGGGCCCGGTCGTCATTGAAGTTCACCGCGATTGGGCGCCGCTGGGCGCGGACCGGTTCCACGAACTGGTGAAGAGCGGCTACTACGACGGCGCGCGCTTCTTCCGTGTGCTGCCGGGGTTCATGGCGCAGTTCGGGATCGCCGCCGATCCGCAAGTCACGGCCAAATGGAAGAACGAAAACTTGCAGGACGATCCGGTGAAGCAAAGCAACCTGAAGGGCATGGTCACGTTCGCCACCGCGGGGCCGAACACGCGCACCACCCAGATGTTCATCAACACGGCGGATAACGTGAATCTGGACGGAATGGGTTTCGCGCCGATTGGCAAAGTGATCGCTGGTCTGGACGTAGTGCAGAACTTCTATAGCGGCTATGGCGAAGGGGCGCCGCAGGGGAGAGGGCCCTATCAGGGACAGCTCGAATTGCTGGGGAACCCGTATTTGGAAAAGAACTTTCCGCAGCTCGACTTCATCCGAAAAGCCACCATCCAGTGATATAGTGAAAGCAGCCCCGATGCGAAGGGGACCAGGAAGTTACCAATACAGGGTCAAATTTGAACGACGCGGCCCGGCGGGAGGCTGAACCTCCCGCCGGGTTTTTTATTGGTTACGCGGAGCCTTATGCTACGGTCTTCTTCGGCTCGTGGATTTCCTGGAGGCTCCAGACACGGATGGGGTCGCGGCGGCGGGCGGCGACGGCGTCGGCGGCAGCCCGAGCGCCGCTCATCGTCGTGATGCAGGGGACCCGGTAGACCACCGCGCTGCGGCGGATCGCTTTTTCGTCGAAGAAGGCGGGCGCGCCGGTGGTGGTGTAAATGGCGAGCTGGATCGATCCGCCCTTCAACAGATCCACCGCGTTTGGACGGCCTTCGTTTACTTTGAGCACGGTCTTGCATTGCAGGCCCGCGGCCCGCAAGGCAGCGGCCGTTCCTCGCGTAGCCACCAGACTGAACCCGAGCTCGGCAAATCGCTTCGCCACGTCCACGGCCTCGGCTTTGTGGTGATCGTTGACGCTGACGAACACCGTTCCCTTTTCGGGCAGAGGGCTGCCGGCGCTGATCTGGGCCTTGAGAAAGGCTTCGCCGAAGTTGACGCCGACGCCCATCACCTCGCCCGTGGAGCGCATTTCCGGGCCGAGCGCGGGGTCCACGCCGTGGAATTTATTGAACGGGAAGACCGGGGATTTCACGAAGTCTTGCGTGACCACCAGCTTCTCGGTTCCGAATCCGTAATCGCGCAACTTGCGGCCCCACATCAGGCCTACCGCGATCTTGGGTAGCGGCACGCCGGTGGCTTTGCTCACGTAGGGCACGGTGCGCGAAGCCCGAGGGTTCACTTCGAGCACATAGACGGTTCCGTTCTGAATGGCGTACTGCACGTTCATCAGGCCGATCACGTGCAGCGCCTTGGCCAGCCTGACGGTGTAGTC
This sequence comes from Terriglobia bacterium, assembly GCA_020073145.1. GTDB lineage: Bacteria > Acidobacteriota > Terriglobia > Bryobacterales > Bryobacteraceae > PSRJ01. Next base: position 6,583 of record JAIQFS010000004.1, read on the forward strand.
CTCAATGGTTTTGATGGTCTGCTCCTTCAGCGATTGCGGCGGTAGCACGCAGGAGCTGTCGCCGGAATGCACGCCGGCTTCCTCGATGTGCTCCATGATGCCGGCGATCAGCACGTCGTCGCCATCGGCCAGGGCATCGACATCGACTTCGGTGGCGTCTTCCAGGAAGCGGTCGACCAGCACCGGGCGATCCTGCGAGAAGGTGACGGCTTCGCGCATATATTGCCGGACCATTTCCTCGTCGTAGGCGATGACCATGGCGCGGCCGCCAAGCACGTAACTCGGCCGCACCAACACGGGATAGCCGATGCGCCGCGCCACCGCGCAGGCCTCTTCCGCGCTGGTGGCGGTGCCGTTGGGGGGCGAAGGAATGGCGAGGTCGTCCAGTAATTTGCCGAAGAGCTTGCGGTCCTCCGCCAGGTCGATGTTTTCCGGGTCGGTGCCGATAATCGGCACGCCCAGGCGCTTCAGCGGCAGCGCCAAATTGAGCGGCGTCTGTCCGCCGAACTGCACAATCACGCCGTCGGGCTTCTCCGTGTCGTAGATGTTGAGCACGTTTTCGAGCGTCAACGGTTCGAAGTAGAGGCGGTCGCTGGTGTCGTAATCGGTGGAGACCGTCTCGGGATTGCAGTTGACCATGATCGATTCGACATCCAGGCCCTGCAGCGCAAAGGAAGCGTGGCAGCAGCAATAATCGAACTCAATTCCCTGCCCGATGCGGTTAGGGCCGCTGCCCAGGATCATGACTTTCTTGCGGCCGCTGGGGTCGGCCTCGCAGGAGGATTCGTAATTGGAATAAAGATACGGGGTGAAGCTTTCAAATTCGGCGGCGCAGGTGTCTACACGGCTGAACACAGCGGCGACGCCCAGCTCCTTACGGCGATTGCGGACCGCGATTTCGTCGACGTTCCAGGCCTTCGCCAGCTGCGTGTCGGAGATGCCGTATCGCTTGGCGGTGCGGAAGTCTTCCTTCGAAAACTGCGCCAGTCTGGAGGCATGCGCCACCTTCTCGAAATCGATCACTTCTTTGATCTGCTCCAGGAACCAGGGGTCAATCGAGGTCCACTCGTGAATCTCCTCCACGGTGTGGCCGCTGGCCATGGCGAACCGGATGTAATTGAGGCGGTCGGGCGTGGGCGTGATGAGCTTCTGCGTGATCAGGTTCTTGTCGAACTTCTCGGAGCCGAAGGCCTGGCCGGTCTCCAAGCTGCGGATTCCTTTCCATAGCGCTTCTCTAAAGGTGCGGCCGATGGCCATCACTTCGCCCACCGACTTCATCTGGGTGCCGAGGGTGGTGTCGGCGCCGGGGAATTTCTCGAAGGCCCACTTGGGGATTTTGGCCACCACGTAATCGATGGTAGGCTCGAACGAGGCCGGCGTCTTCTTGGTGATGTCGTTGCGGATCTCGTCGAGGCGGTAGCCCACCGCCAGTTTGGCGGCGATCTTGGCGATGGGGAAGCCGGTGGCTTTGCTGGCCAGCGCGGAGCTGCGCGAGACGCGTGGGTTCATCTCGATGATGACCATCCGCCCGTTCTGCGGGTTGACGCCGAATTGCACGTTGGATCCGCCGGTATCGACGCCGATTTCGCGCAGGCAGCGGATGGCGGCGTCGCGCATCATCTGGTATTCGCGGTCGGTCAGGGTCTGGGCCGGCGCCACCGTGATGGAATCGCCAGTGTGCACGCCCATGGGGTCGAAATTCTCGATGGAGCAGATGATGATGCAGTTGTCGGCCAGGTCGCGCATCACCTCCAGCTCGAACTCTTTCCAGCCGAGCACGCTCTCTTCGATCAGGACCTCGTGGACGGGCGAGAGGGCCAGCCCGCGCTCCAGAATTTCGCCAAGCTCTTCGGTGTTGTAGGCAATACCGCCGCCGGTGCCGCCCAGAGTGAAGCTGGGGCGCAGAATGGCGGGATACCCGATGCGCTCGGCGAACTCGATGCCGCCGCGCACGGAGTTGACCAACTGCGATTGCGGCGTCTCGAGCCCGATCTTGCGCATGGCGTCTTTGAACAGGAGGCGGTCTTCCGCCTTCTTGATAGCGTCGATCTTGGCGCCGATCAATTCCACGCCATACTTATCCAGAATGCCGGATTCGGCCAGCTCGACCGCCAGGTTCAAACCGGTCTGCCCGCCCACGGTCGACAACAGCGCGTTGGGACGCTCGCGGCGGATGATTTCTTCCAGATAGGGCGCGGTCAGCGGCTCAATGTAGGTTTTGTGCGCCAGCTCCGGGTCGGTCATGATGGTGGCGGGGTTGGAATTGACCAGGATGACTTCGTAGCCGTCGTCCCTCAGCGCCTTGGCAGCCTGCGTGCCCGAATAATCGAACTCGCAGGCTTGGCCGATGATGATGGGGCCGGAGCCGATGATCAGGATTCGATGGAGGTCGTTGCGTCTGGGCATCCGTTATTGGTTCTCACTCATGAGCTGGACAAAGTCGTCGAACAGGTAGTGCGAATCGTGGGGGCCGGGGGCGGCCTCGGGATGATACTGCACGCAAAACACGGGGTGGCGGCGATGGCGGAAGCCTTCGAGCGTCCCGTCGTTCAGGTTCATGTGAGTGATCTCGACGTCACCCAGGTTGAGCGAATCGGGATCGACCGCGAACCCGTGATTGTGGGAGGTGATCTCGATTCTCCCGGTGATCTCGTTTCGCACCGGATGGTTGGTGCCGCGGTGGCCGAATTTCAGCTTGTAGGTTGCGCCACCGACCGCCAGGCCGAGCAACTGGTGGCCGAGGCAGATGCCGAAGATCGGCTTCTTGCCGATGAGCTTGCGGATGTGTCCCACCTGGGTCTGCAGGGGCTCGGGGTCTCCGGGGCCGTTGGAGAGGAAGACGCCATCGGGTTTCAGTGCCAGCACGTCATCGGCGGAGGTCAGCGCGGGAACCACGGTGACTCGGCACCCGACTTGCACCAAACGCCTTAGAATGTTTTGCTTAATCCCAAAATCATAAGCCACTACATGATGCCTGGGCTCGGCCGGACGCCCGACGAAGTCGGAAGGCGAGCACGGTTCCACGGGCTTGGTCCACTGGTAGCTCTCGCGGGTGGAGACGCGGCTAGCCAGGTCCAGACCGGCCATGGTGGGGATCCCGCGCGCCTTTTCGACCAGCCTGGCCGCGTCGCGCTCCACCGAAGAAAGGACGCCGCGCATGACGCCGCGGGTCCGGAGATGACGGACCAGCGCCCGGGTGTCGAGATCGGACACCACGGGGATGCCCGAGCGCGTCAGGAAGGTGTTGGCTTCGGCGTCGGAGCGCCAGTTGCTGGCGATGGCGGAGAACTCGCGCACCACCAGGCCTTCAATATAGGGACGGGCGGCTTCGTTGTCTTCCGTGCTGGTCCCGTAGTTGCCGATTTGCGGATTGGTGAGAATGACAATCTGGCCGGAATACGAGGGATCGGTGAACACTTCCTGATAGCCGGTGAGGGCGGTGTTGAAGACAACTTCGCCTGACCGTTCGGTGGGCGCACCAAAACTGCTGCCTTCGAAGACCGTTCCGTCTTCCAAGGCGAGGATTGCAGAATTCAAGTAGGCTGTTCCTCCCCGGTGAGTGAGTAACTTTGATTTTACCAGGAAGGAACGGTATTTTTCCCGGCGCTTTTACGCCGGGGCTGGAGGAATCGATCCCTTTCTCCTCTCAAGGAGGAGTACAAGCCGCACGAACCGCCCGCCGAACGTTGCACCGGGCGGGTTCCAGCTTTTGAGCCCTAGGTTGGGCAGCTGGCACGCGGCTCCGAAACAAATTGCTACCCGGCGGGCGAGCAACCTTTTTACAATCTCAGAGTAGCGCGCCGCCAACGCGGTCCAGCACTGGTAGCCGCGTAAGTAATTGGAAAGCGGCGCAAAATTCCAGACGAACCGGCGTGAACGGCGTACCTGGCTCATGCCAGTCCTGCGTCCCCGCCGGCGGCTGGGATAAAATCACTAGGCCGATCCCTGTATGTCTTTGTCGATTGGGACTCGTCTCGGTCCATACGAGGTCCTCGCGCCCATCGGGGCCGGGGGCATGGGGGAAGTGTATAAAGCCCGCGACACGCGGCTGGACCGCATTGTGGCGCTCAAAGTTTCGGCCGTTCAGTTCAGCGAGCGGATGGCGCGCGAGGCGCACGCCGTGGCCGCGCTCAATCATCCCAACATCTGCGCACTGTACGACTTGGGGCCCGATTACCTGGTGATGGAGTACGTGGAAGGCGTCCCCGTAGGCGCGACCGACAGCTCGCGAAAGCTGCTGGACCTGGCGGTGCAGATCGCCGACGGATTGCAGGCCGCGCACTCCACCGGAATCGTCCACCGCGATTTGAAGCCGGACAACATCCTGGTGACCCGTGACGGGCGGATCAAGATTCTGGATTTCGGGCTGGCGCGGGAGGTCTCGCCGCCGCGCGCGCATGACGCCTCGCGCGCCACCACGCGCACGCTGCCGGACGGGATGGCGGGAACGGTGGCGTACATGAGCCCCGAGCAGGCGCGCGGAGCGGGCAGTCTGGATCTGCGGTCGGACCAGTTCTCCTTTGGCCTGGTGCTGTACGAGATGGCGGCAGGCCGGCGGGCCTTCGAGCGCGACAGCGCGCCGGAGACCATGACGGCCATCATTCGCGAAGACGCCCAGCCGCTGCCTGCAACCGTACCCGCACCGCTGCGCTGGGCCATCGAGCGCTGTCTGGCCAAAGACCCGGAACAGCGCTACGATTCGACGCGCGACCTGTTTCGCGATCTGCAGCAGGCGCGGGATCATCTGCCGGACGCGGATTCGATTCGGCCGGCGGCCGCGCTGCCGATCCCGCGGCGTCGCCTTGGAGCGGCCTCGGGGGCGGCCGCGGTGTTGGCCTTGACGGTCGGCGCCGCGCTGTTCTGGCCTCTGCCCCCGGAGGGACCGCCCGAGGCGGTTCCGTTCGCCACCGAGGCGGACATCGCCACGATGCCGGCGTGGTCACCCAACGGAGACCGCATCGCCTACGCCGCGGACGTGGGCGGCACCTTCCAGATCTTCACGCGCAAGCTGGGCGGCTCGACGTCCACCCGGATGACCCGTCAGGACTCCTCCTGTTACGACCCGTTCTGGTCGGCCGACGGCACGCGCGTGTACTACCTGGTCTCGCAAGGCGGCGGCATTTCGAGTTTGTGGTCGATCGGGGTGGCTGGAGGGGGCGCTGAACGGGTTCTGGACGGCACCAACCAAGCCGCGCTGTCACCGGACGGGAAGACGCTGGCGGCGATGGTGCGGGAATCGAGCGGGCTCTACCGGCTGACGTTCTCCACCCCTCCCGGCGCCCCGCCGAAGCCGTACGGCCGCGAGCCGGTGGCGGGCTTGCGGTCGGTCGGCGCCGGCACGTATCTGGCCTTCACGCGGGATGGAAAGAATCTCGGTCTGTACACCGATCACGGCGGTCACGCCGAGTTCTGGGAGATTCCCATGGATGGCGGAGCTCCCCGCGAACGGCTGCGCGGCCGGGGCACCTTCGGCATCGGCCCGTTCACCTGGCTACCGGGCGGACGCGGCGTGATCTGGGGCGCGGCGGGCGCGGGCGATGGGCACCTGGAGACTTTCGATTTCGGCTCCGGCTCGGGGCGGCTGGTGACGGGCGGCGCGTTGCGCGAAGAGTTTCCCACCCTGGCGCCGAACGGGCGCATGCTGGCCTATGCCACCGGGGCCAGCGGCTACGACCTGATCGATGTCCCGCTGAACGGTGCCGCGCCGCGCACGGTGATGGCGACCTCGCGTTTGAATGTCTCGCCGAGCTGGGCTCCGGATCGAATCCACTTCGCGTTCGCGACCAACCGCAGCGGAGCTTACGAGATCTGGCTGCACAATCGGTTCGACGGGGCGGAGACGCGAATCGCGGGAGCAGACGATTTTCCGGCCGGCACGAAGGACCTGCTGGAGTGCGCCGTTTCGCCCGATGGCAGCCGCGTGGCGTACCGGAGAGAGACGGCGGGATCGGTTGAGATCTGGATCTCGCCGCTATCCGGAGAGCCGCCGGTGGCGTTGTGGGCAGATCCCGCGCACGCTCCGCAGCGCGGGCCCTCCTGGTCGCCAGACGGCAACTGGATCGCCTACAACTCCACGCGCGACGGCAAGAGCGCAGTGGTGAAGATACGGGTGGGCGCCAATCTGCCGCCCGACCTGGTGGTCTACACCAGTTCCGTGCGCCCGGTGAAGTGGTCGCCTCAGGGAGATTGGATCGCGTACACCGATCCCGGCGGGCTGCACGCGGTCAGCCCGGACGGCCGCCAGCAACGGCCGCTCAGTTCGCGGGATTGGCAGACGTTCGGTTGGTCGGCGGACGGCAAGTCCCTGTACGGGATTGCCTCCACCGAGGACCGGAGGTTGACGGTCGGCCGCGTGGAACTCGCGACCGGAAACGAGACTCAGATTGCGGACCTGGGGCCTGTGCCGGCCGCCATGGGGTTGGGGAATTTTCACGGGGAGCTTGCCTATCGCGGGTTCAGCCTGAGCCCGGACGGCAAGAGTTTTCTCACGTCGCTATTTCGCGCAAAGGCCGATATCTGGCTGCTGGCGGAATGGAACAGGCCCAGGCGTCTGTGGGACGCGCTGTGGACCCGGTAGGGCCCCACGGACGGCGCTAGCCAAGCGGCGATTGGATGTAGACTGAATACTGTCTTGCTGACGCGCGATCGAGGCTGGCGGCTCTTCGAAGTGGCGCTGCTGACCCTGTCCGCCGGGCTCATCGCATGGCAGCTCTTCGCGCCCCCGAGCCTGGGGGTGGCGGACAACAACGATTTTCCGAAACTGATCGGCCGTTACTGTCTGGCGCCGGCCGGAGAGCACCCGCTCTTTGAGTATGTGAACTTCTCGTACGTTCGAGATCCAGGTGCTTGCTGGAACAGCGGGCTTCTCACTTCCGCGGTCGTGCCGCTGGGTGTAGCCCGCATGGCCGCAGGCCTTGTGCTGCCGCCGGGACGATTCGATACGCGCTTTTTGGGAGCAGCTTACGGTCTGCTGTTCCTGGGAGCGTTCCAGGGAGTATTGTTGCTGGCGCGCGGCTTCCGCTTGATGTCGAGGATTCTTCTGCCGGTGGCGGTGCTCGCGATATTCGGCGGTGCGGCCTACGTGCCCTGGTTCAACTCATTTTATTTCGATACCGCGTCTCTGGTGTTTCTGCTTCTGAGCGCAGTGGCAGTCTGCCGGCTCGTGCTCAGCGAGAGCGTGGCGCTTGGAGAATACTTGCTCGCCACGGGGTGCGTGACTCTGCTGGCGGCCTCGAAATCGCAGCACGCGCCGTTAGCCCTGCTGATGATCCCGTGTCTCTGGCTATCGTTCGGGCGTCCCAGATTTCCGGCCCGCCCGGTGCGTGGGGCCGCGGCCGGCGTAATCCTAGCCGCAGCCGCATTGACCTGGACGACGGCCCCCCGCTGGTACCAGACCATCGCCGTCTATAACGCGCTCTTCTATCAGTCCTTGCCGCAGTCCTCCGATCCGGCTGGGGACCTCGCGCAGCTGGGCATCGATCGCCACATGCTGCAGTATGTCGGCCAGCATGCGTTTTCAGAGAACTCGCCCATGCAACGCCAGGACGGAATTGACGCTTTCGGCCGCCAGATGTCCGTGGGCAAGCTCGCGGTGTACTTCGTTTCGCATCCGAGAGTCACCCTACGTGTCCTCGGAACTGCGCTCAAGGAAGCGTCGTTGCAGAGAGTACGGATGGAGATTGGAAGCCGGGAATACCGTCTCGGAAATTACGAGAGAAGCAGCGGCCACAGTCCGGAAGCGCAGAGCGATTTCCTCGATGGATGGGCCGCAGGCAAGGCATTGGCCTTCGGCAATCGGCCGTGGCTTTACGCGGCGTACGGAGGCGGACTGCTGGCCTTGGCCTGGGGATGCGCGGTGCGAAGCACTTCCAGAATGCGGGCGCGGGCGGTGCTGCTGGTTGGGACACTGACGGCGCTGGTCGGGCTGGCGGGATTGATCGTCCTTTTCGATGGCGTCGATATGGGCCGGCACATGTTGATCTTCAACACGCTGCTCGACATGACGGTCTGTGCAACCGTTGCGGCGGTCCCGCAAAGCTGGGCGGGTCCGGATTAACCCGGCAGGCGCATCTCGGCGCCGATCGGGACGCCCGGCTGCTGGAACGCTCGGCCCTGGGTGCGAAACTCATAACGCTCGATGGCGACGGCCGCCCCTCGCTCGTTGCTGCGCACCACGCAGCCGTAGATCATGAGTTTCATGGGGCAGGAGTCATTGAGAAGCACGGGCCAGTTCATCGACACCTCGACCGGCATCCCGGTAGTCAGCATGTTTTCGGTGGTGAACCAGACGCCGCTGCTGGAGATGTTGAGGGTCTTTCCTGTGCCGGTTTCCGCGATGCGTTGGCCGTAGAGCATCTTGTAGCGCACTTCCTGTTCAATCTGGAAGCGGCGCTTCATCCTACGCTCGCGTTCGTTGGCGTTTTTGATTTCGTTCTCTTCGTAGTTCTCGATCACGCGCACCGCCTTCTCTCTCGCAAAGTTACACTGGGGGAGGCGCGCACTCAATACATCTTTGGTTATTCAGGTGCCGCTATCCGATCTACAGAAAAGACCCTGGATCTACGCGTAACGCCTGAGGAGGAAAGCAGTTGGAAGGCGCGATGGGGTTAAGGTTAACGGCTACTATCTTAGTACCCAGGAGCAGGGCCGGGTACCAGGTGGCGGCACGGTGGAGTTCTAGGGCCCGGCCGACTGTAGAAATATTCAGCGCGAAAATCTCTGAAAAATAGTGGACAAGAAGATCTGAAACTGATAGTATAAAACCAACAGACAGACAGCATCCTTGGCGGCGAGTCCCCTCCCGCCGCCATCCCCTCTGAGTGCAGGCCCCGAGATACCCAGCTCGGGGCCTTTTTCTTTGTGCCAGCCCGCGTCGCCGGCAACGCAGGACCGCGTGCTGCCTCGCTAGAAGATGCGGTCCTGCTTCCGGAGAGTCCCGAAGGTGCCAATGTTGGAGACCGCGAAGGCCACGCGAAACTGGTTTTCGTTGCGCGTCCCGAAACTGAAGCGGCGCCACTGGACACTCAGTCCGCAACAATCGGTGTTGTAGGTCACCTGCGTGGTGGCATACTGGAGGGCCTTCTGGCGGTAGTCGTAGACGCCATCTACGCCGGCGTTCCAGCCGCGATGGTTGGGGTCGCCGAAGCCGGCGCGGAAGCGGAACTGGTCGGCGGGCGCGGTCAGCACGGGATCGGTATGCACCAGGTTGTGCCCGACCGAGGCGAAGTATCGCGACCAGCGGTAGTCCACCGAGAGCGTGCTATCGACCAGAGCGCCGCGGCGATGATCGTAGTCGGCGCGCCACTCCACGTTGAATCCATTCACCGGGCTCATCCGCATGACCGAGACGAAGGGGGAGGAACTGCGCGGACTCACGAGAAAAGCGTAGGGGGATAGTTCCGCCGTCGTGAGCAGCACACTGCGCTGTCCATCGGCGAGGGCGCCGCCGAAGGTCGGGTCGAAGTAGCGTGTCTGCCAAAGCTGCCAGGAGAAGATCTCCTGTACCGAGTCCCCGCGCTTGGCATACAGGCGATTGGTGAGCGAGAGTTCCAGCTCGTTGGTATTGGAGATCAGCTCCGTCTCGTCGAACCGGATGAAGCGCGCGAAATCATCGCCCACGCCGCTCACGTAGCGAAAGGTCGCGCGCGGCTCGATCACGTGCTTGAGTTGGTCGCCGAAGATACTTTTCTTTTTGAAGACCCGGGCCAGCGAGGGAAAGATCAGATCGGCCGAGAAATCGCGCGCACTGCGGACCAGGTCGGTGCCGTCCACGCGATGGACCGGAGAACCGAGCAACTGACTGGCCACCGGATTGAGCTCCTGGCCTTCCGAGTAGTAGGTTTCATCGATGCCAAATCGGGGAATCAAGTGGAAGGCGCCCCAATGCAGTGTGCTCATCAGGTGCGGCGCCAGGACAAAACGGTTCATGAATTGGCCGGTCTGAAAGCGGTCGACCAGGGCTCCGGCCGGAGTGAAGACCGGCTCTTCCCGGTAGAGCAATCCCGCCGCCGTGTCAAAGGAGAACCACAAGGGCACATTCTTCAGCACCTGCCGCTCCCGCTCGCTGAACTGAGCTTCGGGCAGCTTGCGGATGGTCACAGCGTTCGCCTCTAGTTTCGTGGCTTGGGTAACCGGATCGGTGACCTGCACTTCGGTGCTCTGGAAATTCTCCAGCCGGGCGCCCACGACGTTGAAGGTGTAGGCGGACCAACTCTTATTCAGAAACCCGACCGACTGCACCTCCGAGCCGATGGCCTCGTTGAAGGAGTCCGACCACTCCTGCCGGAAGCGGAACGAGGTGATGTAGTTAATCTGCCCGCGCGCGTACCAGCCGTCGCCCAGATCCGACTTCCCGGCGATGTTTACGGTCATGCCGCCGTACTTCTGAACGGGGCCGCCGCCCTGCTGAATACCGCGGTCCTGCACGCCATAGATAATGGCGTCGTAATCGGTCCCTGGCCGCGGTTTGCCGCGGATGTCCAGGTTGTGTGCGGTGCCCCGAGCGGTGAATTCCTGGATCCGGTAGGTCACGTCATAGCTGCGGTTGATGGCCCAGAAATAGCCGATGCCCACCATGAATCCCCGAAGAGAACTGTGGCCGATGTTGGGGATCAGGAAACCGCTCTTGCGCGGCTCCTTCTCAAGCGATTTATAAAAGAATGGAGTGAAAAATAGAGGCACTCCGAGCACGCGAAAAATCGAGCGGTAGGCGATGGCGCGTTCCCCGGGAATGACGTCGAATTTGGGGCCGCGCAGCGTCCACCATGGGCTGGGAACCTTGCAGTTGGTGACAAAACCGTTATGGACGATGTATTTGTCGCCCATCCGCTCGGCCCACTCGCCCTGGAAATAGAAGGGATTGTTGGTGGTCAGCATGCCGGGCCGCGCGTCGATGTGCGGCGAGGTTTGGCCGTGGACCCGATAGAACTTGCCGGTATCGGAATCGGTATTGTAATCCACGCGATCGGCCCAGAGCTGCTCGTTCTTGGAAAAGTTGTGAAAGTAAACGTCCCCGGTCGCGTGCAAATCGCCGGTGCTTTCGTCGTACTCAATCTGGTCGGCCCGGAACAGGATGGCCGCGCTTTCCACCTCAGCGTGGCCGTGGAGCTTGCGCACCTTGCCGTCAGACTCCTCGACGTCCGCCTTGGTACGCCACACGCCCAGAGGGGGAGGGTCAAGGCGCGGAGGATTGATTCGCAGATTGGGTTGCAGGACCGGGAGGGCTTGCGCGGAAGCCGCGTTTGCAGCAAGTAGTATTGCGGCCAGAGTAAGCGAAAATATGCAGATTTTCCGGGAAGAAAAACAAAAATCGTGACAATCGGGAACCGATATGTAAACTAGAATGTGGGACCGAATCAGGAGGAACCCTCAATCGGAAGTTAACACACTTCCGAGGGCCTGGTTGGGGAGCCCCGCGGGAGTTTCATAGGGAACATGACGTGCGGGTATTGCGGTTTCCGGAATAACGAGGACGAACATCGATGCCGGCGTTGCGGGCGGAAACCAGGCGACGATCTGGCTGGTCCTGTCACGCTGCACCGGACTGACGGTGCGCTCGCGGCGGCGCCGCAAGCGCAACCGCGGGCCGTAGTCCCGTCCGGAGCAGTAGCGACAGCGGATCCAGAGAATCCGGATCTAGCCCGAGCCGTGCAAGGGACTTTGTTCGTGGCGCGGCCGGTCTCCAAGATCATCCCGTTCGAATCCTATGGCGGGGCGCGCCCGGAAGCGCGGCCTCGTCCCTCGCAGGAACCCGCACGGAAAGCCGCCACCAAACGGGCGGCCCGGCGCTCCGCGCCTGGGGGAACCGGAACTCAGGCCAGCCTCGACTTCCTGCCGCCGGCGCCGGCGGGACCACGCACCCTGGGCACCACGGTGGAAGCCGTGATCTCGTGCGAAGCTCCGGTGGCGACGACGCTCCACCGCGCGGTGGCCGCCGCTCTGGACTGGTCCATGGTGCTCATTGGTTATGGATTGTTCCTGCTGACCTTCCGGCTGGCGGGGGGCGCTTTCGAACTCTCCCGGACAAACACGTTCGTGTTCGCGGCAATGCTTCCATTTGTGGCATTCGCTTACGGCGCGATGTGGACCGCCGCGGGCACTGAAACACCCGGCATGCGCTGGGCGCAATTGCGGCTAACGACGTTCGACGGCCTTCCGCTCGAACCCCGGCACCGAGTGCTGCGCTTCGCCGGGGCCTGCCTCAGCTTATCCACGTTCATCGGCCTGCTGTGGTCGCTTGCCGACGAAGAAAGCCTCAACTGGCAAGACCACATCTCGCGCACCTTCCCCACGCCGCTGGCATCGGAAACGCAGATTTTCCACCGCCGGTAGAGCGCCTGCTTCGGCGGGTTGGCTACAATCGAGGTTTGGGCGGCTTCGATGAACATCCAATTTGACAGCAAGAATCTGCTCGCCGACATGGTCGGTAAAGAGCACGGCGTGACCCGCTCGGAGATCGAGCGCTCCGAATCGAAGGCGCTGAAAGCCCTGCGCACGTTGCGAAGGCAGAGCGAAGCGGGCCTCTACGGGTTCCCGCACTTGCCGTTTCAGGACACGGCGATCCGGGCGGTCACCCGCTATGCGGGCGAAGTGAATGGCACCTATGACACGGTGTGTGTGGTGGGGATCGGGGGCAGCGCGCTCGGAGTCTGGGCGCTCGATTGCGGCATTCGCGGTCCGCATCCAGTGCAAGGCGCTCACACGCCGCAACATCCGCGGCTGGTCATCCTGGATAATGTCGACCCGTCGTTCACGGCGCAGGCGCTCGACTCCATGGACCCGCGCAAGACGCTGGTGGTGGTGATCGCGAAATCGGGCGGGACGGCGGAAACGGTCTCGACCTTTCTGATCGTTCGCGAGTGGATGGAGCGGGCTCTGGGACGCCGCAAGGCCGCCGCCCGCATCACCGCCGTCACCACTGAAGGCAAGGGCGATTTATTCGAACTGGCGCGGGCGGAACGTTACCGCACATTCGGCATCCCGGAAAACGTTGGTGGGCGGTTCAGCGTACTCACGCCGGTGGGACTGGTGCCGGCAGCGTTGGCCGGCATCGACATCCGCAAGCTCGCGCGCGGCGCGGCGCGCATGACGCACTTCTGCTGGCAGCCGGACCTCGAAGAAAACATCGCGTTGCGCGCGGCTCTCTATCACTGGCTCATCTGGACCCGTAAACACAAATCCATTCAGGTGGCTCTGCCGTATTCGAATCACCTGTGGGGCACGGCTTTCTGGTTCCGCCAGTTGTGGGCCGAATCGCTGGGCAAGGCCCACAATCTCAAAGGCGAGGTAGTGCATGCCGGCCAGACGCCGGTCGCCGCCCTCGGCGCCACCGACCAGCACTCGCAAGTGCAGCTCTACCTGGAAGGGCCGAACGACAAGGTCTTCACATTCTGGGCCGTGAAGAAATTCGCCTCGGCGGGCAAGATCCCCTCGCGGAAGTTCGGCCTGCCCGCCTTCGATGCGCTGGCAGGGCAGTCGCTGGCGCGGCTGATTGACGCCGAGCGGCGCGCCACGGCCGCCGCCATGGTGGAAGCGGAACGGCCGAATTGCACGGTGACGCTCGATCGCGTGGACGAAGAACACCTGGGCGCATTCTTCCAGATGATGGAGTTTCAGACGGCGTTTGTAGGGGGGATGCTGGGCATCGACGCGTTCGATCAGCCGGGCGTGGAGCTGGGCAAGAAATTCACCTACGGCTTAATGGGCCGCGAGGGCTACGAGCAGTATCGGCGCCAGTTCCAGACGTACGAACGAAAGCGCGCTCGGGCGAAGTAGATTCATGGACAACTTGAACGGGAAGGTGGCGTTGGTCACCGGAGGAGGGCGCGGCATCGGGCGCGCCATTGCGTTGGGGCTGGCCGGCGCCGGCTGTGACGTGGCGGTGAGCTACCGGGAACGGCAGACGGACGCGGAATCCGCCGCGGCCGAGATTCGGGCGGCCGGCCGGCGGAGCACGGTGATTCAAGCCGATGTATCCCGCGGCGCGGCCGTGGCGGAACTGGCGCGGGCCGCCGAATCCGGACTGGGGCCGGTCGACATCCTCGTGAACAACGCCGGCATGCTGAGGGTCCAGCGGATGGAAGACATCCGCGAGGAAGACTGGAACGAGATGCTCGCGGTCAATCTGACATCCTGCTTCCTCCTGACCCAGGCCGTGTTGCCGGGCATGCGCGCGCGACGCTGGGGGCGCATTCTGAATCTGTCGTCAGTGGCCGGCCAAGCCGGAAGCGTCATCGGACTGCATTACGCTGCGGCCAAAGCCGGCATGATCGGTCTGACCCGCAGCTATGCCCGGTTGCTGGCCAAGGAAGGAATCACGGTGAACGCCATCTCCCCGGCCCTGGTGGCGACCGAGATGGTGGTTGGGAACCCCGCCGTGAAGCCGGACATGATTCCAGTCGGCCGCTTCGGCGAGATCGGCGAAGTGGCGGACGTGGCCGTGATGCTGGCAGGCAACGGCTACATTACCGGCCAAACCATCAATGTCAACGGCGGCTATTATTTGGGGTAGCTGGAGCACACCCGCCCACCCTGGTAGACGCCCTCGCGAAACCAGCCGGTAGCCGCTTTAGCGCCCCCCATTAGTTAGGAGGATCTCCACCAAGTTGGCCGAAATATAGTCCGGCATTAACGTTTGACAGTCTTCCAGTAAGGCCCCACTGCCCTCAAACTGTTCTCGGAGATATACAGAATCGCGCCTCGGCCTCTGTTCGCAGGTTCCGCTACGGATCTGCTGGGAAAGGCGCATTTCAATCTGGGGCGCGGAAAGGACTGACGACGGGTGACGGACCTGAAAAAAGCGCGTGAATTGGAAGCGCTGCGCTACCACCAAGCTCTGAAGGCGCTGGATTCTCAAGAGCAGTCGCGGATCGGGCGTCTGAATGCGGAAATGGTGAACCGGGGGCTGCAGCGATCCGACGCCCGCCTGAAGGCCTTGTTCGACGAGCGCTTAAACAAGGTCAGTCTAGCCGTCGATCGAAGGATTGAAATCCGCCAAGATCTGGTTCGAAGCTGCCCCGAACTGGGCTCGAACCTGGAGTTGAAGCGTCTCATGGATACCATTCTCGAAGATGTGACTCGGCTCCGGGAAGAGGCGCAGAAAGGCGGCCTGTTGATCGCGCCGGAAGTGTTCTCGGCGTTACAGGACCGGGGACGGGCGGGCATCGATGGCATCCGGCGTGAGATGACCGTGAACCTTCCGCCGAAGTCCAAGCAGGCTCCGGTTGCGGTCAGTTCTCGCTCGCCGGTCACCGTGCCGGCCAGTTCCCGAGTCGCGGCACAAGTTTCGCTGAACGCTCGCACCGTGCCGCCGAGTTTGGGAAGCACGCGCAGCACCGCGACGGTCGCGGTGAGCTCTCGGAGCACGGCCACCATTCCCGCCAGTACCCGCAACGCGGCGCCGGTATCGGCGGCCTCGCGCGGCTCGGCGACGGTTTCTGGAAATGTGCGAGTCGCGCCGGCAAGCCCGGCGAGCGCCCGCGGCTCGGCGACGGTGACCGCCGCCGCCGGAAACCCTCAGACCACGGCCGCCCTGGACGCGGTCTACGCAAAGACCGAGCAAGCCATCAAGGATGCCGGCGAACGCAATGCGAAGCTTGCCGATGCCCTTCGTCAGCTTGCGGCCGCCATCAAAGCAGCCAACCGCACGGCGGACGAGCGCGCCGAATACCTGGAGCAGGTGCAATTCATCGCCGAACAGAGCGTGCGGCCGGAAGTGATCCGGCGGGTGAATGTGGTGAAGGGCCTCTTGTTCGCGTTGCGGGGCGGTCTCCAAAACGCCGCGAATGTGGCCTCCATCTTGAACACTGCCGGGCCCGTCATGGCATCCCACTTCGGCTTGCGCTGGCCGTCGCGTTGAGGATGGCGCGTTCCGCGCGGTCAGGCGCTCCGGACGGCCACCAGAAGGCCGCTCGACCAATCTAGAGAGACCACCGAGAACCCAGGGCTCGCGGTCAGTTCCGCAACCAACCTGGGGACCTTCGACGCGTGGCCCTCCGGCCAGTTGGGTTGGGGAAGCAGGTCGTCGACAATATAGAATCCGCCCGGGCCGACCACCCTCAGCGCTTCGTGCAGGCCTTCGTACTTACCAGCCAGGGCATCCGCGAAGACGAAATCGAAACTGGCGCCGGGCTGACGTTTCAAAAACGACAAGGCATCCTCAGTCACCAGGGAGAGACGGGAATCGTCAGCCAGAATTTCCCGCGCGACACCCTGGACATCCGGGTCGGTATCCACACTGGTCAGGTGCGCGCCGACGTCCATTCCATCCAACAGCCACGCGGTGGCGACGCCGGTGCCGGTGCCCAGTTCCAGCAAGCGGCCCCCGGGCTTGGAGGCGGCCACGGTCCGCAGCAACGCCCCGGTCCGCGCTTCGGAGGCCATCGTAAAACCGATTTCGCGTGTTCGCTCGAGAACACGCGGCAGCCGGGCGGGCGGACGAATGGATGTCCATTCTTCCATGGCCGGATATCGAGGCTACGTCAGCGTGTTAATGGATCCCACGCGCCCAGCCTCGAAGGCGGCGATGCGGGCGTCGTGCTGCAGCATGTAGCCCATTTCATCGACGCCTTCGAGCAGGCAGTGTTTCGAGAAGCCATCCACGGGGAACGGCACTTCGCGCCCGGCGGGCGTGGTGAGCGTCTGGCGGGCCAGATCGATCTTCACGACGGCGGCCGGGTTCTGCTCCACCGCGCCAAAGAGCTCGGCGTGGACGTCGGGCGGCACAATCACCGGCAGCAAGCCGTTCTTGAGCGAATTCCCGCGGAAGATATCGGCGAAGGACGTGCTGATTACCGCGCGGAAGCCGAATTGCGTGAGGGCCCATGGAGCGTGCTCGCGCGAGCTCCCACAGCCAAAATTGTCGCCGGCCAGCAACACTTGCGCGCCTTGGATGCGCGGCTGGTTGAGAATAAAGTCGGGCTTCGGATTGCCTTGCTTATCGTAGCGCCAGTCGCAGAACAGGTTCGCGCCGAGGCCCTCTTTGCTGATGGTCTTCAGAAAGCGCGCGGGGATGATCTGATCGGTATCGATGTTGGTGGCCGGCATCGGCACCAGGCGGCTTTCCACGTTCTGAAATTTCATAGGAGGGTCCTCACGTCAGTCACAACGCCGGTGATGGCGCTGGCGGCGGCGGTCAGGGGGCTGGCCAGGAAGGTGCGCGCGCCGGGGCCCTGCCGGCCTTCGAAGTTGCGGTTGCTGGTGGAGACGCTGTATTGGCCGGGCTCGACCATGTCGCCGTTCATGGCCAGACACATGGAGCAACCGGGCTCGCGATAATCGGCTCCGGCGGCGCGGAACACTTCGGGCAGCCCTTCGGCGGCGGCCTGGCGTTTGACTTCCTGCGAACCGGGCACCACCAGGACACGCACGTTGGGGCTGACCTTCCGGCCCTTCAACACGCTGGCGGCGGTGCGCAGATCGGAGATCCGCGAGTTGGTGCAACTGCCGATGAAAACCACGTCGACTTTGTGCCCGACCAGCGGCTTGCCGCCTTCGATACCCATGTAGCGGAGCGCCTTTTCCAGATCGGCGCGCGCGCCGGGATCGGCGATCTGCGAAGGCGCCGGCACTGCCGCGTTGATCGAAACGCCCATGCCGGGATTGGTACCGAAGGTGATCATGGGTTCGAGGCGGTCGGCGTCGATGGTGACGGTGTGGTCGTAGCGCGCGCCGTCATCGGTGGGAAGCTGTTTCCAGCGGGCCACGGCGGCGTCCCAATCGGCGCCCTTGGGAGCGTGCGGCCTGCCCTGCAGGTACTGGAACGTGGTGTCGTCGGGAGCGACCAGACCAGCGCGCGCGCCGCCTTCGATCGACATATTGCAGACCGTCATGCGCTCTTCCATGGAGAGCGCGCGAACCGCGGGGCCAGTATATTCGAAAACGCTGCCGGTCCCCCCGCCGATGCCGATCTTGGCGATCACCGCGAGAATAATGTCCTTGGCCGAGACTCCCTTCTTCAGTGCGCCGTTCACCTGCACCTGGTAGGTCTTCGATTTCATTTGCAGCAAGCACTGCGTGGCGAGCACGTGCTCCACTTGGCTGGTGCCAATGCCGAAAGCCAGCGCGCCGAAAGCGCCGTGGGTGGCGGTGTGGCTGTCGCCGCAGACCACGGTCATGCCGGGCTGCGTCAGGCCCAGTTCGGGACCAATGACATGCACGATGCCCTGGCGGTCGCTGTGGATGCCGTAGAGCCGGATGCCGAATTCCTGACAGTTCTTGTCGAGCTGTTCGAGCTGCTTGCGGCCGAGCTCATCGACGATGGGAAGCGACCGGTCGGTGGAGGGAATGCTGTGGTCCACCGTGGCCAGCGTCAAGTCGGGACGCCTCACTTTGAGGCCGCGCTCGCGGAGGCCCTGGAAGGCCTGCGCGGAGGTGACTTCATGAATCAGGTGGAGGTCGATGTAGACCAGCGCGGGAGCGCCCGGCTGCTCATGGACGACGTGGGAATCCCAGAGTTTTTCGATGATGGTGCGAGGCATATCCAATCCAATGTGAACCGGGGCGGGGGCCGGTTCCTTTAAATTGCGTCGCAGATGGCTGCGCCCACTTGTTCCGTGGTGGCGGGCGGACCGGAAGGGCGCAAGTCCGCGGTCACCTTCCCGCTCTTGAGGACGGCTTCGATGGCCCCCTCGACCGCCGAGGCTTCCTTCTGCAAATTAAACGTGTAGGCCAGCAAGGCCGCCACCGAGCCGATGGCGCCCAGCGGATTCGCCTTGTTCTGGCCGGCGATATCCGGCGCCGATCCATGCACGGGCTCGTACAGCCCCACTTGGGCGCCCGAGGGCTTCCGGTCGCCGATGGAGGCCGACGGCAGCATGCCGATCGAGCCCGCCAGCACCGCGCCTTCATCGCTCAAAATATCGCCGAACATGTTCTCCGTCAGCAAGATGTCGAAATGCCGCGGATTCAAGATCAACTGCATGGCGCAGTTGTCCACCAGCATGTGGTCGAGCGCAATGTCGGGAAACTCGCGCGCCACCTCGGTGACGACGCGCCGCCAGAGCTGCGAGTTTTCAAGCACGTTCGATTTATCCACCGACGTGACTTTCTTGCGCCGCGCGCCCGCCAGCCGGAACGCCATGCGGGCCACGCGCTCGATTTCCGAGCGCGTGTAGGTCATGGTATTGACTGCCCGCACTTCCGCGCCGCTTTCGGTAATGCCGCGCGGGGTCCCGTAATAAATCCCGCCCGTCAGTTCGCGGACGATGATCATGTCGGTGCCTTCCACCAGGTGGTTCTTCAGCGGAGACGAATCCAGTTGCGACGGATAGGCGCGAACCGGGCGCAGGTTGGCGTACACGCCGAGCGCCTTGCGAATGCCCAGCAGGCCTTTCTCGGGGCGCTTTTCCGGAGGCGCGTTGTCGAACTCCGGCAGCCCTACCGCGCCCATCAAGGTCGCGTCGGCGTCGGCGGCCAGGCGTTCGGTTTCCGGTGGAAACGGATTGCCGGTCTTGTGGATTGCCACGCCGCCCAGCAGGGCTTCCTTCACGGTCAGCGCATGATTCCATTTGCCGGCAACGTGCCGCAGGACGCGCACCGCCTCGCGCGTGACTTCCGTGCCAATTCCGTCACCGGGGAGAACGAGTATGTTCAGATTCATTCGTTAATCCGCCACCACAGCCTGGGCTCTGTCGGCGCCTTGACCTTCGCGAATCAGCGCGATGATTTCCTCATCCATCAAGCCCTTCTTGCGCTGATCGGCAACCGTGGTGAAGCGTTGATAGAGGCCGTCCAACTCCTCGCGGCCGAGATCGAAGCCCAGATCCTGGCACCGCTTGAGCAGCGCGTGACGCCCGCTGTGCTTGCCCAGCACCAGCTTGCCTTCAGGCACGCCGACCGACCGGGGATCGATGATTTCGTAAGTTGACTTCTCTTTGAGGTAGCCATCCTGGTGGATGCCCGCCTCGTGCGCGAACGCATTGCGCCCGACGATGGCCTTGTTGGGCTGCGGCCCGAAGGTAATGATGGAGCTCAGCATCTCGCTGGCCGCGAACAGATGTTCGGTGTGGATTCCAGTGTGGTACGGATAGCAGTCCGGGCGAGTCTTCAGGACCATCACGACTTCCTCGAGCGAGGTATTCCCTGCCCTCTCGCCGATCCCGTTGATGGTGCACTCAATCTGCCGCGCGCCGGCTTCGATGGCCGCGAGCGAATTCGGCACCGCCAGACCGAGGTCGTCGTGGCAATGCACGCTGACTACGGCGCAATCGCCCAACGCTTTCACCATGCGCCCGATCATTTTTCCGTACTCGGCCGGCACCGAGAAGCCGACCGTGTCGGGAATGTTGACCGTGCGGGCTCCGGCTGCCACCACGGCCTTGGCGACCTTTTCCAGAAAGTCCGGATCGGTGCGCGAGCCGTCCTCGGCCGAAAATTCCACGTCATCCACGTGACGCCGCGCCAGTTCGACCGCGGCCACGGCCTCATCCAGCACCTGCTGCTGCGTTTTCTTAAGCTTGTGCTTCAGATGAATTTCGCTGGTGGCGATGAAGGTATGGATGCGCGGCCGGCGGGCATGACGGAGCGATTGAGCGGCCCGCTCGACGTCCAGCGTGCAACTGCGCGCCAAGGCCGCCACGTGGACCCAGGGGAACTCGCGGCTGACGGCGTCCACCGCTTCGAAGTCGCCTTCGGAAGCAATCGGGAAGCCGGCTTCCAGCACGTCCACACCGAGCTCCACCAGTTTGCGCGCCATGCGCAATTTTTCCGGAACGGTCATGCTGCAGCCGGGCGACTGCTCCCCGTCGCGCAGCGTGGTATCGAAGATGTATACGCGGTCGGTCATGAAGTTCACCGATAGCAGTCATTATGGGCGCCCGATCCCGGATTTGGCAAATTTATAATTTTAGTGGTGAACATTAACCAGTGTTATAATTCAAGCTGGCGATGGAACTGTATTCCCTGCAGGTTTTCCTGGCGGTCGCCACGGAGAAGAGCTTCTCGCGGGCCGCGGAAAAACTGCTGCGCACGCAGCCCGCGGTTTCGCTCGGCGTCCAGCGGCTGGAGCAGGAGCTCGGCGAAAAACTGATTGACCGCTCCGGCAAGGAGCTGATCCTCACCGATGCCGGACGCACGGTGATCGAATACGCCCGCCGTTTCCAGAGCCTGCAACAGGAGCTGGATAATTCGCTAGCCGAACTGCGCGACAACTCCGCGGGCCGGCTGACCATCGGCGCCAATGAATCGGCCACGCTCTACCTGCTGCAGCACATCGAACGCTACCGCGACCTGTACCCCAAGATTAAAGTGACGGTGCGGCGCAGTCTCTCGAGCCGCATTCCCGACGAATTGCGTGACGGCAACCTCGAACTGGGAGTCATCAGCTACGACCCCGGCGACGAACGCCTTAAGTCGAAAGTGATCTACTCCGATTCTCTGGTGTTCGTGGTATCCCCCAAGCACCGGCTGGCGCACCGCAAGACGGTATCGATCGAAGAACTGGGCGCCGAGACCTTCATCGCCCACAACGTGCTATCACCGTACCGGGAGATCGTCATCCGCACCTTCCGCGAACGGAAGGTGCCGCTGGGGATCGATGTCGAGATGCCGACGATCGAGACCATCCGCCGCCTGGTACAGAACAACCTGGGTGTGGCCTTCCTGCCGCGCATGTGCGTGGAGCAGGAGATCGAGCAGAAGACCCTGTGCGAGGTGCGGGTCAAAGAGATGCACCTGGAGCGGAAGATCCGGCTGGTGTACCCGACGCGCCGCGCCCTCAGCCACGCGGCGAAGGCGTTCCTGGACCTGGTGGGGTGAGACCACAGACGGCCCGTTCTTGTGTCACGCTGGAAATTCAACCTTGGGAGCGCGCGATGGCACGGCGGATCGTCGCGGCTGCTCGTCGAAGTTATCGTGGTCGATCACGCGGAGAAACCTTCCGGCAACTAGTCCGCACCGGCTTGGTGTGCCACCGCGGGTCCTCAAGCCAATCCAAGGAAGGTTCTGACCTGCGACTCCAAGGCGGTGGTGCACGCGATGGCGCTGCCCGCGTCGTTCCGCCGCGAGCCATCGGGAGCGAAGCATCTGCCTCCGGCCTCTTCGACGATCACCTGCGGCGCGGCCAGATCCCAGATTGCGCCCCGGCGCTCGAACCAGCCGCCCGTCTGCCCGGATCCGAAACCCCGTTCCATCCACAGGAGCGATAGGAATTGCGACATCGGTGTTTCCGAATGCCCCTCCACTCCGGACAGCCGGAGCAGCTCGCCGTTCTGGTACGCGCCCGCACCCCGGCTGGCCCAATAGCTCTCGGCAAGCAGCGGAAAATGGGCGACCCCAACCACCGGCTCGCCGCGCTCTTCCAGAGCGATCAAGACGCACCAATCGGGCTTACCCTTGATGAAATCGCGCGTGCCATCGATGGGATCGAGGATCCAACGCCGTCCGCTGTTTCCTTCCTTGCGGGTGCCTTCCTCGCCGAGGATTCCGTCATCGGGATAGGCCGTCTCGATGAGTTCTCGCAATAGGCGCTCATTGTCCGTGTCTGCCGTGGTGACCGGAGAGCCATCGGGCTTGACCTTGGCCGAGATTCCTGTGGTTTGGATGCGGATCGCGTTGTCCCCTGCTGAGATCGCTGCCGCGCGGGCGAACTCCAGTTCACGGTCGAAGGCCATGAATCCCTTGTAGCAGAAAGGCGGTCATTCAGGGAATCGAAGACGCGCCGGATGGATCCCGCGCGCCACGCCCTCAGTTTCGCGGCGCCGGCGTTCTGGGAACGGGCGGGATCGCAGGGGTGCGCGGGCCCGGTGCGTTGGCTTGTTGGAAGCGGAGCTGAAACCAGTCCCGCAGCGGAGTCGGGCGGCCTTCCAGGTCGAACAGGCCAAACGCGTTCCTCGCATCGGTATCGTACAGTTGCCACTGAATCACGTACGCGGCGCCCCAGGCGAGGGCCGCATCAATCGTCTGGCTGGTCCGGACCACATCCTGCTGGCTCCCGCTTTGCCGCAAAAAGCCGGACTCTCCGACGATGATGGCGCTGGACCCCACCACGTTTTGAACGGTTTCGAGATCGTTCCAGAGGGTCCTCGCCGGATCAGGGCTGTCCAGGCTCTCCCACGCCGAATACGAGACGTAGTCAAACATGACCGAAGGCAGGACATCATAGAGGACGCTAGGAAAGCCGTGGTCGTGTAAAGTGCGCACGATATTGAATTCGGGCGCGCTGTACACGCGCTTCCCGCCGATCCCCTCGGCCAGCGCCCGCTGCTGTCCGTCAGCCATGCCGCGCGCGCGGGCATTCAACCATTGCGTGAGGCCCTGCAGGGCATCTTCCGGAGAGGCGATTCCGTAAGCCGCCGGATACTGGGAGCGGCACGCTTCGCGGAAGTCGGCGTCGCCGGCATATCGAGCCGCCTGGCCGCAATAGATAGCGTTATCCGCTTCCCAATTCGAAAGGATGAACCGCTTGTGGGTGTGATGATACCGCCGGGAAAGGTACAGAGTGAAATCGCTGTATTCCTGAACCACAGCCGCGGTTTGACTCGGCGTGAAGAAGGCGGGATTCAAAAAGTTGGGTGTTTGGCAATCGCCGAAGCTCGCTCCGTCATAGGTAGTGAGGATGTACACATCCATGGCAGGCTGGTCGAACGCCTGTTGGAAATCCGGTTCCTGCGCTGCCGCGGTGAGGGTGAAGTTGGGGTAACAGGTTTCGGCGATGTGGTAATCGCGATAATACCGGGGCGACAAGGCAACCCGCGCAACGTGGCCGCCGAGGCTGACGATGGCGGTGACGCCCTCGTTCACGGAATGGGAATGGCCGGCCCCCCAGTGATAGATGCCGAGCTGCGTTGCGCTCCGCGGCTGCGCGGAGAGCGCAGACACCAGGAACGCGAGGATGACGCTGCCGGTCACCGGGCGCATGTCAGTTCCACTCAGCAAATCGATCGACATCTGAATACTGCGCCTAGTGCCGGGACGCCACAAGTAATTTCAGTACTATGCGGGGCGGAGATTGTACCCAGGGATGGGCCCCACCGGACCCGAAGTACCGGTGGGCACCGGTGAAATACCGAGCCGAAGTTAGGTAAGGATCTGGGCTGCGAAGACGCCGGAGATCAGATCCTGGGCTTCGGCCTGGATGTGGAGAAGGTGCTCTTCCCCGTCGAAGCTCTCGGCGTAGATCTTGTAGACGTTCTCGGTACCCGAGGGCCGGGCGGCGAACCATCCGCGCGCAGTGACCACTTTCAAGCCGCCCAGGGGAGCGCCGTTGGAGGGGGCCGCCGTGAGCATTGTTTGGATCGGATCTCCGGCCAGTTCGCGAGCCTGCACTTGGTCGGGGGAGAGGCGCTGCAGAATCGCTTTTTGCTCCGGTGAGGCCGGCGCATCGATGCGCTCGTAGACCGGGGCGCCGAACTGCTCCGTGAGGTCGCGATAGATCTCGCCTGGGTCTTTGCCGGTGCGCGCCAGCATCTCGGCTGACAGCAGCGCCAGGATGATGCCGTCTTTATCGGTGGACCACACGGTGCCGTCGCGCCGCAGAAACGAAGCCCCCGCGCTCTCTTCTCCGCCGAAGCCCAAGGCGCCGGTCAGCAGTCCGTCGACAAACCACTTGAACCCCACTGGCACCTCCACCAGAGGACGCGCCAGGCTCACCGCCACCCGGTCGATGATGCTGCTGGAAACCATGGTCTTGCCCACGCCCGCCTCGGCGCGCCAGCCTGGGCGATTGCGGTAGAGATACGAAATGGCGGCGGCCAGATAGTGGTTCGGGTTCAGCAGGCCGGCGCTGCGCGTGACCACGCCGTGACGGTCATGGTCGGTGTCGCAGGCGAACGAGACGTCGAACTGGTCCTTTCGCGCGATCAGGCTGGCCATGGCGTAGGGCGACGAGCAATCCATGCGGATTTTGCCGTCCCAATCGACCGACATGAAGCGGAAGGTCGGGTCGGCGCGGTCGTGGGCGATGGTGATTTTCAGTCCATAACGCTCGGCGATCCGGCCCCAGTACGCGATGCCGGCGCCTCCCAGCGGATCGGCGCCCAGCGACAGGCCGGCCGCGCAAACCGCGTCCAGATCGAGGACCGACTCCAGGTCATTCACATAGGCGGTGACGTAGTCGTGGCGGCGGGCCCCGGCCAGCGCCCGGCGATACGGGCAGCGGCGCACATCGCGCAACGCGGCTCCGAGAATGGCGTTGGCGCGGTTCTCGATCCACTTGGTGGCGTCGGTATCGGCCGGCCCTCCATGCGGCGGATTGTATTTGAAGCCGCCGTCTTCGGGGGGATTGTGCGACGGTGTGATCACGATGCCGTCCGCCCGCCCTTCGGCGCGGCCATGATTGTGGGTCAAGACGGCGTGTGACAGCACCGGCGTCGGCGTGTAGCCGAGATCCTGATCGACCGTCACCTCCACCGAGTTCGCCGCCAGCACCTCCAGCGCGCTGGCGAACGCCGGCTCGGAGAGCGCGTGGGTGTCCTTGGCCAGAAACAGCGGGCCGTCCACGCCGTTCGCTTTCCGGTATTCGCAGATCGCTTGGGTGATGGCAAGGATGTGGTCTTCATTGAACGCGCAGTGGAACGCAGACCCGCGATGCCCCGAGGTGCCGAACGCGACCTTATGGGCGGGAACCGAGACGTCCGGCTTTTCGGCGTAGTAGGCCGTAATCAGGCGCGGCACATCCACCAGCAAGGACGGCGGGGCGGGCTGGCCGGCGAGCGGGTGGACGGGCATGCCTACTACGGTAAGCGGCTTGCAGTCGCGCGCGCAACGGCGGGTCGTGTTTTACAGGACCTACTCAACGGACACGCGATGGTGCCCGGAGATCACCGACCGCCTGCTCTGGCGTCTCAGCTTGCCGGTAAGCGCCGCGCCCCGCAGCCTTCTCCTTCGGCTGGCGATGCGGTGCACCTCACCGCCGCCCAGAATCTCGGCGAACCAGAGATCTGGACCAACTAACGGCGCCTGTTAGCCGCTGCTCCACACTTCGGCCTCATCGGCTGTTGTGTGTAGGCCTCAGCCTTTATGCGAACGCCCGCAACACCCGTGCCGGCAGGGTCACCAGCGCCCAGACCAGGGACAAGACCCCGCCCACCGCAATGCCCACCACGCGGAAGGGCAGCAGCAGCAGCCACACCAGTGGGTACAGCACCAGGGCCACCAGCGCCAACGGCCAGCACAGCACCAGCAGGATGCACCACAACAGAAACTTCATCATGGCAATCGTCCGTTCACTTCTGATCATACGAGCGAAACCAGCGAATTGTTCGAGTCTGCTAGGATAATGAGTTCTTACCTCATGTTGCGTTTTGAGACCGCCGGGGAGTCGCACGGCGAATGCCTGGTAGCGACGCTGACCGGACTCCCGGCAGGTATCCCCATTTCGCTGGACACCATCAACCGCGAGTTATGGCGGCGGCAGCAGGGGTACGGCCGCGGGGGGCGAATGAAAATCGAAACCGACCGCGCCGAAATCGTGGCCGGCGTCCGCCATTCCCACACCATCGGTTCCCCGGTCGCCATCGTGATCCGGAACAAGGATTGGCAGAACTGGACACAAGCGCTTCCGGTGGAAGACATTGACGGCGCCGAGGACAAACGCAAGCCGGTCACGCGCCCGCGTCCCGGCCACGCCGACCTCGCCGGCTCGCTCAAGTACAACTTCCATGACGCCCGCTACATTCTGGAGCGCGCCAGCGCGCGCGAGACCGCGGCGCGGGTGGCCGTCGGGGCGATGGCTAAGGCGCTGCTGGGCGAGTTCGGAATCCAGGTGCTCAGCCATGTGATTGCGGTCGGCACCGCCCGGCTGGAGCGCGCTGCTGCCTGGGAAGAGATCGTGGCGCTCAGTCAAAAGGAAGAGGTCCTTCTGGGCTGCGTGGACGCCGAGGCGGAAGCCCGCATGAAGGCCGTGGTGGATGAGGCTTACAAGACCGGCGACACCGTGGGCGGCGTTTTCGAGGTGGTGGCGCACGGGGCGCCGCCGGGCCTGGGGTCGCACGTGACCTGGGACTCACGCCTCGATGGGCGCCTGGCCCAGGCCATCGTGTCCATGCAGGCGGTCAAGGGGGTGGAGGTGGGGATCGCGGCGGAAGGCGCGGCGAGTTTCGGCTCCAAGGTGCAGGATACGATTCATTACGACCGCGAAGACCGCCGCTTCACCCGCGGCGCCAATCGCGCGGGCGGGCTGGAAGGCGGCATGACCAATGGCCAGGATGTGCTGGTGCGCGGCCTGCTCAAGCCCATCTCGACGTTGCGGCGGCCGCTCGAATCGATCGATCTGGAAACGCGGGAGCCCGCCTTGGCCGCTTACGAGCGTAGCGACGTGGCCGTGGTTCCGGCCGCCGGCGTCATCGGCGAAGCCATGGTGGCGATCGTGCTGGCCCAGGCCTTTCTGGAAAAATTTGGGGGCGATTCGCTCGCCGAAACCCGCCGCAATTACGAAGGCTACCTCGAACAAGTGAAGAATTTCTGAGATATGGTTTATCCCATCGTCAAGTTTGGTGATCCGGTGCTGGAGCGCGAAGCCGAAGACGTGCGCGATTTCGACACCCCGGAATTGCACCAGTTCCTGGATGACATGTTTGAATCGATGTACGCCGCCAAAGGCGTGGGGCTGGCCGCGCCGCAGATCGGGTTTTCGCGCAAGATCGCGGTGATCGATTGTTCCAACGGTGAGAACCCGGAGGAAAAACTGGTTCTGATCAATCCCAAGGTGCTGAAGACCGAGGGGAAGCAGGTTGGCGAAGAAGGCTGTCTGAGTATCCCCAAGTTTCGCGAGCAGGTGCGCCGGGCCAAGCGCGTGACCGTGCGCGCGCAAAACGCCAAAGGAGAGCCCTTCGAAATGACCGGGGAAGATCTACTGGCCCGCGCGTTCCAGCACGAAACCGATCATCTCTACGGCCGGTTGTATATCACTCATATCAGCGCGCTCAAGCGAGATTTGATGAAGCGGAAAATCCGGAAACTGCAAAACGCCGGGGACTGGGACTGAGGCGCGGCCGATGCGCCTGGTGTTTCTCGGAACGCCTGCCTTCGCTGTGCAAACGCTGGAGCGCCTGGTGGAAGCCGGGCACACCGTGTTGGCGGCGGTGACACAGCCGGACCGTCCGCGCGGCCGCGGCCAGCACGCCGCCGCGCCGCCGGTGAAGGAAGCCGCACTCCGCCTGAACCTGCCGGTATATCAACCCGAGCGCGTGCGCCACCCGGAAGCCGTAGACTATTTGCGGGCGCTGGCGCCGGAGGCCATGGTGGTGGTCGGCTACGGGCAGATCATCCCGCAAACCGTGATCGACATGGCGCCGCTCGGCATCATCAACGTGCATGCGTCGCTGTTGCCGAAGTACCGCGGCGCGGGACCCATCCAGTGGGCCATTCTCAACGGCGAAACCCGCACCGGAGTCACCACCATGCGCATCGACGCCGGGCTCGACACCGGCGACATGCTGCTGAAGGCCGAAACCGAGATTGGGCCCGAGGAAAATGCCGTCGAGCTGGGACGACGGTTGGCAGCCATGGGCGCGGACTTGCTCCTCCAAACGCTGGAAGGACTGCGAAAGAGGACCATCACGCCGCAACCTCAGAACCCGAGCGAGGCGACGCACGCTCCGCTGCTGAAGAAGGAAGACGGAATTCTGGACTGGCGCCAGCCCGCGGCTGCCCTCCACAACCGCGTGCGCGGATTGCAGCCGTGGCCCGGCGCATCCACTACGTTCCGCGGGCAGACGCTCCACGTCTGGCGCGCGCGGCCGCACGCCGGGCAGAGTCCCGCGCCTGGGCGCTTCCTCAGCCTCAAACCGCCGGTGGTGAGTTGCGGGGCGGGTTCGCTGGAGCTTTTAGAAGTGCAATTGGAAGGGCGCAAGCGCATCGCCGCCGCCGACTTCGCCAACGGCCAGCGCCTGACGGACAATGAAGTTTTAGGAGCGTCACCGAGTTGAAGCTGCCCCACGGATACGCCTACGCCGCCACCTACGCCGGCATCCGCCAGGTGAAGAAAGACGATCTCGCCTTGATCGTGAGCGGCCTTCCCGCCGCGGCCGCCGCCGTGTTCACCCAGAACCGCGTGCAGGCCGCGCCCGTGAAACTCGGCCGGCGCCACCTGAAGCGATCCGGCGGTTCGGTGGGCGCCATCCTGATCAACGCCGGTAACGCCAATTGCGCCACCCGGACCGGCGACGCCGTTGCCGCGGCCACCTGCAAAGCCGTGGCGAAGGTCCTGATGCTTCCGGTCCAGGAGGTGCTACCTGCATCCACCGGCGTGATCGGCGTCGAGCTCGATCCGAAGAAGATCGTCGATGCCCTGCCGCGCCTGGTGGCGGGCCTCGATCCGCGGCGCTTCGACGACGTCGCCCGCGCCATCATGACCACGGATCTGGTTCCTAAGACGGCGTTCGCCGAGGTGCGGCTGCGCCGGGGCGTCATCCGTATCGCCGGCATGACTAAAGGGTCCGGCATGATCCAGCCGCTGATGGCGACCACGCTGGGCTTCGTGCTCACGGACGCCGTGATCGCTCCCCCGCACCTCAATGCCATGCTGCGGCGCTCGGTCGAGCGCAGCTACAACCGGCTTTCCGTGGACGGAGACACGTCGACCAACGATACGGTGGCGTTGCTGGCTAACGGGGCTTCCGGCGTGAAGCCCGACGCCAATGAACTGGCCAAGATGGAAGAAGGAATCGCGCGCGTCATGGAATCGCTGGCCCAAGCCATCGCGCGCGACGGCGAAGGCGCCAAGAAGTTCGTGACCATCGAGGTTTCCGGCGCGTCCAACCAGGACGCGGCCGCCCGCCTGGCGCGCGCCATCGCCAATTCGCCGCTGGTGAAGACCGCGATTGCGGGCTCGGATCCTAATTGGGGCCGCATCCTTTCCGCCGCCGGCAATGCGGGAGTCGTTTTCGACCCGGCCAAGACCGATGTGGTGATGCAGGGCGTCGTGGTCTGCCAAGGGGGCCTCGCCGCTCCCTTTTCGGAGCGCCAGTTGAAGAAGAAGCTGGACGCGCCCGAGTGTTCCATCCACCTCGCCATTCGCGGAAAAGGTAAAGGGACCGCGCGGTTCTGGACCTGCGATCTCACCGAAGGCTACATTCGCATCAACTCCAGCTATCGGACCTGACATGACGCGCCGCGGCCTGATCCTCGCTTGCGCTGCTTTCCCACTGTGTACCGCCCTGCACGGCGATGATGCTCAGCAGGCCTGGGATCTGTTCACCGAACTGGCCGCCGCCTTGAGCAGCGGCAATGCCGCGCAGTTTCTGTCCTACTTCGATCGCGAGATGCCCGGCTACGCGGCGCTCGCCACCGATGTCGCAGCGTTGGTGCTGCAGGCCGACGTGCACTCATCGATTGAGCTGTTGAGCAACGAGGGGAACGACGCAGCCCGCACCGTGGAGTTGGACTGGTATTTGCAAATTGTGGAGCAACAGGACGCCGGCGGTTCCACTCAGCGCCGCGAACGCATTCGCTGCCGGCTGGTCAAACAGAGGAACAGGTGGAAGATCTCCGCTCTGGAGCCCCTCTCGTTCTTCGCTCCCCCCAAGGTGCAGTAGAAGGTGAGAGCGAAGGCCGCCGGCACTTAGAGACTGCTCAGGAAGGCAATCAGATCCTCGCGTTCCCGCGCCGAGATACCGGCATGAAAGCGCTTGTTGTAGAAGTCGATCACCTCTCCCAGCGACTGAGCCGAGCCATTATGGAAGTAGGGTGGACGGGCTGCCAGGCCGCGCAGGATCGGCACCTTCACTTTTCCGATGTCGTTCCAGTGGCCGGTGATCAGAGCGAGGCCGGGGTCCGTCGTCATCTTCACTTCGTCAGTGTGCCTGTTGCGAAGCGTGATCGTGGGAAGATAACTCACGTCCAGCGGACCCTCGGTGTCGGTGGTGCCGGTGTTCATCAGAGCCTCTACCGAACGGTTGCCGGCGTTGGGTGAGTTGTGACACGTGCCGCAGGCGCCCGTAATCGAGGGAAGCCGCAGCGTGTCATTGAGTCCCACGACGCCCCGGATATCGAATGGCTTTTGATTAAAGAGCACCTGGCCGCGCGCAATGCTGGCGCGACGGCTACTCTGCGAATCGATGGCGGCCGGAACGTCGCTGTAGACGCGCCCATAGGGACGATCGGACCACGCATCAAACAGGCGGACAGCGTCTTCCGGCTTGATCGCATGCGGATCCCCGCCTCGGGGGTCGTTGATGCCGACAAAGAAAGCGGGGATCGTCCAAGTCGCGAGCGTGGCCGGCCCGCCTTTGGCGCCGCCGGCGTCCAGAGCGCCGGCCTTGTCGTCGAATGCTTGGGCAGTCGCAAGGCTTATCTCGAACTTGACGATCGATTGCACCTGGTGCGGCGTGAGCGGACGCGAGGCCTCGTGGACCCGGCCGGCATCCCGAGCTTGCTGCGCGAGATCCGTCATCAGGTCATCCGGATTCGTGGCGGCAGCGATCGGAACGGTGCCTGCCAATCCGGAGGACCCGCGCCCATCCCACATGACCGAGCTGAGGAATCGCAGATTCGTTACCGGAAGCGGACGGCGGTATACCGACACGGCCTTCCGGTCAACGCAACC
The DNA here is from genome assembly GCA_020073145.1 of Terriglobia bacterium. Taxonomy (GTDB): domain Bacteria; phylum Acidobacteriota; class Terriglobia; order Bryobacterales; family Bryobacteraceae; genus PSRJ01. Next base: position 38,063 of record JAIQFS010000004.1, read on the forward strand.
GTAGGAGTTCTCCACCTGTACGACCTCGAAGTCCGCGTGATCCGCCACAGGTAGCGCGACTCGAATCAAGCCTCTGTTGATGAGAAGACTAAAGGCAGAGCGACGACCATCGGAAGTGGAAACATCCTTATGGGAATCGCAGTTGGCTCCATCGCTCGCGCGGAAAATCGGGTCCCGGCCGCGAGTCGCTTGAAAACGAGCCTTTACTCCTTCCGCAGACAGGGCCCATCCCTGGTCCGCCCGGTGACACGAAGCGCAACTCCTCCCATTGGTTCCCAGCGGCTGAAAAAAAGGGCCGGTCAACTCGAGAGGACCGCTCATCGAGTAGGTCTGCATGATCCCCGTGGCGTTACGAAAGGACTGCGAATTGGAAACGGAAGGATTGGTGGCGGCGGGGCAGGTAAACGTCACCCCCAGTGCCGTTACCAGCGCGCGCCAACCGGGTCTCACCATGAACACTGATTGTATGGGCACGACCAGTAGGTCGTGCGTGTAGGTCGATACAGTGGGGAAACAGTCAGTAAGATATGATGCACGTTTACTCCGCTTCCGTGGTTATAAGATATATTTTCTCCTACTAACTGTCAGCAGCACCACACCTGGATAACAACAACAGTGTACCTACATACCTCTTGGCGACCAAAGCCATTGACCTATTCTTCCCTCGACCCTACCATGAAGGCGGTATGTCCAGATATTCGATTGTGAGTTACCTGCTATGCTTCTCAGCGATGACCCCCGCCTTGACCGCCCAAGGGAGCCAGTGGTCTCCGCTCGGGGCGACTTTGGTGGGCAAGCCGGCGGTGGCCAGAGACGCCAATGCAGATCTCCATCTGTTTATCAGAGGCACCGACAACAGTGTCTGGCATATGACGCAAGCCGTTCCGGGAAGCAATATTTGGAATCAGTGGCAGTTCGCAGGCGGGCAGATCATTAGCAACCCCGTGGCTGCAGTCAACGCGGACGGCCGCATTGAGCTGTTCGTGCTGGGTGGGGACCATGCTCTCTGGCATACCTACGAAACCTCACCCGGAAGCAACGCCTGGACCGGTTGGGCTTCCTTGGGCGGCCAAGGCCAGGGCGACCCCTCTGTCGCTATGAATGCGGACGGCCGGCTCGAAGTCTTCTTTGAGACGACGAACAACTCGCTCTGGCATATGTGGCAGGTCACGCCGGGTGGAAGCTGGGCCGGCGGTGACGAAATTGTCGGCGAACTATTCAGCGCTCCGGCCGCCGCACGAAATGCGGACGGCCGCCTCATTGTCTTTGTGGGCGATAGCGACGGGAAGTTCTGGTGGATCATTCAAAATTCCGCGGGCGCAGACTCGTGGTCTCCTTGGTGGTGCCTGCTCGGCGGCACGGTGAGCGCCCCCGTGGTTGCCACTAACTCCGACGGCCGTCTGGAATTATTCGCAGTCCGAGCGGATAACTCGGTCTGGCACGCCTGGCAAACTTCAGCCGGCAGTTATACCTGGTCGGACTGGAATCCGCTCGGCGGCTACGTCACCACTCAGCCGGCTATCGGCGTCAATCAAGACGGCCGTGTGGAAGTATTCCTCCGGGGCGGCGACAACGCGTTATGGCACAACTGGCAGACCAGCGCGGGCTCGTCCACGTGGTCCGGATGGGTGACGCTCAACGGCGTTCTGGCAGGAGGGGGCGCCGGCGTGGGCCAATATCCGGACGGAAGTCTGGACGTATTCGTGGGGGGCGGCGATCAATCGGTCTGGCACATCGCCCAGATTGCAGACGGGTGGCAATAACCCGGCGACGTCCGGCTGCGCGCTGGTGGACGGCCTCTAGCGCGCCGCCACCAGGCTCTCGAGCGCCCGGAGGTTGTGCATCGGCCCCATCACGATCAAAAAATCGCCGCCCTGGACCGCAGTATCAGCCGGCGGGTTGAACAGCATCTGGCCATCGCTCTTGCGAATGGCCATGACGATCACCCCGAATTCCCGGCTCACCTGCAGATCCTTGAGAGTCTTCGCCACCACCTCGCTGCTTTCCGAGACCCGCACCTGTTCGATCGAAACGTCCATCCCGATATCCTTGGTGGTGAAGTCCAGGAACTGCAGCACGTGCGGACGCAGCAGAGACTGCGCCAGCCGGTGCCCGGTAATGGAGTATGGCGCGAACACGGCGTCCGCGCCGGCGCGCCGCATCTTGGCCTCGGCGCTTTCTTCGGCCGCGCGCGCCGCCACATAGATCCGCGGGTTGAGCCCCTTGGCGGAGAGCAGCACGAACAGGTTGTCGGCGTCGGTCGAGAGCGCCGCCACCAGCCCACGCGCGCGTTCGATCCCCAACTGCAGCAGGGTCTCGTCGCGCGTGGAATCGGCCGCCACCGCCAGCATCCCGGCGGCCATGGCGCGCTCCGCCCGTTCGGGGTTCGAATCCACCACCACGAAGGGCACTCCCGCGTGCTGCAGTTCGGAGGCGGCCCCGCGGCCCACCCGCCCAAACCCGCACACAATGAAGTGGTCTTTCAGCTTGTCGATCATGCGTTTGTTTCGCCGTTTTTCAAGGGCATTTCCGAGTTCCTGTTCGATGATCGTTTGCGTCATGGCCCCGATCGCGATAAACATCGTGGTCACGCCGAACACGATCAGAAAGGAGTTGAACACACGCCCCGCGTGGTTCAGCGGGTGAATTTCCCCGTACCCCACTGTGGTCATGGTGGTGAGCGCCATGTAGAACGCGTCAAACGGGGGGTAGTGGGCGATGAACGTGAAACCGAGCGTCCCGGCCGTCAGCGTCGCCACGATGGCGGAGATGAGAAACAGAAAGCGGCGCGCCAGTCGGCTCATCGGTGGGTCTGGACCAAGTATAGCCCTCTCAGGCGGCTTCCAGCGGTTGCATGGCCACACCGACGCGGTACCGGATTCCGTGCCGCTTGCAATAGCTCACCACCCCTTGCGCCAGGAAACCGGGCCCGTCCAGGCACAACAGGGTTCCGGGCTCCAGAGCGACTGCGGTTTCCAGGCAGATTCCGGAACTCGACAGGTTGCGAATCGTGGCCGAGATCGGCTCAATCCCCGGAGCCACCAGCGTGAGCAGCCCCACATAGCGCGGCCGGGATTCGGCGCGGCGGTCTTCAACCTCCATCCGGACAGCTATCGGCGGTCCGGCCCTGAAACTGTAGGCGGCCTCAATGGTCTGATAAACTGTTAAGTATCCGCCACAGTTGGTTTTCCCCTCAGGGCCGGTAGCTCAGGTGGTAGAGCATGTGCCTTTTAAGCACAGGGTCGCGGGTTCGAGTCCCGCCCGGCTCACCAAAAAATCAAGGCTCGAATTTATTGCCCCGACACCCGGGCGTGGTTTCGGAAAACCATGTCTTTGGGACGCCGGCGGCGTTCCCGGCAATAGGCCAGGTACAGGTAACCGTAGCTGCGGTTGATGTAGTCTGCCGTGGAAAATCCCAAACCTCGCGCCGTCCGATCGATCCACCGGGGGCTGCCTTCCAGCTCGAGAAAGTTCCCGATCGGCGTCTCGTCAAGCAGCACGATTCCGCCCACGCGCGCGGCGTATTCGGTGCGGAACTTTTCGTATCGGAATACAGCGTGATAACCGATGTGTTCGAGGATGGCCGTCATGGCATCGCCATCGTGCAGCGGCGTCTCGGTTTCCCAGCGTTTCTTATAGCGTCCCTGCTCCGAGGGCCCCTTGAACGTCAGCAGGCCGTGGCGGCCCACCTGCCGCACGCGTAGCAATTTACCATGCTTGCGGAGAGAGCGTTTGACATTGTCAAACAGGATGTTGGATTCGAACACGCGCCGCTTCCGGACTCGGAAGCCGAGGTTCGACAGTTCCCGATGAACCTCCGCCAGTTTGCGGACCAGACGGAGCTTGATTTCGATTTCGACCTTCACGCGGCCACGCTAAAGCATCGGCTGCCGGGATGTCAAGCGGAACGCGGCGGGCGGCCTATCTCGGAACCCGCCGGGCCGGCAAGCCCCTCCGTTGCAGGACTGCCAGGAGCGTGAGCGCCACCGCGAACCACATCATCGTACCGGTTTCTGGCATGGACTTGGGCGGATCCACCACCGAGACATCGTCCAGAATCAGGTAGGAAGGCGTGTCGGAGAAACCGAATGTCAGCGCCGTGCTGGCCGTGGAAGCGGTCAGGCCGGAAAAATCGTAGAACTGATATCCGGAAGCCGGGAGGTTGGCGGCGCTGTAGATCTGCCTGCCGTCCCAATTCACTGAGAAGTCGTTGAAAGGGGTGCCGTAGCCCTGGCTGGCCAGCCAAAAGCTCAACTCGTAGGTTGCGCCAACCGTAGTGACGACATTCTGCGACAGGAATGCATCATAGGTGGCGTTGCCCAGTTCGGCGGCATAACTCCCACTATGAGGCCCGATTCCTGTGGTTGGAATACAGCGAGGATCCCCGCTTACTCCCACGAACAGGCAAGGAGTGGTATTGCCTGACAAGGTCCAGCCCGAAAAACTGCCCGTCTCAAAGCCCCCGTTGACCACCAGATTGGTCAGCGGGTCGGCGTGGGATACCCCCAGAGCAAGGCAAAGAGACAAGATCAGATAGCGGTATTTCGACATATGATGGCGCCTTTCTTCCGCAATGGCTTAGGATAGCTTGAGAGGGCGACCACTCACAATTAGTCATTTAGTCCTCAATCAACTCAGAATGTACCGGCGAGCTTGTACCGGTACAAAATGCGTGAATTGAATATCAAGCCCGGCTAACAGGACTCTTGCAACAGAAGACCGGCAAACGTCGGCGACGTCACGAGGAGTTCAACGGCCAACGCCGTACGAAGCCGGGCAAGGGTCACCGACGTCCGAAGGACGATCTGTTACCGATGTGTCCGGTCCGGACAGTGGAGATGTGGTGGCGGCGCGCGGACTCGAACCGCGGACCTAGGGATTATGAGACCCTCGCTCTAGCCAGCTGAGCTACGCCGCCAATAGAACCCAAGTGTAGCAAACAGGTCCATCTCACCGCCGTACGCCGTCTCTTCCTGGGGTCTTCCCCGGATGGAAACTGTGGAAAAATGGCGGGCCCTTCGCCGGACCCACAGCTCCCGCCAGCGCATAGCGCGTACTAGATGGTCCTATAGTGCCAAATACCTGCTTTTCCAATCAGATCGCTGGGGTGCTGCAGGTTGGGTCGATTCGTCGTAAGTATAGAATACCACAAGAGTTGGGAGATGATCTGCAGGCCTTTTCCCACAGTTTTTTCCACATTTTCGAGGCTTACCCCTTTGCCTGAAGCCGGCGACGAAGGGACTCCGGAATCTCCGCTTCCACTTGGCAGTGGTCTTGTTCGTAGCGGGTATCGAGCACTCGGCCGAACTCGTGCAACAAGGCCAGCGTGGCACCGTCGCCCAGCGGCAGTCGCAACGTGGTGCGGACAATCGGATCCAGCGGCAGCATCTCGTCAATCCGCGCCAGCAGCCGATCCACTCCCGTCCCGGTCAGGGCCGAAACCGCCACGGCATGCGCCTCCGGCGTTCCGCCTTCCCCGCCCAGCAGCCGGCGGCGCAGCGCTTCGAAATCGCCCTCGCCTTCGGGCAGGCGGTCGATCTTGTTCATGACCAGCACTTGCGGGATTTCCGCGGCCCCAATTTCCGCCAGCACTTTGTGGACATGGGCCGCGTGTTCCTGGGCCATCGGCGCCGAGACATCCACCACGTGCAACACCAGCGCCGCCTCCTTCACTTCCTCGAGCGTGGCGCGAAACGCCTTCACCAGGGTGGTGGGAAGGTTGCGGATGAATCCGACCGTATCGCTCACCAGCACGCGCCGCCGCGAGGGCAGCACCAGCGGCCGCACCGTCGGGTCGAGCGTCGCGAACATGCGCGCATCGGCCAGCACTCCGGCCCGGGTCAGCCGGTTGAACAGCGTCGATTTCCCGGCATTGGTGTAGCCCGCCATGGCGAGGGTGGCCAGCGGCACCGCGCCGCGGCGGCGCCGATGCAGCGCGCGGCCGGTCCGCACGCCTTCCAGTTCGTCCTCAAGTTTCTTGATGCGGCGGGCGATGCGGCGGCGGTCCGTCTCGAGCTGGGTTTCGCCGGGCCCGCGCGTCCCGATTCCGCCGCCCAACCGCGACATCTCGATGCCGCGCCCGGTGAGCCGCGGTAGCCGATAGTTGAGTTGGGCCAGTTCCACCTGCAGCCGGCCTTCCCGGGTCCGCGCCCGGGATGCAAAAATGTCGAGGATGAGCTGGGTCCGGTCGATGACTTTGGCGTCGATGGCCTTTTCCAAGTTGCGTTGCTGCGTGGGCGTCAAGTCGTGGTCGAAGATGACGGTTTCGGCGGGCAGCACGCGCACCGCCTGTGCAATCTCTTCCACTTTGCCTTGTCCGACGAGAGTGGCCGCTTCCGGCGCGGCTCGGGATTGCAGGATGCGCCCGGCGATGGCGGCTCCGGCGCTGGCCGCCAGTTCGCTCAGCTCATCGAGCGATTCTTCGGTCCGCTCCAGGCTGTGGCGTCCGGAAGCGCCGCGCGTCTTCCATTCCAGTCCGACCAGGATCGCTCGTTCGCGGACGGGACTCGGTGGCGGCGTCGCCTAGCCCTCCGAGGCTTCCTGGTGCGCCGGCGCCGCGGGAACGCTCACAGCCGAACCGGCCTGCGCCGCCTGGGAATTCGCGGAGTACGAATGCATGGGCTTTTGCGTCACCACAGTGGAAATGGCGTGCTTGAAAATCAATTGCTCCTGATTATTCGTTTCCAGAACCAGAGAGTACTTATCGAAACTCTTGATCCGTCCGGAAAGCTTGACTCCGCTCATCAGGTAGAGGGTGATTACGATTTTGTCCTTGCGTGCGTTGTTTAGAAAACTATCTTGAATATTTTGCGCGGGCTTTTCCATTCATTCCCCCAAGGCCCTTACCGGGCAAGTAAAACAATGCACAAAAAACAGCATTTGTATTGTACACCCATTGCTCCGGCGGGGAGCTAGGGCTTGAGTACTTTCACTACGTAATAGCTCACCGTCGAAGGCACTTCCTTGAACCAGTGCGGAATCCCGGCGGGGATGACCATCACATCGCCCTTGGTCAGATGCTGGGTCTGGCCGCCCTGGATCTCCTTGCCGCGAACCTGTCCCGGTCCGGTGGACTTGCCGCCGATCATCGTGCCGCCGGTGACGATGGTGGCCGAGCCCTCCACCATGTACATCACATCGGTCTCCTTGTCGTGTACTTCCACTTGCCCGGCTTCGGCCCGGTGCGCGCCCAGCACAATCAGGTCCGGCGCGGTGACCAGGTTGCCGCCCTTGGTCAGAGATGCGGCCACTTTGTCGTGCGGGATGTAGGTGACGGCGGGCGCGCCGCCGGCGGCCATCAGCCACGTAGCCCCGCCGAGCGCCACGGCCGTCGCCCCGAGAATCACGAACTTGCTTTGCATTGCGATCTCCTCTCCGAATGGTACGGAGTATACACCAGTCGGGCCCATGCTGAATCCAGAAGAGCGCTCACTGCGCCAGCAGGCCCCTGCCCCGCAGCCAGTTGGCCAGCAGAGTGGGCCAGAGGCTCAGCTCGGGATCCCCCGAGGCCAGCCCTACGCCGTGCGGACCGTTCTCGAAAATGTGCATCTCCGCGGGAATCTTCGCCTTCCGCAACGCCAGATAGAACCGGATGCTGTTCTCCACCGGCACGGTGCTGTCGTTGCTGGTATGGAACAGGAACGTGGGCGGCGTCTTCGAAGTCACGTGCAGTTCGTTGGACAGATTTTGAAGCAGCGCCGCATCGGGATGGTCGCCTAACAGGTTCTGCACGGATCCGGCGTGGGCGATGGCCGGATCGAATGAAATCACCGGATACGCCAGAATCAAAAAATCCGGCCGGCTGCTCGCGCGGTCCACCGGATCGGACGCGCCAGGCTGACCCTCATCGAAGTGGGTGCCCGCGGTGGCGCTCAGGTGGCCGCCGGCCGAAAAGCCCATCATGCCGATGCGATCCGCGGCAATTCCGTATTGCGCCGCCCGCGAACGCACCAGCCGGATGGCGCGCTGCGCATCGCCCAGTTCCACCGGATGGTGATAGCGAGGCCCGAGCCGGTACTGCAACACGAAGGCAGTCACGCCCAGTCCGTTGAACCACGAGGCTACCTGCCGGCCCTCCTTATCCATCGCTAAATGAGCGTAGCCGCCGCCAGGCGCGATGACCACTGCCGTCTGGCTGCGCGATCGCCCCGGGGCCTGGTACCGGGTGAGCGTCGGCCGGTCTTCATCGGCCGTGCCCAAGGTGCCCGGCGCGCCGTTCTCCCACAGCGTAAAGGTTGGCGGACCCTGTGCCGCGGGCTGCCCCCATCCGGAACCCGCGCCGAACAGCACCAGCAGAGCAACGGCCAGATCTTTCATCTCTCGGCCTCCATCCAGTAGTGATGATACAACCGCGGGCGTATAATCGAACGGAATGAGCAGGGTTTCTCGAAGGCTGTGGATCGGGGCCGGTTTGGGGCTCGCGGCCGCCGTGCCCGGCGCCGCGCAGTGGCTGAAGATCGAAACGCCCGGCATCCCGCGGCTGCCGGACGGCAAGCCGAACCTGGCCGCGCCCGCGCCGCGCACGCCGAACGGCAAACCCGACCTTTCCGGAATCTGGCAGGTCAACGGCAAGTTCCTGCAAGACATCGCAGCTGATCTCAAGCCCGGCGCCGTCCCCTACCAGCCCTGGGCCGAGGCGTTGTATAACGAACGCCGCAGCGGCACGCGTTCCATCGATGACCCGGCCGCGCGCTGCATTCCGGGCATGCCGAAACTGACCAACCTTCCCTACCCGTTCAAAATCGTCAACACGCCGGACATGCTCCTGATTCTCTCCGAGGGCTTCACCACCTTCCGGCAGATTTTCACCGACGGGCGCGCGCTGCCCAAGGATCCGCAGCCGGCCTGGCTGGGTTATTCGGTGGGCCGTTGGGAAGGCGATGACTTCGTGGTCCACACCATTGGGATCAACGCCACCACCTGGCTGGACAACGCCGGACGCCCGCACAGCGACGCCCTCCAGATCATCGAACGCTTCCGCCGCCGCAGTTTCGGCCGGCTCGACATCGAGGTGACCTTCGATGACCCCAAGGCGTACACCCGGCCCTGGACCGTCACCGAAGACGCGCACCTGGTTCCGGATACGGACCTATTGGAATACATCTGCACCGAGGACGAAAAAGACTATCCGCACCTGGTGGGCAAGTAGCAGGCAGGGGTCCAGCGCGATAGGATATCTAGTGCCTCGAGGAGGAAACATGCGGCGCTTCTTGCAGGCCACCCTGGTGGTGGCGTTGTTCGTGACGTTCGGATCGGTCGGTACCGCCGATCTCAACCCGGCGGCACTGGCTTACAAGCTGCCCAGCCAGATCCAGTGGGTGGAAAGCTCCAACGGGGCAGCCACCTATAACCTGGTGGGCGACCCCGCCAAGCCGGGCTTCTATATTTACCTGAATAAGTGGCATCCGCACCACATGAGCCGTCCCCACTTTCATCAAAACGACCGGTTCGTCACGGTCCTCTCGGGCACGTGGTGGGTCGGCACGGGGCCGAAGTACGATCCCGACAGCACGGTCCCCATGCCGGCCGGAACCTTCGTCACCCACTTTGGCAAGCAGATCCACTACGACGGCGCCAAGGATGAGGAGTGCCTGCTCGAGATCTCGGGACAGGGGCCGGCCAACTCAACACCCGCCGAGACCAAGTAAGTGGTGGGCAGGCTCAACGCCCGCCCCACCAGCGCGCCGAATACACAATCGCCGCCGCAGCCAGCCAACCGGCCGCATACATCGGTTCCGCGGCCCAGCGCAGCAGCGCCGAGTGCATCAACCCGAACCAGGAGAAGACCGCGGCCAGTGTGCACCACAATGCCGCGTGCCCGAACCGGCGGTCAATGATCTCGGTGACCACCGCCGCCACCACCAACACCAGGAACAGGAAGCCGTTGCCGAGCCCCTGTACGGAGGACCAGTAGATCGAACGGTTCAGCGCCGCCTGCACCGCCGCGCTGGCGGCTGAGAGCTGCAGGGCCGGCAGCGCCGAGTTCATGGCTGCCGCCACCACCGCTCCCGCGGGCAGCACGAAGCCCAGCAACACGACGCTCCGATATTGCGCGTCCACGCGCCGCAGGGTCGCGATGCCCACCCCGATGGACACGTAAGCGATCATCGCCGCCAGAATCGGCCACGGAAATAATTGGGCAATGAAAATGGTCAACCCGCTCACGACCACCGCCAGATACAGCACTGGTGTCCAGAAGGCAAAGCCGATGCGAGCGCCCATCGCCTTATACGGCGGCAGCACGGCATAGACCACGGGCGCGATCACGCTGCCGGCCAAACCGCAGACCAAGGTGCCGAGTCCGTCGCAGGCCAGCACGCCGCGGACGTCGTAATCGTCGCCGGCCGCGGCGGCCCCGGCCACGGAAGCGATATCCTGCAACACGTGATAGACCGCCATGGGCGCGATCACCGCGAGATACGGCACGGCCAATCCCATCGCCCGCAGCGGTTCGGTGGGAATCGCGAAGGGGCTGCTCCACGAGAACCCCGGCCACGAGGGGCGTACGTAGCCCACCGCCAGACCGACTAGAAGCGGCACGATCCAGGCCGCCAGGAACGGCGGAATCCGCCAGCGGGTGATCGGAACGCCGCCCAGGACGCAGGTCGCCACGATGGCCAGCGCCACCAGGCCGACCAGCGGCTGATCGAACACCCGCTGCAACAGAACCAGCGCCAGGTAGCTATACATGGCCGCGCCGAAGACCGTCATCGCAGCCGGCTCTGGAATGTACCGCCGGAAGGCCTCGGCAAAGGGCGCCGCGGCCAGCTTGATGATCCCGGTCCAAGCCACCGCCGCCGCCCCCACGGCCCAGGCCCGATTGGCATCGTGGCTCTCCAGGTACACCGGCAGCATGATCGACAGCGTGTACGACAGGATCGCCGGCACGTTGTTCCCATACACGTGAGCGGTGACGTTCTGACGTCCCTCGCGCCGCGCCAACCCTAGCGCCAGCCGCACCATGCCGAGCGAGCCCACCAGGAAACCCAGCGCGTAGCCCGGCAGCAGGTGCGCCACGCTGAAAGCGGCGGGAATCCCGACCGGCAACAACAGGAATACCGGGATGACGCTCTGGGCCAGATTGAATCCGAGGTGCGCGATGGTGGTGTCGATGTCGCCCCGCTCCAGCGCCCACCACCGTTGCGCGCTCGTCATCGGGCGCTCAGAGCTTGAAGGATTCGAGCGATTCCGGCGCAAAGATCTCCCGCGGCGTCAGCTGGCGCTGGGAGAGACCCTGCTCGTAGGAATAGCGCAGAAAGGTGCTCAAGGTGTGCTCATTCGGCTCCAGCCCGTACGGCCAGAAATCGCGCCCCATCAGTTTTTCCGTCTCCTCCAGGTGCGGCAGCAACCACGGCAGCATGAACTTCAGCACGCCACTGTCGTGCAGATCTTCGTAGACTTCTTTCTGCGCCGCCACAAAGGCCTTGGAGAGCGACTGCGCCACCCAGCGGTTCTGTTCGTAGACTTCGCGGCGGATCACCACTGTGTGCATGATGGGAAAAATGCGGGTCTTGAGATAGTACGCCTGCTCCACGGCCGGATAATCTTCGAACAACCGCCGCACCCGCCCCGAGCCGCGCGTAAAGGTAGAAGGCGCGCGGGCCGTGTACAGCGCGTCGATCTCCCCGGCGTCAATCATCTGCGACAGCGTCTTCGTCGCCGGAATGGCTTCCGCGCGGATCTCCGGCGGAAGCGACAACGCCAGCTTCTCCGGGCGCCCCGGCTCTTCCTCGCCGCCGCTCAGATAAGTGGCGCCCGTCACGGGCACGCCATACTCATCGCTCAGAATGCCGCGGATCCACACCGGCGCCGTCATCTGGTATTCGGGATTGCCGATGCGCTTGCCGATCAAGTCTTTCGGCTCGCGAATTCCACTGCCCGCGTGGACGTAGATGCAGGAGTGCCGGAAGAAGCGGGATGGAAACACGGGGATCGCGACAAATGGCGGATCTTCCCGGAACAGCGACAGCGTGTACGAAGACAGCGACATCTCCGCCACGTCGAACTCGCGATGCCGCAACATGCGGAAGAAGGTCTCTTCCACCGGGAGGCTCAAATAGTTCAGCTCGATGCCGTCGATGGGAACGCGTCCCTCCAGTAGCGGGCGCGTGCGGTCGTAATTCGAGCACGCCATTGTGAGCCGGAGCTTTCCCATGTTCGTTCCAAACAGCCTATGGCCTGGGGGCCGCGCCTGTCAAGAAGCGGAATCGAATCATGCGGTTCGCGAGGCTGTGCAGCCGGGGCCGAGCCCTGGATATAATAAAAGGTGTTGGACAACCGTCTCCCCCAGGCGCTCCAGGCCGGACTGGACCTCACGGACACCGGCAAACCAGCCGAGTTTAAGCAAGCCGGCACCGGTCTGTTCGTCAAGGAACGCCCGGCTTTCCAGAGCAAGCCTTCCCATTTTCTGAACCCTGAATTGAGCCTCCTTCAGTTCCAGCGCCGCGTCTTGGAGGAGGCTCGCGATGCCGGCAATCCGCTGCTGGAACGCGTCAAATTCCTCGCGATCGTGAGCTCCAACCTGGACGAGTTCTTTATGGTTCGCGTCGCGGGGCTGCTGCAACAGATCGAGAGCGGCGTGCAGGAACTGAGCATCGACGGACGGCCGCCGGGCGCGCAGCTCGAGTCCATTCGGGCCGAGGTGACGAAAATCGTCGCGGACGCCTACGAAACGTATCATGAGGACGTGATGCCGGCGCTGGCCGCCGCCGGTATCATCCTCGCGGATTACGAATCGCTGAATCCCGGGCAGCGGCTGCATCTGGAAACCTACTTCCGGGAAAGCATCTATCCGGTGCTCACGCCACTGGCATTCGACCGCGGGCGTCCTTTCCCCCACATCTCGAACCTGAGCCTGAATCTGGCGGTCGTGGTCCGCGATGCGGAGGGCGCCGAGCACTTCGCCCGGGTCAAGGTGCCCGACAGCATCAATCCACTCGTGCGGGTCACGACGGATTCCGATCGAGCCGGCGCGGCCGCGTTCGTCTGGATCGAGGAAGTGATCCGGGCCAATCTCCACTTTCTCTTTCCGGGATTGGACATCGTGGAGGCGCACCCGTTCCATGTCACGCGCGACGCCGAGGTTGCCATCAAAGAGATCGAAACCGATGACTTGCTCGCCACCATCGAGGAAGCCGTGTGGCAGCGCCGCTTTCGCGACGTGGTGCGCCTGGTGGTCAACGCCAGGATGCCCGAAGACCTGCTCGAAATCCTTTCGAGCAACCTGGAGATTGAGCCCTCGAGCGTCTATCGCGTGGACGGCCCCGTGAATCTGGGCCGGCTGCGCCAGCTAACCGGCCTCGAACGCCCCGATCTGAAAGACCGGCCCTTCTTGGCCTACGCTCCGGTGCTGACCAAGGAGGAGGACCTTTTCGCCGCCATCCGGCAGGAAGACATTCTTCTCCACCATCCGTTCGACTCGTTTCAGCCTGTGGTCGATTTTCTGCAGCGCGCCGCCCGTGACCCGGCGGTGCTGGCCATCAAGATGACGCTCTACCGGCTGGGGCGCGATTCCCCGGTGGTGGAGGCCCTGCTGGAAGCCGTCAACCGCGGAAAGCAGGTAGCCGTGGTGGTCGAGTTGCAAGCGCGCTTCGATGAGGAAAGTAATATCGAATGGGCGCGCGCTCTCGAACGCGAGGGCGTGCACGTGGTCCACGGTCTGCCCGGGCTTAAGGTCCACTCGAAGGTGGCGCTGGTGGTGCGGCGCGAAGGCGACGTGATTCGCCGTTACCTGCATCTGGCATCCGGGAACTACAATCCCACGACGGCCCGTCTCTACACCGACATTGGAATGTTCACCTGCGATCCCGGCATCGGCGGCGACGCGACGGCTCTCTTCAACCACCTGACCGGATACTCCAGCAAGCATGAGTTCAACCAGTTGCTGGTCGCGCCCCTGAACCTGAGACAGCGCCTGACGGAGTTGATCGAACGCGAAATCGAGTTTCAGCGGTGCGGCTGGAGCGGCCAGCTCATCTTCAAGATGAATGGCCTGGACGATCCCGGCATGATCCGGCTGCTCTACCAGGCTTCCCGGGAAGGCGTCCGCGTCAACCTGCTGGTGCGCGGCATCTGTTCGTTGCGGCCCGGCGTTCCCGGGCTCAGCGACAACATCCGAGTGACCAGTATCGTCGGGCGCTTTCTGGAGCACAGCCGGATTTACTGGTTTCGGAACGGCGGCAACGAGGAAATCTACCTGGGAAGCGCCGATCTGATGCCGCGAAATCTCAACCGCCGCGTCGAAGTGCTCTTTCCGGTCCGTTCGGCGCGTCTGGTGGCTCGCGTACGCGATGAGATTCTCCATCCCTATCTTGCGGACGATGCCAACGCGCGCCAGATGCGCGGGGATGGTAGTTATACGCCGAAGCCCCGACACGGCGGCTTCGACAGTCAGGCCCGGTTCCTGGCCCAGCGCGCTCGACCGGTAGCCCCTGACCGTGGCGCGGAGGCACGAAACGGCGACGGCCTGCCGGATCTTTTTACGAACGAGACTGTCGATGACGAAAGTCCGTCGGAGCCATCCGGGAAGATCGCGCCCAACGGGTTGAAGACCGCCCTCGCTTCGAAAATTGCCGATCTCGACGTATCCCGGCAGCTGGGGGACCTGCGATCGATCACACGGGCGGTTAAGGATGACGCCAATGCCTGGACCGGCTGGCCCCCGGAAAAAGCTCGCATGACCCGGTTGCTCGAGCAGGGTCTCTCGACCATCGTCACCAAGGGCAAAAATGGCAGCGATCGCTGAGCCGCCCCCTCTGTTGCGCCGTCACGGCCGTCGGATCAATTCCTCGGTGAGGGGGAAGGTGACGAGGGAGGTTCGGGTTTCCCCGCGGGCCAGCATCGCCCGGCGTCCCTCTTCAATTTGCTGGGCCTGCCGCCCGCTGGTGGAGCGGGTGCTTTCATGGATTTGCTGGCCCCGCCGGGAGAATCGGATGTACCAGTATTTCGACCGGGCCCTTCGGTAGATCGTCATTTTGGGGAGAGGAGCATAGGGGAACGGCCGGAGCGACTAGTTTTCGACGGATCTGCTGCCGGCCGCGTACTGGTACGCCAGGACTGGGCGAGTTGACAGCGAAGAATCAGCGGGAGTATACACGAGGGACAGGGGTCACAACGTGAGAGAGCTTCTGATCGGTCTGTCGATCGCCGCGGCCGCCCTGGCGGCGGACATTCCACGATTGGCGAACGGCAAGCCGGATTTTAATGGAGTCTGGCAGCGGCCGTATGTTCCCGACATGTCGCGCAGCGGCAAAAACCAGCAGGGACCCGGAACCCTTCCGTTCACGCCCCGGGGCGCCGAAATCTTCAAGAACTACGACGTCTCCAAGTTCGACTACACCGGACACTGCCTGCCCGCCGGCTTGACGCGCTCCATGAACTCACCCTTCCCCATCGAGATCGTGCAGACTCCGGTGCGCGTGGCGATCCTCTATGAAGCCTGGAACCTGTTCCACGTGATTCCCACCGATGGGCGCTCCCCCAGCAAGGATCCGGACCCCACGTGGATGGGCAGTTCGGTGGGCAGTTGGGACGGAGACACCTTGGTCATCGACACCGTCGGCTTCAACGATAAGACCAACCTGGATACCGCCGGTCACCCGCATAGCGACCAACTGCACGTGATCGAACGTTTGACCCGTACGGACGCGACCCATGTGGCGTACGAGATCACAATCAGTGATCCGAAGGTCTACTCCGAGCCATGGAAGAACAATCGCGTCTTCACCCTGCGGCCGGATTGGGAAATCATGGAGTATTCCTGCGAGGAAAACAACAAGGACTTGCAGGAAGGCCACATCAAGTAAGCGTGGCCCCGCTCCCGCCTGCCTCTCCATCGCAACCAAGCATTGGCCTCTGCGCCGATTGCGTTCACGCCCGCGTGGTGCGATCCGACCGCGGGAGCACGTTTTACCGCTGCGCGCGCGCCTCGACCGATCCGGCCTTTCCCAAATATCCGCGCCTGCCCGTGCGGGAATGCGCCGGGTACGAGACGGTTCCGTCACCGGCTTGCCGTTGAAGCTCCGTTTGATATAGCATGAGCCCAATCCCGGCGCACCAGGAGGCGCATGGCATGAAACTTCGAATCCCGGCGAACACCGCCCGAACCGTTCTCTTCGTCGCGCTGCTGGCACTTCCCCTGGCCGCTGCGTCCATTCAGTCCGCCAAACCGGAAGACGTCGGCCTCTCCAGCGAACGTCTGCAGCGGATCCACGAAACCGTGCAGCGCCACATCGACGCGCACGATATCGCCGGCGCGGTCACGCTGGTGGCTCGCAAAGGCCGCGTCGCCCACTTCGAGGCGCAGGGGCTCATGGACCTGGATTCGAAAAAGCCCATGACCAAAGACGACCTCTTCTGGATCGCCTCCATGTCCAAACCCATCACCGGCACGGCCATCCTGATGCTGATGGAAGAAGGCAAAGTGCGGCTGACCGATCCGGTGTCGAAGTTCATTCCGGAATTCCGAGGGTTGAAGGTGGCGGTGGTGGAGGAACGCAACGGTCGCGGTGGCGCAGCTCCCGGTGAGCCGCAGTTCTACACCGTACCGGCAACGCGCGAGATCACCATCCGCGACCTGCTCACCCACACGTCCGGTCTGGTCAGCGGCGGCCCCGCCAGCCGCGTCGAATCGGAGAAAATTGCGCGCAAGCCCGGCGAGACGCTGGCCGAGTACATCCCGCGGCTGGGCGCGGTGCCGCTCGACTTCCAGCCCGGCACGCGCTGGAGCTACAGCCCCAGCGCCGGGTTTGACACGCTGGGCCGTATCGTCGAGATCGTCTCCGGCCAGACCTTCGATCAATTCCTCCGCCAGCGCATTTTCGAACCGCTCGGCATGAAAGAGACGTTCTTTCATCCTTCCGACAACTACCTGCCGCGCGTCGCGGTCACTTATCGTCGCGCGGACAACTCCCTCGAAAAAGTGGATATGCAGGCCCGGCTGAACAACACCACGTACTTCTCCGGCGCGGGCGGACTCATGACCGACGCGGAAGACTACCTGCAGTTCGGTCAGATGCTGATGAACGGCGGCCAGTGGAACGGCAAGCGTCTGCTCGGCCCGAAGACGGTGGAGTTGATGTCCTCGGTGCACGCGCCCGATACGCTTCCAGGACGCCGGAAGGGGTTGAGCTTCGGGCTCAGCGTGCAAGTGGTCAGCGACCCGATCGCCGCCGGGTATCGCGTTTCCGAAGGCAGCTTTGGCTGGGATGGCGCGTTCGGCACCCACTTCTGGGTGGACCCCAAGGAGAAAGTGGTCGGCATCCTCATGATCCAGACCAACAATCCCAACCGGGAACTCGACCGCGATTTCGAAAACGCCGTGATGCAGGCGATGGTGGAATAACTCCCTGGACATGCGTCGCAGGCCGGCTGGGCGATTCCTTTCTCCATCCACTGGCGACTCCGCCGGACGTCGTAAACTACAGGTGCAGCGTCCATGCGGATTACCCTATTCGGCAACCTGCGGATCAGCTTCGCGGGGCGCCCGGTCACGGCCGTCAACACCAACCGTCTCCAGTCCCTGATCGCATATCTAATCCTTCACGGCGATACGCCGCAGCCCCGGGAGCGACTGGCGTTTGCGCTGTGGCCGGCCTCCAGCGAATCGCAGGCGCGAACCAATCTCCGGCAACTTCTTCACCATCTGAGGCGGGCATTGCCGGCCGATTGCCACTTGCTGGTGACCGATCATTTCGAGGTACGCTGGCGGCGCGACGCTGCCTGTGCGATCGACGTCGTTGATTTCCAGGCGGCCCTTGCCGGCGCCGAGCTGGCGCGGACCCAGAACGATCGCCCCGGAGAAATTCAATCGCTCACCGCCGCGGCGGAGCTCTATGAAGACGACCTTCTGCCGGCTCTCTACGACGACTGGCTCACCCCCCTGCGCGAAGACTATCGGAAGCGCGTTTCCGGAGTGGTGCACCGCCTCGCCACGCTCCTGGAAGAACAGCAGCAATACGCAGCAGCCATCCCCTGGGCCGAACGCCTGGTTGCGCTCGATTCGCTGTCCGAATCGCATCATCAATTATTGATCCGGCTGCATGCGGCCAATCGCGATCGTTCGAGCGCCCTGCGCGCCTATCACCAGTGCATGCGCGTGCTGCGGCGGGAGATGGGCGTGGAGCCGGGCCCGGCAACGCGGGAACTGTTTGAGCGGATTCTGAAAGCGGAGTCGGGCACGGCACTCGATTTGACATCCGGTCCCCCGCGGTCTCCCGCGTCGAAAGCGCTCTCGAAACCGCAGAAGGTGGGGGCGCTGGTGGGCCGTACGAGCGAGTGGCAGCGGTTGGCAGCCGCTTGGCAATCCGCCGTGGAAGGGGGTCCGCGGGTGGTGGTGATCTCGGGGGAACCGGGAATCGGCAAGACCCGGCTGGCGGACGAGCTGTATCAGTCGTGCGCGCGGCAAGGGCATGCCACCGCGCGCAGCCGGTGTTACACCGGACAGGGACAAGTGGCCTACGCTCCCGTGGCGGAGTGGCTCCGCTCCGATGCCGTCCGGGCGGGCTGGACCAGCCTGCGGCCCCAGCAATTGGCGGAGCTTGCGCGTCTGGCGCCGGAGATCAGCGAGCAGTTTCCGGACCTCGAACGGCAGCCCAGTCCGATCGCCGAAAACTGGCAGCGCCTTCATTTCTACGAATCGCTCAGCGCCGCTTTCGGAAAGAGCCGGAAACCGATGCTGGTGTTTCTCGACGACATGCAATGGTGCGACCCCGAGTCGCTGGAGTGGCTTCACGCTCTGTTGGTCTCGCCCGACGCAGCCGGCATTCTCGTGCTGGGCACCGTGCGGGCGGAGGAGACGGGCCGCGAGCATCCAGTCACCCGGTTCCTCGCGGGGTTGCGCCAATCGGGCATGGTCGTGGAAATTTCTCTGGCGCCGCTGGACGCCGGGGAAACGGCCGAATTGGCGCGCCTCGAATCGGCGAAACCTCTCGAGAGCGGGAACCTGGACGAGATCTTCCGGGCCACGCGGGGGAATCCGCTATTCGTGGTGGAAAGCGTCCGAGCGGGCCTGCAGAGTTCGCGCGTGCACGCAGTCATCTCCTCGCGCCTGGCGCAGTTGACGGCCTCTTCCTACGAGCTGGCCGGCCTGGCCAGCGTGGTAGGCAGGCCTTTCTCCTTCGAGTTGCTGGAAAAGGCCACGGATTGGGATGAAGCCAGCGTTTCCCAAGCCCTCGACGAGCTCTGGCGGCGCCGGATTATCGAAAGCCGTGGTGCCTCGGAGTATGATTTTACCCACGATCGGCTGCGCGAAGTGACCTGCGGGGAATTGACCCTGGTGCGCCAGCGGTACTGGCACCGGCGCGTGGCGCGCGCGCTCGCCGAAGTGTACGGCGCCGACATCGAAAACTGGAACGGGCAGATTGCCTCGCATTGGGAACAGGCTGGCATGGCCGAAGACGCCATCGAACACTACGCGCGGGCAGCTGCGTATGCGCGGCAGCGGTACGCGGACACCGAAGCGGCGGACCTGCTGCGGCGGGGACTGGCGCTCTGCCGGGGACTTCCCGAGTCCGACCGGAGGCTGAAGCGAGAGCTGGATCTGCTGGTCACGCTGGGCTCGGCGCTGGTGACGACCGAAGGATACTCCGCAGCCGAAGTCGGCGCGACGTACGAGCGAGCGCTGGATCTTTCGAGACGGTTCGACGACCGCAACATCTTCGCCATCCTGAGCGGCTCCTGGGTCTTTCACACGGTGCGAGGCGACCTGGAACGCGCGCGCCAGTTTAGCCTCGAATTCCTGAGACTGGCGGAGCGGGAGCCGAGTCCGGGACTCATCCTGGCGGGCAACTTCATCCTTGGAACCAATCTCTTTCATTTGGGACAACTGGAAGCGGCGCTCGCCCATATGTCCGCGGCGATCCGCGCACACGGCGGGCCGGCGGAATCCGTACTGGCTCTGTTCGCCGGGCCCGATGTCGGCGTCTTTTGCCGGTCTTACCTCGCCCACTTGGCATGGCACCGCGGCGACGGAGATCAGGCGGACCGCTATGCCGCGGAGGCGATCGCGGCTGCCCGGGAGATGCGCCATCCTTTTACCCAGGCCATTGCGCTCAACTACGCCGCGATGCTGCACGTCTTCCAGGGACAGACCCGCGCGGCGCTCGAACGCGGGCGGGAAGCCGTGGCACTGTGCGGCCGCCATGGCTTCGCCTATTACCTGGCGATGGCGAACGTCCTGACGGGTTGGGCGGCCGCCACGGAGGCCGATGACAACGCCGGCCTGACTCAACTTCGCGAAGGCCTGGATGGAATGCGCCGTTTGGGCGCGGAACTCCGGCTTCCGTACTATTTCGCACTGCTGGCGGAAACCCTCGGGAACGCCGGCCGGGTTGGGGAAGCCCTGGCCAGTCTCTCAACCGGCTTCGCCTTCGCGACCAAGAACGGCGAGCAATGGGCGGTGGCGGAATTGCATCGCGTACAGGGAAGTCTCCTGGCGGCCGACGGAAAGCCCGGACCGGCGCGCGCCAGCTTCCGGAGGGGCATCGAAGCAGCCCGCCGGTCGGGCTCGCTGGCCTTCGAGACACGATTGTTCACTCTGGCGGGCGGAACGGCCGCTTCCGCTTCCACAGAACGCTCCTAGAACGCTGCTTCAGGCAAAGTAGACTTATCCGGCTCACAATGCCGGAAGAAGGAGGAGGGGAAATGTCGTTACAACAAGCGATTTCCGAATTTCGCAGCCAGTTCCGCGGCGCAGTCATCGAGCCTGAGGATGCGGCGTACCAGGAAGCGCGGAAGGTCTATAACGCCATGATCGATCGCAAGCCAAGGTTGATCGCCAAATGCGTCGATGGGGCCGATGTGATGGCTGCCGTGCGGATGGCGAAAGCCAATGACCTGCGGGTGTCGATCCGCGGTGGCGGCCACAATGCGGCGGGTCTGGGAGTGTGCGACGAGGGTATGGTGATCGACCTGGCCCCGATCAATTACGTGAGAGTGGATCCCGCATCGCGCACCGTGTTGGTGGGCGCGGGCTGCAAGTGGAGTGATGTCGACCATGCCACCCACGGGTTCGGCCTGGCGGTGCCGTCGGGCATCATCTCGAGCACTGGGGTTGCCGGGCTGACGTTGGGCGGGGGAATGGGCCACCTTACCCGGAAGTACGGGCTGACCATCGATAACCTCCTGTCGGTCGATATGGTGCTGGCGGACGGCACCTTCGTGGTTGCGAGCGCCGACGAGAATCCGGACCTGTTCTGGGCGGTGCGGGGCGGAGGCGGGAACTTCGGCATCGTGACCTCGTTCCTATTCGAGGCACACCCGGTGGGCACCGTCTGCGCCGGCCCGATGCTGTGGAATCTGGAAGACGCCGCCGACGTGATGAAGTGGTACCGCGAATTCATCACCCAGGCGCCCGAGGAAATGAATGGCTTCGTAGCCATGTTGAGCGTGCCCCCGGGGCCGCCGTTCCCGGAAGAACTGCACCTGCGCAAGATGTGCGCCATTATCTGGTGCTACCAGGGTTCGATGGAGCAGGCGAACGCGATTTTGGAGCCGATCCGCAGCTACCGGCCGCCGGCTTTCGAATTCTTCGTGCCGATGCCGTTTCCGATGCTGCAGGGGATGTTCGATCCGATTTACCCGGCCGGCCTGCAATGGTACTGGAAGGCGGATTTCTTCAACGAACTCAGCGACGCCGCGATTGGGAAGCATCTCGAACATGCCTCTCGTCTGCCGACCTGGCAGTCGACGATGCACCTGTATCCGGTAAACGGAAAAGTGAATCGGGTGGGCGAGTCCGACACTCCGTTCAGCCATCGTGACGCTGTCTGGAGTCAGGTGATCGTGGGGGTAGACCCCGATCCGGCAAACGCCGGAAAGATCACGGATTGGGCGCGGGGGTATTACGATGCCCTTCACCCGTACGGGGCCGGCGGGGCTTATCTGAATTTCATGATGGAAGAGGGCGAGGACCGGATTCGCGCGGCCTACCGGGGCAACTACGACCGGCTGGCGGCGATCAAAGCCAAGTACGATCCCACGAACTTCTTCCGCGTGAATCAGAACATCCGTCCGGCCGCGGATAGTTCACGTTTGGCATTGGCCTGAACGATTTCACTCTTGAAAACAATCTGGGCGGCTCACCTTCGGCCGAGGTAGGCGCCGGAGAATGGAAAGAGACTCAGAGAGGAGTGTCGATTCCGGTCAGCCTCGATCGCTCTACAAGCGATGTTCTGGATCATCATCTGAAGTGCTTTGCCGAAGGCGATGTCGATGGAATTCTGGAGGCCGGCAATTCGCGTGGAAGCACTGAAGGCGACTCACCACACGCCCGGAACCAGCCGGTAGCGCGTGCGTGCGGCGTAGGCTTCGTAACCGGCAAGCTCGCGGCGGAGGGTGCGGTCCTCCAATGCGGTCCGGGCGATAAACAGAATCGCCAACACCAGGGAGAACGCCATTGCCCACATCGAGCCGAGAATGAGAGGCGTCGCGAGGAACATCAGGCACGCGCCGACGTACATCGGATGGCGGACAAAGCGGTACGGGCCGGTGGTGACTACCGTGTGGCCGCGGTCCGTTTGGATGCGCACGGTGCTCTCCGCGAAGCGGTTGACGGCCATGACCCACGTGATCAGGGCAATCGAGAGAGCCAGCAGGAGCAGGCCGGGATACACCGCGACAAACGGGATCGGCCACCAGCCGAAACGCATGTTGTCCAGGCTGGCAATCGCGGGCATGGCATACGTGAGCGGCAGAAAAACGGCCAGGAAGAACTTGTCGAAGCGCTTGGTGTCGCGGCGCCGCCAATTCGCGCGGGCCTCAAATAGGTCCGGGTTGGTGCGACGGACGACCACGGAGGCCCCCGCCATCAGGATGAGATAGGCCGCCAGGTAAATCCAGCCGCGGAGCCAGTTCCAGGTGCCGGCGCCGCCGAAGAGCGCGGCGAATACCAGCCCCAGGCTTGCGATGAGCTGCAGGTACCGACTCACCTTCGATCGGCGGGGCTGTGATGCGATCTTTTCCTCCGGCACTCAAGGCCCCCCGTGGAAACCGCGTACAATACGGGTTCCTATGGTGAACAAGAAACTGGTGGTCGACCCGGCAGAGTCGGCCGCCAACAACTACAAATTGCTGATCGGCTCCATTGTGCCACGCCCCATCGCGTTCGTGTCGACCGTTTCGCCCGCGGGGGCCTACAACCTGGCGCCCTTCAGTTTCTTTAACGCAGTTTGCGCTGAGCCGCCGGTGATTACCTTCGCCGCCGGATATCGCGAACCTTCCAAAGACACGCTGGCCAACGTCCGCGCCACCGGCGAATTCGTGGTCAACATCGTCACCGAAGAAATCGCCGAGAGGATGAACCTCTGCTCCGGCGAGTATCCGGCGGGGGTCAGCGAATTCGAAGTCTCCGGCCTGACGCCGATTGCGAGCGGCCTGGTGCGGGCGCCGCGCGTACTCGAATCGCCCATCAACATGGAGTGCCGGGCGCTCCAGATTCTGGATATCAGCACGCGGCCTCGGGGCGGCAGCCTGGTGGTGGGCGAGGTCCTCCGCTTCCATATCGATGAAGCCATCGCCAGTAACTTCCGCATCGACCCGGACCGGCTGCGCGCCGTCGGCCGCATGGGCGGCGACCAATACACGCGCACACGCGACCGTTTTCAGATGATTCGGCCGCAAGTCTGACAACCGGCAGTTCCGAGTTAGAATTGAGCGAGGTCTCCCCGATGAGAATTCCAGCCCGAACCATCCTCCCCAGCGTATCGCTGTCGGTGATTCTGTTGAGCGTGGCATACGCTCAGAGCCCGCCGGCTCAAGCAACCGTTGCGGTGGGCGGCAAGAAGCTGACCATCGAATACTCGGCGCCCTCGGTGCACGGCCGGCAGATTTTCGGGCCCGGCGGCTTATTGTCGGGCGACCCCACCTATCCCGCCTGGCGCGCGGGCGCGAACTCCGCCACCGCGTTTCACTCCGATGCCAATCTCGACATTGGCGGGTTGGCGGTTCCGAAGGGTGATTACACGCTCTACTGTTGGGTGGAGGATCCCAATCAGTGGCAGCTCATCATCAACAAAGAAACCGGGCAGTGGGGACTCTCGTACAATCGGACGCAAGACCTCGGCCGCATCAAGATGACCATGAGCAAGCCGCCGGCGCCGGTGGAGACTTTGAAGTACACGCTGACGGCACAGGGCGGCAACAAAGCGCAGCTCCAGTTAGCCTGGGAGAACCACGTCGCCACCGTACCGATCACGGTGAAGTAACTCGCAGAGCAAGCCGCGCTACTTCGAGGGCTTCGGGGCGGGCACCGCCAACATATGCGCGGAGCTCTTCTCGTCTTCCTGGCAGACGTACTCCAACAGTTCCATGCCGGGGCGCCAGCGCACGGTGTTGCTGGTGGTCCAGGGCTTGGCGTAGGCTCCCGGGTCGTCGATGGTGACCTGGTATTTCAGGGTCAGCGAATCGGTGCGTGTGTATCGCTCGACGATGTGCAGCTTCTCGGTCTGCGGATGGCCCGCCTGGTCCAGCCAGGCCTTGTCGTTGAAGCCGACCACGTCGACCACCAGGGTGTCCCCTTCGTAATGGCCGACGGCGTCCCCCATCCAAGTCGGGTTCGGATCTTTGGGGTGAGACCGCCCGTCAATGGGAACGATCCGCCACGGGTAGTTGTCTCCCTCGAACAGAAAAATCACCTGATCCGCGGTCTGGATGATCTGAAACGGATAGGGATCGAACATGTAGCGGGGCACTCCCACCGGCAGGCACTGCGCTTCGGGATCGTCCTTGGCGATGGTCTCGACGCGGTGGTTAAAGACCTCCAGCGCCCAGCGGAGGAAGGGGACGTCGACGTGCCGATCGGCGCTGTGCACGCCCTTCCATTGCGGCTCGGCGATATTGCCCGCGAAACCCGGGTACCACGCGCCCTTGCCGCCGAAATCGGGACGGCCGTCCGGCAAGTGCGGGGCCGGACCGGCCATGGGCCTCGGACCGCGCTCTGGGCCCGTGCCGAACTGACCGGGGGCCAGGAACGGCCCCGGGTCTTTGGCCAATGGCTGCGTCTGGGCCCGGAGCGCAACGCCGGCCAGACACGCGAACACGAGGACAGCGGCCGGGCAACTACGGTTTGGGGTCACTCTTCACAGGCCGCACGAAATTATCGTTGGAGACCTTGGTATCCTTGCCCTTCTTCTCCAGCTCGCGAGCCCCTTTGAGCGCATTCAGCATCATGTAGTTGCCCTCATGGCAGGCGTACTCGTAGATGCGGTAGCTGGGATCGAGCTTGTAGGGCATGTGGAGGCTCCACGGGCGCACCCAAGTGCCGGGGTCGCTGATGGTGGCGTCGTAGCTGAGCTCGTCCGGCGCGATGCGGGTGAACCGCTCGACGATCTTGAGCTGATCGGTCGGAGGCGCGCCGCCGCCCACGCCGATCTTTCCATTGAAATTGGTGGTCTCCACGACGAGCGTATTGCCTTCCCAGTGGCCGCGCGAATCGCCCATATAGGTGCGGATATTCTCGCCGACATGAGGCCGCCCGTCCAGCGGAATCACCCGAGATTCGTGAATCATCTCATTCCGAATGACCACGACGCCGGGCGCCTGCACGATTTCATTGCCGAAATTATAGAGCGTGGGGAGCATGCTCGAAAGCATGCCGCGGGAAATGCAGCGGCTGTAGATATCGAAGTCTTCCCAGGAGTTGACGATGTCGGGAAAATGGCTGCCCGGGCCGCGCCCGCCGCGCAGCGCCTGCATGCGCTCGCGGGCTTCCGGAGTCATCGCGGGAATGCGGCCGTCCGGCGGATCGACTACGAGCGACGTTTGCTGGTTCGGCTTGCCGTGCTCCACCCAGTAGCCGGGGGGATTGATGTTCACGCTGCCGCTGGCGGACGAGAATTCTTCGCTGTCCTGCGCTTCTTGCTTGGCGTACTGCTCCTGCCGCTGGGCCAGTTGTTCCTTGGTGAGGAGCTTTTCATCGCCCAGCACCGGCGGCCGCTGCATGGGGATGTTGGCGCTGGCCGGCCACTGGCCTTGCAGATCGGGGTCTCCCCACGAGGTTTTGGGAGGCGTAAACGGTTTGGCCGATTTGGTGGCCGGCGCGTTCTCAGCCGAATGCGCCAGTTGCCAGGGAGCGACGCACACCGGCGGTATCGCCGCCAGCGATACGATCCGGATTGCGGTTCTCAGCCTGCCTCGGGACGTGAAAAATCGGGGGCCCATGGGACGTCTCCTTTCACCTCGCTCCGGGATTGTTGCGGTCATCCGGGTTCGAACCGCCGACAAAGAGCTTGTGCCCGTCCTTAAACGTGACACTGCTACCGTTGGCCTTATTTTCGCCGCTCTTGGCCTGATAGCCCTGCACTTCGAGTTCGGTGCCGGCTTCCAGGGAACGCTTGGTAAAACCGCGCCGCAGCATGATGTTGGGGCTGCCGCACTCCACCATCCATGTGGTCACTTTGCCGTCCGGCCCGGTCACGTCGATGTGGATCCAGGCGTGCGGATTGATCCATTCCATCTCAGTAACTTTTCCCACCAGGTGGACTGGCTTCTTGTCATCGTATTCCGCCTGAAAGGCGTGATGCGCCCAGACCGGCACGGCCGCCAGATAGAGGGTCACACTGGCAACAAAGGCGCAAAGTCTTAGCCGCATGGAATTCTTCTCCTGATTCTGAAACGGATGGCCCTCATGAAACCGCACACCACTGGCTCTCTACATTATGGAAGTCCGTCGCCGAAGTCAACGGGTACGGGCCCCGGGAGCCCGCCAGCGTAGCATTCACGGTGCAGTAGGGATCGCGGGCCTCGGCTCTCAATATCCGAGCCGCAGCATGCCTTCCTGCGTGCCGTTGACGGATCCGTGGACCAGCCAGTCGCGCGAGGCCTGGAAGAGGAGCCGGTGGTTCTTCTCCCACATGGCGTTGTGCGAGGAGCAGGCCAGGTCGATGAAGACCTTCTGGTGCGAACCGAGGTCGGCGTAGAGCTCCCGTACGCGCTCCGGGTTGACCTGCTTGTCATGGGCGCCGGAGACCAGCAGTGCCGGAATCTGCGTTTTGGCAACGGCCGCCTGCGTCCATCCCCAGCTGGTCACCTGCGGCGCGCGGCGCACGCCGGGGCCCCAGGTCGCGCCCACCGGATCGGATGCGATCATTTCCGACCACACGGAGTCGCTGGTGGCAGCGTCGTATTGATCGGGGCATCCCACCTGGCGGTCCCAACCGGCCGTGAACTCCGCGTGCGACTGGGTGTTCATCGCGGCGCCGTTGGCCGGAACCTGCGCCGGCGCGGACGCCGAGGCCGCACGATTGTAGGCGGGCGCCAGCAGCACGAGTTTCTCGATTTTCTCCGGATGCTGCGCCGCATATCCGCCGGCGCGCGGCCCGCCGAGCGACCACGCCAGCAGGCTGACGCGGTCCACGTGGCGCAGGGCGCGCACCGAATCCACCACCGCGTCGAGGTCATTCCAGTCGGAGGCCAGGGTGGTCATCTGGTGTGGATAGGCCGCGTCGCAAGGTGCGGCGAGCAACGATGGCACGAACGCCGCCTGCTGCTCGCGGGAAAGGTCGCACGGATCGTTCATGGGCGTCGGCCGCGTGGACCGGCCGTAGCCCGTCATGTCCATGGCGAACACATCGAAGCCCGCCCGCGCCAAATACCGCATCCAACTGTAGTCCTGGTAGGGCACGTCGAAAGCGACTTCGGCGGGCGTGCCGGCGCCGTGGACGAACAACGCGACCCGGCCCGGCAGCGCACCGCCGCGCAGAACCGTGCCCGCCAGGGTCACTTCGCGCACATAGATCTGGGTGGTTTGGCCTTCGATCGCCGGGACGGTCGAGCGGACTCGGACGTAATGGTTGACCGTGATCAGATGGTCCGCATCGTCAGCCAGGGCACATTGCCCGGCAATGCATCCCAGAATGAGCGCCGCGAACATCGTGCGATTCATGAGTCTCCTTATCCTTTCAGCTTCTTCCACGTGGCCAGGCAGCGTTGCGCCGTTTCCAGTTCCGGGAAGCGGCTGCCCTCCTGCTCGATCAGGTAATACTCGACGCCTCCGGCAGCCTCGGCCGCCGCGAAGATTTCTGCCCACGGCGAAACGCCTTCGCCGAACAGCACCCGGTATCCCTTCCCATCCCCCGGCGCCCAGTCCTTGCAGTGCACGCTCTGAATGCGCCCGGGGTTGGCACGGATCCATGCGATCGGGTCGGCCCCGGCTTCCAGGCACGTGCCCACGTCGAATTGCAACACGACATCCTTGGGCGTGTTCGCGGCCAGCACGTCCATCGGCCGCTGCCCCTCGACCCGGGCCCACTCGGTTTGATGATTGTGGAACCCGGTGGCCATCCTCAGCGGCCGCAGCTTTTCCGCCGTTACGGTGAGCAGGTCGGCGACTTCCTTCCACCCTTCGATGCCGTTCACGTTTCCGGCGCTGGCCATTACGAGGTATTTCGCGCCCAGAATCTGGTTCAGCTCGATCGCCTTGACAATGCCGGCGGCCGTGAACGAGGGCGTATTGTTGTGGGTCGAATGGCAGCGGACGCCGAGATCATCCAGGAGAACGCGCACTTCTTTGGCGCGGCCCGGCGTCCACTCGAAATACGGCGCGTAAAATTCGACCACCTGATAGCCCATCTGGGCGACCGCGCGCACGGTGCCGGTCAAATCCCTGGCGAGTTCGCCGCGAACCGAATACAGTTCCAGACCAACCGGAATCGTTTTGCCGGTCGCCGCGGCCAGACCCAACGGAACGGCCGCCGAGGCCGCCAGGAAGCTCCGGCGGGACACCGATTCGCGCGGATTCATGTCCAGACGATATCACAACGGGCGCAGAGCCTATTCGTGCTTCCGCACGGGCGGGGGCGACGGCACGGCGCCGCACAGCCCAAGGGCGTCGGCCTTGATGCATAATCGTACGAAGGTGGAAAACGGATCGCCTGGCGCGACACGGGCAGGTCCCGCCGCGATTGTCGGATACCCGATGGAGGCCGTATGAAGCGACAGACCTTTGCTTTGATCTTCTTGTGCACGCTGACCGGCGCGTTTGCGCAACCACAGGGCGCCCGCGGCGGTGGCAGGGGGTTCGCGCCGCAACCGGCGCCCCTGTTCTTTAAGGAGACGTGGAAAGACTTCTCCGGCAATGTACCGATGACGCAAGACTTCGTGGTGAACCCGGACCTGCGATTGAATCTGTACGGCGCCGGCAAGGAAGATTTCCATGTCACGAACGAGGGCAATGTCCCTCACATCTGGACGGGACTCTCGGAGTCATCGTGCGTGCTCACGCTCAGCAATAAAGACAATTTCGTGGATCTGACTGGCAAGGCGAAAATCCGCTGGTACACCAAAACGTCGGGATTTCACGAGGTGCGCCCGGTTTTGAAACTGGCCGACGGCACGTGGCTGATCGGAGACCACTTCGACGCAAACACCTTCGACTATCACGAAAACGAATTCTATTTGTCGGAAGTGCGCTGGCTGAAGCTCGACATGCCCAAGGTGCAGACCAAGGGAGTTTTGCTGGAGAAGGTGGATCTCAGCAAAGTCGACGCCGTCGGCTTTGCCGATCTGACCCCCGGAAGCGGCCATGGGCCAGGCGGGTATTCGGACGTCGGCTGGATCGAGGTGTACGGAAAACCGATCAAGCGGGACACGGCGAATCCGTCGAACTAGTGGTCAAGGAGCCCGAGGTGTGGGCGCATCAATCTCGGCAGATCCGCAAGGGTCAGGGATGCCTATTCGTGTTTGAGCGCTCTCACGGGCACAATGCGCATGGCCCGCGTGCCGGGAATCAGGCCGGCGGCGAGGGCCACCACGGCCATCAGGGCGGCGGCGCCCAGTAAGACCCACGGATCGTGGGCGCGAATTCCGAACAAACGCGATTCCACCAGCCGAGCCAGGGCGTAGCTGACCGGCAGGCCGACAACGATTCCGGCGGCGAGCATCCAGCTGACCTCGCGCAGAACCAGGCCGAGAATGCTCGCCGGTTCCGCGCCCAGCGCAATGCGGATGCCGTATTCCCGCGTGCGTCGCGTCACCGCGTACGAGATGGTTCCGTACAACCCCACGGCCGCCAGCGTGGCGGCCAATGCGCCGAACGCCAGCGCCAGCATGGCCAACAACCGGTCGGTACCAACGGAGTCGCGAATTAACGTGCTCATGGAAGTCAGGCGCTGGACGGGAACGTTGGGATCCATCTGCTTGGCAATGGATTCCACCGCGCCCATGATGCCCGATTCGTCGCCCTGCACCCGCACGAAGAACGCAGCCTGCCGCGTGAACTCTTCCCCGCCCTGTTCATAGGGCACGTAGATGAACCGCGCCGGTGTTTCCCGCAGGTCGCCGTACTGCGAGTCGGCCACCACGGCGACAATCTGAACCTGCTTATGATCCCCTCCCAGAATCACGTGGCGGCCTACGGGATTTTCTTCTCCGTACAGATATCGCGCCAGCGTGCGGTTCAAGATCGCCACGTTCGGTCGGCCGGCGGTATCGGCAGCCGTGAAGTCCCGACCCGCCAGAAACGGAATGGCCATCGTGCGGAAGTAGCCCGGGCTGACGGAGTTTGCCTGAACGCCGACAAACTTGTCCGCCGCCACGCGCGTATCCGGCGCCTTCACGCCACTGCCCCAGTTGGCGCCGCCGAATGGGGCGAACTCGGCGGTGGCCGCCATTTTCGCGCCGGGAATCCGGGAAAGCCGCTGCTCCAGCTCGCGGAAGAAAACCACCGCGCGCGCGTTGCTGTAGCCGCTCAAGCTGGGATCCACAGAGAACGTTACCAGTCGATCGGCATCAAAACCCACGTTGTGGTTCAGCAGGTTGTAGAGACTGCGGCTGAACAGCCCGGCGGCGATCAACAGCAGCAGGGAGAGGGCGATCTGGGCGGAGACGAGGACGCGGCGCAGTCGCGATTGAGCGCCGCCGGCGCTCGAACCGCCGCTTTGGTCCTTCAGCGACGAAGCAATATCCAGCCGCGCGGCCCGCCATGCGGGGGCCATGCCGAAGACCGCGCCCGTCACCAGTGAAAGCACGACGCCGTATACCAGCAGCCTTCCATCGAGGCTGGCCGTGAGCCATCCGCCGAGGGCATCGGGCGGCAGCAGGCCGAGCAGGCCGCGCTCCAGAAGAGGCGCAACGGCGATGCCGGCAAGCCCTCCCGCCGCCGACAACACCACGCTCTCCACCAGCAACTGCCGGAACAACTGCCAGCGCGTGGCGCCGATGGCCAGCCGCAGCCCGATTTCGC
Organism: Terriglobia bacterium; assembly: GCA_020073145.1. Taxonomy (GTDB): domain Bacteria; phylum Acidobacteriota; class Terriglobia; order Bryobacterales; family Bryobacteraceae; genus PSRJ01. Next base: position 69,237 of record JAIQFS010000004.1, read on the forward strand.
GCTGCCGTGCCGCCGCCTTCGCCAGCAGCAGATTGGCCACGTTGGCGCAGGCGATGAGAAGCACCAGGCCGGTCATGGCCATCAACACCAGCAGAGGCGCCTGCCATTGCTGTCGAAGCTGATTGAGCCCTTGCGCCGCGGGCGCGACACGCAGAGTCTTGTTTAGGATCCGCTGACGATCCTGGGGTTCGACGCCCGAAAATTTCGGCAGCTCGTCCGCCAGGATCGACCGGAACAGCGGCAGCAATTCGGCATCGGCCCGGGCGCTAGTGACTCCCGGCTTCAAGCGGCCGAAGACGTTGAGCCAGTAAGCAGCCGGCTCCGCATCGCGGTCCCAGCCCGCGGAGACCAGGGGCATCATGGAAAGCGCAGCGAAGAAGTCGGGGTCGTTTCCGGCCAGCAGGCTGCGAAAGCCGGGCGGCGCAACCCCGGCCACCCGCACGGGATGGGCATTCACGAGAATGCGATTGTTGAGGACGCCGGCATCCGCGCCCAGGCGGTTCTTCCAATACGGGTAGCTGAGAACGATGCCCGGCTCGGCGCCTTGCCGATCGTCAGCTGGCGTGAGCAGCCGGCCCAGCACAGGCCGCACACCCAGCACACCGAATAGATTTCCCGACACCACTTCGGCTGTGGCGTTGGAAGCCGGGCCGCGGTAGGCCAGGGTAGCCTGGAATGCGACACGAGCGATTAATCCGCTGAAGGCCTGGTTGCGGTCGCGCAGGGCTTCGTACATGGGCTTGGAAAAGAACGAGGCGCTATTATCGCGCCGCATCCAGCCCGGGTTGAAGTCATCGGACGCGAGCGTCACCAACTGCTCGGGATCGGCCACTGGAAGCGAGCGGACCGCTACTTGATAAATGAGAGACGAAATGGCGGTGTTGGCGCCGATACCCAGGGCCAGCGAGAGCACCGCCGCCAGGGCGAGGCCGCGCGACCGGCGCAGGGTGCGCAGGGCGAAACGAACTTCATTCCACATGGCTTCGGCCCCTTACTTCGCTTTCAAAACGCTTTCGTATTCGGCGCTGAGCGGCGCGGCGAGCTGCTGCCAAAAGGTCAGCTGCCCCAGATAATCCAGTACGTCACGTTCGACGCTTCGAAGCTGCTCATCGCTCAATGTAGCCGGCCCGCCCGGGCTGTACTTCAGGAGAGCGAACGCCCGAATCGCGGTCTGGTACTCGTCGTCCTGAGCGTGCTCGAGCAGCGCTTGGATGTAATACGCAGTGGCAAACCGTTTCGCATCGGCATACCCCAGATAACCGAGCGCTCCCGTGGCCGAGGCCGTGGTCCAACTGGTAGAGCTGAGGGTAGCGCCGTTGATGAGGATGCTCATCTCCGCATGGGCCAGCTTCTGGTGCGCGAGATACTCTCGCACCACGTTCAGCGAACTCTGCCGTCGCTCTGCGTTCTTGGCGACCGCGCGGCGCGCGCCATCAATTCTTCGCTTGTTGTCGCGGACCTCGTTGAGAATGTTCTCGCGCGCCTGCACTCCCAGCTCGTGATGACGCCAGGCCTCGACGGTCTGCTCCAATCCCAGCGCGATTAGAACACCGAGCGTGATCATGAAGAGATGCAGGAAGAAATCCTTGACAGATTCGATGGGCTTGGTGGGCGGATGGATTTCCATAGGCCAGTTCCCGATTACAACACTTGCGGATCGAGGGCGCAAGAAGAACCTGTGGCCGTGATATGATTCCCTTCGTATGAAACGACGCCGCTTCATGCAGGCCCTGGTGGCGGCGCCCGCCACGCCCGCATTGGTCGCGCAACAGCAGCCTGCGGCGGCCGCATACCCGCCAGCCGCCCCTCCTGTTGACGACAGCGCGCCGCTCGCGGTCAGCATGGCCGACGCCGCCGCGGAACCGGTATTGCACTTTTTTACGACCTCGCAATTCGCGGCGCTCCGAAAACTGAGCGATCTGCTCATGCCCGCAGCCAATGCTGTTCCCGGCGCGCTCGAGGCCCACGCCGCCGAGTTTCTGGATTTCCTGATTGGCGATTCTCCCGGAGAGCGGCAGCAGATCTATCGCGGTGGGCTCGACGCGCTCAATGCGCAGGCGAAGAAGCGCTTTGGAAAATCCTTCGCGGAAACCGAACCGGCCCAGGCCGAAGAACTTCTGGCGCCGCTGCGGGATCCGTGGACTTACGATCCGCCGGCCGATCCGCTGGCCCGCCTACTGTGGACCGCGAAGGAGGACGTCCGAACGGCCACCCAGAATTCGCGCGAGTGGAGCCTGGCCGCCGCGGCCAACGGACGCCGCTCGGGTTCCGGCCTCTATTGGCTTCCCATCGATTAGGCGACCCATGCCCGTCCCCGATCACGACGTGCTCATCATCGGCTCCGGGGCTTCAGGCGGTATGGCCGCCTATACACTCACGCGCAAGGGCATCAAGTGCCTCATGCTCGATGCCGGACCGCCCCTCGATTTCACCCGCGTCCGTGTCGCCAAGCCGGTCTACGAACTGCCGTACCGCGGCTTCGGCCAGCCGGGGCGGCTCCCGCATGTGTTGCAAGCCAACGAATTCAACGCCAACCAATGGGCCGACGAGACTCAGAATCCGTACACGTACGATCCCAAGAACCCTTTCAATTGGGTGCGGGTCCGGCTGGTGGGTGGCAAGACACTGTTCTGGTCCCGCATGTCGTTCCGCTTGAGCGATTACGAATTCAAGGCCAAAGACCACGACGGCTTCGGCGACAATTGGCCGATCCGCAACGCGGATCTGGCGCCCTACTACGACCAAGTGGAGCCGATTTTCCGCGTGGCCGGGCGGAAGGAAGGGCTACCCCAGCTTCCCGACGGCGTCTTCATTGAAGACAATTCACCCGATTCGGAAGCCGCCAAACGCTTCATCGCGGCAGCCAAACAGCGCAACATCCCGGTCACCAAGATGCGTCGGTCGATGGGCCGCGGCCCGCTCGCCAGTTCCCTGAACCTGCTGTTGCCCGATGCCTTGGCCACTGGCAATCTGACCATCGTCCCCAACGCCGTGGTGCGCGAGGTCACGGTGGACAAGAACACCGGCCTGGTCAACGGAGCGAACTTCGTCGACCGCCACTCGCGCCGCGAGATGCACGCGCAGGCGCGCGTGGTGGTGGTGGGGGCCTCCTGCCTGGAAAGCACGCGGCTGCTGCTCAACTCGGGCATCGCCAACTCCAGCGGCGTGCTCGGCCACTATCTGCACGACCAGTTCTACATCACGCAAGGAGTGCAGGCCGTGGTGCCCGAGGCGCGCGACGGCAAGGCCCAGCGCGGCTCCATCGGGGGCGGCGGGTACGTTCCGCGCTTCCGCAACCTGGCCACGAAAGAAAAGAATTTTCTGCGCGGCTACGCCTACGACTTCAGTTTCGGCGGCACTCCCGACGCCAGGTTTTTTCCGCTCTACGGCGAGGCGCTCGACAGAGCCGTCGAGAGCTGCCGCGGCGCCGGATTCTCGGCCACCATCATGGGCGAGGTATTGCCGCGTTTCGAGAATCGCGTGAGCATCGACAAGAAAGTCGCCGACGCCTGGGGCATCCCCGCGCTGCACTTTCAAATGCGCTACAGCGACAACGAATTCCATATGGCCAAAGACGCCATGACCACTCTGGCCGAGCTGTGCCAGAGCGCCGGCTTCGAGGTTTTGTCCAAACACGACCGGATGTTCCCGCCGGGCTACAGCATTCACGAGCTGGGCACCTGCCGCATGGGCGACAATCCCAAGACCAGCGTGCTCAACCAATGGAACCAGAGCCACGACATCAAGAACCTGTTCGTGGTGGATGGCAGCAGCTTCGTCACCGGCGGCTCGCAGAACCCCACCATGACCATCCTGGCGCTCTCCATGCGGGCCTCGGACTACCTGGCGGAACAGATGCGCAAGGGCGAAGTCTAGAGGACTCCGGAGCAGACCATCGCGGTTCGTGTGCCGCTTGGCGCCGGGCTACCGTCCGCCGGAATCCCCGTACATCGCGCTCAGAAGCGATCGCATGCGTTCCGGCGAACCGCTTATCAAACTCACCGGCGGCCGGCGGTAGTGCAGAATCTGGTCGTAGAGGTAATTGGCCATTTGCGAGTTGATCCCCCATCCCCCCAAATACTGCAGGCGGAGATTGCGGTCCTGGTTGATCTGCGCGCCTCGGATCCAAGGATCCAGATCCGGCTTCTGGCCGGCATAGGTGGAGAGCAACTCCGTGGCGGAGCCCGTGCCCACTTCCCGCAGCGATTCGGCCACGGGCGCGTAATCCGGACGCCCGAGCCGCTGCTCCACTTCATCCAGGTTGATTCGGAGCGGCTCGGCCTGCCCCATGAAAACCATGTCGTAGCCCGCGCCGTCCCGTGTGTTGCCCCAGACCGTGCCGTTTGGGAACACCAGGAAAAACGTCGCCAGCTCGCTCTTGATGGTCGCCTCATCGGTCTCGTAGAGGGGCACGTACAGGCTGAACATGCCGCCGGGATTCAGGTGCTGCTTCACCGCCTCGAAGTATTCCTGCGAATAGATGGCGGCGGTGCCCTTGACGAACACGTCCAGCGGATCGGAGGCGATGATGTCGAACTTTTCGGTGGTGGTCAGGATAAAGTGGCGCGCGTCGTCATAGACCATGCGGGTGCGCGGGTTGTGGAGGACGTTGTAATCCTGCTGGGAAAAGTAGCGGGTCGACGTGGGCGGAATCACCGGCTCGATTTCGCACACCGTGATTTTCTGAATGGTGGGGTACCGCGTAAACGTGCCGGCCGAGACTCCTGCGCCAAATCCGATGCCCAGCACCGACTGCGGATGCGGGTGCAGGAGAGCGGGCAGATGGCCGACCATCCGCTGCAGCTTCATGTCATAAGGTTCGGTGGTGGCTTCCACGTGACCGTTGACGTCGACTTCGGTGGCTCCGTCGGGCCACATGGTGATGGCGACCGAAGAGTTGCGTCCTTCTTCGGTGTAGACGACCTGTCCGGCGGCCGTGGCGGCGCGCCGACCATAGGCGATGACCTTGCCGGGAATCGCATCCACCGCGAAGACGAGCAGGCAGGCGCCGACCACGGAGACCGCGAGGCCGGCGGCCCGCGACGCGCGCTGCCGCGCCTGCGCGACCAGCACAAACAAAGCGCTCAACGCCGAAACCACCAGTAAGAGGCGGGTCGATTGCTGGGTGCCGATCCAGGGCACCAACACGAGGCTGACGCTGAGAGCGCCGGCGATGGCGCCCAGCGTGTTGGCCGCGTAGATGCCTCCGACCACGCGCCCCGAATCGGCGTGAGGCCCGGCGGTGGCGGCCGCCGCGCAAGCCAGGGGGAAACTGGCGCCCCACAACAGGGTGGGCGGCAGGATGGCGAACAGGCAGCGCACCAGATCGATGCGGAAGGTTTGCCACGGCATCCCGCTGGTCAGCGTGTCGCTGGGCAGAAAGGGCAGCCAGTTGGCGATCATGTAGGCTGTCCACGCAATCGCCACCGCGAGGAGAATCTGGCACCAGCCGAGCGCTTGCCGCGCGGCGATCGGCCCCGGCTTCACGCGCACCAGCCACGAAGCGCCGCCGCTGCCGAGCGCCAGGCCGATCAGGAACACGGCCAGGATGATGGAGAAGACGTACACGGTCGAACCCAGCATCATGCCCAGCAGCCGTGTCCAGATGACTTCGGCGCCCAGCGCGCAAGCGCCGGACAGGCCGATCGTGATGTAGACCGGCCACGGCCCGCGAGCCCTGTCTTCGATGCGGACATCCGGCATGGGCGCGCGCGAGGCCAACGCGAAGCTGGCCAACGCTACCAAGACATTAATCGCCGCCGCAACATACGTGGCCACGTAGGTGTCGTAAATCCGCAGCAGGTAGAAGCCCGCCGCCAGGCAACCGGCCACCGCGCCCACCGTGTTCCCGCCATAGAGCAGCGCCCACCACGAAACCCCGCGCGGCGTGGATTCGATCCAGCGCACGATGGCCGGCAGGGACGCTCCCATCAGGATGGTGGGGGGCAGCAGGCAGACGGCGGCGATCAACCCGCGCAACAACATGCCGGGCAGGCCCGAGGTGGCGCCGGCGAAATAGACGCGATCGATGGCCGGAATTTCAAACAAGGCCAGCAGACCGAACAGCGCGATGCCGGCTTCCAGAACCGCGTAGACCCGCAGCGGATGTTTGCGCGCGAGGGCCAGCCGCGGCAGGCCGATGCTGCCGATGCAGAGGCCGCCCATGTAGGTGGCTAGCAGAACCCCCATGGACACGGTGGTGGAGCCGATCGCCAGTTGCAGCAGTTGGAACCAGACGATTTCGTAAATCAGCGCGGAACAACCGCTGCCCGCGAACAGGATTAGCAGCAGCAAGGGGATACGGGAGCCCGCGGCGCGCGCGGGTGGGGAGATGGATTGGCTAGCCATTAGGATTAGAGACGGTTTGAACGGGGTCCGTGTTACGTGTCGATCTTACACTACTTCCGCAGAAGCCATCGCGGCCGCGCGGCGGTGTATACTGGGCGCGGAAGCGGAGTCACCCATGCAGAGCAGTCTTCGCAAGACCCTGACCGGCGCCATCCTGATCGCCGGCGTCTCCGTGCCGCTGTTGCTCGCGGTAGAAGCCTCGCGGGAGCCCGCCTGCACGCGCGGGTGCCTGCTGGAGGCCACCAACGACTATCTGGAAGCCATGCTGGCCCACAAGCCCTCGGCGCTGCGCGTGGCATCGGACCTCAAGGCCACCGAGAATGGCAAGCCGCTGCGGTTGGGCGATGGTCTCTGGAAGACGGCCAAAGGCATCCCGTACCGCCAATCGTTCGCCGATCCGGCCACCGGACAGGCGGGCTTTTTCGGCGTGGTGACAGAAGACAGCGGAGACCGCGCCCTTTTCGTGCTGCGCCTGAAGGTGAGCCGCCAGCGGATTGCCGAAGTGGAAACCCTGGTGGCGCGGAACGGCGCAACCAATCCACTCAGCCTCGAACCCTTGACGGCTCCCAACCTGCTGTTCGAGGAGACCGTGCCGGATGCGGACCGGGTACCGAGCGAAACCCTCCTGTCGATCGCGAACAGCTATTTCGAGGGTCTCGAAGCCCACCGGGAGGCGCTGATTCCGTTTCACCCCGACTGCAACCGCTGGGAGAACGGCGTCCAGGTAACCAACACGGGAACGCGCCCGATGAGTTGCCCAGCCGGCATTCCGGCGGCCGGCTCCATTAGCAAAGTGCGCGGCCGGCGTTTCCCCATTGCCGATGAGGCCCGCGGCCTGGTGCTGGGCATTGCCGAACTCGATATCCCCGCGGCCGCATCCGCTTCGGGAAACGGCCCGCATTCCGTCCTGCTCTACCAACTCTTCAAGGTAGAGAGCGGTCGCATCAAGGGCATGGAGGCGTTTCGCTTGAATGTGCCGCTGGGGGCATCCAATGGCTGGGAGTAGTCCGATGACACTTCGCTTCTGCTCTCTCGCGCTCGCGCTCTTCCCCGCGATTGGGGCGGCTCAGAAGATCACCGTGGAGTTCGACCAGTCCGCGGACTTCTCGCAATACAAGACGTTCCTCATCCGCGAGGGTCGGCTGAACAGCAAGAACCCCGCGCTGAACAGCGAACTGGTTCGCAAGAAAATCGACGCGGAGATCCGGCGGCGTCTGACGGAAAAAGGTCTGACCGAGGCCGAAGCGCGGCCCGATCTCAACGTACGCTATACCCTGGGTTCGGTGCGCCGGCGTGAAGTGGAAGCCTATCCGGCCGGATGGCGCGGACTGCGCACGCGCCGGATCGTCGTGCCCTATACCGAAGGCACCCTGGTGCTCGATTTCCGCGATCCCAAGAAACAGGCGCTGGTATGGCGCTCCATCGCCGCCGAAGAAAACTCAGACCCCACGAAGCTCGAAGGCAAGCTGGACGACATGGTCCGCAAGTCGGTCGAAAAATATCCGCCGAAGCAGAAGTAGGTTGGCGAAAGGCGAACGCCGATCGTCCTCAATCCACCCCAAACGCCATCAGCGCGCGGCCGGCGGTCAGCACCACGTATTGTTTGCCTTCGAACTCGTAGCTGACCGCATTTCCGAGCGCGGGCCCGCCGGCTTGGAACGTCCAAAGCGGTTTGCCGGTGGCTGCATCGAGCGCAAACAGGTTGCCTTCGTTGGTGCCGCCGAACACCAGGCCGCCCGCGGTCGAGAGTAGGCCGGCCCAGGGCGGCGAGTGCAGAGGGAACTCCCACTTGGCATCGCCGGTCACCGGGTCGAGCGCCTTGATCGCTCCCGAGGGCTCCACGCCGGCGAGTCCATGGATGCCACCCGCCGTGTAGTACGTGCCGGTTTGGTAATCGGTGGTGGCCCGGTAGTAAGTGGTGCCTTCCTCGCGCATGCCGACGTAGAACAATCCGGTTTCGGGGCTGTACGACGGGCTGAACCAGTTGGTGCCGCCGTGCACGCCGGGATACACCGGCGTGCCTTCGGGCTTGGGATCCATCCCGGGAACCAGGATGGGGCGGCCGCGGTTATCCAGGCCCTTGGCCCAAGTCACCTTGGCGTAGGGTTTGCCTGCCACAAACTCACCGGTCTGGCGGTCGAGCACGTAGAAGAACCCATTCCGGTTGGCCACCATCAGGAGTTTGCGGGCGACTCCGCGGACGGTCGCATCGAACAACACGGGCGTGTGCGTGGAATCCCAGTCGTGCGTGTCATGCGGCGTGAATTGAAAATGCCACTTGAGCTTACCGGAGGAAGCGTCGAGCGCTACCACGGAGTCGGCATAGAGGTCATCGCCTTGGCGCACGTCGCCGTCGTAATCGGGTCCGGGATTGCCGGTGCCCCAGTAGATCAGGTTCGATGCCGGGTCGTAGGAGCCGGTGACCCAAGTGGTGGCGGAGCCATTCTTCCACGAATCGCCGCGCCAGGTTTCATGGCCGGGCTCGCCTGGGCCGGGAACGGTCCAGAAGCGCCAGAGCCGCGCGCCGGTCTTGGCGTCGTAGGCATCCAGCAGGCCGCGAACGCCGTACTCTCCGCCGGCCACTCCCACGATGACCTTGTCCTGCAGCGCGAGCGGGGCCACCGTAATCGAATAGCCCGTCTTGTAATCCGCAACCGTGACGTCCCACCGGACGTGGCCGGTTTTAGCGTCGAGCGCCAGCAGGTGCGCGTCCAGTGTGCCCAGATACACGGTGTCGCCCAGAATCGCCAGCCCGCGGTTCACCTGGCCGCAACAAGCGCGGACATCGCTGGGCAGGGCGCGGCGGAAGATCCACAGCGGCCGGCCGGTTCGCAGATCCAGGGCCGCGGCGTTGCTCGGCGGCTCGGAGACGTACATCACGCCGTCGGCGACGATCGGCGTCGCCTCAAACTGGTTCAGATCGTTGGTCTGGTACATCCACGCCGGCTTGAGGCGCGCCACGTTGGTGCGGTCGATCTGCTTCAGCGGAGAGTAGCGGTGACCCGCGTAGCTGCCCGAGTACGTCAGCCAACTGCCGGGCTCGGAAGCCGAGGCGGCGATCCTCGCGTACGGGACCTGAGCCGCCAGCGAACCGGCGCATGCGCACAACATCAGTATTGGTTTCATGACGGCCCCTGTAACGACGCCAAGTAAGCGACCAGATCCTGCAGTTCCGACTCCGAGAAGACGCTGCGGTAACTCGGCATCGGCGACTTGCCCCAGTCTTTGTGCAGCTCGCGGAGCTCGTCCTTGCGAAAGGAATAGAGACGATCGGAGGCGTCGCGGATCTGAATGGAAAACGTGTCTTCATCCACGCGCGCGCCGCTGACCTGCTTGCCGTCCGCGGTCACCGCCCGCACCCAGAGGAAATTATCGGGGGTGTAAATGAGTTTGCGGTAAGAGGCGAAGTTCTCCGGGACCTCGGCTTCGGGCTCCAGCAGGGCAGTCCGCAGGTAGGCCGGTCCGCGCCGGGTTCCGATGTCGGTCAACTCCGGCCCCAGACGTCCCCCGGCGCCGCCCACGGTATGGCAGCCCGCGCAGTTGCCTTTGGTCTGGAAGAGGCGCTTGCCATTGGCCGCGTCACCCGGCGCCCGCACGGCCTGGGTACGGCCGAGGCTGCGCACATAGGCCACCAGCGCGGCGTTCTCTTCGGCGGTCATGCGCGTGGCCGGCATTTGCGTGCCGGGAATGCCGGTGGTGATGATGGCCGAGAGCGCGGCGTCATCGGGCGCGCGCGGCAGGCGCCGGACGGCCAGGTCCGCGCCGCGGCCGCCTTCGCCCTTGGGGCCATGGCACGGCGCGCAATGCGTCCGGAACAGGGCCTCGCCGGCGCCGGCGGCCCATAACGCCGGATGCACCAACAAAACCCACAGCGCGGCATTCCAGACATAGCCCTTTCGCATCGTTCGATATTAGATCACAACTTTGTTATGCTGGCCCGATGGCCCAGCTGGCCGCTGCCCGCTCGGATCTCGCCGAACGCACGCGCCGCCACGTCACCCGCCGGGTGATGCCGTTCCTGTTCCTTCTGTACATCGTTGCCTACATCGACCGCATCAACATCAGCTTTGCGGGGCTGCAGATGACGGGAGACCTGGGCTTCTCCAACGAGGTGTTCGGGTTCGGCTCGGGGATTTTCTTTGTGGGATATGTGCTGCTGGGCATCCCCGGGGCGATCCTGGTGGAACGATGGAGTGCGCGCAAAGCCATCGCCGTCACCATGCTGGTATGGGGTTGCGTGGCGGCGGCCACCGGGTTCATCCACACCGCGCCGCAGTTTTACTGGATGCGGTTCGGGTTGGGCGTGACCGAGGCGGGATTCTTTCCGGGGCTGATCACCTACCTCGGCCACTGGTATCGCCCGCGAGACCGCGCCAAAGCGGTCGCTCTGTTTATGGCGGCGATCCCGGTTTCCAAAACCATCGCCGCGCCCATTTCGGCGTCGCTGCTCGCAGTCCACTGGTTGGGGCTGGCCGGCTGGCGCTGGCTGCTGATCCTCGAAGGCGTGCCCGCACTGATTTTCGGCGTCATTACCTGGCTGTACCTGACCGATCGGCCGCAGCAAGCCCGCTGGCTTCCGGAGGAGGAACGCAATTGGCTGGTGGGCGAGCTGGCAGCGGAGAACCGCCAGGCCGCCGCGGGCAGGCCGATGCCGTTCGCCTCCGCTCTGCGCCACCGCGATGTGCTGCTGCTGTGCGGCGTCTATTTCGGCGGCACGATTGCCGATTACGGCCTGGGCTTGTGGCTGCCCAAGATGCTGCAGCAGATGGGCAACCTGACGGCAGTCAAAACCGCGCTGCTGTCGGCCATTCCCGCCATCGTGTCAATCCCCGCCATGTTGCTTGGCGGCTGGCATTCGGACCGCACCGGCGAACGCCGCTGGCACACCGCGCTCCCGCGATGGGCCGCGGCGCTGGCGTTGGTCGCGCTCGTACTGCAACACGCGGGCCTTGGATTCGCGCTAGTCTGCTTCACCCTCGCCACCTGCGGCATCATGGCGGCGTATCCGTCGCTGTGGGCCCTGCCGACCAGTTTTCTCGGCTCCGCCGCCGCAGCCGCCAGCATCGGGATGATCAACTCGTTCGGCAATCTGGGCGGGTTTGCCGGACCGTACCTGATCGGGCGGTTCAGCAACCAGTCCGGGAATTTCTCGGGTGGAACCTGGACGATGGTCGTGGGGCTCGCCTTTTCGGGGGCCTGCGCGGTGGCGGTTCGAGGCCGGCGCGGGCCGTCACACGGGGACGCCGATGCGCCAGAGCATGTACCCGATGGCCTGCTTCACATAGTTCCACCGCTCACGCAGCGGGTCGGTGTAGATCTCGCGGCGGGGGGAGCCGTAGGCAGTTAAGCCGCGGGACTGGAGCATCTTCTTCACGCGATAGATGTGATAGCCGTCACTCACCACAATCACCGAATGCAAGTCCATGCGGCGCAGGATCTCGCTGGCCAGGGTGACGGAATGCACGGTAGTCTCGCCCTCCGATTCGACGATGATGGCCTCCGGGGGAACCCCATGGCTGATGAGATAGGAGCGCCCCACTGCCCCTTCGGTGAAGACGGGGTCACCACCGGCGCCGCCGCTGGTCATGATGCGGGGAGCCAGCTTGCCCTGGTAGAGTTCGAGCGCATGATCGAGGCGGGCGCGCAGCACCGGAGAGGGCCGCCCGCGGTACTCGGCCGCGCCGAGCACCAGGATGACATCGGCGGGCCGCGCTTCTTCGCGGGCAGATTGTGCCTCGATGCGAATCGACACGTATCCAACGCCAAGGCACAGCATCAAGGCCGCAGCCGCGACCGTGTTCCAGAACCACTGTTTCATCTGCGCTATTCTGAATCGTTCAGAATCTAATTGTAAGATGGCGAAGCTGGAAACGATCACGAGCGCGGCCAATCCGCTGCTGAAAGACGTGCGGCGGGCCATCGCGCGCGGGGGGCTGACCGAAGACGGCTGGTGCGTGGCCGAGACCTTCCACTTGCTGGAAGAAGCGCTGCGGAGCGACTGTGAAGTCAAGACCGTGCTGGCGGCCGAATCGGTCCGCTCGGCCGCCGAGGCGCACGTGCGGGGCCTGCGCGGCCTGAAACTGGTGGTGGCGCCGGATGCGCTGCTGCAGAGCGTTTCGGGGACCGAAAGCAGCCAGGGCGTGCTGGCCCTGGTCAAGCCGCCAGCCTGGAAGCTGGAGCAACTGTTCCGTGGCTGCCCGCTGGTGGTGGTGCTGGACGGACTGCAGGACCCGGGGAACTGCGGCGCCATCGCGCGCACCGCGGAAGCCTTCGGCGCCACTGGAGTGCTGTTTCTCAGAGGCTCGGCCAGCCCGTACAATCCGAAAACTCTGCGCGCGTCGGCCGGGTCGCTATTCCGGATTCCGTTTCTGCACGGCGTAGATGCGGCGCTGGCCCGCGCGGCACTGCAGCAGAACAAAGTGGAACTCTACGCCGGAGTTCCGGCGCAGGGGGGCGTGCGGTCGCTGGCGGAGGTCGACCTGACCCGGCGGTGCGGTGTGATCATCGGTAACGAAGCGCGTGGCGTCGGACGGGAATTGCGGTCGGCAGCGTTGGATGTCGCGATTCCGACGGTGGGGGTGGAGTCGCTCAACGCGGCGGTGGCGGCCGGCATCCTCTTATATGAGGCGCGGCGGCAGAGGGCGTTGGCATCGTGAGCCTGTTTGACACGACCGCACCGTCGGAAGACGGCAAACGCCCGCTGGCCGAACGCATGCGGCCCGAGCGACTGGAAGACTACATCGGGCAGGAGCACATTCTCGGGCCGGGCAAGCCGCTGCGGCGGCAGATCGAGCGCGATGAGCTGACCTCGATCATCCTCTGGGGTCCGCCTGGTGTGGGCAAAACCACGCTGGCGCGGCTGATCGCGCGCGTGACGAAGTGCGAGTTTCTACCCTTTAGCGCGGTGTTGAGCGGCATCAAGGAAATCAAGGCGGTGATGGCCGACGCCGAGCGCATCCGGCGGCTGGGGCGGCGCACCATCCTGTTCATCGATGAAATCCATCGCTTCAACAAAGCGCAGCAGGACGCGTTTCTGCCGTACGTGGAGCGCGGCGACATCATTCTCATCGGCGCCACCACGGAAAACCCGTCGTTCGAGGTGATCGCGGCGCTGCTATCGCGCTCGAGGGTATATGCGCTGCGCGGGCTGACGGTGCCGGAGATCGTTGCACTGTTACAGCGCGCGCTGCCGGTGATCGGCCTCGAAGCGCCGGCGGAACTGTTGGAGCAGCTCGCCATCTACTCCAACGGCGACGCGCGCCAGGCGTACAACACGCTGGAAGCAGCGGCGGCTGCGTCGGGCGGGACGCTCACCGAGCAGGCGGTGCAGGACGCCATGCAGCGCAAAGTGCTGCTCTACGACAAGGGGGGCGAGGAGCACTTCAACCTGATCTCGGCACTGCACAAATCGGTGCGCTCGAGCGATGTGGACGCGGCGCTATACTGGCTGACCCGCATGCTGGAAGCCGGCGAGGACCGGCTGTACATCGCGCGGCGGCTGATCCGCATGGCCATCGAAGACATCAGCCTGGCCGACCCGCGCGCGCTGGAACAGGCCGTGGCCGCGATGCAGGCCGTGCATTTTCTGGGGATCCCGGAAGGCGACCTGGCGCTGGGGCAAGCCGCGATTTATCTGTGTGTGGCGCCGAAGTCAGACGCCGCATACCGGGCGATGGGCGCGGTGCGGGAGGACGTGGAGAAGACGATCGCCGAACCGGTGCCGATGAATTTGCGCAACGCGCCAACGCGCGACATGAAGGCTTGGGGGTATGGCGAGGGCTACCAGCACGCGCACCAGTTCGAGAATGCCATCTCCGATATGGAGTGTTTGCCGCCCTCGCTGGCGGGCCGTCAGTATTATTTCCCCACAGACCGTGGTTTGGAAAAGCGGATTGCCGAGCGTTTGGAAGAAATCAGGAAGCTCAAATCGAAATCGTAATCCTGTAAAAGGACCGGCCCTTCTTCTCGCCTGAGGAACGTTGCACCGCGCTTGGTCCGGATTTTGATGCCCCTGCAGTTAGGCACCCGGACGCGGCTCCGACAGCGGGCTGCCTCTAGCGAGCGGCAGCCTCTTTTCGATTTCAGAATAGCGCGAAGAAAAAGACTTCTCGGACGCTGCGGCCAGAAGCGACTGAAAACAGGCTGAATTTAGCCGAGCTGGGGACGTGATCGGCTACGCGGACTCCGGCAAATTCATCATGCGGGCTACTGGAATTGCCGAGTTGCCGCGCGGCGGCCCAGGGGTCATCGCTCATCCTCCGGGAGGTTCATCATTTTCGCCAGCCTGGGCCAATGCGCGCTGGAGGTGAGCTGGCGGCCAAAGATGTGCGGAAGAATCGCCGGAGTGCGCGTGTCCCGCTGCTGTATTGCTTTCTCGAACCAGTCCGCGGCAGTATCGATTTCTCCACGGAGGAAATGGAAGAAAACGAGCCCGATGGGAGCACCGAGCGCTTCGCCCGAGCCGATTTTCCGCCGAAGCGAATCGGCCCGGCTCTGGTCGCGGGTGAGGCTCAGAATGCCAGCGAGGATTCCCATGACACTCCGGTGATCCGGCACCAACGAGAACGCCTTCTCGGCGAAACCGAGCGCCTCGTCAGGCCGGTCCTGCCTGAGACAGTGGAGGCTCAGCCAAATCATCGGAATCCAGAAGTTCTCGCCGAGCTCCAAAACCTGCCGCAGGGCCGCCTCCCCGGCGGGATCTTCGACTTCCAGTAAGTACATTCCTGGAGACATACGCAACAGCAAATTCAGAGGATCTTCCCGGAGGGCCAGCTCAATCTGATCGAGAGCATCCGGAATCCGGCCCAAAGGGCGTAAATAGAAAGTGCTGTAGAAATACCGCATCAGGGGGGAGATGCGCTCGCCGGCCAGGGCGATTCCGAATTGGCGGCCGGCCTCGTTCCAGTCGTAGTCGAGGACCGATACCAAGGCCAGAACGGCATGGGCTTCGGCCAGCAACGGGTCGATTTCCAAGGCTGTTTGCGCCTCGGCACGCATCTGCGCAGCCGCTTCGCGGGCTGGCAGCAGAGTCTCGGTCGCCAAGGAAAAGTAATGCAACCCCAATTCACAGTGAGCCTGAGCGAATCGCGGATCGAGCTCAATCGCCTGCAAGTAACACTGCTTACCCCGGGCGAGAGCCTCGGGAGTCCACTTCTGCATATAGTGGCGTGCCTTCAAGAAGGCCTCGTATGCGGGGAGGGCGGGCAGGTACCGCCGCGGCGCGGTCTCGCTGCGGGAGAGACGCACTTTGAGCGCCGCCGCAATCGCGCGGGCGATCTCATCCTGGATCGTGAACACATCCGTCATGTCACGGTCGAAACGCTCAGACCACAGGTGGCTCCCATCATGGGCCGCAATCAGTTGCGCCGTGACGCGGACGCGATTGCCCGCTTTGCGAACGCTGCCTTCGAGAACATGGGCGACGCCCAACGCCTCGGCGATGCGGCGGATGTCCTCGCTTTTGCCTTTGAACGCGAATGCCGACGTACGCGCAATGACTTTGAGGTCCTTGATCTGGGCGAGCTCGTTGATGACCTCTTCAGCCAGGCCGTCGCTGAACCATTCGTGATCCTTGGCGGCGCTCATGTCGGCGAAGGGGAGAACGGCGATTGACGGCTGGGACTCCGGTTTCGTCGCCACCAATTGCAGTGCGGCCAGGAGGTCGGCAGCGGTCTGAAACCGCTCGGCCGGAGCCTTCCGAAGACAGCGCGAAACGATCCGCGCTAGTTCGGGCTGAGTTTTCAAGGGCGGTGGATCGTCGCGCAGCACTGACGCCAAACCGCCGAACGCGCGGACACCAGACAGCCATTCATAAAGCACTGCTCCGAAACTGAAGATATCGGAACGCGCATCGAGATCGCGGTCCTCAATCTGCTCGGGCGACATATAGGCCGGTGTACCCGACACGGTGCCCTCGAGGGTTTGGGTCGCATCGTCGTGGGCGATGGATTTTGCCAGCCCAAAGTCCAGCAGCTTGGCGCCTTTCCCGGACACCAGGATATTGGCTGGTTTCAAGTCGCGATGCAGGATTCCACGGGCGTGGGCTTCCTCCAGTGCCCCGGCGATCTGGAGGGCCAGGGAGGCCGCGTTGGCGGGGGACAAGGGTCCTCGCAAAGGCGAGCCATCGATATACTCCATCACCAGGTAATCGCGTCCAATGTCGTAAATCTGGCAGATGTGGGGATGGTTCAGCGCGGCGATCGCGCGGGCCTCCCGCTCAAAGCGCCCAGCGTGCTCGATTTTCAGTCTCTTGATAGCGACAATTCGATCAAGCCGAGTATCCCGCGCCTTCCACACTTCGCCCATACCACCCGAGCCGATGGGCGCGAGCAGCACGTAGGGGCCTAACTGGAGGGCGGGAGCCCAGGCAGACATGGTCTTTCGATTCTAGCCGGTCTCCGGCAGGTTCATTTTGCGCCAAAGGGCGCGACCACGGGGATCGGCGAGGAAAGGGGCGAACAGCGGATGCCGCAAGCCGATTACAATTCGGGGATCTCGCTGCTCGATGGCCCGTTCACACCACTCCGCGGCCGAACCAAAATCTCCGGAGAGAATGTGGAAGAACGTCAGGGCTGACGGTACTCCATAGGTCTGGGGCGGCGGGAGTTTATGGATCAGCGCCTCGGCGCGGGGCCGGTCACCGGCTCGGACGAGCAGGCCGGCCAGCATCGCCGAGGGATGCGAGTGCCAGGGCGCCAACTCGTGGGCCTTTTCCGCGGAGGCGACTGCCTCGGCCAGCCTGCCCTGCACGGCGCAGATGAAGGCCAGAAACACGGGAGGCTGATAGGCCGACTCGTAGGTTATGATGTCCTTGCGAGTTTCCCTCTCCGCGTCGGCAAAGCGGCCGGTTAGCAGGAGACTCCCCGCCAATTGGATCCGGCCGCCAAAACTGAACGGATCGTCCTGGAGCCCGCGTTCGTTTTCGGCGGCGGCCTCGTGGGCCTTGCCCAGGGGTTGCAGGTAGGACCCGGCATACAGGAAGCGCACGGAAGGCGCGACCGGCTCGTGAGCCAAAGCCAGAAGGAACCGGCGTTCCGCTTCCTTCCAGTCATACTCAAAAAGGCCGGCCACGGCTCCCAGCAAGGCATGCGCTTCCGGGAGTGAGGGATCCAGTTCCAAGGCCCGGAGTGCCGCTGCGCGCGCCAGCGGCATGACCTCGCGAGCCGGCGCGATGCTGGGAATCGCCTGCGTCAGAAATTGGATGCCCAGCTCGGCGTGGGCCAGCGCGAATTCCGGATCGAGCGCAATGGCCTCTTCGTAGTGCATGCGGCTGCGCGCCGAAGCTTCCGGCGCATAGTTCAACGAATCGTGGCGCGCCTTCAATAGAGCTTCGTAGGCGGGGAGACTGGGCGTGTGGCGGCGCCGTCCGGCGGGCTCCGCGGAGAGCTTGACGCGAAGGATCCCGGCGATGGCTTGGGCGATTTCATCCTGAATGGCGAAAACGTCGGCCAGTTCGCGATCATAGCGTTCGGACCAGAGATGGCTGCCGTCGAGAGCGGCGATCAACTGCGCGGTGACGCGGATGCGGCTGCCCGCCCGGCGCACGCTGCCTTCCAGGATGTGCGCTACGCCCAGCGTCTCGGCGATACGACGGACATCTTCGTTCTTGCCCTTAAAGGCGAACGCAGAAGTGCGTGCGATTACCTTCAGCCCGGGGATCTGGGCCAAGGCGTTGATGATCTCCTCGGCAAGGCCATCGCTGAAGTATTCGTTGTCGATGTCACCGCTCATGTTGGCGAAAGGCAGCACGGCGATCGAGGGGGGCAGGGTGGTGGGCTTCACCGCCTGCTGTTCCAGTGCCGCTTTCAGCTCCGCCGCGGTTTGAAAACGGGCGGCGGGCGCCTTGCGCAGACAGCGCATCACCATACTGGCGAGGACCGGAGCGGCCTGGAGCTTACGGGGCTCATCCCGGAGAATGGAGCTGATCGCGTGGGCGGCGGAAGGGCCGCCAAAGGCCTGGGTGCCCGAAAGCATCTCATAGAGAACCGCGCCGAAGCTGAAGATATCGGAGCGCTCATCGAGCAACTTCCCCTCCGCCTGCTCCGGCGACATATACGCGGCCGTGCCCATCACGGCGCCTTCCAGGGTACGCGTGGCATCGGAATCGGAAGGGGCGACGAGCTTGGCCAGTCCAAAGTCGAGCAACTTGACGGTGCCCTCGCCGGTGACCAGAATGTTGGCCGGTTTGAGGTCGCGGTGTACGATTCCCTTGCGGTGCGCTGCTTCCAATGCGCCGGCCATTTGAATCGCGAGCCGCAGCGCCTGTTCCTGCGGGAGCGGGCCGCGGACCGGAGAACCTTCGACGAATTCGAGCACCAGGTAATCCGGCCCGACATCATAAATCTGGCAGATGTTCGGATGATTCAGCGCGGCGATGGCGCGGGCTTCCTGCTCGAAGCGCTCGTTGTGATTGCTCTTGAGGCGTTTGATGGCGACGATGCGGTCGAGGCGGGTATCGCGGGCCTTCCACACCTCTCCCATGCCACCGGAACCGATGGGGGCGAGCAAGACGTAGGGGCCAAGTTGGAGGGCGGGGGCCCAGGCGGACATCGTCCTTCGATTCTACTTCTTGTTCAGCTTGAGATTGATCACGGCTTCTTTGCGGTTGTCAAAGGAGCTCAGCGTCTTGGAGGGGCTGGCGGCGCCCTGATAGTCGGCTTTCAGTTCGTAGTCGATATCGGGGCTGAGGCCATTGAAATAGTAGAGGCCGTCTTCCTTCGTGATGAAGGAACGGATCTGCAGCGTTTTGGAATTCTTCAACTGGACCACCGCGCCGTTCACGGGGGCGTCCATAGCGGACGTGACCTCACCTTGCACCATGCGGGTGTCGGCCTCACCCTTTTTCTTCTTTTGGGCGACTGTGGCGGGGACGGCGACCAACAAGGCCAGCGCCACGCAAATGCGGATTGCGGTCATCGGACCCTCCTAAGAATTGGACGGGAACAGGGCATAGGGCGTTTCCCTACTTCCAATCCTCCTCGTCCCCTTCCTCTTCTTCTTCCTCCAGGAAAGCTTCGTCAGTTTCCTCTTCTTCCTCTTCGACGGCCTCGGGCGACTCCACTTCCAAGGGAGATGTGCCTACAACCCGGAGGTCCGCGCCACACTCGTCGCAACTAATCGTGTCGCCTTCGTCGACGTCTTCCTCATCGACATCGATTTTGCCTTCGCATTTCGGACACGTGACCATGAACTCCTCCCAATCTACCTACTGTAATACGACGCCAGCACTTTGCAAGACCGATTTCGGGCCCTCAGCGGACGGGCGATTGGGCATTGCGTCGACGGGTGGCGGCCGGTAAGATGCCCTTCAACCCTAGATCCTTGAAGAACTGTTGGTAATCCGTCTTCGAGACTCTGGACCATTTCGAGCCGGGTGACCGGCTGTCGACCGAACCGGGTCACCATCCCGCCAACGAAATCCGCTGGCAGCGCCCATAGGGCAGCCAGACACTGGGCGGAGGAATCAAGCGGGTCCACGGCAAAATCGAGGGCGTCGGCGCTTCCGGGGACCTGGCTGACCGCCTTCCCTCCAGCCAAACCGGCTCAGACCTCGCCCTGACCCCATTGTACCCGTAACGCTATAATAGGACGAGACATGCATCAAAAGCTCAACGAAAAGGTGGTGGACCTGGATCCCCAAGAGACGGCGGAATGGGTAGAAGCCCTGGATCAGGTATTGGACGAAGGTGGTCCGGACCGGGCTGCGTTCCTGCTGGAGCAGCTGACCGACCGGGCGCGTCTCAGCGGCGCGGAACTCCCCAACCTGCTCAACACGCCCTACGTCAACACGATTCGACCCGAGGAAGAGGTTCCGTACCCCGGCGACCGGGCCATGGAACGGCGCATCAAGAGCCTGATCCGCTGGAATGCCATGGCGATGGTGGTGCGGCAGAACAAATACGACGCCGGCATCGGAGGCCACATCTCAACCTACGCCTCGCTGGCCACGCTGCTGGAAGTAGGATTCAACCACTTTTTCCACGCCAGCTACGGCGATGAGCCGGGCGATCTGGTGTATTTTCAGGGCCACGCGTCCCCGGGCGTCTACGCCCGCGCGTTCCTGGAGGGGCGGCTGACCGAGGAGCACCTGAAGAACTTCCGCCACGAACTGCGCGAGCATCCGGGACTTTCGTCGTACCCGCACCCCTGGCTGATGCCGGACTTCTGGCGGTTTCCGACCGTCTCGATGGGCCTGGCGCCCATCAACGCCATCTACCAGGCGCGGTTCATGCGGTACCTGGAAAACCGAGGGCTGATCGCGCCGACACCGCGGAAAGTGTGGGCATTCTTAGGCGACGGGGAATCGGACGAGCCCGAATCCATGGGGTCGATCACGCTGGCCTCGCGGGAGCGGCTGGATAACCTGATCTTCGTGGTCAATTGCAACCTGCAGCGGCTCGACGGCCCAGTGCGCGGCAACGGCAAGATCATTCAGGAACTCGAAGCCGCCTACCGGGGGGCGGGATGGAACGTGCTCAAGGTGATCTGGGGCTGCGATTGGGACACGCTGCTCGAACGCGACACCACGGGGCTGCTGGAGAAGCGCATGGGCGAGGTGGTGGACGGCGAATATCAGACCTACATCACCAAGGACGGAGCGTACATCCGCAAGAATTTCTTCGGCAAGTACCCGGAGCTGCTCGACCTGGTTACCCACTTGAGCGACGAGGAACTGATGAAGCTGCGGCGCGGCGGGCACGACCCGCGCAAAGTGTACAACGCCTACAAGGCCGCGGCGGAATCCACGGGGCAGCCGACCGTCATTCTGGCCCACACCATCAAAGGCTACGGAATGGGGGAGGCGGGCGAAGGCCGCAACATCTCGCACCAGCAGAAGAAACTGAACGAGCAGGAGATCGCCAACTTCCGCTCGCGCTTCGAGATTTCCATTCCCGAGGAGGCGGCGCACAACGCCGCATTCTTCCGGCCGCCCACGGACAGTCCGGAAATGGCTTATCTGCACGAGCGCCGGCGGCTGCTGGGCGGCTACATGCCCAAGCGGGCGGCGCCGGCCAGCAAGATTGAGGCGCCGCCGCTCGAATACCTGAAGGAGTCGCTCGAAGGATCGGGCGGGCGCGAAGTCTCCAGCACCATGGCGTTCGTCCGCATCCTGACGCTGCTCATGAAGCACGCGGAGTTGGGCAAGCGGGTGGTGCCGATCATCCCCGATGAAGCGCGCACGTTCGGCATGGAGTCGCTGTTCCGGCAATTCGGCATTTACGCCAGCCAGGGCCAGTTGTACCAGCCGCACGACGCGGAGATGTTCCTGTACTACAAGGAATCGAAGGACGGGCAGATTCTGGAGGAAGGCATCACGGAAGCGGGCTCGATGGCGTCGTTTACAGCCGCAGGCCTGGCTTACGTCAACTACCGGATGGAGATGATTCCCTTCTTCATCTACTACTCGATGTTCGGATTCCAAAGAGTGGGCGATCTGATCTGGGCGTTCGCCGACGCGCGGGGCAAAGGCTTCCTGTGCGGAGGAACGGCCGGGCGGACCACGCTTGCCGGCGAGGGCCTCCAACATCAGGACGGCCATAGTCTCGTGCTGGCGAGCACGGTACCAACCTGCGCCGCCTACGACCCGGCTTATGCCTTCGAGGTGGCGGTCATCGTACAGGACGGCATCCGGCGCATGTATCAGGAGCGGGAGGACCGGTTCTACTACCTCACGCTGTACAACGAAAACTACCCGATGCCGGCCATGCCGGCGAACCTCAACCCCGACGGAATTCTGAAAGGCATGTACCGTTTCCAGGCGGCCGAAAAGGGCAAGGCGAAGGTACAGCTTTTTGGAAGCGGAGCGATTCTCAATGAAGCGCTGCGCGCGCAGCAGATCCTGGCGGAAAAATACAGTCTTGCGGCGGATGTGTGGAGCGTGACCAGCTACAACGAACTGCGCCGCGAAGCCTTGACCGTGGAACGTTGGAACCGCTTGCATCCGGATCAGCCGGAGCGAAAGCCGTATGTAGTGGAGGCACTCACCGGGGCCGAGGGGCCGATCGTGGCGGCCACCGATTACATGAAGGTGGTGGCGGACCAGATCGCGCCGTGGCTGGACGGCCGCATGGAAACCTTGGGCACCGATGGTTTCGGACGCAGTGAGAACCGCGAATACCTGAGGCGGCACTTCGAAATCAACGCCGAATCCATTGTAGCGGCGGCGTTGTCACGCCTGGCGCGAGACGGCAAGTTCGACCCCAAGAAGGCCAAAGCGGCCTTTACAGAGTTGGGCGTCGACACGGAAAAGGGCGACCCCGCGCGGGCGTAGAGGCCAAGCCTGGCGGCATCAGACGTCACGCCGACGGCGCCACAATCATCTTGCCCACGCCGTCGGCATAAGCTTCGGCAATGGAAAACGCCTCGCCAATGCGATCGAGCGGGCGTCTGTGGGTCAGCAGCGGCGAGAACCAATCGGGGTGCTGCGCTAACAATTCCAGAGCGGAGCCGGACTCGCGGTTGGAACGGCGCACGTTGAACAAGGCGAGTTCCTTGCGGCGCATGGGCGAGGTCTCGAAGGGAATGACGGGATGGGAATGGATGCCGGTCAAGACCACACGGCCGCCGTTGCGCGCGGCTCGAATGGCTTGATTGGTCGTCTCGCCGCGGGCGGCGCAGTCGATGGCGCAATCGACGCCGCGGCCTGCGGTGTCGGCAAGGATCTGTCGCACGGGGTCGGCGGGACCGGGATCGAGCGTGGCCCCGGCACCCATCTGGCGGGCCATCTCGCGCCGATGGGCGATTGGCTCGACCACCCAGATGCGGCCCGACCCGGCAGCCCGCAGGCAGGCGATGGTGAGCAGCCCGATCGGCCCGGCGCCGAAGACGGCCACCGTCTCGCCGCGGCCGATGGCGGCGAACTGCATGGAGTGGAGCGCCACGGCCAGCGGCTCCACCAGCGATCCTACCTCCAGGGAGACGTGCGCGGGCAGCGCCAGAAGGTTGACGGCCGGCAGATTGATGCGCTCCCGAAAGAATCCGGGCTCTCCCGGGTTGCTGAGGAACCGGAGGTTGGCGCAAATATTATGGCGGCCTGCGAGACAGTATTCGCAGTGGTAGCAGTACAAAGCAGGCTCGAGCGCCGCACGGTCTCCGGGCGACCAGCCGGTGACACCGGCCCCGGTCTTCACCACCGTGCCTGCGGGCTCATGACCGAGCACCATGGGATACCGGCATGGAGTATCGCCGATAGCGCCTTCCCCATAGGCGTGCAGATCGGAGCCGCAAATGCCCACCGCCTCCACGCGCAGCTGGATCTCGCCGGGCGCGGGATCGGCGATTTCCCGGGATTCCACGCGGAACTCGCGAGGCGCGGTCAATTCGGCGACGAGCATGGTTTAAGATACCTTTAGATGATCAATTTTCGCCAGTTCGAAGCGGGTCCCGATCCATTCGGCCGCAAATACCAGATCCTGTTTAAGTGGCTGCAGACCGCCATCTCGATCCGGCACGCCGACACGGTGGACGTGAAGTTCGTGCTGGTGGACGAGAACGGCGCGCAGACTCAGAAGACCATTGCGCTGCCGCACGCGGATTTGCAGCGCGTGTGCCGGGAAACGGTCCGGAGCCTGGACGATCCGTGGTGCGCCCGCATCGCAGCCATGCACCTGCAGCATCTCATCGAGACCGGCGAAGACATGGAAAAGGATCTGGTGACCATGCTGCCCGCCGATCTCAGACGCCATGCGGACGGGCTTCGGCGTGCCGAGCAAACGGCCGTCAGCGCTGGTTAGGTTCGCCGAGTTCGGGGGGATGTCCGGGTTTCCTGGGTTTGGGTTCTTCCCGATGAAACTCCTCGGATAGCCCTAGCAGTACCATCGCCACCTTTTGCCAACCGAGTTTCCCACCTACCCGTACGAGGCACGCAGCCCCGATGCCCGGGAAGACTCGTCGGTGAGCGGCTGGAAGTGTATAATCGGGTTCTGCCACCAATCAGGGCTGCCGCCGTGCAGAATCTGAAGGGCATCTGAAAGCCATGGAAGCCGGCGCCCGCGACTTTGCATCGAAGTATCTGGTCAAACAGTTGGATCGCGTTGCTTTTCAAGTGAGCACCGCAATCGCGCGGCGCGATACCGAGGCCATTCACGACCTGAGAGTCGCCATGCGCAGGTTCGCGCAGGGCCTGGTGGTGTTCCGGCCGCATGTTGGCTCCAGGAAGCCGAAGAAGATCCGGCGAGCGCTGAAGCAGGTCATGGAACTTGCCGGCGCCGTGCGGGATTACGACGTTGCCTTGGGATTTGTGTCGAAAATGGGTTCGCCCTATGCCGCCCGGCTTCGCAAGGCGCTGGGAGTGGAGCGCAAAAACGCCGAGCGCGAACTCATCGAGAGCCTGAAGCACTGGGTGGCGCGAAAGACTTCGCGCAAGTGGCGGGAGGAACTGGAAGGGGCGCACTTTACGCGAATCCCCGACGAATTGACGCCGGCCGAAATCGCCGGCGGCGAACTGCCCCGCATGGCCACGGCGTTCCTGGCGTGGGGCGAGCGCGCGGCCCGCACCAAATCATCGGCGGAAGAACTGCATCAATTCCGGCTCGCGGCAAAAAAGTTCCGCTACACACTCGAAATCTTCGCGGTTCTTTACCAGCAAAGTATCGAGATGTGGCTGCCACTGCTCAAGAAGGTACAGCAGCTCTTGGGCCGCATCAATGACTGCAGCAGTTTCCGGCGCCTGTTGTCTCGCCTCGGCAGACACCCGAAACTGGAGGCGCAGTTGAAACTCAAAGAACGGCGGAGAACGGCCGAGTTTCGACGCTTCTGGACGCGCGAGGTTTCCGAATCCGCGGAAATTCAGCAGCGCGTGGAGCTGTTGCGACAACCGGCTGATTCCAGCCGTCCCCTCAAGAGGCCCGCCGGGCGCAGTTTGTCGTCACGCGGCGAACTCGTCTTAGTGGCGCACGCCTAGGAAGAAGGCCCGTGAGAGATTCCGCCCCAACGGCGGCCGCGACGGCCATAGGTTACTGCGTGGTAGAGGATGATGGCTACTGGGATCAGGAGCAGAGCAACCGCTAGGATATTCATCGGCAGGTTCCGATTGCGTCTATTAGCACCCTACAACGGTAACTCCTTTCAGCAGGCAGCTCGATCGCAGCCCTCCCGCAGTTGTATGGTTTCGCACATCGCGGCCCGCATGTGACGAAGGCCGGGCGGTTCCGGGGCCCGTGCTACTATTGGGCAACTTCGAGCGATGACATCGATTTCGCGGAGGACCGTCGCGGCGGCGGCAGTCGCAATCGTACCGGTGATGGTGACCATCGCGATTTGGTCGCCAAGTCCCATCGCGCGGTGGCTAGTGCTGGTTTGGGGAACGATCGCACTGGCGGTGGCGTGGGCGACGGCACGGTCTCTATCCCGAAGGATCTCGGACCTGACCCGTTTCGCCAACGACCTGCCCAACCCGGGTTCCGTACGTCTGCGACTGCGTTTCCATGACGATGAGCTGGGAGAACTGGCCCGTTCGCTTTCCCGCACCGCGCCCCAAGTGGACGCCGTGCTCCAGGGGCTCAGCACCGAGTTGGCCCGCCGCGAAGCCATTCTGGCAAGCATGACGGAAGCGGTGCTGGCGGTGGACGCGAAACTCAACATCTCTTTCTGCAACGATGCTTTTGTCCAGGTGGTGGGGCACCCCATCGCTGAAGGGATTCCGCTGATCAAGGTATTTCGCGATCCGGGGTTATTCCAGGTCTTGCGACGCGTGATCGACTCCGGCGAAACGATCCGGCGGCGGTTGAGCATCTCGGTGCAGGCGGACCGCTGGTTTGACGTGTACGCCACGGCGCTGGGAAACCACCCGACAACGCCCGGCGCCTTAGCCATCCTCCAAGATGTCACGCCGGCAGAGCGGATGGAGCGGGCCCAGCGTGATTTCGTCGCGAATGTGTCGCATGAATTCCGAACTCCGTTGGCCACCATCACGGGCTGCGCGGAAACGTTGCTCGACGGAGCACTCGACGACCACGAGAACCGGCGCAAATTCCTGGAGGTGATTCACGCCAACAGCGTCCGGCTCACCAACATCGCGGCCGACCTGATCACTTTGTCGCAACTGGACGGCGGCGGGCCGCGCTCGGAGCCGGCGCCCATCTCCGTGGAAGAAGTGATTGCCGGCGCCCTTCATGTCATGGAACCGGTGGCCGGTATGCACGGCATCCGGATCCGGGCGGACGAGATCTGCGCGTCCCGGATCTTGGGGCATCGAATCGCCTTCGAACACGCTTTCTTGAATTTGTTGGACAACGCCATCAAGTTCAGCAGGCCCCCTGGCGAGGTGGTGGTTCGAGCGGTCGTCAGCGAAGATGAGCATGTGGAAATCTCGGTGTCGGATTCTGGGATTGGGATACCGGCTGAGGAATTATCCCGCATCTTCGAGCGCTTTTATCGTGTGGACAAGGCGCGCTCGCGTCAAATTGGCGGGACCGGCCTGGGGTTGTCGATCGTCCGGCACGCGGTGGAGCGGATGCACGGCGTGGTGCGGGTGGAAAGCCAGTTGGGACAAGGCTCCTGTTTCACGATCGCCGTGCCGCGTTATGTCGAGGGACCGAGTTCTTAACCGGACAGTCATCGTAAAATAACAATCCTTACGTACTCTCATTCCTTAACTCCCTTTGGATGCAATTTGGGTTGCGATCACGCGGGTCCGAAGCTGCCGTGTGCCTCCATTTGCCGCCAGGGAGTTGCGCCAGACCGACGCGGGTTAACGAGGGCTGACGCTGGCCCTCTCCTGAAGAGAAGAAAGGAACTATGACGAAGCAACGATATGCGATTCACGCACTGGCCTTCGCGGCTTTTGCCTCCCTATCCATCGGCTGGGCCGCGGATGTTCCGCCGCCGGATGCGAATAGCGGGAGCCAAGCGGCGCAGATCCAGCAGTTGAAAGCGCAGTTAGACCAGCAGCAGAGGCAGATCGAAGCCTTGCGAGTGGCGCTGGAGGCCCAGAAGAAAGCGTTGGAGCAAACCGAAAGCGCCGTGGCGCCGGCCGAGCCGGAGCACAAGATGCCGAACCTGGGCGACGTGGCCTCCACCACGCCGTTCATTCCGCGCGGCGTGGCCCCGGCGGTGGCCGCGGCGGTGCCGCCGCCTCCCCCGCAGGCGGAAGCGGCAGCCCAGCCCTCGCCGTTGCAGATCCATCTCGGCGATGCCACCATCACGCCAGTCGGGTTCATGGATATCACCAACACCTTCCGGAGCACCAACGCCGGCTCCAGTCTGCAGACGAACTTCGGCAGCTTTCCATACAACAACACCGTTCAAGGACGGATGACGGAGGACAAGTGGAGCGCCGAGAACTCGCGTTTGGGGCTTCGGGTGGACGCCAAGGTACACGGCGCGAACGTGCTCGGATATTTTGAGGGCGACTTCGTTGGCCTCGGCAACGCCGCCAACAACACTCAGGTGTCCAGCAACAGCATGTTGTTCCGCATCCGCCAGTATTATGTTGACGTGCGCAAGGGCTTCTGGGAAGTGCTAGCCGGCCAGGCCTGGAGCATGCTCCTGCCGAACCGCCGCGGCATGTCCCCGCTGCCCGCCGATCTGTTCTACACCCAGGTGGTCGACGTCAACTACACCAACGGCTTGTTCTGGGGCCGCATCCCGGGTATTCGAGTCATCGGCCACCCCAGCAAGACCGTGGCGTTCGGCCTGGCGCTGGAGAACTCCTCGCAGTACTTCGGAGGCTCCGGCGGCGGAGGCACTCCGGTTCTGCCGGCTGCTCTTGCCACGAGCTACAACACTGAACTGGACAACGGTGTGAACAACGATCGAACCATCGCCAACGTGCATCCGGATATCATCGCCAAGTTTACGGTGGATCCCTCCTCCAAGTTCCATTTCGAAATGGGCGGCGTAGAGAGCACAGTGCGGTTGTTCAACCAAGGCACCAACCAGTACTTCACCAAAGCCGGCGGCGGCGTAACGCTCAGCCTCAATGCCGAGATCGTGAAGAATCTCCGGGTGGTTACAGCAAACTACTATAACGACGGCGGCGGGCGCTACATCTTCGGCGCGGCGCCGAACTTCATCGTTCGCGCCGATGGCAGTCCTTCGCTGGTCCATTCGGCATCTACCGTTTCCGGCTTCGAGGCCAGCATTAAGAACTTCGCCCCGTATATCTACTACGGCGGAGTCTACATCGACCGCAACACCGCGCTGGACGCCAACGGAACGACCAGGATTGGCTATGGTTTCCCGGGCTCCGGCAACGGCCAGAACCGCAGCATTCAAGAAATCACAACCGGCTGGACCCATACCATCTGGCGCGATGGCAAATACGGCGCCCTGCAGTGGATGGCTCAGTATGCCTACCTCTTCCGCAACCCCTGGTCTGTGGCCGCGAATGCACCCAAAAACGCACATGAGAGCGTACTGTGGTTCAACTTGCGCTACGTGCTGCCGGGAAGCGCGCCGACAATCCAGTATTAGCGACGACCCGCGACGAACTGTAGCGAGATCGTAACCGAACTGTAACCAACCGAATGGCAAAATTAAGGAGACAACGAACATGAAAAGACAATTGCTGGCCTTGGCGGGCGTATGCGCATTGGGCGTGTCCGTTGCCGCAGCACAACATATCACCGCCGCAGGAGCGACGTTTCCTGCGCCGGTCTACCAAAAGTGGTTCGATGAATACCACAAGATGCATTCCGGCGTCGAAGTCAACTATCAGTCCATTGGGTCGGGTGCGGGTATCCAGCAGTTGACCTCCGGAACGGTGGATTTCGGCGCGTCGGACATGCCGATGACGGATGCGCAGATCTCAAAGGTGAAGGTGCACACCCTGCATTTCCCCACGGTCCTGGGCGCCGTCGTGCCGACCTACAACATTGCGGGGGTCACCGCGGAGTTGAAATTCAGCGGCGAAGCGCTGGCGGGCATCTACCTGGGCGACATCAAGAAATGGAATGACCCGGCTCTGATGAAGGACAACCCGGGCGTCAAGCTGCCGGCGGAAGACATCGTGGTGGTTCACCGGTCGGACGGGAGCGGCACGTCGTTTATCTGGACCGACTACCTGTCCAAAGTGAGTCCAACCTGGAAGAGTAAGGTGGGGGCCAACACGTCGGTGAGCTGGCCGGCGGGCCTGGGCGGTAAAGGGAACGAAGGCGTGGCGGGCACGGTCAAACAAACTCCGAATTCGATCGGCTATGTCGAGTTGATCTACGCGATCCAAAACAATATGGCATACGGTTCGGTGAAGAACGAGGCCGGCGCCTACGTCAAAGCGAGTCTGGCGACGGTCAGTGCGGCAGCCGCGGGGGCGGCCAAGGAGATGCCGGAGGATTTCCGGGTTTCGATTACCAACGCCCCGGGGAAGACCGCGTATCCGATTTCGAGTTTCACGTGGATGCTGATTCCCAGTGAAATTCCGGATGCAGGCAAAGCCCAGGCCATCAAGGCCTTTCTGCAATGGATGGTGACCGACGGCCAAAAGATGACATCGGCCTTGGCCTACGCGCCGCTGCCGAAGGAAGTGGTCGCCAAGGAGACGAAACAGATCGCGATGATTAAATAGTTGCATTCGAGCGATCAATCGGCCGCATGGCTACTCAAACAGCGGTACTAGAACGGACCGCAGTTCGGAAAACGGCACAAACGGGCGACACCGTCGCCCGTTTGGTCGCTCTTACCTTCGCCTCCGTGGTTCTGCTGATCGTCGCGGTTCTGGTATTCGAGTTGTGGGTGGGTTCGGCCGCGGCCCGCCACAAGCTGGGTTGGAGCTTCCTGTTTTCCTCCGATTGGGATCCTGTTACCGAAAAATTCGGGGCGGCGCCGTTTATGTACGGCACCGTGGTTACCTCGGTTTTGGCTTTGCTGATTTCCGTTCCGCTAGGCGTAGGCGCCGCGGTATTTCTCTCGGAGCTCGCGCCGGCCAGTATCTCCAACGCACTCACCTTTCTAATCGAGCTGCTGGCGGCGATTCCCAGCGTCATTTACGGGATGCTGGCGCTCTTCACGCTGGTGCCGTTGATGCGCAACTACGGCGAGCCCTTCCTGAAAAAGTCCTTCGGATTTCTTCCGCTTTTTCGAGGACCCGCCTTCGGCGTGGGGTTTTTGACGGCCGGCATGATTCTGGCCGTTATGTCGTTCCCTTTCATCATCTCGGTATCGCGTGAGGCTTTGCTGGCGGTGCCGCGCGACCAGCGGGAGGCGTCCCTGGCGTTGGGCGCCACACGATGGGAGACCACATCGCAAGTGGTCGTTCCCTACGCCCGGCTAGGCATACTCGGCTCGATTTTCCTGGGGCTCGCCCGCGCCTTGGGGGAGACGATGGCGGTCACCATGGTGATTGGCAACGACCCGAGCATTCACGCTTCGCTGTTTGCCCCGGGGTATACGATTGCCGCGGTCATCGCCAACGAGTTCACGGAAGCGACCGGCAGCGTCTACCCGGCGGCGTTGGTGGAACTGGGGCTGGTGCTGTTCTGCATCACCATTGTCATTAATGCGCTGGCGCGGATTTTGATCCTCGCCACCACCAGCAAGGGTTCCAAAAGGCCATAACCATGCTCCTGCGCTGGCGCAAAACCGTCAACTACATCATGCTCGGGCTGACCGGTGTCTGCACGGTGCTGGCGGTTTCGGCTCTTTTCGTCATCCTGGCGTATCTGCTGTACTTTGGCGGCAAGTCCCTGGATTGGAACTTCTTCACCAAACTCCCCGCTCCGCCTGGGGAAAGCGGGGGAGGCATGGCCAACGCCATCGTGGGCAGCCTGGAAATCCTGGGGTTGGCGGGTCTGATCGGCATCCCCGTGGGATTTCTGGCGGGCGTGTACCTCTCCGAATTCGAAGACAAAGCTTTTGCGGCGCTGGTGCGATACACGGCGGACCTGCTGAACGGCGTGCCGTCCATCATCGTAGGGATTCTGGCGTGGGCCCTGGTGGTGGTCCCGATGAAGACCTTTTCGGCGCTGGCCGGCGCCATCGCCTTGAGCGTGATGCTGATTCCGATCGTGACGCGGCAGACGGAACAATTCCTGCGGGAGGTCCCCATGGCCCTCCGGGAAGGGGCTTTGGCGCTGGGCGCCAATAAGTGGAAAATGATCGCCACCGTGGTGGTGCCGGCAGGAAGCAAGGGCGTCCTGACCGGGATGATCCTGGGCATGGCGCGGATTGCCGGCGAAGCCGCGCCTTTGCTGTTCACTGCTCTCAACAACCAGTTCTGGGCCCGCGGCCTCAGGCAGCCGACCGCAACCCTGCCCTACATGATTTTCTATAAGGCCGGTGCGCCCTATGAGGATTGGCATCGCGAGGCCTGGGCGGCTGGGCTGGTCCTGATCACGATGGTGTTGGTCGCAAACATTCTGGCCCGAATGGTTTTAGCGCGGGGGATCTCGGTTCCGCGCGGATAACAGGAAGACTCTATGGCGCCCACCCCCATGTCACCACCGCCGCGATCATCCCGCCCGGAATCTGTGCCGAAAATCCTAGAACCGGTGCCCGCCGTGAAACCCAAGCTCAAGGCCAGCAATATCAATTTTTACTACGGTGCGTTCCAGGCGCTGCATGACATTTCGCTGGACATGCACACGAACCAGATCACGGCCTTGATCGGTCCTTCGGGCTGCGGCAAGTCGACGTTCCTGCGGACGCTGAACCGGATCAACGAGACGATTCGCCACTCGCGGGTCGAAGGGAAGATCCTGCTGGACGACGAAGACGTTCTGGGCGTGGATGTCACCAGCCTGCGGAGGCGCGTCGGGATGGTCTTCCAACGGCCCAATCCCTTTCCCAAATCGATCGCGGAGAATATCGCCTACGGCCTGAGGATTAATGGCATGGCCTCGCGCGGCGAGATGAAGGACCGGGTGGAGCACAGCCTGCGCCGGGCCGCTCTATGGGACGAAGTGAAGGACAAGCTCAACGAATCGGCCTACGCGCTATCGGGCGGCCAGCAGCAGCGGCTGTGTATCGCGCGGGCGCTGGCGGTGGACCCGGAAGTGCTTCTGCTGGACGAGCCGTGCTCGGCGCTCGATCCCATCGCCACGGCCAAGATCGAGGAGTTGATGTTCGGCCTCAAGGATCAATGCACCATGGTCATCGTGACCCACAACATGCAGCAGGCCGCCCGCGTGGCCGACAATACGGGATTCTTCCTGCTGGGCAAGATGATCGAGTTCGACAAGACCGACACCATCTTCAAAAACCCTTCGCGCAAGGAAACTGAAGACTATATTACGGGCCGGTTCGGTTAGAGAGAAGGGGGCGCTATAATCACGTACAAGAAACGCGCGAGGAGGTCATAGCCGTGCGGCACTTTACCATCGAACTGGAAGAACTCAATCAGAAGCTGCTGCAGATGGGCGGGCTGGTGGAGCAGGCCATTCACCGCAGTGTCCGGGCGTTGCTGGAACAAGACCGGGACCTGGCCGAAGAAGTCATCCGCGATGAGCCCAAGATCAACCGCATGGAGATGGAGATCGACGGTTTGGTCACGCGCCTGTTGGCGCTGCGCCAGCCAGTGGCGCGCGATCTACGCCTGCTGACGGCCGCGCTCAAGATCAACAACGACCTGGAGCGTATCGGAGACCTCGCCAACCATATCGCCGAACGCTCCCTGTCGCTGATGCACCATCCGCTGGTGAAGCCGATGACGGACATTCCCAAGATGGCGTCCCTGGTGCAGTCGATGCTGCTGAAGTGCCTGGATGCGTTCGTCAACAGTGACGCCGATTTGGCTCACACCGTACTGCTCTCCGACGCCGAGGTGGACCTGTTGCGGGACGGCGTCTATAGCGAGCTGCTCGAGATCATGCAGCGCGATCCGAGCGTGCTGACGGCGGCCATCGACCTGATCTTCGTGGCGCGCAACCTGGAGCGAATTGGAGATCACGCTACCAATATTGCCGAGGACGTGGTGTTTCTGGTGAAAGGAATTGACGTTCGGCACCATGCCGAACAAACGGAGAGCGCGTAGGGCGCGGCTCCCAGATTTCATTCCGGTTTATATGGGATTGCGATATCATGAGAATATGCCAGTGAAAGCCGAGCAAGAGTCCGTAATTCTGGCGATGGACCGCGGGAACGGCGATGTCAGGCTGATTACAACCACCTTAGAGAAGGCCGGGTTTCAGGTGTCCGCCTCCTCGGACCAACCGAGCATATTGAATCTGTGCCGCGCGGCCGATCATTGCGTTCGACTCGTCATCATCGATACCACTGCCCCTGAAATTCAGACCTCCGAACTCGTGGAAGGCTTGCGCCAGATCGATCCGGGAATCCGGGTCATCACGGTGTCGGACCAGAACGAGTCCAACGCCCCCGGAACCCGAGTCGGGCATCTGAAGCGGCCGTTCCGGCGCGCTCAATTGCTGGGATCCGTCCTCGAAGCCACTCAACCGTTGTATCGCACGGCCTGAACGGCCGGCCGCTACTCGTGCCGAGCGGTCTTCAGGGCTCGCACCAGCGTGGTGAGCACGAATCCGAGCACCAGTAGCGCGGCCAGCACCTGGAGCGGCTGGTCGTAGATATGCACGCGGCTCGCGCCTGGAGCCAGCGCGGCACGAGCGCGGCTGGAAAGCTCGGTGATGATCACAGGGCCCACCACGGCGGCGGCGCTCCAGGCCGTGAGAAGCGAGCCATGGATGGCGCCGACGTTGTCGACTCCGAAGATGTCGGCCAGAAACGCCGGAATGGTGGAGAAGCCGCCACCATACATCGTGAACACCACGAACAGGGCTGCTTCGAACAGCACCCAGTTCCGGCTCGCCGCAAACCGCGGAATCGCCAGGAACAGCATGATCTGCACCACAAAGAACACGAGGTAGGTGTTGCGGCGCCCGATATAGTCGGAGCAGGAGGCCCAGAAGAAGCGCCCGCCGGCATTAAACAGGCTGATCAACGAGACGATGGCCCCAGCCTCCAGCGACGTCTTCTGAAACAGGTCCTGGGTCATGGGGGAGGCTTGCGCCAGAATCCCAATGCCCGCCGTGACGTTGATGAAGAGAATACCCCAGAGCAGGTAGAACTGTCGCGTGCCCAGCGCCTCATTGCGAGTGAGGCTGTGGCCGGTATGGATCATTTTTTGGGTCTTGACCGGCATCGTCCAGCCGGCCGGTCTCCAACCGTCGGGAGGGCGGCGCAGAATGCGCGCGCCGATCATCATGATGGCGAAATACACCGCGCCGAGCACCATGACGGTCTTGGCCACGCCGAACAGGTTCATGAAATAGACGTTCAAATACCCGGCCAGAAATGCGCCGCCGCCGAATCCCATGATGGCCATGCCGGTGGCCATCCCGCGGCGGTCCGGAAACCATTTCACCAGCGTGCTGACGGGCGCGATGTAGCCGAAGCCGCATCCCATGCCGCCAATCACGCCCATGCCGAGGAAGACCAGAACAGCCTGTTTCAGCGCCAGGCCGGCGCCGCCGATGATCAAGCCGCTGCCGAACAACAGGGCGGCCGCGGTAGCCGCTGCGCGCGGCCCCCGGCGCTCCACCCACGGCCCGCCGAACGCCGCGCTCAAGCCCAGCAGCACGAGCGCCGTGGTGAAGGTGGTATACGGGGGACTGAACCACCATGGGTTGCCGGGAAGCAAGGCTTGAATCGGCCGATTGAAGGTGCTCCACGCGTAGACAGAGCCGATGCAGATATGCACGGCCACCGCGCCGACCGGAATAAACCAGCGGTTGAAGCCGGTACCATTCTCGGTTGCCGTCATTACCCTATGTTGTGTGGCCATTCAACAACCTTCCTGACAGTGGAGCGATTCTATCGTAGTCCCGTGCCGCCGCGCCATACTTTTTCGGGCACTTTTCGCTCCGCCACAAACTGCGCTGAATTGTTACATTCCCGTTTCAATCGCCAGCTTGAAGAGATACTGTAGATAGCGGTGCCGCCGTCTCCCCTTTTCTATTTCGACTCCGCGACGCTGGCCGCGCAGGCGCGCGAGGTGCTGGGGCGACTGCCGCGGGTTACGGGTGAACCCATTCGAATCCAACGGCGGCGCGGGCTGCGCGACCCGCATGGCGCGGTGCATGCCGGCTCCTATCTGCGCGAGCGCCGCATCGCCTTCGACTGCAGCCCGGGCGAATTCAACCGCGTTTTCGTTCACGAGTTGTTTCATTTTGTCTGGCTGCGATTGGGCAATCGGCGGCGGCATTCCTATGAAGCGTTGCTTCGTCTGGAAACGGAGGCGGGCGCGCGGGGGGAACTCGGCTGGTCGGCGGAATGGCGCAAGCAGGACTTGAGCGCGACCGACGTTCGCTCCCGCACCCGCCGTTGGCGCGAATACTGTTGTGAGAGTTTTTGCGATTCCGCCGCTTGGCTGTATTCGGGAGTGCGGCGGCACGAAGAGTTCACCCTGGCAGGGCGGCACCGGGACCGGCGGCGCCGGTGGTTCGCAGACCTGACAGAAGGCCGCCAAATATCGATATAATCGAATGAAGAGATCCCTATGCGTCTGTCCGCGACGGTGGCAATGGTTCTGGCAGGGGGCTTGATCCCGGGGTGCTCGTCATCCCATCGCGCGCCCGAATCCTCCTCGGCCAAGGCCGATCATGACCGTAAGCTCGCTCCTGACTTCAAGTTGAAAGACGCTGACGGCAAGGAAGTTCGTCTCTCCGATTACCGCGGTAAAGTCGTGTTGCTGGATTTCTGGGCCACCTGGTGCGGTCCCTGCCGGATCGAAATTCCCTGGTTTGCCGAACTGGAACGTAAGAGCAAGAATCGCGGCTTTGCCGTCCTGGGCGTCTCCATGGACGATGAGGGCTGGAAGGTGGTGAAGCCGTTCATCGCCAACATGAAGATGAATTACCGGGTGGTGCTAGGGGACGACCAGACGGCGCACGACTTTGGCGGCCTGGACGCGCTGCCAACCACGTTCTTGATCGACCGCCAGGGGAGAATCGCCGACGTCCACGTGGGATTGGCGAA
Organism: Terriglobia bacterium; assembly: GCA_020073145.1. Classification (GTDB taxonomy): domain Bacteria; phylum Acidobacteriota; class Terriglobia; order Bryobacterales; family Bryobacteraceae; genus PSRJ01. The sequence continues at coordinate 105,450 of JAIQFS010000004.1, forward strand.
TCGCAAAGACTTTGAGGACGGCGTGGAGCAATTGTTGCGGCTTCCCGCCAATCCGTCCGTCAGCGCGCTACCGGCGGCCGGCAAGGGAACGTCGTGACGCTGCTGCGCCTGTCGGCCGCGGTAGCCACCGCGCTACTGGTGGGATGCTTCGTGGAGGGCTGCTCGTTCTGGAATGCGCCTGCGTCCGCTTCCCTGAAGCCGGATCACGAGCGCAAGGCCGCGCCGGACTTCACGCTCAAGGACGGCGAGGGGCACGACGTGCGGCTTTCGGATTACCGCGGCAAGGTGGTGCTGTTGGATTTCTGGGCCACCTGGTGCGGCCCCTGCCGGATCGAAATCCCCTGGTTCAAAGAGCTGCAGAGTAAACATCAGGACAAAGGCTTCGCGGTGCTGGGTGTGTCGATCTACGATGACGGCTGGGAGGCCATCAAGCCATTCGCCGCGCAGATGAAGATGAACTATCCGGTGGTGATGGGAACCGATCAGGCGGCCCACGATTTTGGCGGCCTGGACGCGCTGCCCACCACGTTCCTCATTGACCGCGAGGGTAGAATCGCCGCTGTCCACGTGGGCCTGGCGAGCCGGAGGGCATTTGAAGATGGGGTGGAACGGTTATTGCAGACGCCTGGGAGCACCGCTTCTGGCGGTGCTGCTTTGCCTGCCGTCGTTATTGGGGCAAGGTAGAACCTACCTGTCGGTGGGCGAGCCCCAAAAGGCGGCCGGCAAGCGGAACGCGGCTCTCGCGGTGAAGATCCCCTTGACCGTCGAGCGCGGGTACCACGTGAACAGCAACGCGCCGCGGGAAACGTACCTCATTCCGCTCAAGCTGACGTGGACCTCCACGGGCGCGCTCGAAGCCGGAGCCATCACGTATCCGGAGCCGTCCATTGAGAAATACGAATTCGCGGAGAAACCGCTCTCTGTGTTTTCCGGCAACTTCGATCTGATCGCCCACTTCAAAGTGAAGGGGAACGCCACCGCCGGGCCGGGCGTGGCCGCAGGGAAGCTGCACTACCAGGCGTGCAGCGACCGGGCGTGCTACGCGCCCAAGACGGTGGACATTACCGTGCTCTACCAGGTGCAGTAGGGCTCGCGGCCCGGCCCTCACAGGCAGGCTGAAACCCGTACCGCGATCCTATTGCTTCAAGAACTGGCCGATGGTGCGCGTCGCCTGGCGGATGCGCTGCTCATTTTCCACCAACGCAAAACGAACGTGGCCTTCGCCCAGGGGCCCGAATCCGATTCCCGGCGACACCGCCACCTGGGCTTTTTCGAGCAGCAGCTTGGAAAACTCAAGGGACCCGATGCCGCGGTACCGTTCCGGCAGCGGCGCCCACAGGAACATCGAGCCGCGCGGCGACGCGACCGGCCAGCCGGCGCGCACCAGCCCGTCCACCAGCACATCCCGGCGTCTCTGATACACGGCGCAGATCTTGCGGGTTTCTTCCTCGCACTCGCGCAAGGCGATAATGGAAGCGATCTGGATGGGCTGGAATACGCCGTAATCGAGGTAGCTCTTGATGCGCGCCAGCGCGGCGATCATCTTGGCATTGCCCAAGCAGAAACCGACGCGCCAGCCGGCCATGTTATAGCTCTTCGACATGGAAAAAATCTCGACGGCGACTTCCTTGGCCCCGTCCACCTGCAGGATGCTGGGCGCTTTGTACCCGTCGAAGCACAGGTCGGCGTAGGCGAAGTCGTGGACCACCATGGTGCCGTGCTGGTGCGCCAGGCGCACGATCTGCCGGAAGAAGTCCAGATCCACGCAGGTCGTGGTGGGGTTGTGCGGAAACGAAATCAGCAGCATTTTGGGCTTCCGCGTGGAGCTGCGGAAGAGGTCTTCCAGCCGGTCGAGGAACGTGGCGGCATCCGGCATGGGGAGCATGCAGGCGTGGCCTTCGGCCATGATCACGCCGTACTGATGGATGGGATAAGCCGGGTTGGGGGAAACGACGGCGTCATCCGGGCCGACGGTGGCGAACAGCAGGTGGGCCAGCGCATCCTTGGCGCCGATGGTGACGATGGCCTCCTTGTCGGGGTCGAGCGTCACGCCGTAATTGGCCTGATAGCGGCGGGCGATTTCTTCGCGCAGCCTCGGGATGCCGCGCGATTGCGAATACCGATGATTGCGGGCGCTCCGCGATGCCTCCACCAGCTTGTCCACGATCACGCGCGGTGTCTCGCCATCGGGGTTTCCCATCCCGAGGTCGATGACATCGATTTGGGCAGCGCGCGCCTTGGCGCGCATTTCGTTGATGACGGCAAACACATACGGCGGCAACTTTTGAATGCGGTAGAACTCGTCGGTATTTTCGGGCATCAAACCCATTTTACGATAGGGGTCGGAGCCTGATTGTCCCGATGGAACTCCCATTTTGCCGGAGAGCCGGACGCCGCCGTTTTCGATAGAGAGTCAGGCGCGATGGCAGCCGCGGCGAGCCACAGATTGTGTGGCGTCCCCAGGGGGATTCGAACCCCCGTTACCGCCGTGAAAGGGCGATGTCCTAGGCCGGGCTAGACGATGGGGACTGGGCTGGCCGGAAGAAAGACGAACCCCTTTACTGTAGCGTTGTGGGAAGGGAACCGTCAACCGCCGCCACCGAACAGCGGGCAGCGCTGAGCGGTTTCCGGTCCGCACCGGCACAGTGAACCTTGGTGCGTCAAGCCCGTTACCGGCGTGAGGTGCGCCGCTACGCCTGCTCCAGGACTTCCACCAGCGTCACCCACAAGACACCCAGGTCACTGGAGAAGGGCATGCGGTCGATGACGCTGCTGCCGCACACGCGCAACGAATAGTCGCGGCCTTCGACCACCAGAGGCATGGACAGACCGATGCCGCGAGGCAGCACGGACTTCAGATTGCCGGCCAGCATGTTGGTCAGCTCCCCCATAGTGTCGCGGATATCGTCGTTGATCTCGGTCGGCGTCTCAATCGACATGAGCCGGTGAGCGAACTCGAACGCCTGGGGCTTGGTGCATTCCAGCAGCACCGCCCCTTTCCACTCGCCGGCGAAATGGACGGCCCCGGTGATCACATCGGTGGCCGGCGCCCAAGGAATCTCAGCCCGCGTCACCTCGAGATTCATCATGGTCTGGAAAACGGACTCGACGATCTGTGCCAAGTCAGCCCGATATACACTCAGCGGAAACATGCCTCCCATAACTCCCCTTTCACGGTGCCCGATAGAAGGCAGCCGGTCCGAACATTTTTCGCTCAAACTCATTGGCCAGATTCAACGTAGTCTCGCTGCCGCCGAGTAGCAGATAGCCGCCTCGGAACAGTGTGCCCCGCAGTTCGGTCAGGATCTTTTTTTTGCTTTCGATGTCGAAATAGATCAGAACATTGCGGCAAAAGACGATGTCGAACGGACCCAGGGTGCGCATGCTTTGCCGGAGATCCATGGCTTCGTAGCGGACCATTTTGCGCACTTCGTCCTTCAATTGCCAGTCCAGTCCGACACGGGTAAAGTATTTCACCAGATAAGCCGCCGGGAGCCCTCGGTTCACCTCGATCTGCAGGTACTTCCCGGCTCGGGCGCGTTCCACGGCCTGGGTCGAGAGGTCGGTGCCCAGAATCTGGATTTTCCAGCCCCCAAGCCCCATCTCGAGCAACAGCATCGCCAGGGTGTAGGCTTCCTGTCCAAACGAAGAAGCGGCCGACCAGAAGGCCAGCTTTTGGGTGTCCTGGTGCAACTGAATCAATTCGGGCAGCACCGTGGTTCGCAGAGCATCGAACTGCGCCGCCTCCCGGAAGAAGAAAGTCTCATGCGTGGTCATGGCCTCGACAACCTGCCGCTTCAAAGGCGCCTCGGCAGTGGCCTGGAGAAGCGCACACAGGTCGTTCAAGGAAGCCAGTTGCCGCTGTCGCAGGATGGGTGTGAGGCGAGCTTCCAGCAGGTACTGCTTATCTCCGTCAAGCACGATACCGGACTCGCGATACACGTAGTCCTGCAAGAACCTATAGCTTTCCGGGTTAATTCCCACGGCGGCTGGGGCGTTGGAAAGAGGCATGCCGGGTTAACCTTTCTCGATGTGCTTGAGAATTTCGGGAACCACACCGTCCAGCGGGACAACGCGATCGGCCAACCCGGCCCCAACAACTGCGCCTGGCATTCCCCAAACCACGCTGGAATCCTCGTCCTGGGCGATCACGTATGCTCCCTGGGCCTTCAACACCTCGGTGCCGCGCAAGCCGTCCTGCCCCATCCCAGTGAGGATCGCGGAAATGACGGATCCTCCGTAGACTTCTCCCACCGAGCGAAACAGGACATCCACCGCCGGACGGCAGGAGTTTTCGGGAGGCCCCTGGCTCAGAGTGACGAGAGGCTTCCCATCCCGTCTGCTCACCCGCATGTGATAGTCTCCCGGCGCAATCAGGATTTTGTTCGGAAGGACAGGACTTCCTTCGGCGGCCTCCTCCACCCGGAGTTTGGTGACAGTCTGCAGCCGTTCGGCCAGCAGGCGGGTGAACAGCGGCGGCATGTGCTGCACGATCAGAATGGGGAGCGGGAAATCCGGAGGAAACTGGGGCACGATGGCGCTGAGCGCGTTGGGCCCTCCCGTGGAGACGCCAATGGCCACGACCTGCCGGTCGCGCACGACAGGGACGGGGATGGCTGCAGCCGGCGGCGGCTTCGGCGGAGCGGGCCGGGACGCGGGCGGCGGCGTGCTCCCCGCGATATAGAAGAACTGTTTGATCTTGGGGATCAATTCCGAGCGCAGGCTGGCCATCGAGCGGTCCAACGATCCGACGTTGGCCGCCTTGGCCACGTAGTCATCCGCGCCCAGGGCCAGCGCCTGCAGCGTGATCCCCGCGCCGCGCTCGGTCAACGTGCTGAACATGACGACGCGGATCTGGGGGTAGTTTTCCCGGATGTGCCGTAACGTCTCCAACCCGTCCATCCCCGGCATTTCGATATCCAGCGTGATGACGTCGGGATTGAGTTGGGGAATCCGCGACAGCGCGATGGCGCCGTCGGACGCGAAGCCCGCGACCTCCAGGACCGGGTCTTCGGCCAGCGCATGGGTCACCAGGCGGCGGATCACCACCGAATCGTCCACCACCAGCACGCGGATCCGGTTGCCAGGCGGAATCGTTTTCTTGAGAATAATTGCCACGCGACCCTCAGCGCCTCCGGAATCGCGCCTACTGGACCACGCCCAGCATCCGCAGCTTGTCGGCGATGATCTCTTTCGTGAATGGCTTCATCACATATTCGTTGGCCCCGGCTTCCAGGGCCCGGACCATCTGCTCCACCTCGGTCTCCGTCGTCACCATCATCAGAATGACCGAGGAATGGCGGGGATCGGCGCGAAGCTCTTTGACGAACTCCAGCCCGTCCATCTGCGGCATGTTCCAATCCACCAGAACCAGGGAGATGGAGTCCTTCTCCCGTTCAAACACGACCAGGGCCTCCCGCCCGTTGGCGGCCTCGCAGACCTCGTAGCCGAACTCCGCGAGGGTCTTCGACAAGATCATGCGGATCGCCTTCGAATCGTCGACTACCATGGCCTTCGACATCGTATTTCCCCTTTGTGCTGGAGCGAACCTCGTGCGCCTCCGGCGGAGCGGGCTCCGCCCGCCCCGCCGGGATGCGCTTCAGAACGTGAACTTGGAAACCAAAGACTGTAGTTGGGCCGCCATGCCGCTGAGGGCCTGGGCGGCTTTCTGCGTATCGTTGGCTCCTTGTGTCGTGTTTTGCGCGGCCAGCGCGACTCCGCCGATGTTCTTGGCGATTTCGCCGGTGCCCTTGGCCGCCTCGCCTACGTTGCGGCCGATTTCGTTGGTGGTCACGGTCTGTTCTTCCACCGCGGAAGCGATATTGTTGGAAATATCGTTGATCTGGTTGATGATCGCGCTGATCTCGCCGATGGCCTGGACGGCGCCCTTGGTGTCGCCCTGGATGGCTTCAATCTTCTGCCCGATCTCTTCGGTTGCCTTGGCGGTTTCTTTGGCCAATTCCTTGACCTCGTTGGCCACCACGGCAAACCCCTTACCGGCCTCGCCCGCGCGCGCCGCCTCAATGGTGGCGTTAAGCGCCAGCAGATTGGTCTGCTGGGCGATGGAGGTGATGACTTTGATCACTTGCCCGATCTCGATGCTGGATTCGCCCAGCTTGGAGATGGTGTTGTTGGTGTTTTCGGCCACCCCGACGGCAGTCTTGGCCACCTTGGCGGCTTCGTTGGAGCTCTTCGCGATCTCCCGGATGGATGCCTGCATCTGGTCGCTGCCGGAGGCTACCACGGTCACGTTCTTCGATACCTGCTCGCTGGCTGCCGAGACCACGTTGGCTTGGGTCGCGGTTTCTTCCGCGTTGCTGGCCATCTGGCTGCTGACCGCGGTAAGTTCTTCGGCTGAAGACGCCAGCGCAGACGCCTGGTTGGCGGCAAACTTGAGCGGCTCGACTACCGTGTCCAACGTGGCGTTGAACCCCTCGATAATCTTGCGGAACTCGCCATGGTGTTTACCGGCGTCGGTGCGCAGACCCAGCTTGCCATCCACGGCTGCTTTGGCCAATAAGTTCGCGTCATCCGCCAGGCCGTTGATATTGTTCTTCAATGTCACCAGCCACTCGTGGATCTGGTCCTGATCGGAAGCCTTGCCCATGGTGGCGCTCATATCGCCATTGGCGAGTTTGGTCACATACGTAATGAGCTCGGTCAGCCAGGCATGAACACCGTTGATGGCATTCTTCATCCGCTCGTGATCGCCCTTGCAGGCAATCTCGACCTTTTCGCGTAAGTTTCCGCCACGGACTAACTCAAGAATTCGGTTGCCTTCGCCAATGGGAAGCAGGATGGCGTCCAGCATGTCATTGACACCCTTTACGATTGCGCCGTACGCGCCCTGGAATTGGTCTGCCTTCCCGCGTTCGAACAACAGTCCTTGGTGAGAGGCCTCGGTCAGACGCCCCAGTTCCACGGCCAATGCACTAACGCTTTCCATCAGCGTGATAAGGGATGGCACCAGCTCGTCTTGTTCGGACCGGCGAACAATCTTCTTGTACTCAGGCAGTTCCCGGAGGTCTCCCTGTGCAACGTTCTTGATCGTACTGATGGCGTGAAGAACACGGGTCTGTACCATGTTGACCGATTTCGCCACCTCGTCAAAGACGCCTGCGTAGCTTCCTTCCACGCGCTTGCTGTAGTCGTTGACGGACATCTTCGTGAGCACGGCGCCGGACTCCACCAGACCGCCAAGTCCGTCGATGCACGCATTCAGGTTGTTCTTGATCTCGTTGAAGTCGCCGTTGTAGTTGTCGGTGATCTTGGGCGGGATGTCGCCCTTGCTGATGCGGTCCACGTACTCGGCAGACACGTTCAGCGGTCCGATCACCGCATCGAGCGTCTGGTTGACCCCCTCGACGATCTTGCGGAAGTCGCCCTGGTGCTTGGTGGCGTCGGCGCGAGTGGCCAGTTTGCCCTCCACCGCCGCCTTCACCAGCACGCCAGTCTCGGCCACCAACGCGTTGACGTTGTCGATGCAGTTGTTGAGATTGTTCTTGATCTCATTGAAGTCGCCGTTGTAGTTGTCGGTGATCTTGGGCGGAATGTCGCCCTTCGAGATGCGGTCCACGTACTCGGCGGACACGTTCAACGGTCCGATCACCGCGTCGAGCGTCTGGTTGACGCCTTCGACAACCTTGCGGAAATCGCCCTGGTGCTTGGAAACGTCGGCCCGGGTCGCCAGTTTGCCTTCCACCGCCGCCTTCACCAGCACGCCCGTGTCGGCCACCATGTGTTGCAGTGCCGTGGCCACACCATTGACCGCCTGCTTCATTTTTTCGTGGTCGCCCTTGTAGGTCTGGGCCATCAACTCGTCGACCTTGCCGCTGGAGATCTGGGCCAGAATGCGGTTGCCTTCCCCGATGGGCAGCAGGATGGCGTCCAGCATCTCGTTGATGCCCGCGACCATCGCGAGGTAACCCGGGATTCGGAATTGATCGGCTTTCCCGCGCTCGGACAATTGACCGTCGCGGGACGCCTGCACCAGACGTTGGACCTCCTGCTGCAGAGCGGTCTCTTCTTGAATGTCCGTGAGGATCTCGAGACATCCAACCACCTGGTGATTCTGATCGAAGCGGGGCGATGCCGCCACCCGGACTGCCATCTCCTTGCCGTTGACGCGGGCGACCGCGTCACCACTGCAGGTGGAGCCGGTCTGCACGGCTCGCGCCGCGGCGCAGGTTCCCTGCCGACACCCCGGGTTGTCAAAGAGATCCCAAAACTTGTTCCCGATACAGTTCTCCCGCGGCCTGCCGGCGACCCCTGCCGCCGCCAGGTTCAGGTACTGGATCGTGTGATCCCGGTCCATGGCTACCACAGGGTGTGGGACGAGATCGAAGAACAATGCGATGTCCTCATCGGAAACTGTATGGTTGGCCGTCCCACCGGGCACGTCCATCACGCCCACACCGCCGCCGCGGCTGGAAGGGATGTGCTTGCGATTTGACTTTTGTGACATTCGATCCATCTCCTTGTTCTTCCTGTGTCGCACGCGGCACCGTACTTTTCTATACGTCCCTTCGGCCTAGGCCGTGGAACAATCACGCCCAACCGGGACGACGACGCCCCGTGGCACGCGGACAACCTGGTGGTGTGCATGCATGCCCCCACCTTTCCGGCCTCGTGGCAGTAATCGGTGGGATCTCAGTTCTTCTTTAGGCGGCTTGCGCCTGCGCACGCCGCCTCACGCTCACCCGACCGGCAACACGGTTCTTTCGAATTTCTCGTTCAGCACCTCGGCCATGGCGAGATAGATGGCGCTCAACCCGCAGGCGATCCCTTCCAGTCCGGCAATCTGTCCGATCACCGCCGAACCGGTCCAGTCGCGAAGGGCCAGCAGGATGAACAGCACGGTCAGCGAGAGGAATACGACCTGCAAGCCGCGACTCCCGCGCAGCGTTCCAAAGAACATACAGAACGTAAATAACCCCCACAGGAAGAGGTACCAGCCCATAAATGCGGCCGGGGTCGCCTCCGCCCATCCGAACTTGGGCGCCAGGATCAGGCCGACTAGCGTCAGCCAGAAGGCGCCGTAGGAGGTGAACGCCGTGGTGGCGAAGGTGTTGCCTCGTTTGTACTCGAGCAACCCCGCCAGGATTTGGATCAGCCCGCCGTAAAAGACGCCCATCGCTAGAATCATCGAGTTGATCGGGAAAAACCCCGCGTTGTGAATATTGAGCAGAACCGTTGTCATGCCGAAACCCATCAGGCCCAGAGGGGCGGGGTTTGCTGTCTTGTCCATAATCGACTCCTTTTTCGCTACTTGCGTATTGCCGGTCATTCTCCGGCGGTGTCTCCGGGCCGTCCCCTGCCGGCGCTGCCGGGCCCCGATCTGCTCGTGCCGCGCTGCACTGCGGACGGCTCCTGGCGCCCCATTCAGAAGCTGAAGGTCCACATGGCATAGGGATAGCCGACGGCGTCTCGGCCGGCCTCTTTGAGGTACGGACCGGGAAACAGGTGCGCGTACCCGACCCAAAGCTGGAGATTCTTCCCCATCTGCCGGATCCAGCGCACATCGATCTCCTCGCCGACTCGATTCTGTGTGGCGCTTGGATTCGAGACAAATATGGCGCCGGTGAGGGTGTAGAGCGCATCCTGGCGTTGCGCCAGCCAGAACGCGTGATAGACGGTTTTGACTTTTGTCTTTCGATCGGGCTGCCATTCCAGGGAGGCCGCGGGCTCGTGCAAGTTGCGCCAGCCGAAATCCGCGGCGGTTCCGTAAACGTTGGTGGGGTAGAGCTGGTCGAAGCTCTGGTAACGGCCGTCACCGGGTCTCTCGTCGCCAGTCGCATAGTTGTATTCGACCGCCATACGGACCGAGCCGCGCGGCACGGCAAATTTGTACCCCAGTTCCCCGTGTCCCGCCCAAGCCGCCGCCGTCTGGCCGGTAACCCGGCCGCGCTGGAGCGCGAATTCAGCGGTGTAGTCGAAGTTGCCCGGTATCTTGCCGGCGGAGCGCAGACCGTACGTGAACAAGTCAACGGATTGCCGGTTCTTCTTCCAGAACACGTACCCATCGACGGTTACCGGAGCCCGGGGGATGTCGAAGGACGAATAGAACCCGGAGAGCATCTTGTCCTGGCGCGGCCGGTCGAACCCGGCGCACGGGACCCCGACCAGCGACGCGAAGGCATCCAGGCGCACGCCGGGCTGGCGGAGGCTCAACCGGACGGCATCGAAATTCGGTCCGACGTTGCCCCAGTTGCTGGTGCTGACCAGACGCATGTCGCCGAATACCAGCGGCTGCCGCCCCACGCGCACTCTCCACGGGGCTTCGTTGCCGCTTGCGCCCGCTTCCACGTACCCTTGGCGCAAGTCGAGCGGGTTGGCCACGGTGTACGGGACCGGCTCCCGGTCATAGCCCACTTCGCGGGCGTCCTGGGCCTGGGCCACCAGCCGCAGCCACGGCGCCAATGAAATGGTCGCGTTCAACCGCAGGCGATGCAGGTAGTACGAGTTGTCCCTCCCGGATACGCCGTTCAGACCGAGATAGTTGTCGGAACGGCCGCGGACCTCGGCGCCGAGCTTCAACCAGGATGGAAGTTCCGCCACCCACCGCTCCAGGCGGCCGGTCCCGGAGGAACCCGACCCAACCGCGGGTTTCACGGCGGGCGCCGTGTCTGCTGTGGGCGTCGCCGGCGTCTCTCCCGCCAGCGCCAGAGAACCAACCAGCACTCCCATGCCTATGACTGTGCGAATCGACATTGTGATCCCCTGCTGTGCTTCTTATCTACGGGCGGACCGCAGGTGTGAGGCGGGAGCCGCTATCTTGCCACGGGCTTTGCTCCTTCGTGCTCCGATTGCATCGCCGATTCCGCCGCCACTGGCGACTGCTTCTTGATCCCCGATTCCATTCGCTGGCCGACCGGCTGCCCGTGGCCATCCTCTGCGATTCACGCAGCCTCTGGTTGCAGCGCTCCATCAGCGGAGCGCCGTGCCCGAAGTAGATCTCCCGCACATCGCGGGAGCACAGCTTTTCCAAAGCCGCCAGAAAGTCGGGCTCATAAGTGCCCGCCGGCGAGGTGATCAACAGCGGGGTGTCGCCCGCGAAGAGCACGCCCCGAGCCTGGTTGTAGAGGCAGATCGAGTCGCTGCTGTGCCCGGGCGTGTGGATCACCTCGAACGCTTGGTCGCCCATGCGGATCGTCTCCCCATCGCGCAGCAGACCATCGACGCCCTCGATGTTGGGGGAATATGCGAACACTTTCGGGTGGAACGCCTCCCGGATCTGCGGCAGCAGCGCGCAGTGGTCGGAATGGCAGTGCGTCAGCACCACCTGTTCCACGGCCCATTTCCCGACCCCGGTAGGCGCCCGCGCGATGCTCTCCAAGACCGCCGGATCCTGGCCCACGTCCACCAGCGTGTTGACGTCCTCCAGCCGGCTCGTGCCGCCGAGCACAAGGTAGACCTGGGAGGTATACATCCGGCCGCTGTTCTCCAGCGTCACGATCCGCATCCGCTGCCTTCCACTTTGCGGTACAACCGCCCGTCGGGAACCACGCGCTCGAACAACGAGCGGAACTCTACCGGCATATCCTGAGTCTGCTCGACGGCAAAATAGCCGCCGGGCGTCAGGGCCCGGTGAAACATGCGGATGACTTCCACCCGTTCGGCCGCTTGCAGGTGAAGCAACACGTTCTTGCAGACGATCAGGCTCAACCCCTGCCCGATCTCCTGGAGCGACAGCAGGTCATGCTTCTGGAATGTAATCCGGCCTCGAATGGTGTCCTTCACCCGGAAATGCCCGGGCTTTTCGTCCGGTTCGAAATACTTTTCCAGAATCCCCGGAGGCATCCGCTCCACTTCCTCCCAGGGGTACACGCCCGCCGCAATGATCGGGCCGAACAGATTGCAGTCATCCAGATCGCTGGCGAGGATGCGGAGGTTATTGAACGCAAAGCGGCCCATGCTCTCCGCCAACAGGATGCACAGCGAGTAGGGTTCCTGGCCCATGGCGCAGCCCGCATCCCAGACGCGGGCGTAGCTGCGAGACGCCAAGATTGGGATCGCGTGCCGGACGATGAGTTCCAGCACGTGCAGGTCTCGGAAGAAAAAGGTAAATGCCACTCAGTGTGTTCCTCAGATCTTCTGGGACTGGGGCGTTCCCGCCGCCAGATCGATGGTTCTTTCCGTGTCGAGGATCAGCAGCAGGCGGTCCTTGAGCTTGTAGACCCCCTGCAGCAACTCGCGAGCGGCCGGGTCGACGTTATCCGGCGGAGATTCGAAGAGGTCCGCATCCACTTCCACCACATCGCCGATCTCGTCCACCAGCAGGCTGACAGCGCCCTCCTCGGTGCGGACCACCGTGTTCATGGGCATTCGGCCGTCGGCCCGAGGCGGGAGCTTGAGACGGCGCCGCATGTCCACGGCGGTGACGATCTGGCCGCGTAGATTGATGAGCCCTTCAATCACCTCCTGCGCCAGGGGCACGCGGGTCATCTCTTGGTAGCGAAGCACTTCCTGGACCTGTAGTACGTCAATGCCGAAGAACAATCCCTCCACAAAGAAGGTGGCGAATTGCCGGCTGGTCTGAGCCGCTTGCAGCGCTTCCCCGGTGACTGGCTCTTGAGCCGCCATATATCGTTACTCCTTCCCTCCGTACATGACCGGGGCCGGTTCCGCCGCCCGGACGGCTGCCGCCAGACGGGCCACCGACCGCATCATTGCGTCGTGATCGAACTTTAACTGGCAATCCTCGAACCCCGGTTCGCGCTTGCCGCGCGCCCCGGCTTCCTCGGCGGAATTGGCCAGGGCCAGCACGGGGATGCCGGCCAGGTCGCGAACTGCGCGCATCTGCGCGACCAGATTGTAAGCGCCGCCCCCGGGCAGATCGAGCGCGGTGACGACCGCGTCGACCTTCCGCTGTTCCAGTTCGCGCAACGCCTCCGCGTTATTGGCCGCCTCCACCACGCGGTAGCCGGCGGCTTCCAGAGCGTTGCGCACCAGACCCCGCGAGAACGCGGAGCCTTCCGCCACCATGATGGTGGCGCCTTGGGCAGAGTCTCGGACTTGTGTACTGAACCAGTCCTCTCTCGCCGTCTCGATCACGGCGCGCAGATCCACCAGGTCGGTCACTTTCTCACCGATCACGGCGGAGCCCAACAACCCCTTGCGCTCGCCCGACTGGCGGACCGTGATGGTGTCTTCGGCGATATCCAGAATCTGATCGACGAGGATGCCGATGCGGCGCTCTCCGTCATTGAAGACGATCACCTGCGCCGGATCCTGAACGGCCGCCGAATCCTGCGAACCGGGTTCCAGGATGGCTCCCAAGGAGGCCAGCGGGAGGATCTGCCCGCGGTATTGCACGACCGGTTTGCCACTGGCGCGCTCAATGTTGGCTTGAGGGAATTCCTCCAGGCGCGCGACCAACGAGAGGGGAACCGAGAGGCGTTCAAACGGACCCGCCCGGAACAGCAGGAAGGTCTGCCGGTCGTTGCGGGCATGTTCGTTGCGCTCGCTCTCAGCGCGGCTCTGCTCGCGCGATTCCCGGACCACTCCGGACATCTGGCCGATGCCCAGCACATCCAGAATCAAGGACACGTGGCCATCGCCCATGATGGTGGCGCCCGCATAACAACTGAGGCCCTTGAGCTGCTTGCCGAGGGGTTTGACCACGATCTCCTGGGTGTCGCTGATCCCGTCGACCACAAGGCCGAACTGCCGGTCTTCGGCCTGCAGGACCACAATATTGAGTACGTCGGCCTCTTGGGCCGAGCCCCGCTTCAGAACCTCGTTCAGGTAGGCGATGGGCAGCAGCTTGCCGCGCCGCCGGTAGACCGGCGTGCCCTGAATCCACTCGATCTGCTGCTTGCCGGACTCGCCCTCCAGGCGGATCAATTCGAGCAGGCTAACCTGCGGGATGACGAATCGCTCGCCGCCGCTGGTCACCACCAGACCGGGAATGATCGCCAGGGTGAGGGGGATTTTCAGCTTCACCGTCGTGCCTTCACCCACTCGGCTCACCAGATCCACGACCCCGCCGATCTTCTCGACGTTGGTCTTGACCACGTCCATGCCCACCCCCCGGCCGCTGACGTTGGTGACGGTGGCGGCCGTGGAAAATCCAGGCAGAAAGATGAGTCCGAACGCTTCCCGGTCGCTCATGCGCTCGGCCTGCTCGGGCCGGATCAGCCCCTTCTGTAAGGCTTTGTCCTTCAGACGCTGGGGATCCAGCCCGGCGCCGTCGTCGCTGATTTCGATGTTGACTTGCCCGCCTTCGTGAAAAGCGCGCAGGCCGAGCTTGCCCTGCGGGGGCTTGCCCCGGGCGGCACGCACTTCCGGCGTCTCGATCCCGTGATCGCAGCAGTTCCGGACGATGTGGGTGAGCGGGTCTTTGATGGCTTCAATGATGGTCTTGTCCAGTTCCGTGTCGGCTCCGTCCATCTCCAGTTGAATCTGCTTGCCGAACGACGACGCCATGTCCCGCACCACCCGCGGAAGCTTGTTCCAGACCACCCCGATGGGCTGCATGCGGGTCTTCATGACGCCTGCCTGCAGTTCGGTGGTGATGAGGTTCAGCCGCTGCGAGGTCGTGTTCAGAGTAGAGTCTTCCTGCTGCGCGTTGAATTGCAGGATCTGATTGCGGGTCAGGACCAATTCGCCCACCAGATTCATGAGCTTGTCGAGCAGCCCCACGTCCACCCGGATGCTGGAGTCCGAAACCGAGGGAGCCTTCTGGATGCTTTCGGCTTCGGCCGGAGCCATCTGCGCTGCCGTGGGGGCAGGCGCGGCCGGCGGGACGGACGCCGGTCCCGGAGTCTCTTCCGCAGCGGACGGGACGGCCACTGGCGCCGCGGTCTCCTCCGGGGCCGCCAGGCGGCCCTTGCGGGCCTCCTCCAACCGGTCGCGCAGCTCCGAATAGGTTTCCGGCCCTTCGGTCCCGGTGGCTTCGATCAACACCATTACCTTCTTGGTGGCGTCCACCGCCTCGAGGATGATCGTGACCAGTTCCGGTGTCAGGTCGCGCTGCCCTTCCCGCAATTGGCTGAGGATGTCCTCGGCGCGGTGCGTAATGGCCTCCAGCGTGCCGAATCCCAGGAACCCACAGGTGCCCTTGATGGTATGCATGGTGCGAAAAATGCTGGCTAGCAGCTCAGTGTCTTTGGGACGCCGCTCCAGTTCCACCATTTCCCGATCCAACCGGGCCAGGTTCTCGTTGCTTTCAATCAGAAACTCTTTGATGATTTCTTGGTCTTCCATCACCGTGCCACTCCGTTCTGCTAACCCGTCCGCCCCGTTAATCCCCGGATGCGGCCAGGAGAGCGACTCCGGCCGCACCACCATGAAGGCGGGCTGAACCCGTGGAATCTATTGGTAGAACACACCGGGGACTGTAGGCCCGCGCCGGTCGTGCGGCGCGACGGGCGTTGCGCGGAGCTGACCTGCGGTTGTATGTACCGTTTAAGCGTAGGGCTTGACATCCAGGGGGACGGTCTGACCCAGGGCATTGGGGTCGTGGCGGCCCGACTTTTCGTTGGGGGCCAGGCACAGTTTGACCTGGAGGATCTCGCCTTCCCAGCCGAACCGCTCCACCACCCACTCGGCGGTGCCGGCGCTCTTAGTCAGGAAGTTCTTGCCGAATATCACGGTAGGGATGCTCAGCCCCAACTCTCCCAAGTGACGTTCCAGATCCGTTTTGACGCCTCCTATGATCATGTTGGTCAGCTCGGCGACGGCGTCGAGGACCTCCTCGTCAACGGCGGTGGACTCGGTCTGCAGCATCTGAGAGCAGATGCGGCAGGCGAGCGTGGGGGAACAGACAATGCTCCCCGTGCCGACCCAGGATCCAGCCAGCCCGATGAACGAAACCACTCCGTCATTGGGACCGGACCCGGCTGGCTCCGTGGTGGTTTCATCGGAGCCGAGATCGACGCTCAGCATAGTGGAAAAAACTTCCATGGCGGAGTGCCGGATGGAACTGGCGATCAAGTTTGGCACGTTCATAATGGTGGGACCGGCTAGAGAATTCCGACCAGCTTCTCCTTGATTTGATCGGCGGTGAACGGCTTTCGAACGTAGCCTACAGCGCCGAGGTTGACGGCCTCCGACACCTTGGCTTCGCCGCCTTCGGTGGTGATCATGACGACCGGTATAGGGGCCCACTCCGCGGACGCCTTGAGGGCCGCGAGCAACTGTAGGCCGTCCATGTTGGGCATATTAATGTCGGAAAGCACCAGATGAACCTTATGGGACTTGAGCAGTTCCAGGGCTTCCTTGCCGTCCCCAGCCTCATGGATGTCCTTGATGGCGATCCCGGTTTGCCGCAACACCCGCTGCAGGATCTTCCGGATGGCGGCGGAATCGTCAACCACCAGGATGTCTGATTCCATGGCACTCCTTACATCCCTATTTATCGGGAAAAAATTCGGATTTCGTGAGGGCTGGCCCGGGACCGGGAACTTCCTCGGACGCGGATCTAAAGTCCGCCTGCAAAATGCCGATGCGCAGACTAGGAGCGAGGAACCCGCCGGTGAGCCGTCAACTATCGCAGCAGGAAATCGACGCGGTCTTTCAGAAAAAACAAGAGCGCAGATTCGAGACCCCGGCCGCGCGTTTCGACTTTCGCCGCCCCGACCGCATTCCGAAGTCGCAGGTCCGCGCCATCCACCTCCTCCATGACACCTTCGTCCGGAATCTGGTCTCCAGTCTCTCGGCCTACCTGCGTTCCTACCTGGCGGTCAATCTGGTCAGCGTCGAGCAGCTTTCCTACGCCGAATTTCTGGAGGGCTTGCCTTCCCCCACCTGCATGGTCTCGCTCGGGTTGCAGCCCTACGACGGGAACGGGGTCATGGAACTGAACCCGTCGCTGGTCTTCCCCGTGCTCGAGATGCTGCTCGGCGGAACCGGCCGGTCGACGGCCGCATTGGACCGAGATATCACCGAGATCGAGCAGAAGCTGCTCGATGGCTTAATCCGCATCATTCTGCAGGATCTTCGCGAGGCCTGGAAAGGCGTCACCGCGGTCGAATTCACCGTCGAAGCGATGGAGACCGAGCCTCAAATGCTCCGCGTGCTGGCCCCTAATGAAGCCGTGGTGACCATCGGAGTCGAGATCAAAATCGGCGAAACCGTGGGAATGATGAACATCGCCCTGCCTTCCATCGTCATCAAGATGATGCGGCAGAAATTCGACCAGCAGTGGTCGGTGCGCAAAAGCCAGGCCAGCGACGCCGAACAAGCGCGCTTTCTGAACCGGCTCAAGGATGCGGTGTTCACGCTCGAGGCCCGCCTGGAGGGCCTGGAGCTATCCGTCCGCGACCTGCTCGATCTCAACGAGGGCACCCTGGTGACCTTCGACCACCCCGTGGGCTGTCCCATTCAGCTCATCTTGAACGGCAAGGACAAGTATGTGGGGCAAGTGGTGTGCACGGGCCGGAGAAGAGGATTCCTGGTGGATTCCGTGCGCACCCCGGCTCAGGGCAAAACCAGTCGCGAACTGGCTGCCGCCGGCTCGCCCGGGGGCTCGGAATAGAAGCTGCGCAGCAGCCCGATAAAGGCCCGCCCGCGCGGCCGCCCGTTGTTGCGATCCAACTCGAGCCGCTGAAAAAACACCAACAGCCCCAGCACGTCCGCATCGCGGGTCTGGGGAAGTCCGGTCCGCTCCTGTTCCTGGCGGCGGTACTCGGCGAGGCCATCCTGGACCGCGCTATACAGCCGGTTCGCCAAGGCATTCTCCGGCCGGCTTTCATAATACACACCGGATCCGAGCGTCCGGTACGTGCGGATCAAACTGTCTAAAGCCGCGCGGACCTCGAAGTCCGTCACCCCGTCGGTTTTCATCGCCGCCGCGCCCAGGGTTCGCCCCACAAACACCAGAAGCTCCTCGCGCTCCGCCAGGAACCGTTCAGTGATCTGGATATCGCGATGCGGCAGATCGGCGGCGTCGAGAGGCATCGGCTTCTCGTGGCGGCGCGCGTCCTGGAGGTGCTCGCAATCGAGCGGACACGTGACCGACACCTCGCGCTCTTGTCCGCAACACAGAGTACAGATCTCGCCGGGAACGCCCGGGCAGGAACGCTTGGCGCGGCGGCTCCGACAGAGAGTGCAAACCATTTCCCTAGTGTCCTTGAGGAGCAAACTCGATGCAAGTGCGTCCAGTCTGGACGGCCAGGCTCGGAAGACAGCCTCGATCCCTTGAAGACTCGGCATCCCGGCCGTTTCCACTGGCGCCGCCTGGAGTCAGGGCCTCGCTAGTATAGTGGGTAAGGATCCCGCCAACCGATGAACCGAACGAACCTCTTCTTCAAAGTAGAAATCGAGCACGATGCCGAAGAAAATCCCGAACGAATCGGTGACCAGATCTGCCGGCAGCTCCTCAAGTTTTACGGAGTGCGGCAGGCCGAGCTCGCCAGCGTCACGGCGTTGGAAGAGTAGGATCGCTTCCGATCATTTGCTGATACGTGCGGCGAAAGAAGGCGTCCGTCATGCCGGCGATGTAATCGCAGACTACGCGGTACGACGGCGTGTGCCGGGCCTGCTCGGCATAAAGCCGGGGAAGACGGTCAGGACGTTCCAGGAAGAACTGAAACAGCGCCCCAATCATGTCGACCGAGTGGTTCCGCCCCTGAGCGAGCTCCGGAGCGGCGTAGACCTTGGCGTGAAGGAAGCGTTTCAATCGCCGGCTGGTGTCGGCGGCTTGGGGAGTGAAGGCGGCCAGACGCCGGGGAAACGCGCGGATCTCGTCGGCCGTGGCCACTCCCGCCTCCCGGCTCCGGGCGACCGTGCCGTCGATCAGACCTGAAACCAGCACGTCGACGAGTTGGCGGAGACTCTCGTGGAACACCTCCCTCCCGCTGGCGCCGGGAAAGTGGCCCTCCACCGCATCCAGAACCTCGCCGTATTGGGGAACGCACTCGGCCACGTCGGCAGCCGTCAGCATATCGGCCGAGAAGGCGTCGTCTAGATCGGCCGTGTTGTAGGCCACTTCGTCGGCCAGATCGATCAACTGCGCTTCCAGCGGAGGACGAAGGCCGGGCAGAAAGGCGTCGAATTCGGGATTCTCTCCCGGGCCGAAATCGCGGGAGTGTTTGATGATCCCCTCACGCACTTCGAACGTCAGGTTCAGGCCCGGGAAGCGGGCGTAGCGCTGCTCGAAGTTCTCGACGATGCGCAGCGCATGAAGATTGTGGTCGAAGCGTTCGCCGAAGCGCTGCATCTGGCGGTTGAGCTCGTCTTCGCCGGCGTGGGCGAAGGGCGGGTGCCCGATGTCGTGCGCCAACGCCAGGGCCTCGGTCAGGTCTTCGTCCAGCCCCAGGACCGCCGCCGCGGTGCGCGCGATTTGCGACACTTCGATGGTGTGGGTGAGGCGGTTGCGAAAGTGGTCGGATAACCCCGGAGCGAAGACCTGGGTTTTGGCTTCGAGCCGCCGGAAGGCGCGGGAGTGCACGATGCGGTCGCGGTCGCGTTGAAAGTCGTTGCGGTAAGGATGGGTCGGCTCGGGGTAACGCCGACCCCTGCTTTGCGCCACGGGGAACCGGAGCCCGGCCAGCATGCCCATGGACACAAGGCCGCTACTGCGGTGGCAGTTGCGCGTACAACTGCAGAGCCACCTGGCTGACGGCCCCGGGCGTGTTGCGCAAGGTATCCAGAATTTTGCGCGCCTCCGCCGGCCGGATCGGGATTAGAACGCGGGCCATGGAGACCTGCGCCTGCTCCTTGGACACGAAGACGGTCGGATGCGCCATCAAGTCCTCGAAAACCTTCTGCCCCTGATCCATCTTGCCCTCGGCATAATAGACCTGAGCCAGCGACAACTTCGCCAGCGAGGCATACTGATCGTTGCCATTCGCGGCCACCGCTTGAAAGCTCTTCTCGGCGTCGCTGAACTTGCCCTGATCGGCCTGGATGGAACCCAAGTAATATTGCGCGATCGTCGCTTCCGTACTGCCCGCGTACTGGTTCTTCACGCTGTTGAAAACCTGAGTAGCCGCTTCATCCTTGACTTGCTGGGTGGGGAATGCGCTAATCGTCGTGCTGCCCGCGGGCGGAGGACCGACCGGGGCTTCTTGAACTTCAATGGCGCGTGACAGCGCCGCCTCGCGGGCCGCGGCTTGGCGGTGCCGGAAGACGTAAAATCCGCCCCCCAGCAAGACCACCACCGCCACGATGCCGCCGTAGCGCAGGATCTCCTTGCCATGTTCCTCGAAAAATGTGACTGTATGTTCGACTTCCAGTGCGAACTTGTCCGTCTTCAGCTCTTTGCGGGTGATTCGTGCCACGAAAACCTCGGGTGAATTGGAAGTTTTTATGGTAGCACGGAGTTTGCCGCACCGGCCATCTGCCGGCTGGCTCACGGAAGCGGAAGCGGGCCCAAAAGCGGGAGTCTTCCCGCATCCATGCTACTATCCGGAGATGCCCACCACCAAGATCAGTCCTGTGCACAATGGCCCGCTTCGCATCGAAGGAGATTTTGAGATTGTCGATCCGGCCGGCGCGGCCTTCGGACTGGCTGGACGCACGGTGATCTCGCTGTGCCGCTGCGGTCACTCCGCCAGCAAGCCGTTTTGTGACGGTAGCCACAACCGCAACGGCTTCTCCGATACCGTGGTCGCACGCGAACTTCCCGCTCCTAAGCCTAAGCTCTAAAAGGCGTAGAGGGGGTTTCCGCGCCCTGCCTCTTTCGAGCCATTGCACCTGGAATATGGTAACTTTATCATTCGCTTAATCGCCCTTTCGGTTTACGATCCTATGTCGATACGTTCCGTCCGCAGTCCTGGAGGATTCCGGGCATTGACGAGTAACCCGTTCCTTGTCTTGGCTTTGGGAGCATTTCTCGGTGTTTCGGCGGGCTGTTCCAGCAGTCAGGTATCGGCCACCGGCGGCTCGGGTGGCGGCCGCGGCGGCAAGAAGGGCGCAGGGGCGGGAGACGTACCGGTCACGGTGGCGGTCGCCACGCAAAAAAACGTGCCCGTGGAAATCCAAGTGATCGGCAATGTGGAGGCGTACTCCACCATCTCGGTGAAGGCGCAAGTTGGCGGAGAACTGACCAACGTTTATTTCCACGAAGGCGATTACGTCAAAAAGGGCGATCCGCTGTTCACCATCGATCCGCGCCCCTTCCAGGCCGCCCTCAACCAAGCCGTGGCGACGGTGGCAAAGGATAGCGCGGCGCTCGGTCAGGCGCGCGCGAACCTGGCGCGCGACAATGCGAACCTGCGCTACCAGCAGTCGCAAGCCGCGCGCTACGCGGAGTTATTCAAGGGCGGCATTATTTCCAAGGATCAGTCCGAACAGTTAAGCTCGACTGCGGATGCGACTTCACAGACCGTCCTGGCGGATAAGGCGGCGATTGACAGCGCACAGGCGGAACTGGACGCCGCCAAAGCCGCGGTGGATTCCGCGCGTGTGCAACTGGGATACACTGCCATCCCTTCGCCGATTGACGGGCGCACCGGCAATCTGAACGTGAAGCAGGGCAATGTGGTCGGGGCCAACAACGTCGAGCTCATGACCATCACGCAGGTGGAGCCGATTTACGTGACGTTCTCCGTTCCGGAAGCGCAACTGAGCGACATCAAGCGGTACATGGCGCAGCGAACCCTGAGCGTGCGGGCCCGCCTGCAGGATGAGGTCAATACCGAGGAGACCGGCGAGCTCACGTTCGTGGACAACGCCGTCGACACCACCACCGGCACCATCAAGCTGAAAGGAACCTTCCGCAACACCGATCGCAAATTGTGGCCGGGCCAGTTCGTCCGGGTCACCCTGCGGCTCTCCACGCGGCCCAACGCGATCATCGTGCCCAACCAGGCGATCCAGACCGGCCAGAACGGCACTTTCGTATGGGTGGTCAAGCCAAACCGATCGGTGGAGGTGCGGAACGTCACCGCCACCCTGCGCGTGGATCAGGACATGGTAGTGGATCAAGGCCTGGAATCCGGCGAGACCGTGGTGACGGAAGGACAATTGCGGCTCGCGCCGGACAGCCGGGTGGTGGTGCGGGACGGCAGGGGAACGCCCGGTGGCCGGGGTAGTGGTGGATCCGACGGGAAAGACGGAGCGCCCTCCGGGCGCGGCGGAGCCCCACAGGTTTAGCCTGGTGTTGGCCGCGTCATCCCAGGCCGGCAGCGCGGCGCCTGCACGAGAGAGCTTGGCGTGAACGTTTCCGAGACTTTCATCCGAAGGCCGATCGCTACCAGCTTGCTGATGCTGGCGATCGCCATGTTCGGCGTGATCGCCTATCACGGACTGCCGGTCAGCGATCTGCCCCAAGTCGACTATCCCACCATTCAGGTTTCAGCCGATTTGCCGGGCGCCAGCCCCAATACCATGGCATCCTCGGTGGCCACCGTTCTGGAGCGCCAGTTCACCACCATCGCCGGCCTCGATTCGATGATTTCCCAGAGCAACCAGGGCAGCTCGAGCATCACCCTGCAATTCGACCTCAGCCGCGATATGGACGGAGCGGCCGTGGATGTGGAGACCGCCATCGCCGCCGCCATGCCGCTGCTGCCGCCGGGGATGCCCACTCCTCCGTCGTTCAAGAAACAGAACCCCGGCGATCAGCCGATTATTTTTTTCGCTGTAACCTCGAAGACCATGCCGCTGGCCGATTTGGACGAGTACGCCGAGCGCATGATCGGCTCCCGCATCTCGATGGTTTCGGGCGTGGCGCAGGTGCAGATCTTCGGCGGGTCGAAGCGCGCGGTCCGGGTGCAGGCCGATCCCAACAAACTGGCCTCCCGCGGCATCGGCCTCAACGAAGTGCAGACCGCCATCCAGAACTGGAACGTCAACATCCCCACCGGCACGCTGTTCGGACGGCGCCAAGCCTATACGGTGCAGACCAACGGGCAGTTGATGCGGGCCGCCGACTACCGGCCCCTCATCGTGGCCTACCGCAACGGCGCTCCGGTTCATCTGGAGGAAGTGGCCCACGTCATCGACGGTTTGGAAGACGACAAGCAGATGGCCTACATGTACGGCGATCAGTTCGGTATGAAGGGAACCAACTCCCTCATCGTCGCCGTCAACCGGCAACCGGGCACCAACACCATCCAGGTGATTAATGACATCCGGCGGCTGGGGCCCTATTTCGCGCAAATGGTCCCGCCCAGCGTGAACCTGGTGCTCCGCGGCGACAAGGCGCAGAACATCCGTGAGGCCTTTCAGGACATGCAGTTCACCATGATCGCCACGCTCTCGCTGGTGATCCTGGTCATCTTCCTGTTCCTGCGCAATCTCTCCGCCACCATGATCCCGGCCATGGCCCTGCCATTTTCGATCCTGGGCACGTTTTCGGTGATCTATTTGATGGGCTTCACGCTCAACAGCATCTCGATGATGGCCCTGATTCTCTCAGTAGGCTTCGTCGTGGACGACGCCATCGTGATGCTGGAGAACATCGTCCGCCACATCGAAAAGGGGGAAAAGCCGATGGTGGCGGCGTTGAACGGGTCGCGCGAAATCGGCTTCACGATTGTCTCCATGACCCTTTCTCTGGCCGCCGTCTTCATCCCCATTCTCTTTATGGCGGGCATTCTCGGCAGACTGTTCCGCGAGTTTGCGGTCACCATCTGCACTGCGATTCTGATCTCGGGAATCGTCTCGGTGACCCTCACTCCCATGCTGTGCAGCCGTTTCTTGCGTGAGCCCAGGGCCGAGAAGCACGGCGTGGCGTACCGGTTCGCCGAGCGGACCTTCGAAGCGCTGCGAAACTTCTACGGCAGCAGTCTCGGCTGGGTGCTCCAGCATCGTCCCATCATGCTCGGCTTGTTCGGCGCCGTGGTGGCGGTGACCGGTTATCTGTACGTGGCCGTTCCTAAAGGTTTCCTGCCGGATATCGACCAGGACCAGTTCAATATCAATCTGCGGATGGCTCAAGGAACGTCGTATTACCAGTCCTTGCGGTATTCCAAGCAGGTGGCCGAACTGGTGGTGCAGGATCCGGACGTGCTCACGTTCTTCATGCGGACCGGCGGCGGCGGATCCTCGGGCAACGCCGGGTATATGAGCGTCAATCTCAAACCGCGGCGGCAGCGCAAGGCCACGGTGGTCCAAATCGTCAATCGCATCCGGCCGCGGATTTCCAACATCCCGGGCTTGCAGGTGGCCATGCAGATCCCGCAATCCATCCGCATCGGCGGGCGCAACTCGTCGGCCGCCTATGACTACACCCTGTATGGCCCGGACACCGACGAGCTCTACCGGGTGGCTCCCCGGATGGAGGAGGCCATGCACCGGCTGCCCGGGCTGGTGGACGTGATCAGCGATCTGCAGATCAAGAACCCGCAGATTGAAATCACGGTGGATCGCGACCGCGCGGCCGCTCTCAACGTGGACTGGAGCAACATTGCCAACATGTTGTACAACGCGTTCGGCCCGCAGATCGTCTCCACCATTTATGGCGTCAATAATCAATATCGAGTGCTTCTGGAACTGTTGCCGCAATACCAGCAGCACGAGGACTCCCTGAAGCTGCTCTACCTGAAATCGAATACCGGCCAACTGGTGCCGCTGAGCGCGATCGCCAAGATGAAACTGGACGCCGGGCCGACCAGCATCCAGCACTCCGGGCAATTGCCGTCGGTCACCATCTCCTTCGGATTGCGACCGGGCGTCGCGCTGGGCACCGCCACCGACGAAATCGAGGATGCCGCCCGCGACGTGCTTCCCGCTGCCGTCACGGGCACCTTCCAGGGCTCTGCCAAGCTGTTCCAGGACTCGCTGCGAAACATGGGGTTGCTGCTGCTGATCGCGGTGCTGGTGGTCTACATCGTGCTCGGAGTGCTCTACGAAAGCTACATTCACCCCCTCACCATTCTTTCGGGTCTGCCGTCGGCAGGATTCGGCGCGTTGCTGACCCTGCTCCTGTTTAAGATCGATCTCAGCGTGTATAGCTTCGTCGGCCTCATCATGCTGATCGGCATCGTGAAGAAGAACGCGATCATGCAAATCGATTTCGCGCTGGAAGCCGAGCGGCGGGAGGGCAAATCGCCGCTGCAGGCGATTCACGAAGGGTGCCTGATCCGGTTCCGGCCGATCCTGATGACCACCATGGCGGCCATGCTGGGCGGTGTCCCGGTGGCGCTGGGCTGGGGCGCGGGCGGAGAGGCGCGGCGGCCGCTCGGCATGGCCGTGGTCGGCGGCCTGGCATTTTCTCAATTGATGACGCTTTATCTGACCCCTGTGATTTACACCTACATGGCGGCTCTGCTCGAACGGTGGCGGGCATTGCGCGGCACCCGCCCCGCGTTGCAGCCGGCCCTCCAAGGGGGAGACTGACCGATGAATATCTCCCAGACCTTTATCGAACGGCCGATCGCCACCAGCCTGCTGATGGGCGCGATCGCGCTGTTTGGGGCAGTGGCCTACCGGAGCCTGCCGGTCAGCGACCTGCCCAATGTCGATTTTCCGACCCTGCTGGTGACCGCCAGCCTGCCGGGCGCGAGTCCCGAGACCATGGCCTCGGCGGTGGCCACGCCGCTCGAAAATCAGTTTTCGCTGATCGCGGGGCTGAGCTCGATGAGCTCGACCAATTCGCAGGGCTCCACCCAGATTACGCTCGAATTCGATCTGAGCCGCAAGCTGGACGGCGCCGCGGTGGATGTCCAGGCGGCCATCACGCAGGGTTCGCGCCTGCTTCCCCCCAACATGCCGACCCCGCCCACCTTCACCAAGGTGAACCCGGCCGACCAGCCCATCCTCTACCTCACGCTCACCTCCGACACGCTGCCTCTGTGGACGCTCGATGAGTATGCCGAGACCCGCATCGCGCAGCGCATCTCCACCATCACCGGAGTCGCGCAGGTGCAAGTGCTGGGCGCGCAGAAATACGCGGTCCATGTGCAGATGGATCCGCATGCGCTGGCCTCCCACCAGATCGGCCTCAACGAGATCGAGACCGCGCTCAAGAACTGGAACGTCAATCTGCCCACCGGCTCCATCATCGGCCCGCAGCGGGCCTTCACCTTGATGGCCAGCGGCCAACTCATGACCGCCGAGCAATACCGCCCGGTGGTGGTGGCCTATCGCGGCGGCACGCCCGTGCGGCTGGAAGAATTAGGCAACGTCATCGACAGCGTCGAGGACGACAAGACGGCCTCGTGGTTCTATCATCACGACGGCGGCAACCGCGCCATCATCCTCGCCATTCAGCGCCAGCCCGGCACCAACACCATCGCGGTGACCGACGGCGTCAAGAGCCTGCTTCCGGTCTTTAAGAACGAGCTGCCCCCCGCGGTCCACATGGATATCCTCTACGACCGCTCCGATACCATCCGCGAGTCTTACAAAGACGTCCAGTTCACCATGCTGCTGACCCTGGGGCTGGTGGTGATGGTGATCTTCCTGTTCCTGCGCAATCTCTCGGCCACCATCATTCCCAGCCTGGCGCTGCCCTTCTCCATCATCGGCACTTTCGCCGTCATGTACCTGCTGGACTACAGCCTGGACAACCTGTCGATGATGGCCCTGATTCTCTCCATCGGGTTCGTGGTGGACGACGCCATCGTGATGCTCGAAAACATCGTCCGCCACATCGAACTGGGCGAGCGGCCGCTGCTCGCCGCCATGCGCGGCTCGGCCGAAATCGGCTTTACCATCGTTTCCATGACGCTGTCGCTGGCCGCCGTGTTCATCCCGGTGCTGTTCATGGGCGGCATTCTCGGCCGTCTCTTTAAGGAATTCTCGGTCACCATCTGCGCCGCCATTCTGATTTCTGGCGTCGTGTCGGTGACCCTCACCCCCATGCTCTGCAGCCGGTTCCTGCGGACCGTGCACGCGGGAGAGCGCGGATGGTTCTATCGAAGCACCGAGAAGTTTTTCGAAGGGATGCTGCGCGTGTATGACGCGACGCTGCAGTGGGCCCTTCGGGTGCGGCCGGTGGTGATGGCCACCTTCGTGATTGTTCTGGCGGCCACGGTCTACATGTTCGTCAAGATCCCCAAGGGATTCATTCCGGACCAGGACACCGACCAGTTGCAGATCTATACCGAAGCCGCGCAGGGCACTTCGTATTACCAGATGGTGGACTATCAGAAGCGGATTGCGGACCGCGTGGCGGCCGATCCGAACGTGGAGGCGCTCATGGCCAGCGTGGGCGGCACCACCGCCACCAATCTGGGCGGCCCCAACTACGGATCGCTGGTGATTCACCTCAAACCGCGCAGCCAGCGCGCCCTGGGTGTCAACGACCTGATCAAGAAATTGCGTCCGGAACTCGCCCGCTTTCCGGGCATGAAGGCGTACCTGCAGAATCCGCCCACCATTCAGATCGGCGGCAAAGTCACCAAGAGCGTCTATCAATTCTCCATGCAGAGCCCCGACAAGGACGAACTGTACGCGGCGGCCAACCTTCTGGCCGAAAAAGCGCAGTCGCTCCCGGGCGTTGAGGATGTGACCAGCGACGTCGCCGTGACTACCCCGCAGGTCACCTTAACCATCGACCGCGACAAGGCGGCGGCCATGGGGATCAACGCCAACCAGATCGAGAACTCACTCTACGACGCCTACGGACAGCGGTGGATCTCCACCATCTATGGATCGGCGAACGAATACAAGGTCCTGCTCGAACTGCTGCCCAAGTACCAGGCCGATCCCAACGCCCTGTCGATGCTCTACTTCAAGAACACCGCCGGCAAGCTGATTCCGCTCGACACGCTGTCGCGCGTGGTCACCGAGACCGGGCCGCAGACCATCAATCACTATGGCGAGCTGCCGGCCGCGACGGTTTCGTTTAACCTGCAGCCCGGCGCGGCCTTGGGCGACGTGGTGGACCGCATTCAGGATCTGGCGACGCGCGAGTTGCCCGCCACCATCAGCACCCAGTTCCAGGGCGCGGCGCGGAGTTTCCAGACCTCCCTCGGCAATTTGTGGGTGCTGTTGATCATCGCCGTGATGGTGGTGTACATCGTGCTGGGAATTCTGTACGAGAGCTACATCCACCCCCTGACCATTCTGTCCGGCTTGCCGTCGGCCGGTTTCGGCGCGCTGCTGACGCTGGTGGTGTTCCATATCGACTTAAACATTTACGCCTTTGTGGGATTGATCATGCTGATCGGCATCGTGGAAAAGAATGCCATCATGCAGATCGATTTCGCGCTGGAAGCCGAGCGCGAGCAGCACTTGAAGCCCATGCAGGCCATCTATCAAGGCTGCCTGATCCGGTTCCGCCCCATCATGATGACCACCATGGCGGCCATGCTGGGCGCGGTGCCGATCGCGCTGGGCTACGGCGCGGGCGGCGAAGCCCGGCGTCCGCTTGGCCTGGTCGTAGTGGGCGGCCTGCTCTTCTCGCAGCTGGTCACCTTGTACCTGACGCCGGTGTTCTACACCTATATGTCGTCGGCGCAAGACTGGGTGCGGTCCTGGCGCGGCGGCAAGAAGTCCGTTCGCCCGGCACCCGTCGCGGGTTAGGCAGCCGTGGGCCGGCGATTCGCCGCCCCACCCCTCGCAACGAAGCCTCCCCTCAGCCGTACGCCTCCTCGCCAAATGCGATCATAAGAAAACCCATCTCGGGATCGAAAGCTATGAAACCTAGGCGCTCACTGCCCACCCTCCGGCTCGCCGGCAGCGCCGGCCTGCTCCTAGCCATACTGTCCGCCGCCGCCGCTCCCGCGCGCGCCGCGGCCGACGATTGCGACCGCGATTGCCTGCGCGGCTTCCTGACCCAATACCTGAACGCCATGCTGGCCCACAACCCGGGCGCCCTGCCGCTCAGCGACAGCGTGCGGGTCACCGAGAACAGCGCGGACCTGCGCCTCGGCGACGGCCTCTGGAAGAACGCGTCCGGACTGCGGCCGTACCGCCAGGACATTCTGGATGTGCGCCAGGGAGTCGCCGCCGCGCAGGTGGTGGCCGAAGAGGGCGGCATGCCGGTCCTGCTCGCATTGCGGCTGAAAATCGCCGGCCGCAAGATCACCGAAATCGAAACCATGGTGACCCGCACACAGAAAGAGGGCGCGCTGTTCGCCATCGACGCCCTCGAGACGCCCGGCAAGGCCCTGACGCTGGCGCCGGAGCGCTCCCAACTTGCCTCGCGCGAGGAGGCCATCCGCCTCGCGCAGTTCTATCCTGCCGGCTTGAAAGTCGGCAGCTTCGTCGAAGTGGACGCGCCGTTCGCCCCTGACGCCTACCGCGTCGAGAACGGCGTCCATACGGCCGGCCTCGGCTGCACGCGCGCCGGTTGCGAGAACCTCAAGACGCAAACCATCATCAAGCACCCCGGCATCACGTCGCGCGTCGTGGCGGTGGATGAGGAGCTCGGCATCGTCCTGCTCCGTATGAATTTCGGAGAGACCAATTCCTACGGCCCGGGCAACGCTCTCATCGTGTGGGAAGCCTTCAAAGTCTATGGCGGCCAGATCCACGCCGTGGAGGCCTTCATGCGCGTCATGCCCGCCAGCCTGGGTTCGGGCTGGGACTGACGCCTTACTCCAGGTGGCGGTCGCACTCGGCGATCGCCGACTGGGCCAGCTGGCGCCGCCGCTCGGTTTCCGCGGTCTGCGGCTTCCAGACCTTCCAGCGCACTAGATTCTTCTGGAACATCAGCCGGGCCCACCCGTAGTTGCCGTTGGCCAGAAGCATGCGGCCATAGAGGTCGTCATGATCGGAGATCGCCTCCACGGCCTCGATCGTCGGCCGCGGCGCCGCCAGCAGCCGGTTCGCCAAAGACTCCCCTTTCGTCAGGAGGGCCGCCGCGGCATCGGACTTGCCGCTCTGTACCAGGCTCTCGACCTGGCGGTTCAGCGCCGCGAGTTCGTCCGCGCTCCGCCGGTCGGCGTCTTCCGAAGGGGCATCGACTCGGGAAGTCTCCACCGGCGCCGGGCCGCACCCGGCCAGCAGCGCCACGGCCGCGATCGCAAGCAAGCGCATTGCTCCCAGCATATCCGATAGAGCGTTGGCGGGTTGTGCCGTGGACAGGAGATGCGAGCGCTTCAGCGCCGAAGTTGCCGAGCAGAACAGAGGCCGCAAGGCGCCGATTCTTCTGGCGATTTGCCGTACAGCACCAAGGCGCTGAAGCGGTGGAGCGCTTGCTCAAAACGCTGGAGTCGGTCTGGCCATTGTTCTGGAGTAGCGGCGCGGAACCGCTCCTGAGCGTCCAGCAATTCCACTCGTAATTGCAATTCAATATCCTCGTGACACCATTGGTTCATGTTGTCCCGCCGTCTCCAGCCGCCGAGTGCGAAACTCGTAGCGTGAGATGCGAACTGCCACACACGAGGCCTGAATCCGAACGATCCGACCGAAAGCCCATAATCGAAGTCTGACTTTCTCGTCGAGCTTTACTGGCCAAGCGATCCACAATTCAACTGGCTTTCCGGGTAGAAGCGCTTCTTCGGCCTCAAACAAAACACCGTGACTGGACAGGTTCACAGTCTGCCCGTGACCAACCATCGCTGGTTTGCCTCGGTCAAATAATCGGTATTCAAGATCAGCGACTACTGGAAAACGGCACCGGGATCGGCGCCACAAAGGGGCCATCGCCACCCCGGATTCAAGTATCGCTTGAGTCACTCTCCTACCTCTGTGTCCGCGGTATCGGACCCCCTCTGAGACCCTGCTCGGGCTACAGGATTGTACGCGAAGATCCGCACGCTGCAATACTAGGCAGACACCCGGTCCCGTGGGTAACGTTCTGGCTATCAATTTGTACTGTTGAAAAATCCCACATCGCGCGACATTGAATTCAAGCCTCCCTGCCGCCCCTTTCCCCGCACCTCGCGCATCGGCCGGGCTGATATAGTAGACAGTGCGCGCCCGTAGCTCAGGTGGATAGAGCGGCTGGCTTCGAACCAGTAGGTCGGGAGTTCGAATCTCTCCGGGCGCACCAGAACCCAAACCTCCGCACCACCGCCGATCCCATGCAACCGATCTGGAAAACCATCCTCTGGCAGCAATTCGGCGCCGCCCTCGACATGCTCGAAAACGCGATGCGCGCCTGCCCCGACGCGGTCTGGTTCGATCGCTCGCGCCCGCCGGAGTTCTGGTACCTCGTCTTTCACACGCTCTTCTGGCTCGATTTTGACTTCTCCGAGGCCGCGGGCGATTTCACTCCCCCGCCCCCGTACACGTTAGCCGAGTTGGATCCCGCCGGGGTGATGCCGGAACGGCCGTACACGAAGGACGAACTCGAGCGCTACCTCGATCACGGGCGCCAGCAGTGCCGCGCGGCCATCGCCAGCCTTTCGGACGAGCAGGAACGCCCCTGGCGCGGCTGCGAACGACTCGACGCCGGCGGCGTCGAACTGGTGTTGTATCAACTGCGCCACGTGCAGCATCATGCCGCGCAGTTGAACCTCCTGCTGCGGCAGCGCGTCGACGCGGCGCCGCGCTGGGTTCGCCGGACCCAGATTCCGCTGCCCGCGGAATAGCCGCCCCCGGCACGGGGAAGTCCCGCTATTCCAGAGCGGGTTCTGGCGCGTCCGGTTTGCCGAGATTCTCCAGGTGCCCGCGGACCGCATCCAGGTCGGGCGTGCCCGGGTCCAGCTTGAGGTAGGCCGCCATATGCTCCTTCGCCCCGTTGGCATCGCCCTTGGCTTCCAGGATTCGGCCGAGCACATACTCTTCCCGTGGATGGTGATGCCCCGAGTCGAGTCGAATCGCCTCCTGCACGCTGCCTTCGGCGCCGCTCAGGTCCTTCATTTGGTATTCCGCCACGCCTTGATGGAGGTACAGCTCCGGAAACAGTTTCTTGGTATCCATCTTGATCCCGGTCGCGGCGGCCTGACCCGCGCAACCCCAGTCCTTGAGCCTGACGCAAATCATCGCCAGCGTCACGTAGGGCGGTAGGAATTTGGGGCTGGCCTTGATGGCGTGCTCATAGGCATCGCGCGCCTCCGGCGCCTTGCTGAGCCGTTCGTCCACCACTCCCAGCGCATGCCAGCCTTCCGCGAACTTCGGAGATGCCTTGACCGCCTCTTCCAGCAGGCTCGCGGCTTTCGCGAAATCCGGCACATCCAGCGCTTTCAGGGCGTCCTTGAACGCGGTTTTTGCGTGGCCAGGAACGTTGTCTTCGGAGACCACGATGGAGTACGGGTCCGGCGAGCTCTTGGCCAGCACCAGAGGCTTCAGCGCGTAGGTGGGATCGTGGGAAGTCACATTGATGCCCGAGATATCCTGGCCCGTGGAAACATAGCCGGCATGCGTGGCCCGAATGAAACACGACCGGGTCTGGAAGGCGTCCATTTCCATGTTCCACACGAACTCACCCTTCTTGTTGGTGAGCGGCCCCGGCGCCGAACCCTGCAGGTCGCTGCAGACCCTCTCCACGCCAACCGAAAACGGAGGCGGCGATCCATCTTCCATGATCACTTTGCCAGTCACGATGACCCGGTAGGTGTCGGCGGCCGCAGGCTCGATAAAGCCGGCCAGACCCAGCAGCAGCCCGAATCCCAAGCAACTGTTCACGCGACGCATGCGCAATCCTCCTGAATTCTTACAGCATATATCAAAAGTTCCCGGTCGACGTTGTCCGGCCGCCCGGAACCAGGGGAAGCCGGCGCTGAGGTCCACGCGGTGTGAGAAACGTCTCGGAACCCCTGCAGGCCGTTGCAGGAGGCAGCGCTCCAGGAGCGGTTGCTAGCGAGTGTGTTGCAAGGCTGCGCCGAATTTGCCCGCATCCCCCCCGCACTGCGTGAACCCGGCCTGTAAGACCGGCAGCCGGATGCTCCACGCCGGATGGCCGGCGCTCGGATATTTCGCCAGCGCCGCCAGACTGCCTTCCAGGTCCCTGGCGCTCTGGCCGAGTTTACCCAAGGCGCAGCCCGCCCAGGCGTCCGCGCGCAATTCCGGGGTCCAACTGCTTTTGATCCAGGCCGCGCCCAGCGCATCATCGAGGGCGTGTCCCATCTCGTGCGCGATCAAGCCCACAATCGCGCCATCCCCGTACTGCTCATAGACCGCCGAGAAGAACTCCGGCGCGTAGACTAGCTTCGCCACGCCGGAATTGACCTGGAGCATCAGATTGGGTGCCGTCGGATTGCGGTACAACCCAGTGCCCGGACAATTCGGCGCGCAAATGCTCGTCACCGCCAGATTCACACGCGCGGCCAGTTCCATGGCATCCCGAGTAGGGCGCCCATCGGCGTCCGGTTTGTAGGAAGCAGCGCCCGGCCCCAAGGCACAAACAACCTGAGCCGCACCGGCCGGAAGTAAACAGCCCAAAAGTGTAACGATGCCGAGCGAACGCGAGGCGTACCGAATTCCTTTTGCCTTTTGCCTTTTGACTTTTGACTTCTGACTCTTGGGCTCTCTTCCCATCAAAACACCCGGTGCCTGCGGCCAATCAGCTCCCGAACCCGATCCATCCCTGCTCCCGTCCCCGTCAGCAAATCCTCCGGAAAGCTGCGGTATGTCAGAAGCTCCTGGTAAATCCGCGGCGCGAGAAGCGAGTTGACTCCCATTCCCGCGATGTACTGCAGCCGCAAGTTCAGATCGTCATTCATCTGCGCGTGCGTCAGCATCGGCGCCAGGTCCGTCGCCCGGCCGGCATACGTTGCCAGCAGCTCCACTGCGGAAGGAAATCCGACATCGGCTAGCGATGCGCTCACCGCGGAGTAACCAGGCCCGCTGAGGCGTTTCTGAATCGCATCCAAATTGAGGGGAACGCTCTCGTCCCGCGCCAGAAGCACCAGATCGTAGCCATCGCCATTGGTAAAGGTGCTCCAGACCGTCGCCTTGGGGAAAACCGCGAAGAACGTCGCCAACTCGGTTTGCACCGTCTGCTCATTGCTTTCGTAGAGCGGCAGCCACTGCGCCACCACCCCGCCCGGATTCAAATGCTGTTTGACCAGCTCGTAGTATTCCTTGGAATAGAGCGGCGATGTCCCCTTGACCCAGGGATGGATCGGATCGGTGGTGATGACATCGAACCGCTCGGAAGTGGTCAGAATGTAATGCCGCGCGTCGTCGGTAACTAAGCGCGTGCGCCGGTCTTGGAGCACGTGGTAGTTTTCTTGTCCGAAATATCGGTCGGACGCCGGTGGGATCAGCGGCTCCAACTCGCAGATGGTGATGCTCTGCACTTCCGGGTAGGGAACGAAGGAGCCGGCCGTGACGCCTGCCCCAAAACCCACCACCAACACCGAGCGCGGCCCGCCCTGCGCCAGCGCCGGGATATGTCCCATCATGCGCTGCAGCCGCATATCGAGGGGTGCGGACGAGGCCTCGGATTTCCCGCTCACATAGAAAAACCGCTGCCCGTTGCGTTCCGCGATGACCACCGAAGAGTTGATCCCTTCGCCCACAAACAGAGGTTTGGTTTCCGCGCCGCTGGCAGGGTCCGTATTGTGGAGGAAGGGCGCGATGCGGCGGCCGTACGCCACGGCTTGCCACGGCATTTCGTCCACGACGGCCGTCAAGCCCCAGGTCAGCAGGGCCATCCCAACCAGGGCGCCGCCCGCAGGCGCCCAGCGCATCCGCTTCCCTTGGAAAGCGGCTGCAGCGAGTGCTGCTGCCGCTGCGCCGGCTGCCAGCACAATTAAGCATTGCTGTGAGGCGCGCGTTCCAATCCCGGGGATCAGCAGCAGGCTGAACGCCAGGGCGCCCACAATCGAGCCCGCCGTATTCACGGCGTAGATCTCTCCGGTCAGCCGCGCCGGATCCTCTCCTGCACCGGCCGCGCCCGCCAGCGCCAGTGGGAAACTGGCCCCCCAGAGCAGGGTTGCGGGCAGAATGGCGCGCACACAGCGGGTCCAATCCAGATCGAAATTGATCCACGGATTGGTCGAGAGCCACGGATCCACCGGCCAATACGGCAGAACGTCGGCCAGGTGGAACGCGGTCCAGGCGATCGCTGCCGCGAGCAGCATCTGGCAGACGGCCAGCCCGACGCGCGGCTCCCGGAGCCGCCGCGCCAGAAAGGAACCAGCCCAACTGCCGCCCCACAGGCCGATCAGGAACACCGCCAGAATGATCGAAAACGTATAGACAGTGGCCCCCAGCAACAGAGAGAGCACCCGTGTCCAGACAACTTCCGCGCCCAGTGCGGTCAGGCCCGAAAGCCCAATCGCCAGGTAAATCCACCCAAATCCGGAGGCGCGCCGGGCTTCCGAACCGGACTCGAGCCCGGCTTCACCAGCCCCATACCGCACACGCCCAGCCAGCATCCACGCCAGCAGCGATACTGCGCCATTGATCGCGGCCGCAGTGTAGGTGGCCACGGCGAGGTCGTGCACGCGCAGCAGATAGAAGCCCGCAAACACGCTGCCGACGACCGCACCGGCGATGTTCGCGCTATAGAGCAGCCCCAGCCAGGATACCCCGCGCGGCGTGGCTTCCACCCAACGCGCCATGGCGGGGAGCGAAGCGCCCATCAGCACCGTCGGGGGCAGCAGGCACACCGCCGCCACCACTCCGCGGAGGATGACGCCCGGAATTCCGCTGGTCGCGCCCGCCACATAAAGGTGGCCGACCAGCGGCACCCCAAACAACGCCAGGATCCCAAACACCCCGGTCCCTAATTCCAGCAGGGCATACACCCGCATCGGATGGAGGCGGCGCGCAACCATCCGCGGCAGTGCGGCGCTGCCCAGACTCAGCCCGCCCATGTACGCCGCCAACAGCAGCCCCAACGATACGGCGGAGGAGCCGATCACAAGCTGCAGCAATTGAAACCAGACAATCTCGTAGATGAGTGCCGCGCAGCCGCTACCTGCAAACAGCAACAGCCAGGGGATCAGAAACCGAGAGTCTTCAGTTACCTGGTCCGGTTCTTCGGGATCCGGCTTGGCCTCGATTGCCTCCCGCCGCACTACCGGAGAACGTCTGGACATTTCCTAATTGTAGGACAGGCTACACGCACCCGAACCCGCCCAACCGGCGCGGGGAGAGACCAAATAAAAAGCGGTCAGCTCGACTGGCGAGCTGACCGCTGATTGCTGGAGCGTTCTTAGAACTGGAATCGCGCCACAAGCTGACCGCTGCGCGGACGGGCTCCGGCGCCATTGACGCTGTTGACGAAGCCGAAGCCGCTCGAGAGCGCGCCCGTTTGTCCGGTGGCGAACTGCTGGGTGAAACACGACGCCGACGTGTGGCCCTGATAGCACAGACCCTGCGGGTTCTGTGTCGACGGAAGCGAGTAGAACACCCGATTGAAGATGTTCTGGAACTCGGCGCGGACATTTACATTGATCCGGCCTTCCTTGGCGATCCGGAACGTGCGGCCGAAACTCATCGATTCGGCGGGCTGGCGCTGCCAACGGTAATTGTTCAGGAAAGCCGGTGCTGTGCCGAACGTTCCGGCGGGAGCATCGGTCCACGCTGCGGGATTCAAC
Source organism: Terriglobia bacterium (assembly GCA_020073145.1). GTDB lineage: Bacteria > Acidobacteriota > Terriglobia > Bryobacterales > Bryobacteraceae > PSRJ01. The sequence goes on from JAIQFS010000004.1 coordinate 141,671, forward strand.
ACGAACGTTTTGGTGGGATCGAATTTGGAATTGGGATCCACCAGGAGGTAGGGCGTGCCCGACACGATGTTCTGGAACGTGTTGCCACCGCCCCAAAGCGCTGGGTTATTGGACGGACCGCGCGCCATCTGGTTCAGGAAGTTGTTGTTCGAGTTGGGGGTAGCGAGCAACTGCCCGCTCTGATACTGCAGCACGGCGCCGTAGGTCCAATCGCCGAGAACCAGGGAGAGCCCCTTCATCGCCTTGCTATCCGCATGGAATTTGGGAGTCAGGTAGGTCACGGAAAGAGTGAGTGAAATCGGACGGCTGTAGGGGTTCAGCTGCTTGTTCATCCCGTAGTTGAACACATCGTTGATCCGCGTATCTGCCGGAACCAGATAAGAAGTATCGCTGGCTGCCCCGTTGGTCAATTCTTTCTGCCAGGTAAAGATCCCCTGAACCGTTAGACCATGCGAATAGCGCCGCGTGATTTTCGCTTGCAGGGAGTCATACCAGGTGTCGCCCAGCGGCGGCCCCAGGAACGGCGGCACGCCGAACCACTGTGGGTAGGGGCGCAGGGCTTGATTCAAAGGCTGCGTGGCGGGGAAACCTGGGTAGACTGCCGGAATCGTCGGGAATCCGCCGGGCGTCTTCACAACCTGCATCCACGGGAACATGGCCGCAATCGTGGGATTGATGACGCCGGTGTTCGAGGCGATGGGTTGGGTAAGCAGCCCCATCCCCCCCAATCCCGGAGTCGCGTTGCTGAGGTTAAAGCCATACGCCTGGAGGCTTTGGGGCGTCAGGGCATTGTAGTTATAGGTAGCCAGCAGAGGAGCGGTCCACCACACGCCACGGTTGCCCACGTAGGCGATATCGATGACCGTCCCCTGATTCAACTCGCGCTGGACGTCGAGGCTCCATTGGGCAATGCGCGGAAGCCTCCCGGCATTGCGGTCGATCGAGATAAACGGCGACTGCGGAGGCGTGTAACCGGGGGCGGTCTGGAAGGGATAGTGCGGCGAGAAATTCGGGAACGTCAGCGGAGCATTCCCGAACTTGTTTCCCGGTGCGAATGGATTGCCGTCGCTGAGCTGACCGGCCGGGACGCCGGCCTGCGGCTGATCGCTGTAGGTGTAGAAGTCGGGCACGCTGTAGCTGAGAAACGCGTTGTTGATCGAGGTGCCGTAGGAAATGCCGCCACCCAAGCGAAGCACCGTCTTCTGGTTGATCTGATAAGCGACTCCCAGACGCGGCCCAATCGAATACGGGTAATTGTGGCTCAACTGGCACTTGCAGTTCCCGCCGTAAACCACAGACCCGATTCGTCCCCCAATCGCGGCGTTGGGCGTGTTGAAGGCGGCATCCTGCATGCGGCCGTATTCTTCGTTCAGCAGCGTTGAGAAGTCGTAGCGCAGTCCGAGGTCAAGGGTCAGCTTGCGGCTGACTTTCCAGGTATCTTGCGCGTAGAAGCCCAGCGAGTGGTCGCCCAGCCGGATCTCCGAGAGCGGCTGCACCTGCAAACTGCTGTACTGGCCCAGCAGGAAGCTGGCGTAGGCGAAGCCGGTGGCGCCATTCGTAAAGGTGTAGCCGGTGGCGTAGGGATCGGCAGTTTCCGCCTGGCCAAAGCCGAAGATCCCCTTGGAGCGCCAACTCATGTTGCCCGGCAGGCCTTCGAAAATGGCTTCCGCGCCGAACTTAAACGTGTGGTTCCCCTTCACCCAGGTTACGCTGCTGGAGAAAGTCGGCTTGGTGTCCTTTTGCCAAAGGGCGAACGACGTATTGCCCAGGGAGCCAAAGGCGGCGTTCGCGATGGCCATACCGCCCTTCACGGCGTCCCCGCCGGGGGTGACATTGGGAAACTGGTTGGTGACGTAAAAAGTATTTGCGCCGAAGAGCTGACTGGAATCGTAACTCGCGCCTACCGTGGTAATGGTCGTATTCAGCAGGCCCGCGCCCAGGTGCAGGAGCACGGTCGGGCTAATCGTCTGGTCGTAGTTCAGGCGGATGGTCTGCGACAGAATCTCTTGCGGCGTCGAGGGCGTAAACACCTGCGTATAGCCGTTCGCGTTCGGGGTGAATTGGTGGTTGGCGGAGTAGAAAAACGCGAGCTTCTTATTCGCGCTTAGATTTTCGTCCAGCTTCAGCGTAGGGATTTCGGTGTTGTTGTAGTTGCGGTAGGAGGGGATCTGGTAATTGGAGATCAACGCCCCCGGAATCGTCGGCTGAGGGAACAACGCCTGCACCTTGGCAGACACGGGGTCGAAGCGCGTTGTCGGAATGGTGTTGTTGGGGAAAGGACTGCGGACCGTGAGCCCATTGATCGTGGTCTGCGTGTTCGGGTCGAAGATCTCATTGCCCATGAGCGGGGTGCCATTCGGCTCTGCCGGAATACCGTTGCCGGTGAGCGGCGCATTCAGGGCGCCGGAGAAGTTGCCGCCTCGGTAGTCTGAATTGGGCATGGTCCCGAAACCGTTATTGGTGACGCTGTGATGATTGAATTCCTCGTAGCTGAAGAAGAAGAAGGTCCTGTCGTGGCCATTGTAGAGATGCGGAATCACTACCGGTCCGCCGAAGGTCCCGCCCCAATCGTTGCTGCGGTTGGCGTTGCGCACGTGCTGGCCGGTCTTCAGGGAGTTTGTCTGGCCGGCGTCGGTAAACGGCGAGCCGGCGTTGAGGCCTTCGTTCACGAAGTAATCGAACGCGCCGCCATGAAACTGGTTGGAGCCGGATTTCATGGTGTAGTTGATGTAGCCGCCACCCGCCTGGCCGAACTCGGCCGCGAAGTTGGAAGTCTGAATGGTGACTTCCTGAATGGCGTCAACACCGGTCTGGTTCGTCGAGTTTTGTTCCTTCCAAAAGCCATTGGTAGCGTCCTGACCCTCAATGTGGATGCTTTGCGAGCTGGAAGGCATGCCATTGACGCGCAGCACAGAGTCGCTTGTGAACGAGGCGCCCGGGATTAACGCGACGGTCACCAGAGGGTTGCGAACGCCGGCGGCGTCGCTGCCGATGGTGAGAACCGGGAGACTATTCAAAGAGTCCACGCTGATGTTGTGCGACACCTCGCCGCTTTCGGTCTTCAGTAGCGGCGCCTCGGCCGTGATGGTTACCGTTTCCGTGGTTGTGCCGACATCCATTGTGAAATCCACGCGGAACGTGGTGAATGCAGCTACCTGCACGCCTGCGCGGGTCGCCTTCTTGAAGCCGGGCGCGGTCACAGAGATGTCGTACATGCCGACCGGAAGCTCGGATAGGGTGTAGTTGCCGGTTGCCGAGCTTGCCGCCTTATATGTAAGTCCGGTTGCTTGGCTCTTGGCCTCAATTGGAACGGAAGCGATCACCGCCCCAGCCGGATCAGCGACGGTTCCCGTGATTGTGCCGCGATCCGATTGCCCGAAAACCGCGAGAGACGCGGCGAGAAGACACACCGGCAGAAAAACCTGACGCATAGCTCACCCCTTCAATACTTCTCCCTTAGCATCCCGCGAGACGGATGCCAAAGTTTAAGAGAGTATATAGGGATAGCCCTAAAGAGTCAAGAAAATTTTGGCGGTAGAATCAGGTTCCGTGTGCTAGCCGCGGCGGCCCCTGCCTATTTCTTCCCGGGAGCCAGACTTCGATAGGCCGCTTCCACGAACTGCTCGGTGGTCCAGGGGCCGGTGGCTGCGCCATACTGCGGATCATAATCTCGCGTCGGCTTGGATGCTTGGACCTGCTCCAACGTCATGCCCTTCTTGATCGAAGCCTGAATGCGATCGCGAATGATCGTGATCATGTCGCGGTACTCCAGGACGTCGAACTCGTCGCAGATTCGCCCGTGTCCGGGAATCACGTAGGTCCCGCCTTCTTCGTGATGCGCCGGCACAGCGATATCCAGGACGCGGTTGAGACCATCGATCACACCCTGCACGCTTCCGCCCCGCTGCAAATCAATCACGGGATAACCCGTAGTGTTGAAAATATCACCAGTGCTGACCACGTCCGAGCCCCGGAAGTGGACCATGCTATCGCCGTCCGTGTGCGCCGCCGGCAGGTGATACATCAGCACGGCTTCGCCGTTGAAGTACAGTTCCTTGGAGTCGCCCACGAAAGTCTCCGTCGGCCAGGCCGTATCCGGCAGTTTCGCCGCGCTCATGCGGGCCAGCACCTGGTCGTGGGCGTAGATCTGCACCGTCTGGGTCGCGCTCGAACCCGGCGTATTCGCCACCGAGACCGCCGTGGCCGACCCAAACTCTTTCGCGAAGTTCTCATTGCCGCCGGTATGGTCGCCATCCCCCTGGGTGTTGAGGATGTACCGGACCGGCTTGTCCGACAGCTTGCGGATGGCCGCCAGAACCTTCCCGGTCATCTGCGGGTTCCCGGTGTCCACCAGCAAGACTCCCGATTTGCCCACTTGCACGGTGATGTTGCCGCCCGCCCCGGCCACCAGGTAGACGTTGCCTTGTACCGGCAGAACCTGGATCTCCTCCCGGCCTGAACCGGACTGCGCGCTGACCACGCTCGCAGCCGCCGCCAGAGCGAACACGGCTCGCCTCATTTCTTGACCTCGGGCTTCGCCAGCGTCGTTAGCTTCTTCTGATACTCCGGATACATGGTCTCGGCGCCGCCCCGCGTGGCCTCAAACGGGATTCCCCAGCGCTCTGGAAACTCCTGGAGGAAGGGATTGGCCCCGGGCAGGAAGTTGGGAACCGCGCCTTTCGGGCGGCCCGTAATTTCCTCCACATATTCGCACGGCCACAGCCAGTTGCCGGGATCCCGGTCCGCCAACACGTAATCCTCGGTCCGGATCAGCGGCTCCGTCAGATAGACCGGGTCGTGAATGATGGTGACGTGCGTCAGGTTTTGGCCGTGACGGATGAAATGCTCGATGAGCGTGGTTCGATCGCTTTCCGGCAGACCATTGCGGCGCAGCCAGCCCTGCTTGATGTGGGTTGTGGTGACCGTCAGGATGTCGCCTTCCCATACTCCTGTGGAGAAGCCCATGAAGGTGTGCGGCGCAAATTCCGAGGGATGCGGACGCCCGTCCATCCAGATGGTCCGGTTCTGCTCATACGTGCTGATGTACTGTCTGAGCGCGATGACTTGCTGGCTCTCCGGGTCCTTTTCTTCCCAGATGCGCACCTGCATGGGCCCGCGGTAGATGTACGGAACCACATGCACCCGGCACTGGTGTTCCTGCAGGGTGAGGCGGGAGGCATCCCAGCTATCGGCCCGCAGACGCGCGGCGTCATTGATGGGAATCCCAAGATAATCGCCCAGGTCGGGCCCTTGCCCGCGCTCCGGTTGGTCTTCGTGCATGAGGGTGCGCCAGTCGCCGGTAAGCAGTACCTGAGCCGGGGCCGGGGCACTCAACCAAACCGCCAACACCAGCCCGAGGCACAAGGTTCTTGCGCGTTGCAGGGCGTTCATAGGAGTCTCCTGAGAGGATACACCACCGCCCGCTGCTCGCGCCGCCGCCGCTCTACTTGAACCGCTTCTTGAAGAAGAAATCCAGCCCCAGCAGCCCGTTCTCTTCCCGCTGGGCCACTACGGACCATTGCTTGCTCACCGACCACTCCACGCTCACCACCTGCGGGTTCGCGCTGGTGACGTTGGTGATGTAGGTGAACGTGATCTCCGGCGTGACCTGCTGTTCCAGCGTCAGGCGGGCCTGGGGGTTGTACTCCACCCCGGGTAGCGTGGGATCGATCCGCAGCTTGCTGATGCCGAAGAACCGCTGCAGGCGGCCCGATACCGGACTGGCAATCACCTGCCCCAACAACGCAGAGGCCGCCGACTGCTGAAACGGCTGCTGCGTGGCGGACTGCTGGCCCACTCGCGCCCCGGTGTCGGTCGTGGGATTCTGGCCCGTCGTCAGCACCGAAACAATCTCGTTGAACTGCAGGGGGGGATCCGAACGAGGCGAGAGGTTGAGTTTATTCACGGGCCCGGAGACCGTCAGAGTGATATCGATTCCTCGCGCCTTGGTCTCCAGGTCGACGTTGAGAACCGGATCGATCTTCACCGGATTGAAGAAGGAAATCGATCCCTGGCTGATGTTGTATTTCGTCCCGAAGAAGAGAAGCTGGCCTTGCGTAACGTTGATGCGGCCCAGCAGCGCCGGGTTGGTGGCGGTGCCGCGCAACCGAAGATTCGCCCCCGCCTGCAGGCCCTGGGTGAGCGCGCTCTCAAACTGAATGTCGGGCGCGGTCTGAATCTGGACGTCGTAATTCAAGCCGCCCAGGAATCCGGCCCGCGCCGCGGGCGTGCGCACCGGCTCCTCCGATTTGGCCAGCAGCGAGTTGAAGTCCGACTGCAGGTTAAAGCTGGTGCGCCGGATGGTGATGGTTCCCGCCAGCATGCTCCGCTCAGCGGTGCCGGTCAGGTCGAGCGTCGCATCGGCCACCGTGCTGATGCCTTCCGGATACCGAACCCGCACGCCTTGCGCTTCGGCCCGTAACCGAAAGACCGCCGGGCCGCCGTTATATCCCGCAAAACCGGAGAGTTGAATCTTTCCGCCGCCGGTGTCGGCGGTGAGACTTTGGATGGTGGCCCGGTCGCCGGTAAACAGGATCACCCCGTTGGCATTCGAGATGCCGTTGGGAAGCACCGCGTAACTGATCGAAGCGTCCGCCAGAGACAGCCGCCCGTTGAGCTGGGGATCGCTGAGCGGACCGCGGATGGTGGCGTCCGCCATCAATGAGCCCGAGGATTCGATTTCCGAATTGAAACTCGCGAGAATGGCGAGATCGATCCGTCCGTTGACTCGCAGATCCAGCGGGTTCCGTTGCGGCAGCGACACCTTCCCGGTCACCGCCAGCTCGGTCGAGCGCCCGACCAGTTTGGCGCTGTCTACCGTGACCACAGAGTTTTCCATGCTGGCCACAATCGGACCTGCATTGCGCAGCGTGAAAGAACTGGAATCCGACGCCAGCCGGACTTCCAGAGTCGGAACCCGCGCGTCCGCCGTGAGCCTTGCGGGGTCCAGGATCGGTCCCTTGAGATGCACTTCGCCGTCGGCGAAGCCGGTCACTCGAGAGAAAGCGCTCGTGGAAGAGGGCGCAATCCAATCCTTCAACGCGGCCAGATCCAACCGGGTAAACGTCAGCGTGGCGTTACCGGGGTACTCGTTCTCCAGGCGCCACTCGCCGTCGCCGCGCATCGCCGAATCGGCGAAATTCGCCTCCAGGTGTGTCTTCAGAACGGTCCCTTGCGAACTGGCCGTCAGATGCGCGTCGCCCACCGAGCGCCCCGCCAGTTGCAGGTTTCGCGCCGCTACGTCAGCCTGCAATTCGGCAAGCCGCACGCGCTCCGCTCTGCCGTTGCCGGCCGGTAGCAGATCGATCGCCCCGCTGGCGGCGATTTGGAGCGTCCCGCGGATTCCCGGACGCACCTGGGCCAGCGTCCGAATCTCAGCCAGCGGGAGGGCGTTGCTCTCGACCTGGAAGTGCACCCGGCCGGCGTCGAGGCGGTTTGGCTCGTGCTCGAAGGAGCCCTCCATCCGAACCTCCTTGGCCCCCGCTGTCAGCCGACCCGCCGACATCTGCCATCGGAAGGCGCTGCCCGCCAGGCGCGCCGTGAAGCGGTCGAACGGCTCGCCCCGGAGTGAACCCTTGACCGCTTCCACCTCGCCGGTGAATTGCGGATCTCCGATCGTCCCGCTCACTTGCCCCGATACGTTTACGGTGCCGGTGGCCGGGAGGCTCGTTGCCTTGACCAGCGCCAGCAACTCGGACACCGCCGCGTTTCGAACGGTTCCGCTGCCAGACAACCTTCCTCCGTCGTCGGGCTTCCAATCGCGCAGGCCCGCGTCCAGCTGGAATTGCCCGCGGGTGATCCCGCGTACCAGCGTCGCATTCTCAATTCGGGCCTCTCGCGGAGACGCTGTCACCGCGGCTTCCAGCGAATCGAACGATTCCCCCGCATACGCGAACCGGGTGGCTTGCAGCCGACCCACAATCGCCGGATTGCCGAGCGGTCCCGTCACCGTTCCGTTGAACTGGGCCGATCCTCCTTGGAAACTCAACCGCGCCGACACCGCGCTGCTCCCGAAGACCGGCAGGAAGTCGTTCAGGTTTCTGGTTTCCAGGTGCACACGCAGTTGTCTCCCCAGAGCGCCGGTAATCTCGACACGCGACGCGGGCAGCGACAGGTAGGAGCGTGCAAAGTCGAGGCTGCCATCGGCTGCGTTGTAGACCGCCGCAACCTCGCCTCCCACCGGCGGGCTGTCCGGCGCCGGGCCGAGTGTGAGCTGGACAGAAGCCCGAGCCTGATTGCTCATCCGGAGCGAGCCTTCCAGTTCCACCGCCCCGGCCACCCGGCTGTCCCACGGCAGGGGTTCGCGGCTGTAGACAGCCACTGCCCGCCTCGCATCCAGTCCCGTGATTTCGCCCTGCACTTGATAGCGGTCGTAGCCTTCCACCCGCGCTTCGCCCGCGAAGGCCCCGCCCAGGGCCCGCAGCGAGACTCCGCGAATGTCGAGTTCCCGGCCGCGCAGTGTGATGGCGGCGATGTTGCCTTCCACCGGAACGCGGCTGCCGGTACCGGCGCCTTCTCCCGAGATCCGGACGCCGGTCAAACCAGCGCCGCCGGCCGTTACCCGCAGCGCCCCTTGCATTCCCGCGTTGAACACTTGCACAGGAGCCCGCTTGAATTCCACGCCCGCCACCCGAAGATTCCCGGCCAGAGAATAATTCGAAGCCCCTGCCCACTCTGCGGTGCCCGTCAAATCGGCGGTTCCCCGCTCCGGCCCGCGGACTTGCAGGATGCGGTTCGCGTCCGCCGCGGTGACGTGCGCCCGGTAACCGAACGCGCCTCGCAGCGAGACTAAGTCCTCTACCGACCCCGAGAAATCCAGGGTCGAATCGCCGGTCGTCAGCCGCCCGGAAGAAACGCCGATCCGGTTCTTCTCCATCGTCGCCGCCAGGCGAACGCCGACGGGCACAGCCTTTCCCTTCCCCCATTGCACATCCAGGGGCTGAATCGAGAGGTCGCCCTGGTACCTCGACCGAGCCAGTTCATAGAGAAATTTCGCTTCCAGATTCCGCCCTTGCGCCTCAAATGGAGTCCGGCCGCGCCCTTCCACTTCCAATACCCCGTTCTGCAGGCTGAAGCGGCCGATCGCCAGCTCCAGCAGCGTCTCGATCGGGTTTCGCTCCGCGTGGCGCTTGATGGGTGGCTCCGGCAGGTTGGTGCTGCCGTCTGGATTGACCATCAGGTACACGCGCGGGTCCTGCGCATCCAGGGATTCAATGTGAACGTCGCGCCCGAGCCAGGAAGTGAGTTTCAGCCCCACCGTCACGGAGGCGGCCTCGACCAGTGGCGGTTTCCCGGCGGGTTCCCGGCCATGCAGGGTGAATTGACGGACCTCGACGCGCATCCGGATCCAAGAGACATCGAAGGACCCGATCTCGGCGCGGCCTCCCGTGGCCTTCTCCACCGTGTCGATCAGAGCCTCGCGGACCTTCTCATGGAGCCAGTCGCTGCGCAACACCAGCATCCCGGCAGCACCCGCCAGCAAGAGTACCGTGGCCCCTGCGCCCGCCGCGGTCACTGCCAGTCTCTTGCGGGTCACTGGAACACCTCCTCGTGGTACACAATCTCCGTGCGCTGGCGGGTCTGCTTCAGCCAGGCATCCAACTCCTGGTCGGCGCGCTTCCCGGTGAGGGTGTCCTGGATTTGCGCCCGGTAGTCGTCCAGCGAAACCGGCTCGCCCGGATGCGCGGCCTCGGCCGCCGGCTTGACGCTGGAGTCAAAATAGGCCCGGATGTCCTCGTCGCTGACCTGAACGGCCGGCCGGAACCGCACCTCGATGAACCGCAGCAAGGTGAGCTGCCACAACAACTCATCCTTAATTTCTTCCTCGGTGATGCCGTATTCTTTCAGGGCGCTCTCCAACGAAGCGTCGGTCGGGTACCGGGCCTTCCGGAATGCCGCGTATTCGGACTCGACCGCCGACGCTTCCGGCACCGGATACCGGCTGATCTCTAATTCGCGCCGGACCAGTTTTTGCTCCACCATGCGGTCGGCCGTCGCCCGCCGGGACGCCGCGCTGAAATCGGCTGGGACGTCGTTCAGCAAGGCTGTGACGCGGATTTCGCGGTCGATGCCGCTGGTGGTGATCACGCCGTTCCCCACCGACACGGCAATCCGATCGATGATTTCCGCGTGTCCCCATGACGCCGCCATCAGGGCGAGAAGAACGCGAATGGTCGTAGCGCGTGTCAAAACGTTTGTCCGATCGAGAAGAAGAATTGAAAATGGCTGACGTTCTGCTCCACGCACTTGCCGGATGTGGCGCAGGGATTGACGCCCGCGTTGACCAGATCCTGCTCGCTGCCCTTGAACCCGAAAAAACTCGGCGGATTGATGCTGTACGCCAGATCCAGGCGCACCGGTCCGATGGGGGTCCGATAGCGCAGGCCGAAGCCCACGGCATGAACCATGTAATCGAAATCCTGGAGGTTGCGTTGTTTAACGCGAAACGACAGATTGCCCAGGCTCGAATACGTGTTCCCCATATCGTGAAATAAGACGCCCCCGATGTTGTCCCCGATCAGCGGAAAGCGGAGCTCGGTCTGATTGAACAGAAGCGCGGTCCCGCCTAGCGGAAACCCCGTGATAGTGTCGCGCGGCCCGGCCTGGAAGTCGGGAAATGCTCGATTCGTGGTTCCCCCACCGGCAAAAAAGCGCTCCGGCAGCGGGATGGCGTCCAGGGCGTTACCGTTGTAATGGAAGGCGTAGATATCGCCGAATTCGGTGCTCCGCGCCAGCACCAGTTTTTTGCCAATGGGGTGATACGTGGAATTCCGCACCAGCACGCGCAGAAAGTTGCGCTGCGAACCAAAAACATGCGACGCCATTCCCAGATCCACCGTGTTGTAGATCCCCTTGTGCGGATCCACCGGATCGTCGCGGCGGTCCTGGACCATGTTGCCCGAGAGCAGCCCCAGGCGGACGGGCTGTGCCAGCAGCGGGATCAATAGCGGTGAGATTTTGAGTGTGCCCTGATCCACCCCGACGCGGCGATAGGTGAAACGGTAGAACAGGGTCGTCGCCTTGGAGACGCGCTGCGACAACTGGACCGAGCCTTCCTGGCGCTTGGACGAGAACGTGCGAACATCCCGCGAGTCTTCATAGAGGCCGGTGAGCGAGACGGCCAGGTTATCGTTGTTTTGAAACAGCGGCCACGAGTAGTTCAGCAAACCCTGGCGTTCGAGAGTCGAGACGCGGGTGCGCAGGCTGAGGCTGTGCGCCACGCCCCACATGTTGTTGCGCGTGATGTCGAACGACACCCGGGGCGCGAAACCCGTTTGCCCGGCCGGCGCGTCCAGGCACGTCTGGCACCCCCCGATGCGCGCGACTTCAGCCCCGACTCCGATCGCCGCCGAGTACCGCCGCGCTTCGTCCATTTGGTACAGCACGTACTTGCTGTCGGTCTGGCCGTCGGGGTCTTGAATGCCGGCATCGACGCGCGAGAAAATGCCCAGGTCGTAGAGCCGCCGTTGCGTGTCCGTGATGGCCGTGGGCGACAATGGGTCGCCGGGATTCAACCCCAGGTTGCGGTACACCAGTTGCGGCCGCGTGGCCTGTAGGCCGCTGACCAGCACCTGCCGCACGGTCTGCCGCTCTCCTTCCGTGATGACGAAGTGCAGATCCACGCGGTGCGGCCGTGCCGAAGGCTGCGAGCTCCATTGGAAGGTGGCGCCCGGAAAACCGCTTTCAAAATACCGCGCCAGGATCGTATCGCGATCCACCGCCACGTTGAACTCGCTGAACGGCTGCCCCGCCACCGAACCCAGCATCGACACAATCTCGTCCTTCTTCAGTTGTTGGATGCCATCCACTTCCAAGCTGTCGACAAAGTACTGCGGCCCTTCGTCGATATGCAGAAAGACCGCAATATCCGTCGCCTTCCCCTGATAGTCATCCTCCACCCGATGCGTCACCTTCACGTCCCGAAAGCCATTCGACTGGTAGAGGTCTTCAATGGATTGTTCGTCCTGGCTCAGGTAGTTCTCGCTGTAACGGCCGTGCCGGAACTGCAGAATCGAAGACGCCCGCAAAAACATCCGCTCGCGGAGGCTTGCGGTGTCGAAATACTTGTTCCCGCTGATCTCGATGAGCACCAGTTTGTGCCGGGGGCCCCGGTTCACCAGGTAGTCGATGGCCGCGCGGTCGTTGATCACCCTCTGCTGCTTGAACTCCACCTGGGACTCGAAGTAGCCGTCCCGTTGGAAGTAATCACGCAGGTTCCGGGCCCCCTCCGTCAGCAGGTCGCGATCGACCGAGTGCTCTTCGAAGATCGGCACGTAGCGGCGCAAGGTCTTCTGCGAAACCTTGGCCCCGATGGCGCTCACGTCAATGCGCGGCCCGGCGTCGATTTGCAGCGTGGGAAGCGCCGTCTGCCGCTCTGGATCGTACTGCATGGATTCGAGCGCCACTTGGGCCTGGATGCGATTGTCCTTCTGGTAGAGGTTCCTGATCCCCGCCAGACCCTGGCGGACCCGCTCTTGCGTCATCGGTTTCCAGGAGTGCAAAATCCAGCGGCGCCACTTGGTTGCCGCTACCAGCCGGTCCGGCTCCATTTTCAGGTCGCCCTGGAACACAGGTGTCGTCAAACGCGCACGGGGGCCGCTCTCGACTTGAAACCGGACGTGCACCTGCTGGTATTCCGAATCGTAATCGAAAATGGGGCGGATCTGCGGCCGGAACAGCCCGTTGTTCTCCAGCAGCTTCTTCTGGTTGACGATCCCTTCCTGCAGTTTGGCATCCGTATACGGTTGGCCGAGGTCGAGATTGGCGGCGTTCTCCAGTTGGCCCGAGTTGGGTGGGTCGGAAATGGCGCCCGCCGCGTGAACGTTACCGATAAACCAACTGTTCTTGGTGAGAAACCGGATGATCACTCCGCCGTTGTATGGCTCCGCTTCTACCTGAATATCTGCGTAGCGGCCTGTGGCGAAGAGGCGGTCGACGCTGTCGCTGACATCCTGGATGCGCAGCGGCTGCCCCCGCTTGAGCCGGAGAATCTCAAACAATGCGCCGGGATCGAGCGGCTGGTCCACCGGCATGAACTGAATATTGACAATGTCCTTCCCTTGATAGTTCTGATATTGCGCATGGAGCGCCTTGGGTTGCGCAACCACCCACGCGAAGACCAGGCAAGGAAAAAGGGCGAGCCACGTCCGCACCATCCTCATAATAGCGTAAGCCCTTCATTGCAAGTTTGTTACCATCGGAATGGAATGGATGCGGCGGAACGCGAGCGATATTCGCGGCAAATCCGGTTTTCCGGCATCGGCGAGCCGGGACAGGAAATCCTGCTCCGCGCCCGCGTCGTCATCGTCGGTTGCGGCGCCTTGGGCAGTTTCCATGGGGCGGCTTTGGCGCGGGCTGGCGTCGGGTCCATCACCCTCATCGATCGCGACTACGTCGAGCCGAGTAACCTCCAGCGGCAGTGGCTGTTCGAAGAATCCGACGCGGCCGACGGGCTGCCCAAGGCAGTCGCCGCCGAGCGCTGTTTGGCCCGCATCAATTCTTCCGTGCGCGCGCACGGCGTCGTGGCCGATCTCACCTCCTCCAACGTCGAGGAGTTGTTGGGCCAGTCGCATTTGATCCTCGACGGCACCGACAATTTCGAAACCCGCTACCTCATCAATGACTTCGCGGTCTGCCGCGGCATCCCCTGGATTTACGGCGCGGCCGTGGGCAGCTACGGGCTGGCCATGCCGGTCCTGCCCGGCCACACCGCCTGCCTGCGCTGCGTGTACCCAGATCCGCCGGAAGGAGCGCAGCCCACCTGCGAGACCGCGGGCGTACTCAACGTCATCACCTCGCTGGTGGCGTCGTACCAGGTCGCCGACGCGCTCAAGATCCTGTGCGGGCGCCAAGACCTGGTGCAGCCGCGCATCACCACCGTGGACATCTGGCAGGGAGGTACGCGCCAGATCGATGCCCCGCCCCGCGATCCCGACTGTCCCGCCTGTGGCCGCCGCCAGTTTCCTTACCTGGAAGAGTCGCTCCGCGCCCCGGTTCGCCTCTGCGGCAGAAATGCAGTGCAGGTCCAGGAACGGGTCCTGGTCCTCGACTTGGCGGAGCTGAAAACCCGCCTGGAACCGATCGGAGAAGTTCGCGCCAATGAGTTCGCCCTGCGGTTCATCGTCGCCCCTTACGAGATGACCGTGTTTCCGGATGGCCGCGCCATTATCAAGGGGACCAGCGACACCGGCGTAGCCCGCAGCCTGTATGCGCGCTATTTCGGCTAGGCGCCGCTTAGAGCCCCCGCTGCGGCTCTGGTCAGCCTCGTATGGGCGGGAACCGCTAGTACCCGAGTTGCTTATCGACAACGTTGAGAAGCGGCTCTCGCTTGCGGTATCGTTCGAAGTTATCCAGGAAGAAGCGCATGGCGGCATCCAGCCAGTCGGCCGTGTGATCTGCGCAATGGGGTGACAGCAACACGTTGTCCAGTTGGTAAAAAGGATGGCCTTGCGGCAGAGGTTCCAAATCGAACACGTCCAGCGCGGCGCCCCGAATGCGTTTCTCGCGGAGCGCCCCGATCAGCGCCGCCTCGTCGATGACCGGACCCCGGCCCACGTTGATGATCACGGCGCCGGGCTTCATCGCGGCCAGCTCCGCCTCTCCCATCAGGCCCCGCGTATCTGCGGTCAGCGGCGCCGCCACAATCACGTAGTCGCACTGAGCCACCATGGCGATGCGGTCGCCGGGACCATACACCTGACTGACCAGCGGATCCATGTTGTACAGCAGCGGCCCGCGCCGCGTCATGCCGAGCACCCGCATCCCCATGGGCCGGAGGCGCGTGGCGATCGCCCTGCCGATATCTCCGTACCCCACGATGCCCGCCGTTTGCCCCGAGATCTCCGCCACCGTGAAGGGAGCCCACCGGCCTTCCCTCTGGTTGTCCATCATGCGGCGGAAGTCCTTGGCGAAATACAGAATCGCCCCCAGCACGAACTCTCCCAACGACTGGCTGAACACGCCGCTGCCGTTGGTCAGCACTGTGGGGCTGGCGATCAGCTCCGGGAACAACAGGTTGTCGATCCCGGCGGCGCGTGTATGCACCCACCGTACGCTGGGTGCCATGTGAAATACGTCTCGCAACAGTTTGCCCGCGAGCGACCAGCCGAAGATCACGGTGGCGTCGCCGGCCGCTCTCTCGAAGGCCTCGGGGGTATTTCCCACCGCGATCCCGGTTTCCGAGGGCAGTTGTTCCAGTTGCCGCAACTGCGGTTCAGTCGGATCGGCCAGCACCAGAATCGTTTCGTTGTCCATGAGGAGAAAACTACCACATGTTCGACCTTTCTCTCGAAGTACTCCGCGTTGTAGAAGATGCCGCCGTCGCATCGGCCCGAACCATGGGGATGGGCGATGCCGACACCGCCGACCGCGCCGCCGTCGAAGCTATGCGCCGCACCATGGATACCATCCCGATGGAAGGCACCATCGTCATCGGAGAGGGCGAGCGCGATAAAGCTCCCATGCTCTATATCGGGGAGAAGGTCGGGGCTCCGAACTCCGATTCCCAGATGGTGGTGGACATCGCGGTCGACCCGCTCGAGGGCACCAACCTTTGCTCCACCGGCGCGGCCGGCGCCATCACCGTGCTCGCGGCCTCCGAGAAGGGCGGCCTGTTGCACGCGCCCGACTGCTACATGGAGAAGATCATCGTCGGCCCGTCCTCTAAGGGCGCGGTGGATTTGGACGCGCCCGTCAAGCACAACCTGAAAGCCATCGCCCGCCGGCTGCAGCGGGGCGTGGACGACCTGGTGGTCGTGGTCCTCGACCGCCCGCGGCACCAGAAGCTGATCTCCGAAATCCGCGAAGCCGGAGCCCGCATCCGGCTGATCTCCGATGGCGACCTCTCGGCGGGCATCGCCGCCGCGGTCGCCGGCACCGGCGTCCACGCGGTCATGGGCTCGGGGGGCGCCCCCGAAGGCGTCCTCACCGCCGCCGCCTTGCGCTGCCTCAACGGCCAGATCGTGGCCCGCCTCGTGGTCAAGGACGACGCGCAGAAAGAGCGCATGCAGCAAATGGGCATCCGCGACGTCACCAAGATTTATGACACCTCCGAACTCGCGCCCGGCCGCAGCCTGGTCTTCGCCGCCTGCGGCGTCACCGACGGCAACCTCCTGCGCGGCGTCCGCTTTAGCGGAGACGGCACCATCACCCAATCCATCGTCATGACCTCATCTACTTCCAAGGTGCGTTTCATCGAGACCACTCACTTGGAGAACAAACCCGATGTCAAAGTGCGCTTCCGCTAGGGCGCCGAGTTGCTTCCTGGCCGCCCCTGCGTCAAACTGAAAGTGCCTCATGGACATGCCGGAATATTGTAGCTGCGGCGCCGAACTCCCTCCCCACGCGCTGTTTTGTCATAAGTGTGGGAAGCCGCAGCGCGACATCCCCATTGTGGAACTGGAGCCTCCCATCGTCGCGCCGCTTCCGGAATTGCCTCCCGTCGTCGTCACCCAGGCTCTGCCTCTGAACTTTCACAACCCGGTGGCGGTTCGCATTGCCTTCATCGTGGCCATGGTCACCGCCTTGCTCAGTTGGCTGCCCCTGGTCAACCTCGTCATGTGGGTAGCGGCGGGTTTCTTTGCTGTCTTCTTCTACCGGCGGCGCACCGGCGCTCTGCTCAGTGTTCGCGCCGGCGTCCGCATGGGATGGATGACCGGAGTCTTGTCCTTCGCCATCACCATCGTGATTTTTACCGCCACCGTCCTTCCGCAGGCCCTCTCCGGCGGCATCGCTCAGATCTTTCAGTCGCAGTTTAAGAACGCCACCGACCCCAATGTGCAGGAAGCCTTGAAGATGTTCGAAAGCGGCGGCGGGCTCGCTTTCTTGCTGGTCCTGACCCTGTTCATGCTGTTCGTCTTCATCACCGGGCTGAGTGTGGCCGGCGGGGCTCTGGGCGCCAAGGTTGTCGGTCAAGATTAGCCGCCGCCGGCGCATACCGCTTCACCACCGCCACCGCCGCGAAGATCACAATCATCGCCGCGGCTTCCTTCAGCCCGAACGGCTCGCGGTAGAACAGCCAGCCCAGCACCACCGCCACAATCGCGTTCACGTACGAATACACCGAGACGATCGCCACCGGCAGCCGGTCCATCACGTACGCGTACGCGCTGTACCCGACAATCGAGCCGAAACCAACCAGGTACAGCAAGGCGGCCCCGCCGCGCGCGCTCCAGTGGATCGGTTCTTCGTGAATCGCCAGCGCCAACGGCAGCAACACCACCCCCGCGGCCAGTTGTTGCACGCCGCCTGCGATCGCCGAATGGGCCCTGCCGGTTTGCCGGCGCTGGTAGATCGAACCGAACGACCACGCCGCCATCCCCACTTGCAGGATCAGAAATCCGTCGAGCAGCCTGCGGTCGATGGCGTGAGCCGTCACATCGCCGGTGAACAGCAAAGAGGCGCCCATCAGCCCCACGATCATGCCGCCGATGATGCGCCCGTGCAGCCGTTCGCCGCCCGGCAGCAGCGCCTCCGCGCCCACCAGCCAGAAGGGCGATATGGTGGTGATCAGACCCGCCATTCCGCTAGGAATCCACAGTTCCGCGAATACCAGGCAACTGTTGCCGATTCCGAGCAGCAGAACTCCGCTGAGCGCGTTCGAGGCGAGTTCGCGGCCGCGTGGCACATACAGGCCTCGCGCCTTGGCGAACAGCGTCAGCAGCGACCCCGAGATCAAGAACCGCGCAGCCACCAGCACCAGAGGCGGAAACGATTCCAGGGCCATCCGGATCGCCAGGTACGTGGTCCCCCAGAAGAAACACACCGCCGCCAATGCGAGATACGGCCTGAACAGCGGATGGCGCGGCAAACTGCTAGCGTATCAGCCCGCGTGCTTAGACGCGCGCGCCGTGCGGTTGCGCCACTTGTGCCCCCGGAAGCCGGAAGCAGAACCGCGCCCCATGGCCGGGCTCCGATTCCACCCAGATGTCGCCGCCGTGGTCCAACACCGTCTGGCGCGTCAGCGCCAGCCCCAGGCCCAGGCCGTTGCGCTTGCCCGCGCTCACGAAGGGCTGAAACAACTGCGAACGGATCTCCGGCGAGACTCCTGGCCCATTGTCGGCCACCTGGACCAGGACCGACCCCTTCTCTAGCGCCGCCGAGATCCGCACCTCGCCGCCCCCGGGCATGGCCTCCAGCGCGTTCGAGATCAGGTTCACGAACGTGCGCTCCATGCGGCTGCGATCGAGCGGCAGCTCGATCTCCGCGGGAATCGCCAGAATCAACTGGACCCCCTGCGCCTCGGCTGCCGGCCCTAGCGCCTCTATGGCCGCCGAAACCGCTTCGCGCAGCCGGCAGACCTCCATCGGCCGGGTCTTCCCCCGCGATACGTCCAGCAGGTCCTGCAACAATTCCTGGATCCTCCGCGAGGCCTGGTAGATATTGCCTGCCAGCCGCCTCACGTGCCCCGGCGGCAGTTCGCGATCCACCAGCATCTCCGCGCCGCCGTAAATCGCCGCCAGCGGATTTCGTAAATCGTGTACGATCGAGGCCGAAAGCCTCCCGATGGTCGAGATCCGCTCTTGCCGGATCAGGTCTTCCCGCGCTTGCCGGATCGACGCGCACATCGTATTGAAGGTCCGCGCCAGCCGCCCCATTTCGTCTTCGCTCGTCACCGCGACTTCAATCGCGTAGTTCTGCCGCGCCACTTCCGCCGCTGCCCGGTCGAGCTGCTTGACCGGCTCCACAATGCGCCGCGCCAGCACGTAGGTCAGCACAAAGCCCGCCGACACCGCCACCACCCACAACAGGATGATGTTGGTATACAACTCGGTCAGCCGCCGTTGCACTCCTTCGAACGACCTCAGAATCAGGAGCTGCCCGACCGGCTTGTGGTTGACATCTTCGAGCTTCGTCGGAAACCACGCATATTCCACCACCCCGTCGCTGACCCGTTTGGTGGCGCTCGCTCGCGCCACGTTTCTCAGGACCACCCGGGTCGCGCGCTCGTTGAGCGTCGATGCGATCACCCGCTCCGGCGTCTCGAACAGGAACTCGCTGCCGCCGGTTTGCTGTTTCAGCTCCTGCAGCACCACCGCGTCCACGTGAATTCCGGCCACCAACACGTTGATCAGGCTCTGGCCCTGCGGAGAGTCCACGTATACCGGCGTCACCGAGATGTGATACAGTTCGCCATCCTGCAGGAAGAAGCCCGAGGCCTGTTTGGGAAACTGCGCCGCCGCTTGTCGCACCACGTCCATGTTTTTGCGCAGAGACGGCGGAATATCTCCTCCCAGCGACGCCACCACCTTGCCGCCCGGATCGGTCACCAGGAAGATGGCTTTCTCCTCGGAAATCTTCGACCACAGCTCCTGCGCGGAGTCCCGGATGGTCGCCTCATCGCCCGTTCCGAACGCCAGCTTCACGCCCGGCAGCGTGCTCAAAATGCTGCTCACCGAGGAAAGCAGGGCCGCGCGCGAATTCCAGAGCGACTGATACGCCCGGAAGCTCGTATCCACTTCCTCGTTCAGGCTGTCCGACATCGTCTGCGAAATATGGTTGAGAACAATCTCGCCCGTGACCCCGAACAGCAGCGTGACCGCCACCGAGGTCGACAACAGAATCTTCCATAGCAGCGAGAGCCGCGAAAACCAGCGCGGGATCACTTCGGAGCTCCTGGGTACGTGTCGCCGTTCCCCACCGGCGGGTACTCCCGCCCGAATTTATTCATGTGGGGAGCCGGCACAAAACCGGTTTCGGAAATTGAGATCAGCGGCAGCGTCACGCCGCCCTCCGGCACCTTGATGGTGCGCTCCAGCGCCTGCAGGTTCTCCGGCACCGCACGCTCGTGGAACAGGCGCAGTTGGTATTCGCCCGCGGGCACGTTGTCCAGCGTGAACTTGCCGGAAACCGGGGTCACCACGTACCAGGGGGTCGACAACACGGCGATGATGGCGCTCATGGTCGGATGAATGTTGCAAAAGACGCGGACAATGCCGGGCTTCTTGAAAACCCAACTCCGGTTCGAGCCCGGCGGGTACAGCCCCACGTCGAATGGCTGCCCGCTGAAATTCGAGAAGGCGTTGTGAAAGATCGGGTCGGCGTTCGGAAAGTCCACCGTGCTGCCCAGCGGCACCGCGATCACGTGCGGCGTGAATCGCTTCTCACGCTGCACCATCTGCGCCCGCTTGGGCGCGGCCGGGGCGGGCGCAGCCCGGTCCGTTGCCTCCAGCCACACCACCACCCCGGTATAGTCCTTGCGCTTGCGCACCGCTTCGTCTCGCGAATTGGTGATCTCCACCGCTCCCTTGACGGTGGCCGCCCGGGCCGCCGGCGGTATCGCCAGCCACAGCACCGCGTTAGAAAAGATAAGCCAGCGCCAGATCATAGTGATTGTTTATACGCGTTCCTTGACTGAGATAGACCGTGCGCACCTGCGACACCTCCGGCCCCAGCAGCACGTTGGGCGCGATCCGAAAGTACAGATTTCCCCCGAACATCAGGTTCTTGCCGATATTGCCGGCGGCCAGATCGGCATTGCGGTCGTCCTGCAGTCCCGAGAAAAAATGGAAGTCCAGCCTCGGCACGGTGTGAATCGTGAGCTGCGCCCAGCCGCCCTGGCTGTGTACCGCCTCCACTTCGTTTGGATACAGTCCAAATCCCTGCCGGTATCCCGCCCCCAGATGCGCCACGTTTTCGCCGCGATAGAACGCCCCCGTCAGTTCCACCCGGCGCACTGGATTCGCGAACCAATCCAGAGACCAGACCTGCGACGGCACCGAAAAGCCATTGACGTGCGTGGTGCTCTCGTGGAACCCAGAAGCGATCTCAATGCGCCGCTCGTCATCGATTTTGTGGAACACCTCGAAACGCCCTTCCAGCCCCGGCCGCGACGCTTCCACGTTCCCCGCCGTCGCACTGCCCGCGTACGCGCCCACTTCCCGCGTCTGCACCACTCCCATCTGCGCACGTAGCCCCATTTGGTGAGCCCACGTGAAATCCTGCTCCACCCGAACCTGCGGAATCCACAGCCATAAGTTCCCCGCTCCGGTCAGCGGTGAGATTCCGACTTGCGCCAGGGAGCTCGGCTCGCGCGGGTTGAAAATCGGCTTCTCCAGTCCGGCCATCACATTGCGCGTCGCCCAGTCCACCTCGATCGACCCCGTTCGTAGCCGCACCGTCTGGCTGAGCGGCAGGCTGCCCGAAAAAAAATCCACGTACACCGACCCGTGCACTTGACCGCCCCACAGCGCCTGCGGCCCGCGAAACTCCAGCCCCACGATGCTCTGCCGCACGGTCGCGCCGGCATGCCCCGGCCCCGCCGTCGATGCCACCGAAGGATAGTCCGCTCCGCCGCTCTGCTTGGAATTCTCGAACGCGTTGAATAACGCCATGCCCGTCAGCCGGATCGGGAACTTCTGGGACGCCTCGACCTTCGATTGCGCCTGTTCATCGATCCGCCGCCCCTGGATCTCCAATTGCCCTTCCACATCGGCCTGCTTGTCCGGCGCGTCGCCGCGCACCGCCGCCAGTTCGCTGCGCAATTGCCGCACTTCTTCGGTCAGCTTCCGGTTGTCCTGCTCCAGCCGGTCCAGCCGCTCCAGAATGCCGGCTAGTTGCGGGGTCTCTTGTGCGTGAACCAGGGACGAGGACAACAGCAGGGAGACGAATAGCAGGTTAAGCGGTCGTAGCATGGAGAAGCTGCTCCAGTTTTCGCCGCACTTGGGCAGGCGAATAGGGTTTCGCGAAAAATGCGTCTACCTTCATCCGCGCGATCCGCTCCGGTGTCCCCGGGTCCGTATCGGCGCTCACCACGATAATCGGCACCCCGGACATCCGTCCGTCTTCCCGAACCCGCCGGATCAGTTCGAACCCGTCCATGCGCGGCATATTCAGGTCCGTGATGATGGCCTGCACTCCGCAGCCGGGCTCGTTCAGAATCCGTAGCGCCTCCAGTCCCGACGGCGCGCGCAGCACCGCCAGCCCCGGGATTCCCAGCAGCGCCATCTCCATGGTCGAGGCGTTGTTCTCCGAGTCTTCCACGATCAGGATGTTACACCCGGCAGCCGGCTCTGAGGGGACGCTCATTTTCTCATTTTCGCCCATACGGCGTCTCCCGAACCCGCTAACTATCGGTCAAATCTGTAAAATTCAGGGCACGAACCGGTACCCGACTCCATGCACCGTCAGGAAATGGTGCGGCACATTCGGGTCCGGCTCCAGCTTCTGCCGCAGTTTCACCACGTGGGCGTCCACCGTTCGTGTGTTGGGAAAGAACTCATAGCCCCAAACCGAGTTCAAAATCATGTCGCGGGTGAGCGGACGGTCCGGATTGTGCAGGAAGAAGCACAGCAGGTTGTATTCCGCCGGTGTGAGCTTCAGTTCTTCGCCCTTGCGTTCCACGATCCGCCGTTCAAAGTCGATCTCGGTGTCGCCGAAATGCGCCACTTTGCGCCCGTCCGGAGCCGCCCGGCGCAGCACCGCCCGGATCCGCGCCATCAACTCCCGCGTGCCGAACGGCTTCACGACATAATCGTCGGCGCCGATCTCTAACAGCAAAACCTTGTCGATCTCCTCGCCCACCGCGCTCAACACCACGATCGGCGTCGCCACGTGCGCCGCCCGCAGTTGCTTGCAAATCTCGGTGCCGCTCATCCCCGGCAGCCGCAGATCCACCAAAACCAGGTCTGGTTTCAGCGTCACCGCCTTGTCGAACCCGGCCCGTCCATCGGCCACCAGCACCGCCCGGAAGCCCTCTTGTTCGAGCATCACGCCAATCGTGTCGCGCAGGCTGTCGTCGTCGTCGATTACCAGAATGGTCTGCATGCCTGTAACTAAAGATTGTAACGAATGCGGAGAGCGGCGCAGGTCACGAATGATATACTAATCTTGCTCTATCTTGCCCTGAACCATGCGAGTCACTGTCATTGGCACCGGGTATGTGGGCAGCGTGACCGGAGCCTGCCTTTCCTTCTTGGGACATCACGTAACTTGTGTCGATACGGATGAAGCCAAGATCGCGAAATGGAAATGCGGGCAGGCGCCCATCTACGAGCCCCATCTCGACGAACTGGTCGCGTTGGCGGGCCGGCGCGGCGGCATTGAATTCACCACCGGGTTGGCCGGCCCCGCCCGTGCCAGCGACGTGATTTTTATCGCCGTCGGCACTCCGCCTTTGCCCGACGGCTCTCCGAATCTGACTTATCTCGAATCCGCCGCCCACGGCATTGGCGCCGCCATCGACGGTTCGCGCTTTCGCGTGGTGGTGAACAAGTCCACCGTTCCGGTGGGAAGCGGCAATCTGGTCGAAACCCTGGTTCGCGAAGGCATCGCCGAAGCCCATCCCGCGGATCGCCATGCCATTCACTTCGGCGTGGCCAGCAACCCCGAGTTCTTGCGCGAAGGCTGCGCCGTTGCCGACTCCCTCTACCCCGATCGCATTGTCGTCGGCGCCTCCGATGAGCAAACCCTCGCCATCATGCGCGATCTCTACCGCCCTCTCCTCGAGCAGTCCTTCGAGCCGCCGCCCGGCGTCCCGCGCCCCGCGACGGCTACCCAGGCGCCGCTCGTCGCTACCTCCCTCACCAGCGCCGAGATGATCAAGTACGCCGCCAACGCCTTCCTGGCCATGAAAATCGGCTTCGCCAACGAGATCGCCAATATCTGCGAGCGGGTCGGCGCGGAGGCCACCGAGGTCCTGCAGGGCATCGGCCTCGATTCCCGCATCGGTTCCAAATTCCTCAACGCCGGCCTCGGCTGGGGCGGAAGTTGCTTCGGCAAGGACGTCCACGCCTTGCTCCATACCGCCGCCGAATACGGCTACTCCGGCAAGCTCCTCCAGGCCTCGCTCGACGTCAATACCGCACAGCGTCAGATGGTGATTCAAAAGCTTCAGGAAAAACTCTTCATCCTGAAAGGCCGCACCATCGGCATCTTGGGCCTGGCCTTCAAACCCGACACCGACGACTTGCGCGACGCCCCCAGCCTCTCCATCGTCGAACGTCTCCTGCAGATGGGCGCCCGCGTCAAGGCCTACGACCCCATCGCCATGAATGCCTGCCGGGCCCTCTACCCTGACCTCAAGATCCGCTATTGCGATTCGCCGCGCGAAGTCGCCCAGGATGCCGACGCGTTGGTGTTGGTCACCGAATGGAGCGAATTCGCCGCCCTGCCCCTCGCGGAGTTGGCGGCCCTCATGGTCAAGCCCATTCTGGTCGATGGCCGCAATGTATTCCGGCCGGAATCCGCCGCCGCCGCCGGCTTCGACTACACCGGTATCGGCCGTGCCCCCCGGCCGCCGGCCGAAAGACGCGAGTCCGGTGCCAGCCAGTTCCGGCCCGTCTCCTCCTGACGTCGGCCGCCCGCGCCCCATCATTGCGCTTTAATGGAAACATATGCCCTTCGTTAAGGTCGCGTCGCTGTCCGACCTCCCCGTCGATTCCGTCATCGAAGTCACCCTCGGCGACAATCTCTACGCCCTCTGCAATGACCGCGGAACCATCCGCGCCCTGAGCGGCGTCTGCGCGCATCAGGGCGGTCCTCTCGGACAGGGGCAGATCGCCAACGGGCGCTTGATGTGTCCCTGGCATGCCTGGGAATTTGACTGCCGCACGGGCGAGAATTGCGACGACCCCGGGGCCCGCGTCGCCACCTTCGAAGTCCGCCTCGAAGGCAACGAGATCCTGCTGCAGGTTCCCTGAGTGCCCGAACTCCCCGAAGTGGAAACCGTGGCGCGCTCGCTCGCGCCTCTCGTCGGCCGCCGCATCCTCTCGGCTGAGTTCCGCGGCCTCCGCGTGCTGCGCGGCGCTGACCCCGATCGCATGGCCGCCTCCCTCCAAGGCCACCGCATCGCCGCCATCCAGCGCTACGGCAAGTTCATCCTGGTCTCCCTGCAGGGCGCCGGATACCTGGTCATCCACCTCGGCATGACCGGCCGCGTCTTGCTCGGCGGCCCCCCCGGCAAGCACACCCACGCCATCCTTACCCTCGACCGCGGCGGCGTCCTCCTCTACGACGACAGCCGCCAGTTTGGCTGCCTCCAGTACAGCCGCGAGCTTCCGCAGCGCGTGCAAAAGCTCGGCCCGGAACCGCTCGAAGTGCCCTTCCCCGAATTTGAGGCGGCCTTGAGCAAGCGCAAAACCCGCATCAAGTCGCTCTTACTCAACCAGAGTTTCCTGCGCGGCATCGGCAATATCTACGCGGACGAATCGCTCTTCCGCGCCGGCCTTCACCCCTTGGCCCTGGCCTGCCGCATCCGTGGCGATCGCGCCCGCCGCCTCCACCGCGCCATCACCGCCGTTCTCACCGAAGCCATCGCGGCCGGCGGTTCTTCCATCTCCGATTATGTGGACGCGCAGGGCCGCAAGGGATTTTTCCAGCTCAGCCATCGCGTCTATCAGCGCACCGGCGAGCCCTGCGTCGACTGCGGCGCGCCCATTCGCCGCGTCATTGTGGCCCAGCGTTCGTCGCACTTCTGCCCGAAGTGCCAGAAACGCTGACGCCTTACGCGAAGCTCTGCAGCGCCGCGGCCTCGTCTTCGTGGATCTCGAAAATCAGGTCGTGCCGGCTGATCCGCAGCAGATCCTTGACGCGTTTCGTCAGGTTGGAGAGCTTCAACTGCCCGCCGCTCTTCTTCACCGAGCTGAACGCCGACACCAGTTCCCCAATCCCGGAGCTGTCGACGTACGGCACCTCGCCCAGATTGACCACAATGTTCTTCTGATCCTTCGCGAGCATCCCGTTCACGGCGTCGCGCAGCGCGCTCGATCCCTCGCCCAGGGTAATCCGCCCCGCCACCTCGATCACGCTCACGTTCCCCACTTGCCGGGTATTCAATTTGACGCTCATGCGGTCTCCTCGATGGAATCCCCCATTGTCGCCTAATTTCGGGAGCTGGCGACGCGCCGTCGAGATCCGACACTGGTCACCGCCAAGGATCTCCCTTACGCCGCTTCCCGCGACCACACCCGGATCCGCTCGATCTCCGCCTTCGGAATCTTCAGATACTCCAGAAACTCCTGGTGGTCCTCCGGCGCCGCGCGTTCGAATTCCTGGTGCCACTTGCGCATGTCCTTTTCCGCGAATCCCGCGGCCTTCATGATGGCGACCCACTTCTCTTTGTCCATGTCTTTTCTCCTGACGAATGTGGCGCGATGCTCCAGTAATCGCAAAATAGCGCGTTGGTGCTCCTTCAGCCGCTCCACCTCCAGCCCGATCTCCGCCAGCCGGCGCTGCAGAACGGCCGCCGCTTCCGCCCGTTTTGGTTCGCCGAGAAGGGTCCGAACGTCCGCCAGGTTCAGGCCGGCGCTCCGATAGCTGCAGATCTGCCGCAGGCGGTTCAGGTGTCGCTCCCCATACTGGCGGTAGTTGCCCCGGCTGCGCGGCGGCGCGGGCAGCAACCCCAGGGACTCGTAGTACAGCACCGCGGTCCGGCTCAAGCCGCACGCCCGCGCCAACTGGGTCACGGAAAACATCGCTCTCCCCTCAGTCTCAACCCTATACCTTTAGACAGGTCAAGCCCTTTCGAGCACGAGTCGAAACGATGAGAAGTACGACGGATCCCGCCGCTTGCGGGCTGGAAGACCGGGCGCGCAGGCCCGATCGTCGCGGAATCTCATCGCGACGCCGGCATCCACCGGTTCGATTGGATCAAGGAGAATGCGGCGCCAGCCGGTCCGCCGATCCGCCTAGTGGGGGGGCTGCATGAGCAGCATGATCCCCAGGGACGCCAGGATCGAACATTCAATCAGCGCGAACGCCAGAATACCTTTCAGCAGCCACATGGCTCCCCCATTGTAATATGACCCCATCGCGCCAAGCCTCCGAGCGCGCCAGCTAGCGCGTCCCTTCCACCCTCTCAGCCGCTTACGACGACTTCCGCGCGTGCCGCGCCTTCAGCCCCGCCAGGAACAATACCTCCAGCCCGGTGATCCCGTTCGCCGCCACAATCGGCGCCGACGCCCGCAGCATTCCGTAGACGAACCACAGCCACACCCCCGTCGCCAGCATCGAGAGCATCAGCCACGAAAGCCCCGCACCGCCGGTCCGCCACGTCCGCACCACTTGAGGCGCAAACGCCACCGTCGTCAGCACCGCCGCGCACGATCCAATCGCTTCCGTGTACAGCCGCAGCCCGGCCACCAGGGGAGTCATGTCCCTATGATCGCAGGAACCCATCGCCCCATCGGTCCCTCTACCTTCGACAGCAGGGTCTGTCTGGACGATCCGGAAAAGAATGCGTCATTCGTAACGGAGCGCGATGGTCGGGTCCGTCCGCACCGCCCGCAGCGTTGGCACTAAGCTGGCAATGACCGCGACAATGACCACCCCCGCCGAGACCGTGAGGAACGTCCGCGGATCCGTTGGAGTCACCCCATATAGCTCATCGGCGATAAACCGGGTACAGACGAACGAGCCTGCCAGGCCCAGAACCAGTCCGATTCCCACCACCAGCAGTGCCTGGCGCACGATCAGCCGCACCACGTTGGTCGAGCTCGCGCCCAGGGCCATGCGGATGCCGATTTCGCGCGTCCGCTGCACCACCGCGTACGCCATCACGCCGTAGATTCCGACCGCCGCCAGGATCCCGGCGATCACTCCGAAGATGGTCAGCAGCAGCATGTAGACGCGCCGGCCCCCGCCTTGATCGCGGAGCACCTGATCCACGGTTCGGATCCCGGACGGCACCTTGCTCGAGTCGATGTCCGCCACCGCGCGCTGCACTGCGGTGGTGAGCCGCAGCGGGTTCCCTGCGGTCCGCACGATGTAATTCATGCCCGCGCGATAGCCCCAAGAGGGTCCTTGCCACTGGACCGTCTGTTGGAGATGAGGAAGATAAATGATCGGCACCACGTCCTTCTGGGCCTGGCTGAGACGCAGGTCGCCCACCACCCCGACAACCTGGCGCGGCACTTCATTGGGGACGAAATCCAGCACGAGGTTCTGCCCCACCGGATTCTCATTCGGCCAAAAACGTTTCGCCAGGGTCTGATTGATGATCACGACACGCGGTCCGGCCGCCGTATCGCCGTCGTTAAAATCGCGCCCCTGGAGCACGGGCGTTTTGAGCGTCGCGAAGTATCCCGGGGAGATCGGCATGTACGCCGCCCGCATTCCGTTTCCTCCGCCCTGCGGATCCGGAGGCGGCTCGGGACGGCCGGGAATCCGAAACGACATCCCCATCGCTCCCTGGAAGGGCGCGCGGCTCGCCGCGGCGGCCGACAGCACGCCCGGCATGGTTCGGAGACGCTCGTACAGGCGTTGGTACGTCAGCCCAACCACCGGATTGATTTCCCATAAGCCGAAGCCGCGATACGTCCCCACCGGCTTCATCAATTGAGTCTGCGAAAAACGCAGTTCGAACGTCAGAAGCCCGTTGGGATCGCCGCCCAGGTCGTTCTTTTGGATATTCAAAAAACTGTTCATCATCAGGCCGGCGCCCATCAACAACACCAGGGCCAGGCCGATCTGGAAGGCGACCAGTGCGCCGCGCGCGCGTTGCCGCCCGGCTCCGTCCGACCCGCCGCGCCCCGATTCCTTCAGCGTGCTCGCCAGGTCCACCTTCGACGTTTGCAGGGCCGGCATCAATCCGAACAGCAGCCCTGTCACGATGGAGACCGCCGCGGTAAACAGCAAACTCCGCCCGTCCAACCGGAACGCGCCCGGATCCAGAGCCCCGGGCGGAAGCTCGGCGAAAATCAGCCGCAGGCCGGCCCACGCGAAGGCAATCCCCAGAATGCCCCCGATCAGGGCTAACAACACGCTCTCGGTCAGAAGCTGGCGGACAATCCGGCCTCGCGCCGCGCCGATCGAAGTGCGCACGGCGATTTCCGTGCGCCGGGTTCCCGCCCGCGCCAGAAGCAATCCGGCCACATTCGCGCAGGCGATTAGCAGGACGAACGCCACCGTGCTCTGCAAGACGAACAGAGGCCGCTTGAGCCCGTTGTAGAAGGCTTCCTGCACCGGATCGACGCGCACGCCATTATTCTTGTTGTTGGGAAGAACGTCGCGCAGCCCGTTGGCGATGGAATCCATTTCCTGTTGGGCCTGGTTCACTGAAACGCCCGGCTTGAGCCGGCCGAGCACGGTCAAAAAGCCCACCTGGCTGGTCAGTTGCTGCGGAATGAACCCGATCGGGGCCCAGTAATCCGAGTCGTCGCCAGGAAGCCCGAAGTGCTCGGGCATCACTCCGATGATGTACGTCTTCACGTTGTCGAGCAGGACGGTTTTCCCGATCACCTCCTCGCCGTTGAACCGCCGCTGCCAGAGTTTGTAACTCAGCAGCACGACCGGCGCGGCATTTCCGTCCCGATCCTCCTCCGCCGTGAAGACCCGGCCGCGAAGCGGCTTCATTCCAAACACGTCGAAGATGGAGGCCGTAAGCTGCGCCCCGTTGATTTGCTCCGCCGGAGCGCCGTTCTGTTCGCCCCCCAGAGTGCGAGTACCTTGGTAGACGCCGCCCATGGATGCGAACAACTGGCTCCGTTGCGCCCAGGCCCGATAATTGATCCCACTCACGCCGTTGCGTTGATCGGGACGGTTCAGAGGCTTGGTCCAGAGGACCGTGACTCGATCCGCCGCGGGATACGGCATCTGCTGCAACAGCGTCCCGCTAATCAGGCTGAAAATCGTGCTGTTGGCGCCGATCCCGAGGCCGAGCGATAGCGCCGCAATGAGGGTGAATCCCGGTTTTTTGAGCAGAATCCGGAAGCCGTACAGGACGTCTTGCCACAAGGTCATTCGCCAGGAATCCTTTCCGCCAATTATATTGAACAATAGACGTGGGAGTAGACAAAAAGTTCCCAACTGCGCTCAAGAGTCTGGCGGGGTGAGTCCAGTTCGCCGGCCCATCCCGTGCGTCAAACGGGCTTCTTCGTCGCTGGCCGCTCGGAGGAGCAGGAAACGCGACCGATCGGCGCGTCAGGTCCTGTACTCGGACGTCGTCCTCAGTTCCGGACTTCGTCCTTCGGCAAGCGGAACGCCATAAACTGCGCGCCCGGATTCCCGCCGATCTGACCGCCCACCGCGATCACGATATATTGCACGCCGTTCACCATGTAGGTCATCGGACCGCCGGTCGCTGGCGCCGGCATATAGATTGCGCCGATGTCTTTTCCGGTCGCCTTATCGTAGGCGCGCAGCATGGCGCCTCTCCGTCCGTCGGGCAGCGTGACCACGCCCTTCTCCCCGGCAATCAGCAGCGTCTTCGTCACCAGCGTGATGGCCGCGCCGCCGCGTCCGGTCCGCGGAATGGTCACACCTTTCAATGCTGGGTTGTTGCGAACGTTGTCGGGGGTATCGCCATGCGCCACGTGCCACGCAATGGTCCCGGTCTTGAGGTCGATTGCCGAAATCTGGGAATAGGGCGGCTTCGCCAGCGGCAGCCCTTCCACTGTCAGCGCTCCCTGCGCGCCGGGCGCGCGCCCGGAAATATAGCCCACATCGGAACGATCGCCCGAGGGCACCAGCCCGATGCCCAGAATGCTCCGGCTGGAGCCGACGTACATCATGCCGGTCTCCGGATCGAGCGAGCCGCCATACCAGTTCGAGCCGGACAACGAGGCCGTCAGCGTCGCCCAGGGGCCGTCCGCCTTACTCACCACCGGCGGCGTGAAGATCGGACCCATCTTGTAATGCTTCACCATCTCCAGCGCCTCTTTGTGTAATTCCGGAGTGAAATCGATCAGTATGCTCTCATCGACGCCCTGGTTTTCGTAGGCAGGAGGCTTCGTCGGGAACGGTTGCGTCGGCGAGTACCACTCGCCCGGCACATCCCCCTTCTCCACCGGGCGTTCTTCGATGGGCCATACCGGTTTGCCGCTCTCCCGATTGAACACGTACACAAACGCCTGTTTGCTGGACTGCGCCACCACCGGAACGCGCTCCCCGTGGATGTCGATGTCCGCCAAAATCGGCGGAGAGGGATTGTCGTGGTCCCAGATCCCGTGATGCACATATTGGTAGTGCCACTTGCGCTGGCCCGTCTCCAGGTCCAACGCCACCAGGCTCTCTCCGAAAAGATTATTGCCGGGGCGCGGTCCTCCGTAGAAGTCGCCGGTCGGCTCCTCGACCCCGACATAGACCAGGCCGCGCGCCTCGTCGATCGAGGTTTCTCCCCAGGCGCCGGTATTTCCGGTGTACGACCAAGAGTCGTTCAGCCACGTATCGAACCCAAACTCGCCGGGCTTGGGGATGGTATGGAAAATCCACTTGCGCCGGCCCGTGCGGACATCGTATCCACGCACATACCCTTTGACATTGGTCTTGCTGGTGGGCACGCCGCCCGGACGGTGAGCCGCGCCCACCACGATGGTGTTCCGGCCGATCGCCGGCGTCGAATGGATGCCGATTTCCTTGCTGAGCGGGTCAATCTCCTGATCGTCATCCTGCTTCAAATCGACCACGCCGTCCTCGCCAAAGCTGGAAATCCGCTGGCCGGTCTTGGCGTTCAGTTCGATCATGCGATAGCCCTGCGTGAAATACACAATCCGCTGATCGTCGCCGTCCGCCCAGTAGGCCAGCCCGCGGCCCGAGAGACGCCGCGGCGAAACCTCCGCGCGCTTTCCTTCATCTTCGCGGTGGATCCACAGCGACTCGCCCGTCGTGGCGTCCAACGCAACCACGTCGCGGCGATCCCCGGCCGTCGAATACAACACGCCGTTGATCTCGAGCGGCGTCGATTCCAGATTCGTCTCGGGTGTCGGCCCCAGGTTGGCAGTCGTAAACGTCCAGGCCACTTCCAGCTTGGAAAAATTATTGGCGTTGATCTGCGTGAGTGGAGAATACCGCGTGTTGGTGATGCCGCCGCCATAGCTGATCCAATTCTGATTCGCCGGCCTGACTTGCGTCGCGCCTCGCGATACGAACAGGGCAACCAGCAGCCCGGCCAATCCTACGATCTGCACGACCTCGAACGATCGTTTGATCCACGACAGTACCATCGAGCCCCTCCTCAACCTGGACGAAAACGACTGGGCGAATTATATCCCATTTCCGCGGTGCTCCTGCTCTCTCCACTCCGCCAGCTCTCCACGCCAAAGGGGACGGCACGCCGGGGAACTTTTCCGCCCCCGGCGGCGTCCTACCGTCTACGGTCGGCATCGCCTCCGGCTCCGAAACCCATGGGCACTCCACCAGTGGCAGAAGCACGCCAGTCCGCGAAGCCGGCAGCCTGGCGTTTGCGCACGATGTTCTGGCTCGACGTGACACTGCTCCTCTTGGTCTGCGCGCTGGAAACGGTTCCGTTCACCGGACTGGTGCTCCACGAATGGCTCGGACTCGCGCTGGTCGGCTTGGCGTTCGCTCACCTTCTGTTTTCCTGGAGCTGGATCGCCTCGCACAGCCGCGGCTTTTTCTCCAGGCAGTCCGCCCGAGCCCGCATCAATTACTTTCTCAACTGGAGTCTGTTCGCCGGCATGACCGCCCTGATCTTCTCCGGCATCCTGATCTCGCAGAAAGCGATTCCCACCTTGACCGCGGCGCCCGTCGCGCCAACCATGGACTGGCGCTGGGATTCCATTCATGACACCTGTTCGAACCTCGTGCTCATTCTGGCCGGGTTGCACCTGGCGCTCAATTGGGACTGGGCGCTCGCGGCCGGACGGAGGATTTTCGGCCGCCTCTGGGAAGGCGCACGGTGAGGCTGGCGCGCGGGTTCGCCCGGCTGGCCCTTCTCTCGCTGGCTGCGGCCGTGTGTATCGGATTGACGCAACAGTATGCGGGTTCCATGCGGCCTCGTTTCGGAAATCCGTACCGGCAAATGGCCCGGCTGAATCGTCGCCCGTCCGCGCCGCAAGTCAGCCGGCTCCCGTCATTCCTCGGGGAAGGTCTCGTGTTGGCGCTGATCGCCGTGGCGGGACGCCTCGTCTTCCGGCTGCGGCTCTCCGATACGCCACGCCGCGAGGACCGGGTGATGTTGTTGGACTTGGACCCAGGAGACGAGGACCGGCGCGTCTGAGACGGTTGGGGCGGATCGGCTAACAACGCCACCTTTCGTTGGGACGAACGCGAATCGAATCCGGGGGCAGGTGATTAAGGTTGCTCAATTTTAACCAAAGATAACTACCGCGCCGAAACCTCCGACTTCGATACTAGAGAACGTGTTCGAACCAATAGCTCATGCCGGAGCCGGGTACACGATGTCCCCGCCCAAAACCCTTTGCGGGCTCGACCGTGCTGCGATCCCCGAATTTCACCGGATTCTCTGCGGGACGAACTGGGTATACGGAGAAATAACTTGTCCCGAATGCAGCGTTCGGCTTCTTGAGGGGATAGAAGATCTGCCAGGAACCTCCAACGAAGAAGAACTGATCCTCTCCTAGAACCCAAGCCCTCCGGCGATCCGCCACCTTATGGCGAGCCGCAAACGTCGGCTTCTCACATTTGCGCGTTGATTCTCGGTTCGCACCCAAACGTCGCTACTCCTTGGAGTAGCTGAACTTGTTGGAACCGCGGCCACGGCCGCCTTTTCCACCACGGTCGCCGCCTGGTGCGCCGCCGGGGGGAGGCGTGCTCGACATTTCATCGGTGTAGTGCTTGCCGTCTTCCGACAGGGCCCAGACATCGTGCCATTTCGTGCCATTCGCCTGGGTCGTGTCCACAGTGAGGACGTTCCCTTCCATCTTTCCGGTCGCCGTGGCGCCAGCCCAAAAACCCTGGTCCATCGTCGCGGTACTGCCGTCGGTGGGGTACTTGCGAATCATGATCGTTTCAGGCCCCCCGTTGCGGCCGGGTATATGCTCGGTCATCACGACCACTTTTCCATCGAGCGCCAGATCACGGGTCATGGTGGGGGTTCCGGGATCGCTCTTCCAGTGGCCTACGAAACCCTCCGGGCCCGCGGCCAGTAGGATCATCCCTGCGCCAGCCAGCAACAAGACCGCATCAATCACTCTCTTCATGTCGCCTCCCTCTTCGCAGCGACCTGGTTTACGCGAACCGCTCCACCGTGACGCCGCATCGCGTGCATCCGGGCCGCAGTCTTTATTTGGTATATCACAGCGCATCGAGATTGCAAGCGGAGGCGGGAGGGATACACGCGCCGGAGATTTACGCGGCGTAGACGGGATTTCAGGAGCCAAATTGCAGTAGAATCGAACACGCGTACTTCCTCGGAAGGGAGATACTGATGCTGACATTTCCACGAATTCACGCCGCGCCGCTCCTGGCTTTGACGGTGCTGGGTTGCGTTGGTGCGCTGCAGGCGCAACAGCCGGCGGGCGTCGATGGGGCCGTCTTGAAGAAGGCCGGCACGCCCAACGACTCACTCCCCGGCTCCTGGCTGACCTATGGGAAATCGCAGAGTGAGCAGCGCTATAGCCCGCTCAAACAGATCGATACTTCGAACGTAAAGCGGCTGGGCCTGGCCTGGTCGTATGTGGTGGGGCCCGGCGGCTACAGTCAGGAAGGCACGCCCTTGGTCTGGAACAACACCATCTACGGGATCACCACCTGGAGCCTGGTGTACGCCGTGGACGGCCGCACCGGCAAGGAGATCTGGCGGTGGGATCCGGAAGTCAATCAGGCTACCACCAAAGGCATCACGGCCAATCGCGGACTCGCGCTGTACCAGGGCATGATCATCGCGCCCAGCCTGGACGGACGTCTGTTCGCGCTCAATGCTCTTACCGGGAAGCCCATCTGGGAAAGCCGCGTTTCCTATACCCAAGAG
This sequence comes from Terriglobia bacterium, assembly GCA_020073145.1. GTDB lineage: Bacteria > Acidobacteriota > Terriglobia > Bryobacterales > Bryobacteraceae > PSRJ01. The sequence goes on from JAIQFS010000004.1 coordinate 176,274, forward strand.
CATCACTATGTGACCATGGCCCCGCGCATTGCCGGCGACAAGGTGATCATCGGAGTCTCCGGTGGCGACACCGGCGAAAATCGCGGCTACTTCGATGCCTATGACGCCGCCACCGGGCATCGCTTGTGGCGCTTCTATACCGTCCCCGGCGACCCTAGCTTGCCTTATGAAAATGAGGCTATGCGCGTGGCCGCCAAGACCTGGGGCGGCGACTTTTACAAAAAAGGCGGCGGCGGCGCCGTGTGGGACGGATTCGCCTATGATCCGGACGCCAACCTGATCTATGTCGGCACCGGCAATGCCGAGCCGTGGACGCAGAAGTTCCGCGGCGCTCAGAGCGTCGACAACCTGTACACTTGTTCGATCCTCGCCGTCGATGCGAACACCGGTCACTTGAAGTGGTATTTTCAAACCGTACCGAACGACAATTGGGATTTCGACAGCGTCCAGCAGTTGATGCTGCTCGACCTCACCATCGAGGGGCGCCGGCGCAAGGTCCTGACGCAAGCCGCGAAGAATGGATTCTTCTACGTCCTCGACCGGGCGTCGGGGCAGTTCATCTCCGGCGCGCCCTTCGTGAAGGTCAACTGGGCCAAAGGCCTCAACGATAGCGGGCGTCCCATGGTCAATCCCGAAGCCTATTACGATACCGAGCCGGTGGCCGTGAATCCCACCGGGGGCGGGGCCCACAACTGGGCGCCCATGTCCTTCAACCCGAATACGGGGCTGGTATACGTTCCCGCTTCCTACTCCAGCTACACCTATCAAGCCGACCAAGAATACAAGCAGAATTCCACGGGGGACATTCGCGGCGGCAGCGGAGTGCCCCGCCAGATCAAGGCTCCGGCCGTCGGTCCCGACGCCCCCGACGGCGTGCGGGGGGGCCTGCAGGCCTGGGATCCCGTCAAACACACGCTGGTCTGGCGCGCCGACGGCGGCGGCGGCATTGGAGGCGGAACCGTGACCACCGCCGGCAACCTCGTATTCCAAGTCATTGGCGATGGGCATTTACGGGCTTTTAGCGCGGACAAAGGCGAGAAGTTGTACGAGGTCCAAACCGGGCGGACCGGCATGGGGCCGCCGATCACCTACGAAATCGATGGCAAGCAGTATGTCGCTTTCATGGGCGGGATCGGCCGCGCTGCGCAAGGCCGCGGCGCCGCCGATGGTCCGCCGCCGTTACTCTTCGTGTTTACTCTGGACGGAAAGGCCGTACTTCCCACGGCGGCGGCTCCCGCTGCGGGGATCGCGGCCCCGGCGCCCCCAGCGCGGTAACACCGTTCGCGCTCCCGACGGATGTCGCCCGCGAGCCACTGTCAACCATACTGCAGAAGCGTGATTATTATAACGTCATGACTGCCCTAAAACTGACGACCATCGGCACTTCCACCGGGGCTGTGATCCCGAAGGAGATGCTGGCCCGCCTGAAAGTGAAGAAGGGTGATACTCTCTATGCGATCGAGACTCGGGAGGGGTATCTCTTGACGCCCTACAACCCTGCCATAGAGGAGCAGCTCAAGGCCGGGCAGCAATTCATGAAGGACTACCGCGACACCTTTAAAGCCCTCGCGAAATGAAGGCCAAGCCGCGGTGGATCAGCAAACAGGCGCTGCTACTCCTTCACGAAGAGAGCCTCGCCCAGTTCGGAGGCGCGCGCGGCGTCGCGGACGAGGGCCTTCTGGATTCCGCCCTGGCGCGGCCTCATCACACTCACGCCTACAAGCCCGAGAGCACGCTCGCGGAACTCGCCGCGTCCTGCGCCTACGGTCTGGCCCGCAACCATCCCTTCGTCGATGGCAACAAGCGAGTGGCGTTCCTCTCGATTGGTATTTTCCTGGCGATCAACGGATATAGGCTCGTGCGGATCCGGTTGATGCCATCGGGACCATCTTCGCCGTTGCGGCGGGGAAACTCGATGAGCCGGCCCTGGCTGCCTGGATTGCGAAGAACTGCGTGAAGGTCGCTTCGAAAAGAGAGTAGGGTGAGTGAAAGCAAGCCCCTAACGCGATAGAGGGGCGCTTCCGGGTAGTGCGCTAATTGCGTGCACGGATTTAGCGCACTACCCGCTTCCGTTCGTCACTGCCACGGATTACTCTAAAAGGAGGCGCCATGAAGCGACGCGAAATACTCCACACGTTGGGCTCGGTCAGCGTCCTCGGACTGTGCTCGAACGTGCTATCCACGCAGACTCGGGCCCAGGACGTTCGACCGTTTACCGCGCGAGGATCCGGTCCAGCGCTGATTGTCTTCGATAGACAGCCCCGCGGCTATTACGATCGGCTCACCGATCGCTATCGCGTCGTCGTGATCGCTGATGTGGCAGCGGACAATTCCCCGGCCAACATCGCGTCTCTCACCGCCGACCACCTCTGCGCGGACATTCTCGCCGTAGCCGATGCAGCCGGCGTCGATCGCTTCGCATGGTTTGGCTTTTCCTTTGGCAGCGTGGTCGGTCTGCAACTGGCATCCAGGACGACTCGCCTCTCGGCTCTTGTCTGTGGCGGCTGGCCCCCACTCGGCGGCCAATATGCCGAGACCCTGGCCTATGTCGAAGCCGAAGCTGCGCAGGGTCGAGCCACACCCGCTTTGACCTTTTATCGCAGCATTCGGGGGTGGCCCGAGCGAGAGGCCGTCTCGAAGTTCAGCTGCCCACGCATGGCATTCGCTGGAAACCAGGATGAATTCGTAGCCGGGGCGGCCACCAGATTGCGAATCGGGCCCCTCATCGCCGAGCATCGAGCGGAGCTGGAACGAATGGGTTGGACCGTCCAGTTGATGGACGGCTTCGGCCACGAATTGGGTGGACGACCGGACGTCACCATTCCGATCCTAACGCGATTCCTCGATCCAATCTTGCTCCGCTAGGGAATCGAGCTGCCGGCGAGAGTCGGAGAGCCGAGGAACCGCTGGCGAGCCTGGTCAGCCTCCGTGCGGCGAGCAAGCCCCTGAAGTGATAAAAGGGCGCTTCCGGTTGGGCCGTTCGGAACGGGGCCCAGCCGATTGCCAAGCTGCCCCCCAATTCGCCCGCACCACCCTATTTCGGCTCCCAGTAGGCGATCAGTCTTCCCATGGTAAACATGGTCGTCCAAAGCAGCAACGAGAGAATCGCGGCGACTTTCACTTTGGTTGGAATGACCGGAGATCGATCCAACTCCTCGGTCCTGGTGTAAACAATGGGCCGAAAGATAACGCCGTGCACGCCGATCAAACCCAGAACAACCATCTTGGTCCAGAAGTAGGGATTGGGCGCATATTTGGTCGCCTCGCAGGTGGCTAACAACAAGCCCGTGCCAATCATGATGACGACTCCGCCCCGTTTCCAGGGGCGAAGGCTGGTCACCACCTGGGTGATGGTCAGGCTTCTGAAGGTGAGCCCCAGAAGGCGCAGGTTCGTCATGAGGATCATGCCGCCAAACAGGGCGATGCACGTCAAGTGAGTCGAGAGCACAATCGGGTACGCCAGCACCGATTCGCTGAAGTCCGAGAGAAACTGGATACTCTCGAGGGATTGAGCAATACTCAAGCCAGGGAACTCCTATTCCAGAAAGCCCGTGAAAATCCCGCCAAACACGATAGACACCCACAGCAGCAGGGATACGATTGCGACGCACTTGCTCAAAGCCGGCGGCGGGTCGTTCATGGTCGCTACCTTTCTGTGGACTGTGAAATTGTAAATCAGCGCCGCCAGCAGCACGTACATCTTAATCGGAAAGATCGGGTTAATCAGGTAAATGCCGACCTGCGATACAAACAGCGTAAAGCCGGAGAAGACGACGAATGCCAACGCGATGAGCGTCCACGGCTCGGTGTACCGCAAAATCCGCGCGGAAGTCTCATCCCGCAGACCCAGGTTCAACAGCCGAAAGTCCACCAGTGCGATGGATCCGACACCGATCGCAAAGCCTCCGATGTGCACACACTCCGCCAGCGGAAACGCCCACTCGCTGTTGTTGAGCGCGTCCACAATCGTGTTCTGAAGAAGCATTCTCCCTCAGGTTCTCCTCTCCGCACCGATCTGCAAAGCGTATGACCGCGTCGCTGAATGTGCCGCTTCGACGACGGCTGCGCCATTACGGGGATCATCCAGGCTGGGCGTGGTGGAGGGCCCGGTGCAAGCCATGTGATGCATCGACGAGGCTACCACACTGGGGTGAAACCGACCTTCCGAAAGAGGTCACATCGCGGATTGTGACTGTTCGTGACCAAGCCACTGCAAAGCCAGCAAACGAGTTAGGTGACGGCACCCACATTGGCCAACCAGAACCCCGTTATGCCATGCATCGTGCAAACGCGTCCGCGCCGCCTGAGCGACGGCGACGCGGTCGACAAACGAGCGAACTGACGCGGCGCGCTGCCACCGGAAGCCGACGGTTGCCGATGGATTGCATTCGGCCGGGGGATGAGGAATGGCATCGGTCTGCAGCGAATGCAGAGCTCGGGTGGATCGGCACAGCGCGGCGACCCCGAAGCGATCGTGTGTCCTGCAGGTTTAGAAATGGGATCCTGGGGAAGGATCCATGCGCGAGAAGGAAATGCAAACCGCCCGGCGCGGTCTCGGGGTCTACTTTGCGGTCTTGATTACGGGTACCGCGTTCTTCGAATGGAGAATCCTGCAAACCGGCGAATCTATCCATAAAGTTCCCCTTCTGATCATCGCTTTGATGTATATTCCGGCGGCAGCGTCGGTCGTCGCACGCCTCAGCCTGCGCGAAGGATTCGGGGATGTCTCTTTCCGGTGGGGAAGCCCGGACGGCGGGCGCGCCGTACTGCTGGCCTGGGTGTATCCAATCGTCGTTGGAGTGGTGGCGTATGGTGTCGGGTGGGCCGCGCACCTGGCTGCCTTTCAGGCGCCGCTGCCGCCGGGTTCTCACCTTGATACGGGCTCCGCCACACTCAACCTGCTCGCATCCTTCTTAGTCTCGGCCACTCTGGGCACAGTGCTGAGTTGCTTCTCCGCGTTCGGCGAGGAACTCGGCTGGCGCGGCTATATGTTGACCCGGTTGATGACCGCCGGCATTCCGAGGCCCGTGCTGGTCAGCGGACTCATTTGGGCGCTCTGGCACGTACCGCTGATTCTCAGCGGGCAATATGCGGCAGAGTCGCGTGCGGGTCTATCGGCGACGTTGTTCGTCATTGGGGTCATTGCGGACGGTTATCTTGCAGCTTTTTTGCGACTGCGATGGGGTAGCATCTGGCCGGCGGTCATGATGCATGGGGCGTGGAACGCGATCATCCAGGGCACATTTGATCGTGCCACGGTTGGAACGCCGTTCTCTGTCGGCGAATCCGGGTGGCTGACTGTGATCGTCTCCATCTCTTTCGTCCTTGTCGTGACACGCGGCGTTTGGACCCTGCAACGCCGGCCGGGAGAGGAACTCATCATGCCGTCCGGCAAGGCTGCTTCGACGCTGACACTATGAGAGCCCTGGTTTTGTCCACGCAAGGCTACCCTAGCCTCCCAAAACCTGCAGGGACACAGACCGCGTCCGTGGGCCATCTAGTTCCACTAGGATGATACTTTGCCAGGTTCCTCGCACTAAGCGGCCGTCCCGCACCCCCAGGAACGCACTCGCGCTCAAAAAAGCCGCGCGAAGATGCGATGTCGCATTGCTGCGCTCGCAGTCTGAATAACGCGGATCGTTGTGCCGCCAGGAGGCGTCTTCCCGCACCGTCTGTTCGAGCACGGTGCGTAGATCGTCGAGCAGCGCGTCTTGCCATTCGTTCACAATGAGGCCCACTGTGGAATGTAACGACTGCACGAGTGCGAAGCCGTCACGAATTCCGCTTTCAGCCACCAGTTGCTCCACAGTGTCGGTGAGATTGACGAAATCCAGCTTTTGCCGCGTGTTGTAGTCCAGCACTCGCCCAAAAGAGCTCGGCGTCAAAGGGCGTCCAAAACGCCGTGGCACGATACGACTCTCGGCCGCGTCGTTGAGTGAAGGGAAGGGTGTTTTCATAGATGCACGTTGGACGTCTCCGGCCGGCTGCCCCTGCGGGTGAGAACCTGGGAACGCCGCTCCATATACATGGTAGCGCCGGCTTGCGACATCGTCAAGTACTTTTTGATATAAAGTATATGGGCGAGTTCCGGGCTTCGAGCGCTCGGTCCTGGACTGTTCAAGGCTTACCCGGAGGGTCTACTTCCGGCGGGGGAAATAGCGGTCGCCCTCGTTCCAATGCTGCGTCATGCCGGTGACGGAGCCTTGGGCGTCTTTGGAGAAGTCCACGCCCGTGCCTTCCATGGTGAAACTGTCGGGCGCGTGCGCAAAGAGCGGGACCTTTCCTCCACCGATATCGATCATGAGGGTCTCTCCGTCCAAGGAGACCACGACGCCAGCCGGGAGACCGCGGGATTCGTAGGTGCCTGCATATTGCGCCAGGATCTCGGCGGGCACGGGAAACTCCGCGCCTCGGGTGCCGACCAGGTGCGGCTTGTCGCGCTCATTTTCGCAGACATACTCGATCAGATCGCCGTCGGGAACCAGATCGAACTCCACCGGAACCGTCCAGGAACGCGTGTAGGCTTTGGGATCGTCGAAGGTCACCTGCAGATCGAGGTGGCCGGCGTCGCGGCGGTGGTAGCGTTCGGTCAGGTGCAAGGCTTCGGTGTGGGGATGGCCGGCCAGGTCGAGCGTGGTGCGGTCATTGTATCCGGCGGTGGCCACCACCAAGGTATCTCCGTCCCAGCGCCCCGCCGAGTAGCCCATCCACGTGGGATTGGGATCGTCCGGCAAGGGCCGGCCGTCGGTGAAGATCTGGCGGAAGATGGTCTGATACTCGTACAGGACGACCGTGAGGTAGGGAGTCTGCACGATCTTCATGGGAAGATTGCCGACCGCGATGCCCGCTTTCGGACCGGGCGGAAGGCACGCGATGCCGTCGGTGTCGCGGCGGTAGTTACCGGCGCGCTGCTGGTACAGGGCCACCGCCCAGGGCAGGGTCTCACCCGGCTTCAGGGCGGACGTGATATAGAAGAGCGAACTGCTGTTGCGCACCATCCAGACCCCGGACAAATCGGGCTTGCCGTCGGCGGCTCGCGGGGTAGCGGCCGAGAGGTCGGGCTTGCCGTCGGGCGTACGCGGCAGTCCCGGGGTGCGGCGGTCCGGCCACTGTGCGGTGAGAGAAACGCAGGCCGCGCACAGGATCATCGCGAGCTTCCACATGGGTCCTCCTATCGGACGCGGGTGCTCTTAGATTATATTCCGGGTTGCAAAGGGACTCCGGTGCAGGGTAGCGCTCCTGGAAACGCGGCTCCCGGCCCCGAGCTCCGAGCGGCTCGCTTTTGCTACAGTGTCTCTCCATGGAGTAACAGGCAAAGTGGAGATCGCAGGCAAAGTAACGGTAGTCACCGGCGCCGGCAGCGACGGCTGCGGCCGCGCCATTGCCCGCCGGTTCGCGCGCGACGGCGCCGCCGTGGTGGTCTCGGATCTCGACGAGACCGGCGGCCGCCGGACCGTCCACCTCATCCAGGAGCAAGGGGGCCGCGCCGCGTTCCACCTCGCCGATGTGCGCGTGGAAGAGCAGGTCCGCGCGCTTCTCGCCTTCGCCGAGCACACCTTCGGTCCCCTGGACATCCTCATCAATAACGCGTCCGCCCCGTTCCGCCCAGACCAGCCCCTCGAACATTGGGACGACCCTGTCCAGACGGACCTCTTCGGCACGCTCTACGGCACGCGCCTCGCCATCGACGCCATGCGCCGCCACGGCGGTGGCGCCATCGTCAACATCAGTTCCATCTCGGCCCTCTGGCATGGCCGCACCGGCGGCTGGCCGCCTTATGAAACCGCTAAGGCCGGCTCCCTGCGCCTGACCACCATGCTCGCCTTCCTCGCCCGCCAGGAAAACATCCGCGTGAATTGTCTCGCTCCCGGCTGGATCGCCTCCGCCCAGGTCCGCGCCTTTTGGGAACCTCTGACTCCCGAACAGCGCCTCGCCTACGGCGCACCCGCGCGCCTCCTCCAATTAGACGAAGTCGCTGCCGCCGTGGTCCGGCTCGCCACCGATGAAACCCTCGCCGGACGCGTCCTGGTCTGGTGGTCCGAAGACTCCCCCGGCCTCATCCCCTGGGCCGATCGCGGGTATTCCGCGCTCGATCCGATCGAGCTTTGAACCCGCCGCCGCTCGCTGGCCGCCCAATTTGCCAGTCACCGCCTTTTTCGTCAATCATCTCAAGGGCTTACCCTCAGAGCCGCCCATCGGCTTGCTAAGGTGGAATCAGGAAAACTTGCTGGCCAGCAAGCGTTGCATTGTAGTGGAACTGAACTTCCCGTAGGGCCGTGAACGCCCATACGGCTGAGCGCTTCCGCAGACGCGGTCGGCGGGAAGAATTTGGAAGTGCTTCCATAACACCCGGTGGAGTGCGGATAGCTATTGTCGTCGTCCCATCGGATATCAGAGAGTCCAGCATCGAATCGGCGGAGTAAACGTAGCGCCACAAAGCGATTCCAATGCTCCCTGAAGATGCGATTTAATCCAT
>JAIQFS010000022.1 GCA_020073145.1 Terriglobia bacterium
TTCACGAGTTCTTCCAAATACTGCTTGCGCGCGTTCATGTCCACCTTTCATGGGTGTCATGCTTCGCGCCTTCTTGGGTTACATTCTCATTTGACCCATCCGAGTCTCCTCTGGTGACATTTTAGGTGACCCAATTCGCCGTCTTGAAATTGCCGAAGTATTTGTTGAATACCGCCTTGTTGGCCTCTCCTTGCACCCACCAGTCGGTGATCGAGTCCCCGTCGAATAAGAGATCGATATTGCCTTTGCTCGCGGTCTCCACGAAGCCTATGTGCCGGGGCCCCATCCGTTGTTGGGTCTGCGTATAGGTCGCCGCGACATTCAATCGCGGCGGCTGCAGCTTCATCAGCGGTTCAAATTTCTGCAGCAGCGGTTTGGTTGACGACTCATCGGATCCGATCCACTTCGCCAGCGCATCATTCACCTGCGCCAACTCCGCCGGCGTGGGACGCGGGATCGCGACCTCGGCCGGAACCGGCGCCGACGGGCCGATCACTATGGGCGCAAACCCTCCCCGGCCGCGGCCGGGCGCGGCGACGGGAGCGTTCGCGGCCGCGGGCGGCCCAACTTGGGAAAAAGCCTGGCCGGTCAACGCCAGCAACGCGATCACCGAAGCAACAAATACGCGCATCATCCCGATCTCCTTCTCGTGACCATCATTTCATGTGCTGCAGGGACTTCTCGTTTTCCAGACACATCTCGTCGATCAACTCCGTGTCGACGGCGATCCGTTCCTTCAATGTCACCGCCCACGGCTTCGTGTAAGCCTTCGGATCATCGACAGTGACGTGGATTTCCAGGTGTCCGAAGTCCGGCCGCCGGATCTGCTCGCGCACTTTGGCTGCCTCGGTCAGCACGCTGCCGTTCCAGTCGATCCACGTATCGTCGCGCAGTCCGATCGTGTCGATCGCCAAGGTGTCGCCGGACCATTTCCCCGAAGAATATCCTTGCCACGAGGGCATCGGATCCTCGGGCAGCGGCCGCGCGTCCGTGAACACCTGGCGGTATTCGGCGTTCATTTCGTTGAGCACCACCAAAAGACTGGGCGTGTGGACGAACTTGAGCAGATGCGGCATCCCGTACCCGCGAAGAAAATTCAGCGGCATGCATCGGACGTGAGGATCGTCTTTCGCCCGGTTGGCCGTGCGCTGTTTCACCAGGGATGCAAGCCAGGGCTGATACGGCAACCCTCCCGGAAAATCGGCGCCCAGATTGATCATGTAGCGTGACGCGCTGGCGTCCCGAAGATTCGGTGTCACTCCCGGCCGGGGCGCGGCTACCTCACTGGTCCAGATCCCGGAAAAATCGGGCTTTCCCCCCGCCATCCGCGGCGCGGGCGCCGTCAGGTCCACCGCGCCTTTGGCCGTCCGGGGCACTCCCGCCGTCGGATACTGCAGCCACTGTGCAGCCAGATGAGGAGACGTGCCCACAAGGACCAGAGCGGCCGGGACTAGCGCCCCGTAGCGTCGACCCTTTCGCAGTTCCGGCCTCCCGCGGAGAGAAGAAAACAGACACGGCATTGGGCTTAGGATACATCAATGCACGCGGCCTGCGACAGGTCGGCGCCGGATTCGCCGGGCGGTCAGCGGCTCCCCTCGGGCGCGGGTTAAAATCAGGGGACTTGCCGTTCGGACTGTCGAATGCGCCTCGCTCCGCGCCATCGACCGTCCTCCGGGAAGCCTCCGAAATCCATGATGCCTCTGCTGCTTTCGATTCTGGTCTCCGACATCCTGCCGGTGTTTGTCATTGCCGGCGCGGGCTTTGTTCTCGCTCGCTATGCCGGGGCGGACGTCAAGACCGTGTCGCGCGTGGTCTTTTACTCGCTGCTTCCCTGCTTTGCCTTCCGGCTGCTCGTGACCTCTCAAACCTCGGGTGCGGATGTGGGCCGCTTGATGCTGCTGGCCGTGACCATCATGGGAGCCATGGGGCTGGTGGGCTACGCGGCGGGTAAGCAGCTCGGCTTGGACAGCAAGTCTCTGCGCGCCTTCATGATGGTGGTGATGTTCTCCAACGGCGGAAACTACGGCCTGCCGGTGGTGCGATTTGCCTTTGGCTCACAGGCTCTCACCTACGCCACCATTTTCTTTTTGACCGGATCCGTCACCACGTACGTGACGGGCGCGTTCTTCGCCGGCAGCCATCGCAGCAGGCTCGCCGGCGCGCTCGATAAGATTTGGAGAATGCCCTCTCTGTATGGCGTCGCGCTCGCGCTTCTCGTGCTCGCGCTGGGCCGGCCGGTGCCCGAAGCCGTGATGCGCCCCATCGCCATGCTCAGCGACGCCGCCCTTCCGGTGATGATCCTGGTTCTGGGGATGCAGTTGGAGCGAGCCGTATGGCCGGCGCGTCCCGGCCTGGTCGTGCTGGCTGTCGCCATTTCCCTCATCGCCGCCCCCTTGGTTGCCTTGGGTTTGGCCTCCGCCTTCGGCATCACCGGAGCCGCGCGTCAGGCCGCCGTGATTCTCTCCTCGATGCCCGTGGCCGTCGTAACCACCATCCTGGCGTTGGAGTTTGGGTTGGCCCCGGAGTTCGTCACCAGTGCCGTCTTCGTGTCGACCCTGGCCAGCCCTCTCACTCTCACGCCCCTGATTGCGTATCTCAGTTGAAAGCCGGCGCGCACGGCGCAGCCGGTGACAGCCCGAATGAATTCTCTGATCTGCCGCTAATCCAGTGACTTCCGGCCAAAACCGCGCTTCCCGAAACCCGCTACGCGGGACCTCCGCGGGATAATAAGGTTGTGAGAGAAGGACCACGCCAAACGGAATCGCATCAGCCGGCATCCTCCAATCCGGACGGGAGGAAACAGGACTGGAGCGGTTCGCTTGGATCCAATCGGAGACCACAGGCGAACCCGTTTGATCGGAACAAATCCTCTCCGATTTCCGAAAGGATCCTTTCGGAATCGCCCCTACTGCCGCTGTCGCGCCTTCTTCCGCTCCGCCGTGGTTGAATACCCTCGGTCCCGGTCGATGTCCTGGACATGAACCGTCACTGAGTTGAGCTCGGGCAGGTCGCCCACGAATTGGTCGATCGCTTCGCCCAGCGCTTCGGCGGCCCGCCGCCGCACGGCGGCCGTCCGGCCCGGCGTATCGTTGCCCGCCGCCAGCGTCGCGTGCAGAAATCGTTTCGACGCATCGCCTGCCACGTGTGCGTAATACAGCGGCACGATCGCGTGCTTCAGATTGCTCAAGTTGATCATCGGCGCCAGTTCCGGCGCCAGCGGCTTGCCCGCATCGTCCACTCGCGCCTCGCTGCCAGGCTTCTCCATGCGCAGGCCGGCCACCACCTGGACCAGACGGTCGAGGAGCTTCCGGGCGTCGAAGCCGGTGGCCAGCCGGAAGTCCTCGCGCAGCCATTCTTCGGGAACATACAACCTGAGATGCGGCATAGCGGCTATTGGGCGATCAGATGCTTCATGTTCCTCAGCGACTCCCGCCTATTTCCTAGGCAGCGCGAACACCATGTACGCGCTGGGCGGTGGAGCGCTTTGCGGGTTGGGACTGCGGCCTCCCAGGTTCAGGCCGTCGCCTCCCGCCACGCAGAACGCAATGTATTCGCGCCCGCCTACCTCGTAGACCGCGGGAACCCCGTCCGAGCCGGTTGGGGTTTCGTGCTCCCAGAGTACCGCACCGGTATTTTCGTCGTAGGCGCGGATCTTGTGATCGGAAGCGGTCGCGGCGAAGATCAAGCCCCCGGCCGTCACCACCGGTCCGCCGCGCGGATCCCTCGCGCCGGTGCCGCTGTGCCCGTCCTTCTCCAGTTCCAGAACGCCGCCATTTGGCACCTGCCATCGGATGGTCCCCGAGTTGAGATCGTAGGCGGTGAGCGTGGACCACGGCGGTCCCATCGCGGACAGCCCGCCGGTCTGCGTCATGAAGTTCGCCGGCGAGTTATAGCGAATAAAACCGCTGTCGGCGGTCGGTGGCGCAGCGGGCGGAGCAGGAATCGCGGCCGGCTCCGGTCCGCCGGGCGCTCCGCCTCTCGCTCCGTCACGTCCTCCCCGGCCTTGTCCCGGCAATTGCAGCTTGTCCAGAGTCGGATGTTCCTTCGTAATGACGTACAAAAAACCCTTCGGCGGATCCACCGCCACCATGCCCCAATTGGCTCCTCCGTTGTGGCCCGGCGAGGAAACCGAGCCCGCCAGGCTGGGAGGCGTGAACAGCCCTTCGTTGCGCGAATTCTTCAACACCTCGCGGATGGCTGCCTGCTCCGCCTCCGTGGCATACGGGTTGATGTCTTTTTCGGTGAACGACTGACGGGCGAAAGCCGGCGGTTTGGTCGGGAACGGCTGCGTGGGCGAGCTCCACTCCCCGGCAACATCGGATTGCGGCACCGGGCGTTCCTCGATGGGCCACAGCGGCGCACCCGTCACCCGATCGAACACATACAGAAATCCAAATTTGGTCGCCTGCGCCACCACGTCCACGTTCTTACCGTCGTGCTTGACGGTGAGCAGTTTTGGCGCGGCCGGCAGATCGTAGTCCCACAAATCGTGGTGGACCAGCTGGAAGTGCCACAGCCGCTTCCCCGTGCGGATGTCCAGCGCCAGAAGGGAATTGCCGAACAGGTCGTTGCCCTTGCGATTCGCGCCGTAGAAGTCGTAGCGCGAGGTCCCCAGCGGAATATAGGCGATGCCGCGCTTCTCATCGACAGTCATCTCGTTCCAGTTGTGAACGCCGCCCACGGTCTTCCAGGCGTCGGGAGGCCAGGTCTCGTAGCCAAACTCGCCGGGATGGGGAATCACATGAAACGTCCACAACAGCTTGCCGGTGTGGACATCGTAGGCGTGGATATCCGCGGGCGTGGAGTCGTAGCTGGCGCCGCCGGCGGGCAGCGGCGCGATGATGATGTCTTCGAAAATGCGGCCGGGATTGTTGGTTTGCAGCGGTCGCGCGGGGTCGCGGTCGAGTCCGGTTCGAAGATCGGTGCGGCCGTTATCCCCGAAACTGTCGATGGTTTTCCCGGTGCGGGCGTCGACGGCCGTCAGAAAACCGGCGTTGATGTAGACCAGCCGCCGGTCCGAACGGTCCTTGCTCTCCCAATAGTTGATGCCCCGGCTCCCGACTGCGCCGGTATTCGGGTGCGTCCACAATTCCTTTCCGGTCGCGGCATCGAGCGCTACCAGCGTGTTGGTCTGCGCCAGAACATACATCACGCCGTCCACGACAATCGGATCGAACGTGTAGGTGCCCGGTCCCGTCGGATAGGTCCACGCCACCTTCAGTTGCCCGACGTTCGACCGGTTGATCTGCTTGAGCGACGAGTATTGGGACGAATCCGCGCCGCCCAAATACTGGCTCCAGGTCGCGAAGGACCTCTCGGCGGCGGGCGCCAGAGTTCCACTCCAGATCAGAAGCAGGGAAACCGTCGACTTCCTCATGCTGGCGGGCCTCATCGGAACGTACTCCCAACCAGAGAGTGTACAACGTATGGAGAAAGGAGCGGGCGCTTCGACCCAAGCCGGCCGCGGCCATCAACCCCATCGCGGGCCGGATTACGACACCGGCCAGCCGGGCTCCCACACGGGCCCGGCCGGCCCTTCCCTCACCCCTACTTTCACATCTCCACCCAAAGGTCGAACGAGTCACTTCGCCTGCAGCGTTTCGATGTAGTCCGCCAGCATGTTGACGCGCAGAGTGGCCACCGACTGGTTCTCCAGCGACCGGAAGATATTGCCCCAAACCGGCATGGGCCGGCTTCCGTGGGCAGCCACGACATCGGCGCCTTCGATGACCCGCATCACCTGGGTCTTCGGAAACTTGCCGCCGTTCTTCCGGGCGATCTGGGTGAGATCCGCCGGCGCCTTCTTGAGGGCCTCGGCGGCCGGGCCGTTCCCCTGGGCCTGATCGCCATGGCATGCGGCGCAGTATTCGTGGAACATCGTCGGTCCGTCCAGGGTTCGGGTCGGGCGGGCCTTTACGCTTTTGATGCTGACCTTCGGGGGATCCTGAGCGCGGGCGCCGCCAAGGCCGAAGGCTAGGGCGAAGCCTAATAGGAGATATTGGGGTATGCAACTCTTCATAGTTATATATTAAGACAGGTTCCTCCGAGAAGGAAGGAAATTCGTCCCCCCTACGTTCCAAAGAGTGGACAGACGCATTTTCTACAGCGTTTCAGGCTATGAAAAGACAGGGTTTACGCTTCACTGCCGTGCTTCTGCCAGGATGTCGCTCTCGATCAGAGTGACCAGAGTTGCTCTGGGACGCGGGGGTCGCCGGGTGATCGCGGCCGCCCAAGGTTCCATGTCCTCGAGAACCAGGCGCAGTTGCGGCTCGTCCAGCGCCGCGGGAAAGCGAAACTGCCCCCAGACTTTGGCAATCACCGCCTCGGGAGTCGCAAGGACCTGGGCCAGCGCAGGCGTGAAGTCATGCGGCGACTGTTCCAGTTGCGCCGAAACTCGAATCACGGCTCGGACCAGCCTCACCAGAGCCCGCCGCTTGGCCGGATCGCGGAGAACCCGAACCGTACTATTCAGGTTGAAGCGCTCGCCATAGACCGAGGGGTCTTCGAGCACCACCGCCTCACCGCCTAAACGGTCGCTGGCATTCTGCGCGTGCGGCTCCCAAATGGCGATGGCGTCCACGTCCGGTTTCGCCAGCGCGGCGGGCATGGCCTCGCCCTCCAGGGGAACCAAGGTGACGTCCGATTCTTTCAGGCGTGCGGTGCCGAGCATCTCGGCCAAGAAATACTCGGCGGACGTATTCTTCGTTACCGCAACCCGCTTGCCGTGCAGATCGGCCACCGCGCGAATCCCCGTGGATCGCCGCGCCACCAGCCGGTACCGGCATTCTGCCAAGGTGAGGAGGATACGCAGGTCCGGTTGCGCCACGGAGTTCAGGAGTGCCTGCGTCTCCGATCCCGTGGCAGCGTCCACCGCTCCGCTCACCAGTTGCGCCGAGGCCGCGCGTCCGTTCGCCACCGGCACGATGCGAACACCCGGGATCTCCCGCACCAAAAGGGGCGCCGACTCGATGGTGGTCCGATTGACCGCCACGCGCAATTCCGGCTCCGCACCGAGCGCCGCCGGGCCGGCCGCCAGCGCTCCGAGAAAGGTTCGCCGCCGCATGCATCCGTCTCCGGGACGCGAACCTATGGCTTCATGTGGACGAGATCCCGATTATTCTCCATGCACATGAAATCGATCATTTCCGTGTCCAGGAGCGCCTTCTGGTGCATGGTCACCGTCCAGGGCCGAGTATAGGCTTTCGGATCGTTGACGGTGATCTCAACTTCCAGGCTCCCGAAATTCGGGCGGTGAATCCGTTCGGTGACCTGAGCCGCACCGGTCAGGGGGTTGCCCGTAGTATCCAGCCACTCGTCATCCCGGAACCCCTTGGACTCGATCACCAGAGTGTCGACTTCCCAGTGGGCGACGGAGTAGCCGCTCCAGGCCGGAACCATATCGTCGGGAAAACCGCGGCCATCGAAAAAGACCTGCCGGTAGCTGGCGTTGAATTCGTGCAGCACCACCAGCATCCCCGGAACCTGGATAATTTTCTCAGTCTCCGGAAAAGCCCAGGCGCGGGGAAAATTCGGCGGCATACAGTGGGTATGGGGATCGTTGACACCCAGCTCGGTGCGGCGCTTCTTGACCAGATCCGCAGCCCAGGGTTGGTACGGCAGACCGTCCTTGAGACCCGTCGCAATGTTGATGACCTGCGGCGTCAGCGCCAATTCGGTGCATTGCACGCCGCGCTCCTGCGCATTGCACTTCAGCTCGTCCCGCGGCACCCACATGCCCGAGAAATCGGGTTTTCCGTCAGCGGTTTTCGGCGCTGGAGCCGTCAGGTTGGGCGATCCATCCGGATGGCGCGGCACGCCCGGGGTCGTCACATGGAGCCACTGGCCCAGAGCCGGTGTCGAAACAAGGAGCGCCACCCAGAATATTCGCATGGCTTGTATTATATAGCCAGAAATCCTCGGGCCTGCCGCCCACCGAACGAGAAGCGTGCTCTTGGCGCGGCCTCACGGGCAGGGCGGAAACATCACGATTGAGCCTGGCCGGTCCGCGGGTTCAACGCAGCCCGCCGTTCGCGCCGGCGGACTACTTCTTGGAGGACGCGTCCTGCAGAAGAGTGCGAATCTCGGCCGCGGCTGCGGGGTCGACGCCCCTCCCTCCGGAGCCGACGCGCGCTCCGGCGCCAGCAGGAGCAGCACCGCCGGCTGCGCCTTGCGCGCCCGCCGCGGGAGTCGTCCCAGCGGCGGCAGGAGCCGCAATGTTGCCGGTTCCGGAGGGAGGCGCCGGAGCCCCTCCGCCGCGCGGGCCGCCGGCAGCGAGCAGATCGATCGGCTTGCGGCCGTTGGCGTCGACGATCGTGGGACTGGCTCCCTTGTCGAGCAGGAAGCGCACCATTTCGATTCTGCCCGCCTGCGCGGCCGCGTGGAGAGCCGTCATGCCTTCATTGGAAGAGGGCGCGCGGGAGATCCGCATGGAGTAGGTTTTCGTGCCGGTGACTTGCGCATTCAGGTCGGCGCCGTGTTGCGCCATCACGTCCATGAGGGCCAGATTCGCCGCGCCGCCCGCGGTGGTGGAAGCCGCCAGACCCGTTCCGCGCCCGCCGGTTCCGATGCCGGCCGCCACCAGGAACGGGGTCAGCCCCATCGCGATGGTGTTGGGAGAGGCGCCCTTCGCCAGCAGAAGGCGAACCACTTCGAGATCGTTGCCGATGGTGGCGCGCATCAACGGCGTGCATCCCGTGTTCAGAAACTCTTCGATGAAGCGTCCGCTATTCCCGCCTCGGCTGGGGCGGTGCATATTGAGTCCCGGATCGGGATCGACGCCTGCCGCCAGGAGCGTGTTGATGATGTCCATGGAGGAAACGGGCGGACGGCCAGTGCCGCGATCCGCAACCGGCGGCGCTCCGACGCGTCCACCGCGTCCCCGGCCTGCTCCACCGCCCAAGCCGGCGCTACTGCCGCCGTCCTTTCGATCGACGGCGATATAGAGGGCCGTGCGCCCCCACCAATCCCAAACATTAGGATTGGCCCCACGATCCAGCAGCAGTTTGGCGACGTCGTTATGATCGTTATCCAAGGCGATCATCAGCGGCGTCACGCCTTCCGGCGTCGGCAGATTCACGTCGGCGCCCGCTCCGATCAACGCCTCGACACACTCATAGCAGCCGCCGCGCGCCGCATACAACATCGCGGTCAGCCCGCCCACCGGACGATACTGCGCGCGGGGCTCCGAGGAAATCTGGCTCGGCCAGTCGTGGTACAGCGCCCGCGCCCCGACCTTGGCGTCTTTGGAAAGCAGCAGCTTGACCATCTCCCCGGCGTTTTTGGGAGCCGCGGCGGCCCACATTAACGGCGTTTGATGATCCAGTTTTTCGACCGTATTCACATTGGCGCCGGCTTTGACCAGCATCTGGACGATGGGCAGTTCTCCCGTCTTGATCGCCAGCATCAATGCCGTCTCGCCGTCCGGATTGGCGCCCTCGGGGCCCGCGCCGGCGTCGAGCAACATCTTCACCATGGTCGCGTCGGCCAGCTTGACGGCCTCGGCCAGCGGCGTGGAACCGAAGTCGTTGGAAACGTCCACCTTCGCCTTCTTCGCAATCAGCGCCGAGAACAATTCATAGTCCACCCGGTAGACCGCCCAGTGGATCGGGCGGGTGCCGTCGGGTTGCGCCTCATTCACATCCGCGCCCGCGCGAATCCGCTCGAGCGCCGCCTTGCGGTTTCCGGATTCAATGAGACTGGCGAGAGAGTCCTTAGCCTGCGGCAGAAGCGGTGCAGCGGCACCAATCACACAGAAGACAGCGAGAACGAAACGTTTCACTCAACCCTCCCACAGCTACACGACATTGGGGTCCAGCTTGTCATGGTGCGCCCAAAGGCCCTTGGCTGCGTCGTACAGGAATTTCTCCGGATCTTTCCACGTCCGGGCCAAGCCCTTCAGAACGCCCTCTTCCAACATGTCCTTGGGGCCGTCGCCTTCCCGAACCTGTTTGAACAGGCGGGCCCGAACCTCTTCCATCATGTCGCGTTCGGCCTTGAATTCGGCTCGCGTCATGACGGGACCATAGGCGGGCACAATCCGGGTCTGGTCATTGCCGAGATGGAGCACGATATCCATGGCGTCCACGCGGCCGCCGATCCACGCGCCGGTGAAATAATCGAGCGCCGGATCGCGCACGGGGGATGCGGCGTCGCCGACGGCCAGAACATTCGCCTCCTTGAAGAAGACGTAAATGTCGCCGCTGGTGTGGGCCAGGGGCAGGTAGCCGTAGTCGATCTGTTCGCCGCCCGCTTGCAAGGAACCGGTCGTCGCAAACGTCTCGGCCGGGCGCGCCGCCTTGGGACGCGCCTTCTCATACCGTTGTTCGGCCTCCACCCAGTAATCGGACGACATCCACTGGAGGGTGCGTTGGTGCGCGATGATTTTGGCCCCGGCCGCCGCGAACAGTTCGTTGTTGCCCGTCTGGTCGAGGTGATAGTGCGTATTGAAGAGCGTCCGCACGTTGGAGGCGCCGGCCCCATTCTGGAGCGCCGCGGTCACCCGGTCGCCGGATTTCGGCGCGCCGCTGTCCACCAGCACCAGCCCGTCGCCGGCGGAGAACGCCACCACATTGCTGCCGCCTCCATCCACCACGGCGAGCTTGTCAGTCAGGCGGCGCACGCCGCCCGCGGCTTCCTGCCCGCGAATCCGCGGCGACGCCCATAGGGCGAGCGCGCCCGCCGCGGCGCTTTTCAAAAGTTCTCTGCGATCCACTCGGCCCTTCATCCCTAGATTTCCGCGATCGTGCCCGTGCTGTCGCCGAACTTATCGCGCTGCAACCCGACCTTCTGCAGGAGGGTCAGGTGGAGGTTGGCGATCGGCGTGCGCTCCGGCAGCACCACGTGTTGGCCACCCAGCTTCATCCTGCCGATGCCGCCGCCCACCACGATGTTCGGTTCCGGATAGTTGTTGTGCAAGTCGCTGTTGCTCATGTTCGACCCGTACATCAGGATCGAGTGGTCGAGCAGGCTGCCTTGCCCGTCCGGCGTCTCGGCCAGCTTCTTCACGAATTCCGCGAACTTCTCGACGTGCCAGCTCTGGATCTTGACCAGCTTGTTGAGTCTCTCGATATCGTTGGCGTGGTGGGAGACGGGGTGGAACGAATCCGGAACCCCAATGTGGTTGTAGGTCCGGTTGGTGCCTTCCGCCACCATGATGTAGGTGGCCACCCGGGTGATATCGGCCTGATAAGCCAGGGCCAGAAGGTCGAACATGATCTTCACCTGGTCCTCGAATTTGTCCAGGGGCCCGACCGGGGCATCGGGAATCTTGAGGGCGGAGAGATCGTGCGCGCCCGCCATTTGGGTGCGCCGTTCGATCTCGCGAACGCTGTCCAGATAGCCGTCGAGTACCGTACGGTCGCTGCTACCCACTTCGCTCTTGAGCTTCTTGGTCCGGTCCAGGATCAGATCGAGCAGGCTGTTGGTCTGGTGGCTGATCGACGTGCGTTCCTGCGTGGTGTCGCCTTCCCCGAAGAGTTCCAGGAAGACTTTCCGCGGATTGTACTCCATGGGCAGCGGCGATTCCGCATCGCGAAACGAGAGCGTCGTATACGAGCCGCCGCCGCCCGCCGCCACCTGCACGGTGGTCTCGGCGGCCAGTTCCAGCGAGGGCATTGGCGTGTCCTGGCTGATGAACTTCGCCATCACCTGGTCGAGCGTCGTGGCCATATGGGCCTTTGGGCCGCCGGTGTCGGGACGCGTGGCGCTGAGCCAGGTTGCGGGAGTGAACGTATGCACCGATCCCGCCGTGGCGGCGTTCTCCAGATTGCCGAACGACGACAGGTACTTCTTGTACGGCTCGAGCGAGGAGAGAATCGGGCTGAGCTTAAAATTCGCGCCCGAGCCGCTGGGCGTCCAGTGGTCCATGGAGGGACCATGCGACGTGTTGCCCATGATGGCGCCGTGCGGAAGATAGAAGAAGCCCGCCCGCAGCTTGGGAACCGCGGCTGTTTGAGACTGAGCCGTGGCGGCGGGCACCATGGCATCCAGAAACGGCAGTGCCAGACTCACGCCGGCCCCTTTCAGTACCGTCCTGCGGGCAAGGTGTTTCTTCGTAAGGAACATGGTTTCTCCTTTGCAGACCCACTCTTATCGTTGGGCCGCCACCGTGACTCCGTCTGGTTTCGGCGCGGCTGCCGGACCTTGTTTCCGGAACGCATCGGAATTCACAATTCCCAACACCAGCGACGAAAACTTGTAATTGTCTTTCGCGGCCGCGCGCACAATCGCGCGCACTTGCGGCATGTCGAAGTACTCCAACTGCTGGTTGACGGCGTACGTCATCAGCTTCTCCGTCACCGCCTCGGCGAACTCCGCGGGCCGCCCGGCCAGTTGCGCCCGGAGTTCCACGGGACCATTGATCGCTACGCCATTGGGCAGCACCGTGCTGGCATCGATCGGCGCGTGCGCCTCGCGGTCGCTGGTCCGCCACTCTCCGATGGCGTCGAAGTTTTCCAGAGCCAGCCCGGTGGGATCAATGACGCCGTGGCACTGGTTGCAACTCGCCTTGTTGCGGTGTTGTTCCAGCCGCGCCCGGACCGTCTTCGGCGCCTCGCCCGCCTTTTGCGACAGATCGGTGGCGGTGTTCGGCGGAGGCGGTGACGGCGGCGTGCCCATCAGCTTGTCGAGCACCCACTGGCCTCGCAACACCGGAGACGTGCGGTCCCCATACGACGTCCGCAACAGCACCGCGGCCTTGCCCAGCAGGCCCGCCCGCTCCTTCCCGGCCAGGGTGACCTCGCGGAACTGGGAGCCGATCACTCCGTCAATCCCGTAGTGGCGGGCCAGCCGGTCGTTCAGAAACGTGTGGTTGTCGGTCAGCAGGTCCAGCACGCTCCGGTCCTGCAGAAGAATGCTGCTGATGAAATCTTCGGCTTCGTCTGAAAAATCGTGACGCAATTGTTCGTTGAATCCCCGGAACAAAGCCGGGTCGGGTTGCACGGAATCGAGCGTGTCGAGGTTCAGCCACTTCATCGCAAAGCTGGTGACCAGGCTGGAGGCTTTGGGATCCGCCAGCATGCGCCGCACCTGCTTCTCCAGGGCTCCGGGTTTGCTCAGCCCGCTCGCCGCCGCCAGTTTCAGCAGTTCGTCGTCGGGACCGGTATTCCACAAGAAGAAGGAGATGCGGGAGGCCAATTCCAGATCGGTGAGGGCGAACTCGGTATTGGGAGCGGCGCCCTTGGGTCCGCGAATCCCGCGATACAGAAAGTCGGGGCTAGCCAGCACCGCCGCCACCACCTGCTCGATTCCCTGATCGAAGGTCCCACCGTTCTCACGGCCGGCCGCATAGAACGGCATCAGTTGGGATACGTCGTCGGCGGTGACCGGCCGGCGGAACGCGCGGCGCGCCAGACTCTCCGTAATCTGCTTGGCGCAGGCGGCGTCCCCGGTCTTCTTGGGGTCGCAGACAAAGATCAGTGCGCGGCTGGCCGTTCGCGAAATCCCGGTCGGGTTGAACGGGCCGGTTATTTCGATTCCGTCTGCCAAGCGCGCCATCCGGCCGTTCCCATTGCCGAAGCCGAGCGGCCCAATGCCGCCGAAACCGTTCGCGACATTCTCATCCGACTCCACGTGCGCGCGGTCGATGAACGTCACCACCACGTCCCGCACGCCGGCTTGCACCTGAACCGGAATCTTCATAAAGCGGTTCATGATCTCGGCGCGCCCTTCGGCGGCCTTGCGGTTCGCCAGAGCCAGATCCTCCGGCCCGCCGATCGGCTGCCGGAACACAATCTTGCCGTCGATCATAATGACCAGCGTGGTTTCATTCTCCACCTGACCGGTGTACAGCCCCACCCCCAGGTCGTCGACATTGATCCGATACAACCCGTCGGCGGTGAAATTGTGCTTGAATCGAACCCCGCCGCGCGTGCCCGGTGGCAGCGGCAGTTCAGCGTTTTGGTTCGCCGCGATCAGATATTTGACATTCGAAACCCGAGGATTGGGATCGCCCACCGCGAGCGTCGCAATGTGCCGGGCGGCGCTCACGTACTGGTCCAGGAACGCGGGCGAGACGCTCAACGCGGCGGCAATGTTGTCAAAGCCATCCACCTTGATGTCCTGTGGCAGGATGTCGGCCTTCACATCCACGCCGATCAGAGATTTCACTTCCGCGATGTATTCCGTGCGGTTCAGACGTTCGATCGGCACGTAACCCGCCGTGGGACCTGTGGGATGCGTGTCGAGGGTGTTTTCCATCCAGGTCACGAACGAATCCACATCCTTCTGCGGCGGCTGGGGATTGCCGGGCGGCGGCATCAAATGCCCGCGCAGTTTGCGCAAGGCTTTCTCCCAGATTTCCGCGTCATTCGCCGGGGCTTGAAGGTTCAGCCCGTCCAGCGCCAGACCACCGACTTTCGCGCGCGTGTTGTGGCAACCCACGCAGTAGGTGTGCAGCATCGCGCCATGGGGATCGGTCCCGGCCGTGGCAACCGCGCTTCCGGTGGCCGACTGGCCCACGGCACTGTGTGGCAAAAAGGCCACGGAGGCCGTCAGAACCGCCGGAACACCCACCCAAAGGAAGCGTTTCATAGATTGCAACCTATCGCTGGATCAACGATTTGCCGTCGAATGGTCATCATCGGGGGCCCAATTATTTTATCGCAGAAATATCCCACATGCGGAAAGCGGCCGAATGTCACGACGTGGAACCCGGCATCTCAGGTTACGCCGAAGTCAGGCGACTGCAACACGTTTGGGGTTGGCCGCAGGGACCCGTGCCGACGCTTGGCTCCCCGGCGCCGGCCGAATTCCGGCAAACCATTGCTGGATCAACGGCTTACAAGAGAATGGGCCAATTGCGCCGGACGAAGCTCCGGGGCCGCCACCCCGGGTTTCCCGAGGCAGCGGCTGGGGAGGACCGATTCGTCTCTATTTCCCCATGGCTTTCCACACATCGGACTTGTGCTGGGGAGCCGCGGAGGTGTGCACGTTGATGTACCGGTCGAAGTCCAGATTGAGCTTTTCCAGAATCGGGAACAGCGCTTTCACGTGATCGTTCGCCGGTTCTCCCGGATTCACCGAGAAGTCTCCCTGGAACAGAATCTTCTCCTTGGGAATGTACGCGATCATCAACCCGTTGGAGTGAGGGACCGGCCACGTATGATAGAACTCCACCGTGCGCGTTCCATCCGAATAGACCTTCTTTTCCGCGACCGCTTCGATTTTGGCTTTCTTCGGATTCTTGGCCAGAACATCGTCCAGCAGAGTGCGCGGAGTATTGAGCGCCTTCCCGAGAAACTCCTCATTGTTCTTCTGCGTGATGATGATGGCCCCCTCCGCCACCAACGCGGGCAGGCCGCCGGTGTGATCGGAGTGGGGGTGGGTGTTCATGACGTACCGGATCGGCTTGTTGGGGATGAGCTTTTTGGTTTCCGCGACGTAGGCGACCCCGCGGGCCACGGATTGTCCGGCCTCCAGCATCATGACGTAATCCTTGAATTCCACAATCACGGAATCATAGCTGCCGGGGCCGGTGGTGAGCCGGTACACGCCGTCGCCCAGTTTCTCCGAAGTGACTGTCAGAGGCGCGGGAGCCCGAGGTGGTCCGCCACCCGCGCCACCGCGGCCGGGGGGCGCGGAGACCAGGGTCGCGGCGTCCGGAGGATTCGCTTTTGCCGCGGTGATCGTCGCTTCGAAGAAAGGCCATCCGCCGCGGGTCTGCACGATTTTCGCCGGAGCCTTCACGCCGCCGAAATCCTTCCAGTCGGTGTAGGTAGCAAGAATGCGCATGTCGCCCATGATGTTCTCGCCCAGCCACGTTTCGACGTGTTCCACCAGGTTGTCTTTGCCGATATAGCCGTTGATCTTGTAGGAAGCGCCGGAAGCAGCTTTGACGGCGGGCATCCAGGTCAGCATGGTGTAGCTCTTCCCGTTCACCTTGCCTTTGCTCACGGTGGCATTGTTGGCGGCCGCGCCCTTTAGAAAACCCCACGGAGTGAGATAGAACTCCAGGGAGTTGGCCCAGGGCTGCGAGACATCCGCTTGCTGCGGTGTGACCCCCTGGAAATAGGTTCCCGGCGCTACCGCGGTTGAGCCGCCGGCCCCGATGTTGTTCGTCGCTCCCGTGGCACGCGACAGGGGGGCCGCGAGATCGATCACGCGGACGTAGTTGTTGATCGGCCGCATCGGATCGTGCGTTCCGCGGCACTGCATATCGGTGGAGTTGGCCCCGCACTGCTGGAAGGCCACATCCTTGGCCGATCCCGAATACGTGATGGATTGCAGATCGCCCAATGCCTTTTGCGCATTGGCGATCACGGTTTTTGCATCCTGCGCCAGGGCGCTCCCACACAGGAACGCGAGGCAGGCTACGGCGACAACAAGTTTCTTCAACACAGATTCTCCTGATTGATCGGTAGAACTCACCCGTCTCGAATATTCTATATCCACTCGGTCTCGCGTGGGTCTGCGGCGTAGGCTGAAAACGCCCGACGGATCCTCACGCGCTTACTTCACCACCTGGATGAGCAAATCATCCGGGGCGCGCAGAATGGCCGCGCGTAGCCCCGCTGGGGGCAGCGTCTGGATTGCGCCGCCTGCCGAAACCACCTTGGTTTGCGACTGCTGCAAGGCCTGGACCGCCGCATCGACGTCGGAAACCATCAAGCGCAGCACGGCCGCTCCTGGATCGTGCGGACGAACGGCTGTGTCCGCCGCCCTGCCCTTGGCCGTCACCAGCCAGATTTCAAAGCCTCCCGGAAGCGTCACAATCGCGGCGCCTCGGTCGTTCAGGAGGACGTCCTCAATCGGGCGGCACGCCGGCGCGCGCGTTTCCGCCTGCAGTCCCAAGGCCGCGAACGGTCCTTTCGCGATTGCGTCGCCGCTGACCAGATAGCCGAACCGTATTCCGGTGAAATTCGCTTTTGCCGGCGGAGAACCGGCAGCCGGCCCGCGTTCCACGATCATCACAGCAAAGCCATCGGGATCGGCCGCCACCAGTCCGCGCCCGTCACAAGCCTTTTTCACATTCACCAGCATCGGCGCTTTGGCGGTTTTCAACCGTTCCTGAACGGGCGCCAAATCCGCGTCTGTGATCATCAAAACCGACGTTCCGGCCGCCCCCCATGGCCGCCTTACCGGCTGGCGATCCACGCCTTGAAATTCGACCATCTCCACCCGCATCGGCGAGCCCGGGATTTGCGCGCTGGCTACGCGAAATTTGCCCCCCGCCGCATCGTACATGTTCAGCACGCCTTCGGTGGATTGCCAATCGCCCGGCGGACGCTGCAACTCCATGCCCAGTACATCGCGATAGAAATGCACGGAGCGATCCAGGTCGCCGACGTCGTGAATAAAATTCCCGACGTTGTTGACCAAGCGGCCTTGCGGGAAGGCGCTTCCGCCAACGGCCAATATCAGGACCAGTTTCCAAGTCATCGGAGGATTCTACCAACTCGGCAGGTGTAAGCGCGGCGGTCGCCCCTCACAAGCGGCGTGGATTGATGTATCCTGGCCCAATGCCGCGTCTGTTTCTTTCTCGACGCTCGAGCCCGGAACTCCGCATGCGCCGTCGCTACGAAACGCTGGTGCCCGCGGCCCTCGTCCTTCTGGGCACGCCCTTCGCCTTCACCCAATTGGGCGCCCAGTGGCTGCAGTATCCCACCACGGGCGTGCCCCGGAAGGCCGATGGCAGCGTGAACATGTCGGCCCCCGCGCCGCGGTTGGCGGACGGCAAGCCGGACTTCTCCGGAATCTGGGCCACGGGCGAGCCCAATATTCGTCCATCGAGCGAATTGTCGAGTCCCACGACCGCGGTTGCCCCGAGAAAACCGCAGAGTTCCGACGACCGTCCCGCCGATCCCGGGGAGATCCGGGCCTCGCGCCAGATGGCCAACATTGGCGTCGATCTTCCGGGCGGCCTGCCCTATCAGCCGTGGCTCGTTCCCATCGTCAAGAAGCGCACTGCCAACCTGGCGAAAGACGATCCACACATCCGATGCCTGCCGGATAACTTTCTGCGCGCATACGGGCTGCCGCATTTATTGAAGTTCGTCCACTCGCCGAAGCTCTTGGTGGTGCTTAACGAAAACAACGCCGGATACCGCCAGGTCTTCACCGACGCGCGGCCGTTGCCCCAGGATCCGGCGCCCTCGTGGCAGGGATATTCATCGGGAAAATGGTCCGGCGATACGTTGGTGATCGACACAATCGGAGTGCGCAACGATACCTGGATCGACTGGAACGGCAGTGTGATCACCGAGGCCGCCAAAGTGCGGGAGCAGATCCGGCGCCCGGATTTCGGACACCTCGAAATCCAGGTCACGGTCGATGATCCCAAGGCGTATACCAAGCCTTGGACTGTCACTCTGCGGCAGAGCATCGTCGTCGACACCGAGTTAGTCGACGAAATCTGTCTGGAAAATGAGCAGTCTCTCCAGCACATGAAATCACTTCCGTAAGACTGAGGTCCAATGAAACGCATCTCCGTCGCCGCGCTCTTGTCATTTGCCGCGGTCTCCGCGCAGGCTCCCAACCCGCTCGTCCACGAAGCCCGCTTCTCCTGGACGATTGTCCGCGGCAACCTCACCAAGATGGCGGATAAGATGCCCGCCGAATTCTACAGTTTTCGCCCGACTCCTGAAATCGAGACGTTTGCCCAGCGCATGGCTCACATCGCCGGCGCCGACCTCGGGGTCTGCACCGGACTTCTCACGAACACGGCGCGTCCCTTCACCCGCGTGGGCGGAACCACCAAAGCCGAACTCGTCGCCGCCCTGGCGCAAGCCGTCGACGCCTGCGATCATGCCTTCGACGCCACCACCGATCAGAACGCCTTCGAACAGGTCAGTTCGCGCCTCGGCGGGCCGTTCCCGCCCGAGCCCACCCGCAGCCGCCTCGCCACTCTCAATAAAATATGGTGCGCCACAGCAATGAGGTCTATGGATACATGTGCGTCTATCTGCGGCTGAAAGGCATCGTTCCCCCGTCCAGCTCGCCTGAGTAATGGTGCAAGCTCCCATTTGCCCGGCGTGGCGGTCTATCATAGATAAAACGTTCCACCGGAGACTTCGATGAAGAGAATGGACACGACTCGGATTGCCGTATCCGCCGCGCTGTTGCTCGCTGGCGCCGCACACGCCCAAGTGACGCTGAACTCCGTGCGAGTCGGCGCCAAAGATACCGCTGCCCTGGCGAAGTTCTATCAGGCCGCGTTCGGCATGCAGGAGGTTAATCGGATCGGCGCGGGCGCGGGACCGGAGATCTTCGTGAATTTCGGCGCCACCGTCGACGCCGCCAAGGCCAACAAGAGTGAGCCGATCGTGCTCATGCATCGCGACTCCGACGACCTCAAGGACCCCATCCCGCACATCATCCTCAACGTGAAGGACATGGCGGCGACGGTGACCGCCATCAAAGCCGCCGGCGGCTCGATGACCGGCGATCCCCGGCCCTTCGGAAATACGGGCATTGTCATCGGTATCGCGATCGACCCCGCCGGCAACCGCATCGAAATGATTCAACGGCCCTGACGCGGAACCAGTCCACGGGTTCGCTCCAGCGAGCGCCCACTCGGGCCGTGTTCCGATCTTTCGCTCCCCTGTCACCTGGGCGTTCCAGGAGACGTCTCTATCCGTGGGGAACTGCTGGCGAGGGGCCGCCCTGCCAGAATATACGTGCTCCGTGTCCTTGGGAACTCTATGATCTCGGTCCGCATCGGATTCCTGATGTCCCTGGTTGCCGTCGCGCCCAGCCTCGCTGCTGCGCAAAGCCCGAATGCGTCCAAGGCGCCCGGCGGAGCGAAGAGCCCCACGTCCATCGAATTCGTGAAGATTGCTCCCGGCGAGTTCCTCATGGGCTGCGTGGAGGGCGACAAGGATTGCCTGGAAGACGAAGTGCCGACCCACCGCGTGCGTCTGACGAAGGGCTTCGAAATCGGCAAGTACGAAGTGACGCAAGCCCAATGGGAAGCTGTGATGGGGCCCGGTTCCAATCCCAGCGACACAAAGGGCCCGCAGAACCCCGTGGATAGCGTGAACAAGGCCGACATCCACGCATTCCTCGACAAACTCAACGCGCGCGACGACGGCTACACCTATCGGCTGCCCACCGAAGCGGAGTGGGAATACGCCGCTCGTGCGGGCGCTCCCGACCCTCCGCGGGCTTCCCTGGGCGACTACGCTTGGTTCGCGGATAACTCCGATGATGAGTCGCATCCGGTGGGCTTGAAGAAACCGAACGCGTGGGGCCTGTACGACATGCTGGGCAACGTGCGCGAGTGGGCGGACGACCGCGCGGCCTACTACGACTACACCCCGCTGCCCGAGGTAAGCACCGATCCCAAGGGGCCGCAGCCGGGCCGGGGCCTGGGCGGCGGGCGCGGCTTTGGAGGCGGCGGCCGCGGCGGACCGGGCCGCGACGGCGCCGACCGCCCCCCCAAGGGTTTCGACGCGAGGGGGCGGCTGCTGATCAACGGCGGCGGATTCGAAGGGCTCCCCGTCTTCCGCGGCGGCGGTTGGGATAATTTCGCCCCCTACCTGCGCCTGTCGGCGCGCTACTACTATTACGGGACGGATTTGAAGGTCGGCGACATCGGCTTCCGCGTGGTGCGGGAAGCGCTATAGGATTGGTTGAGAATGCTCATGAGGCAACTACGGTTATGGTTCTCGCTCGGCGCTTGCTTGCTGGGCGCTTCGATTCCGATGGCCGCTCATCACTCCTTCCAGGCCGAGTACGACGATGGGAAGCCCATCACCTTGACCGGCAAGGTGACCAAGGTATCGCCCGACAACCCGCACGGCTGGCTGTATCTGGACGTGAAAAACGATCGGGGCCGGGTCATCAACTGGGCTCTCGAACTGCCCCCGCCGAACGTTCTGTATCGCAACGGCTTCAGCACCTCGGTGTACAAAGCCATGGAGGAGGCGCACGAAGAGATCACGGTGACCGCGTTCCAGGCCAAGGATGGCGCGAAGCACGCCTGGGCCGCCGGCCTGACGCGCAGCGACGGCAAGACGGTCATCACACTCGGCGGGCTCCCCCAACAGCCCTACAGCGCCAAGCCGAACGGCGACCGCAAAGTGAATCACTGAGCGGCGGCCCTCTCTGGCCCGCCTTTCTTACTTCACCATGTGCGCGCGATCCTTCTCGTTCTGATTGCAGAACATCTCGAAGATATCGTTGTCAGGCACAAGGTTGTAGGCAATTTTCACCGTGAAGTTCCGCGCGTACATCGCCGGATCGTCGAAAGTCATCTCGGTATCCAGATGGCCGAAGTCGCGACGGCGGAAGCGCTCCGTCACGTGCATGTCTTCACTGCGCGGATGCCCAAAGGCATCGAGCGGCGTCCGGTCGTTGAATCCGCGCGACTCCACCACGAAGGTGTCGCCCTCCCAGCGGCCCGTGGAATATCCCAGATACGCCGGAAACTCGAACGTCGCCGGAAATGCGCGCCCGTCGGTGAAGATCTGGCGGCGGAGGTTGTCCACTTCGTACAGAATCATCGTCTCTTTGGGCGCTTGCACGAATTTGAACGGCTCGGCCAGCAGTCCGGCCACCGGCCAGCCATACTCGCCGTGACAAACGTTGGTCACCTGCTGCTCGGCTTTGCGCTTCTTCATGAACGCCTCGGCAGCCGGCGTGAGAGGGGACTCTTCGGGCTTGAAATCGACCAGGATGTTGAGCGCGTACTTGTGCACCGATTCGAGCTCCATTCCGATCAGAGCCGCTTTGGACTCGGCCTCGTACGCGGTGCCGAACATGCGTTTGAACTCGGCGGGCGTCGTGATCTCGTGCTCCCACACGCCCGTCAGATCGGGCTTGCCATCGGGAGCGTGCGGCGCAGGAGCGGAGAGGTTCGGTTTCCCGTCTTTCAGCCGCGGCGTTCCCGGCACCGTATAGTTGAGCCATTGGGAGCCCGCGCTCATGGGAAGCAAAAGGGCCGCCAGGAGCAGCCGCGAACAAGTCACTTTCATGGGATCCAAGACTCGATTCTATGCAACGGCCCGGCGCCCTGCAAGCGCAGGCGCTCGAAGTATCAGGATGCGATGCGAAGGCGTCCCCTTCGGGGCAACGCCGGGAAGTTCGCTACCCATCCGCGAACTACTCGGCGCAGGGTTGTGCTTTGCGATGCTAGAACAGTAACTTCAAGGCAAGCTGGATCTGCCGGGACGAGGTGGTGGTCGCCGTGATCTTGCCGAACGTCGGGTTCGGATTCCCGCCGCCGTTGGGAGTAGCCGTGAACGCGCCGGCAATGGGCAGGGCGAAGTTGGCGTGGTTCAGCAGATTGAAGAACTCGGCGCGGAACTGAAGCCGGGTCTGCTCTTTGATGGTCGTCTCCTTGATGACCGAGTAGTCCAGGTTGACAATGCCTGGACCGGCCAAAAAGTCTCTTTGCAGGTTCCCAAACGTGCCGGGCGCCGGTAGCGAGAATCCGGCCGGGTTGACCCACTGCGTCACTTTGTCTTGCATGATTTGATCCCTCGGCATGACGAGGTTCGGCCGCTCGCTGCCGGCAATCCCGTTTCCGGCTTGGTCGAAGCCGACGGTCACATTCCACGGCGCGCCGCTTTGCGCGGTCACTCCGCCGCTCATCTGCCATCCTTTGACCAAAATGTTCTGCTTGAACGGGAACGCGTAGACTCCGCTCAAGTGGAACACGTGCGGCCGGTCGAACAGGCACCGCCCGCGGTCATACGAACCATTCAGCGGAACGGACCAGGGGATGCCGCCTTCCAAGCCGTACGTGCCGGAGGCATCGTCCATGCACTTCGACCAGGTGTAGGAAAGCTGGCTTTGCACGCCGTGCGAGAAGCGCCGGTTCAACCCAACCTGCAACGAATGGTAATTCGAGTCGGCAATGGGCGCTTCGCTGTTCAAAGCGGCGCCTGCTGGATTGAGCCGCGGGTTGGGTGCGATGCCGCTCCGCGCCGCGCCGAACGGGACACCATATACCGACGCACCGTTGACCACTGTCGGCAGCACGGGATTGATATCGCGAGCGCCATAGAGATGCACGCCCCGCGAGCCTACATAGCCGACGGTCAAACTGGTCGATTCGAACAGCTGGTGCTGAATGTTGAAATTCCACTGATACATGTGGGGCGTGACGGTCGTGTTATAGTCCACGCCCACGAGCTGTGCCGGCGGCGGCAGCGCGCCCGGGAAGGGATTCGGGAACGAGGGCGCCCCGAAAATGAAAGCGAGCGCGTAGGGCGGGTTGAAGTAGTACCCGGACGCGTAACTGCGCGCGCGAATCGGATCGTAAAAAATTCCGGCCCCGGCGCGGATCGCCGTCCTATGATCGCCGAAAGGATCCCAAGCAAATCCGATTCGCGGATCGATGTTGTGCACCGCAGGATTCGATTTGAAGACGTTGGGCACCTTCTGGAACGTTCCGAAAGGTGGGTTGATGAGCGTGTTCAGCGTGTGCACGTTGGTGGTGGGATTGGTCACATATTCGTAGCGGACGCCGACGTTGATCGTCAGCTTCGGAAGCACCTTCCACTCGTCGTGGATGTATAGGTCCAATTCCCGTTCGCGAAAGTCGCGATAGGAGTCCGTCAACCCGGGCTCCGGCCCCTGAAACGAGCTGGGCTGGGCCTGCAGGAACGGGATCAGGCCCGGAAAGGTGTAGAAGCCGCCCCACCATCCTTGCTGCTGGAAGTTGCTCTGGACACGGTCCAGGGTTACGCCGAAGCGGAGGCTGTGGGCGCCGCGCGTCCAGAAGACGTCATCTGAAAGAGGGAATTTGTTTTGCACTTCCAGAAGCGGCGCGAAGATGCTGGTGCCGATCGACGATAAGCCGGTGATGTTCACTCCGCCGTTCTGGTGCCGCTCGGGAAAGAAGTCCAGTGCGGGGGTCTGGTCTGGTTTGGCTTGCACGTCCGTCTCGCGGCTGCGGGTGAAGCTGAAGCGCAACAGGTTCACCATCGACGGTGAAATCACGCGGCGATACTCGACGCTCGCGAACTGGTTGCGGGTGGAGCCGACTTCCGGCCAGCGCGGTGGCAACGGCGAGCCCAGAAAAGGCAATGTGGTGTCACCGTAGTCCCGCACGTAGCGCACGAACAGCGAATCCTTGCTCGACATCGTGTAGTCGATCCGCGCCAGCAGGTAGTTCTCGTTGCCGGTCGTGGTGTCCACTTCGGGGACCTGAACGATGCCGGTGGGGGACGTTAACGTGGTTGCCGGATAAAGGTCCAGGATGGGCTTAACCAGGGGATTGACGCCGACGTTCACTCCGTTCACGATTCCCAGGTGCGCGTTGGCGTCGGGAATCAGCCCAACGAAGGTCTGACCCAGGGACTTGCGAAGCTCTTCGTCGTTGACGAAAAAGAACAGCTTGTCCTTCTTGATCGGCCCGCCCAGACTGCCGCCAAACTGATTTTGCCGGAACGCGGGTTTCTTGGAGCCGGTTGAGTTGTCGAAGAAGTTCGCGGCGTCCAGAGCGCTGTTGCGCAGAAACTCATAGGCGGACCCATGGAAGGCGTTCGTGCCGGACTTGCTGACCGCATTCACCACGGAGCCATTGCCGCCGAATTGCGCGCTATAGGTATTGGTGAGAACCGAGAACTCGGAGATCGCCTCGATGCCCAGCGTCGTGCCCATCACGCCCGATCCGGAGCCATGGTTCCAGAAGCCTTGAATATTGGTGCTGTCCAAAAGATAGGCTTGGCCTTCCGCGCGCGCACCGGAAACGGCAAAGTTGTTCTGGACCCCGTAAAGGAGGTTTGCCCCGCCGTTTCCGATTTGCGATCCTCCCGACACGCCGGGCACCAACGTCACCAGGTCGGTGAAGTTGCGGCCGTTCAGCGGCAGGTCGTTAATTTGCTTCTGCGACACGAAGGAGGACACCGCCGTCGACAGCGTATCGACTTGCGAAACCTCGGCCTCCACGGTGACCGTCTGCTGGGCCTGTCCCACCGCCAGCGAAAAATCCACCACGGCTTGTGCGCCCACAGTCAGGGTGATGCCGCGGCGCACCGTGGTTTGGAAACCCTGCGCGGTCGCCTGCGCTTCATAATTCCCGATGGGAAGATCCGCAATGGTGTAGCGGCCCTGAGCATCGGTCGCCACTTGCCGCTCCTGGTCGGTTCCCACATTCTTCACGCGAACGGAGGCATTGGGAACGACGGCCCCGGCGGAATCCGTCACGGTGCCGAGGACCGCGGCGTTGGTCGAGCCTTGGGCATTCATCCGGTCGGGCAAGAAAAACCCGAGGCCGGCCAGCATCGCCGCCACTGCAAAGAAGTGCTTAGAACTGCGAAGTCTTAGGCGCATTGAAATCACCCCGATTCAAGCGAGACTATGCGTTTGGCATCATGAAGTCAATGCCGGAAATATGATAGGACTCATCAGCAGAAGTGATAGTTCTGCCGGCGAGAAGCCGGGCGCCAATCCCGCGCCGTCTCCGGCAGATTGGTCCCGGGCGGGCCATCTTGCCGCGTATAGTGTATTCATGAGGCATCTTCTCTTCACCGTCCTGATCGCGGCTGCGCTCGTGCGCGGGCAGGCGAACGTCATCGATCTTCCCCGTGCCCCGTTGGGCGATGGTCCCTTCCTCTTCGATACCGCCGAGCAGCACAAAATCAAGGTCACCGTCATGACCAAGTCGCTCGACCGGCCGTTCGGTATGGCGTTTCTTCCCGGCGGCAATATTCTGGTGAGCGAACGCGGCGGCAAGCTGCGCATCGTTCGTGATGGTGTCCTCGACCCGCAACCGATCGGCGGGGTTCCCAGAGTTAACGCCCGCGCCAACGCCGGCCTCTACGATTTCGTCCTGCATCCTCAATACGCCCAAAATCGATGGATCTATTTCGCCTTTAGCAAGCCGGGCGAAGGCAATCTATCCGCCACCGTTCTCGCGCGCGGCAAGTTGCAGGGCAATACCCTGACGCAAGTCCAGGAGCTCTACAGCACTGAGCCCGGAACCAACGTGGGCGGTTCCCGTCTGGCCTTTGCGCACGATGGCACGATTCTGATGACGACGCCCGCGGCCGGCGTTGTCGAGAAGGCGCAAGACCCCATGAGCGCCTACGGCAAGGTGCTTCGCCTGAAGGACGATGGCAGCATTCCGCCCGACAATCCCTTCGTTGGCAAGCCCGGGTATCGCCCGGAAATCTATACGCTGGGCCACCGCGATCAACTCGGCCTGGTGGTTCATCCGTCCGGCACCATCTTCAATGCCGAGCACGGACCGAATGGCGGGGACGAGGTGAACCTGCTCAAGCCCGGCGCGAACTACGGCTGGCCGGTGATCAGTTTCGGCCGCCAATATGACGGTACGCGCATCCCCACTTATAAAGAAGGTATGGAGATTCCGCAAATCGTGTGGGTGCCTTCCATCGGGCCATCCGGAATCATGTTCTACACCGGAGACAAATTCCCCGCCTGGAAAAACAACCTGTTCGTGGGCAGTGCGCGCTATGGCGAGATCCGCGGGTTTGGCCACCTGGAGCGGGTCGTCTTGAACGACAAGTTCGAAGACATCCGCCGCGAAATGCTTCTCGGCG
Source organism: Terriglobia bacterium (assembly GCA_020073145.1). Taxonomy (GTDB): domain Bacteria; phylum Acidobacteriota; class Terriglobia; order Bryobacterales; family Bryobacteraceae; genus PSRJ01. Next base: position 26,451 of record JAIQFS010000022.1, read on the forward strand.
ACCTGCACCAGCGCTTCCGGGATGTGCGCCAAGGCCCGGACGGCAACATTTATGCCCTAACCGATCAGGAAGTGGGCGCGCTGCTTCGGATCGAGCCAGCGCCCTAGGATTAGACGCAGGATCAAGCGGCCTCTGGTATGCTGGCAGGTGGCGCGCGGGGCGCCATCCAGGTCCGCGGGAAGGACTGCGTCCACTCCGCACTTGCTCGCAAGCAGCGATCGCGACATGAACTCTTTTCTTGCCCGGTAACAGCGGACCGCGGGCACCGATTGTGCCACGCCGCAAGGCGGGGCCAGGAAAGGAGCTCATATGAGTCACCAGCCGCCGACGCGCGCCATGCGCGCGAATCCCGACCTTGATCAATTGAAGCGCCAGGCCAAGGAACTGCTCGAAGCCTACCGGGCCTCGTCGCCGGAAGCCATCGCCGAGGTCACCGCGTATCACCGCACCGCGACTCCCGAGACCTTTGCGCTGCACGACGCCCAGTTCGTGCTGGCGCGGTCGTACGGTTTCGAAAGCTGGCCGAAATTGAACGCCGCCGTCGACGGGGTCACGGCCAAGAAACTACACGAGGCGGTGGGCCGAGTGGGGCGACGGAAGCAGGTCTTGAGGAGGACCGTGGCACCGGCGAATTGCCGGCGCCACGAGGATCGTGCGAGGAACTTCTTATTTCGGGCGATAGGCCGTGCGCGCCACTTCCGCGTAGGGCACGGGCGCAACCTGGGCGCGGATTTCCATCTGGACGTGAGGTTCGACGGTCGGCTTGGAACCGGTGCCCGGCTGCTCGCCCCACACAAACGTGACGTCATTGCCGTTTGCGGCGTGCTCGTTGTCGAGAATCGCCAAGGTCAGCATCTTGCCCTCGTTCGAGCTGTAGCCGACCCAGGTGGAGATGCCGATGGTCTTGCCGTTCTTCATGACCTGGTCATAGGGCCATGTGGCATACACGGCGGACGGGAAATCGATGTACTTGGCGCGATCGCCTTTTTGGAACATGGTGCGCATGGCCTTCAGCACGTCGTCTTCATTCAAGGCCAGGGTGACTTTGGTGCGTTTCGGACTCTTGGAAATCTTCTCGAGCGCTTCGCGGCCGACGAACTCATGGTCGAACTTGACGCTGGCGCCGTAGCCGAGGTCGTAGGGCGTCAGATAGTAATCTTCGATGTTGTCCGAATAGAAGCTGCCGCCCAGCGAACAGACGCCTTCGTACGCGGTGGCGGGCAGCCACTCGCGGTAGGCCTTCATCTTCGGGCTGGTGTAGATGGCGGGCAGAGGAGACGGAATCCAGCCCGACTCTAGCGTGTTGGAAGAATACGCGCGCCCGCCCACCAGACGCAGTCCGAATTCTTTGCCGGCCTCGACGATGACGGACTTCACGGCTTCGCCATCGCCCCAGGGGCCGAACAGCTCAAAGCCAGGTTGTCCGACCATGCCGTGACGCAGCACGCGAACGGTCTTGCCGGCGATGGTGAAGGTGGTCATCTGGAAGAATTTGACTTCGGGTACAGGGCCGCCGAGCACCTTTTCCATCAGCTTCAGCGCGTTCGGTCCCTGCACCTGGTACCGGTATGCCTGGCGCACGATGGGACCCTTTTGGGCGGCCGCCCGTTCGTCGCGCCGGCACTTGGCGTTGTAGCCGCCGGTTTCGCAGTTGTATTGCACCCAATTGTGCACCGACGGCCGCCCTACCAGGTTGAAGACGTTCTCCTCCAGGCCGAAGAGGATGACGTCTCCGATCACATAGCCTTCCGGACTGCACACCACGTACTGCTTGGCCTTGTTCGGGCCGAAGTTTTTGAACGTATTAATCCCGAGAGCGGAGAGGAGTTTGAGCGCGTCCGGCCCTTCCACGTACATGTCCGACATGTGATAGGACTGGTTGAATAAAACGCACGCGTGCTGCCACGCCCATTGTTCGTCCCTCCAGCTTGTATACTCACTCTGTACCACGGGGTACACATAAGGCCCGATGGAGGAATTCCTTAACAGCTTGACGGGGCTGGTCTTCTGTAAGATGGCCGCTAAACTCTGCTCACTCATATTGCTACACGATCCCTTTCCGAATATCGGTTGATGTTAGGTGGTTCAAACGGACCAGTGTAACACTGGCGGCAAGGGTTCAGCGGCCCAGCTGAAACGCGTATCAATTCCGAGCAGGGGCGCGCTCTAGCAAGCGTGATATACGGATCACGATGTTGCCGGACCCGGGGTTCAGGCCAGCGCTTTTCCGTAGAGCGCGAGCAGGCGGCTCCAGGCTTTCTCGGCCAAAGGCTCGTTGTGGACCGTCGAATCCGGCGGGCACCAGCCGTGCATCGCCTGGTAGACTTCGATCTCCGCCGGCACGTGCGCCTTTTCGAACGTCTCTTTCATGACGTCTTTTTCGTCCGGCGCCTGTTTGTCGTCATTTTCCGCGATGCAGATGAGAAACTGCGCGTGGGTCGTCGCCGCCTGTAGATGCGGACTATTCGGCGCCTTGGTCACGAGTCCGTTCCCGCCATGGAAGGAGGCAACCGCTCCGACGCGATCCGGCATGGCCACCGCGGTCCGGAATGCCATGGAGCCTCCCATGCAATAGCCCTGGGTGCCCATCTTGCGATTCTTGGCAACGGACGACTGCTGGTCGAGCCACCCGATGAACGCCTTGGCGTCCGTCATGTTGGTGGTCTCGTTCAGACTGCGCGCCAGCGGCATCAGCTCCTGAATCGCGGTGGCGGCTCCCTGGTCGGCCGTGGGGGCCTTCTTGGTGCGGTAGAACGGATTCACCACAAGCACCGAATAGCCGGATTCGGCGAGCCGCTTGCCCATCTGGCGGAACGCCGGCCGCAGACCGAAGATGTCCGGCCAGATCAGAACGCCGGGGGCGGCGCCGTTGGACGGATGCACAAAGTAGCTGTCGGCAGCGCCGTCCGGCGTCGTCACGGTGACGTCCGATTCGGTCACGGCAACTGCGTTGGCGACGCGGGGCAGCACTAGGGCCACGCCCGCGGCCAACATCTTGCCGAATTGCTTTCGGGTCACGAGACCGCGAGCCTCGGCGTCCTGCCGGTCGTTCTCAAAATGATCCTGATCGCACATAACCCCTCCTCATCGAAACTGGATGGCGCGGCAAACCACGCGCCTACCGGGATATTCTATATCACTCGCCGGCGCTTAGCGCGGCCGGCTCCTCTTGAGCGCGCCGCGGGAGAGGAAGCGGCTCACCTCGCGCAGCCAGGCCGACTGAGCCTCCACCAGCAGCAACCCGCGGCGCAACGCCAGGTAGAGCGCGAAATCGTAACCCGTTCTGAGGGGTTGTTTCAGACAGCTCTCGTGCATGGACCGAAGCAGCTTGAGATAGGCGGCGGTCTCGCCCTGGACGCGCGCGATTTCCCGCCGCAAGGCCGGCTGGTTGACCATCAGACCGGCCAACAGCTTCACCAAGAGATCGTACTGTGGGCGCGGCAGACCGGTCGGGGCAGCCACCCATTGTTGCAGTTGCGTCCGGCCGTTTTTGGTGAGCGAGTAGAGCTTCTTGGCAGGCTTGCCGGCTCCCGCCACCTCACGGAAGACGACACATCCGTCGGCGTCGAGGCGGGCCAGTTCCCGATAAATCTGCTGATGAGAGGCATGCCAAAAATGGGACAGCACCTGGTCAAAGCTGCGGGCAATCTCATAGCCCGTCATGGGCCGGTGGGCGAGCACGGTCAGAATGACTTCGCGAAGCATATGCACATAGTTGCATACCGTCGCTCCATGGGCTAGACTATGCACTATGTTGCATATCAGAGGATTGACGATACTGACGATCATCGCGGGCCTGGCCGCGGCCCAGGCGCAAGTCCCGCCGGCGGCCGCCACGACTCCGCCCAGCTTCAGCTTCATGGGACCGTGCTCCACGATTTCCTGCGAGATGGAGAACGATTGGACGAGGAACAACGTGATGCTCTATGGGCTGGCCCGGGCGATGCCGGAAGATAAGTACGGCTTCAAGCCCACTCCGTCGGAACAGAGCTTCGGCGAGCGGGTGCTGCATGTGGCTCAAGTGAACCTCAGCCTGCTGCAGGGGCTGGGCGCGAAGACGCCGGCGCCGGCGATCGACGACAAGGCCACCTCCAAAGCGGAAGCGATGGCCGCGCTGCAAAAGGTCGGCGATTACGGGGTGGCGGTCATCAAGGAGTTCGGCGACCAGGGGCTCGCCACGCGCGTGGCCTCCCCTCTGTTCATGGGGCCCCTGTCGAGCCGGCAACGGATGCTCTACTTCCTGATGACGCACAGCCAGGACACCTATGGGCAACTGGTCGTGTATTTGCGGCTGAATGGGATCACGCCGCCGGCGAGCCGCCAGCCGTAGCGGCCTCCGGACGAAGCGGCATGACCCCGTGAATCATCCGGGATTCTGAGATAGAAATCCGATCTGGCCGGGCGACTGGCACGAGCAGGAAATCCGAATGGCGCATCAGGGATGGACGGGCTTGCTGCAATTCCGTTGGCGTCGGTGTTTGGAGCGCAGGCTCTCGCCGCGGAAAACGATGGGCTGCGAGGTGCAAACACGCCGCCTCGCGTAGTGACCCATGGCGATTCAGCCGGCGGCTCACGGCGGGGTTTGGCGTTTCTTCCGCCGCCGGCTCAGGGAGTGCAGCGGGCCGCGGCGCCGCCGCGCTTGTCGCGATAGACTCGATGGCATTGGAAGCAGGAATCGGCGAGCTGGTTGGTGGCGTCGCTCACGGCTTCCTGGCTTCTTGACTGCGAGGCCCGATACGCCTCCCGCCCGGCTTCGACCAGCCCTTGGGTGAATTTGATCCAATCGGGACGATCGACCGGAACCGGCTTGCCGTTCTCGCAACGGCGTCCGGGCGTCAGCAGGAGCGGAGCGGACTCGGCAATGGCCACCGAGGCATAGTCGACCACCTGCCAACCGGTGTAGATACCGGCGCCCCAGTCGGTCCAGTTGAAAGACGGGTTGGCGCCCGCGGCCACCGGAGCGGGCTTGACCGGCGCGCCGGGGTCGTTGGATTGGACGTTGAAGATGATGTTGGAAGCGGGGAACAGGATGCCTCGCATCACCTGATTCAGATTGCCCATGGCCGGGAAGAAGGGCGCCTGCGACTGAGCGGCCGCGCCGGCCGAGGGCGGGGCCGCGGCGATCACGATGGACTTCAGCCCCGCCTCATCGGCGGAGAGTTCCTTCCGTCCCGATGGAAACTTGCCGGCCTGCAGCAGGTACGCGATGAGGTTGGCGGTTTCGGCAGGCTGGAGCGTCCCCGGATTGTCCGCCGGCATGGTGTTGCGGATCTTGCCCGCCAACTCGGATAATGGCTCCGCTCCCCAGACGGCGAGGAACGGGCTTCCCGCCAGCGGGGGGGCGGCTTTCCCTTCGAGCGCGTCGCCGTGGCACTTGGCGCATTTTTCGCCGTAAAGAGTACGGCCCTGCGCGGCCTGGGCGTCGGTGTACAGACCAACGTTCGCGGTACGGGTTGGCTGGGCCTGCAGAGCGGGGGCGAGCGATGCGAGCAGGACGCCGGCGGCGAGCGTTCTCATGGTTTCCAATTATACGTCACCGACTCGCGGGCCTTGTCCGGCACTTCCGGCTGATGACGAAGGGCGGCTCACCTGGCGGCGGGCGCAAGCGCCATCACCGCCCAATTGGTGGCCGCCGCCGAAATGAACTGTTCGCGGCCGTGCGGGAATTCGCTGTCGAAGTAGGGCTGGAACGGAATCGTGCGGCTCCTGACGTACCAGGACCCGTCTTCCAGTTGGGAATGGAGGAGGAACTGGACTCCGCGCTGGTACGCGGCCCCGGTCACGGCCAGGGAGCCGGCCTGGTTCAGCGCGACCAGAACCTGGCCGGTAGCGTAGGCGTCGCTCGCCAGTGTCGGCAGCTGAGCCCAACCGCCGTCCCGACGCTGTGCTTCCAGAAGGGCGCGTCCGGCGAGCCGAAGCCTTTCCTTGGCCGCGCCCGCCCAGCTTAGTCCAAGGAGTTGGAAGGCCCGGTCTTCCGTGGTCGTCGGCTGGGCCTTCTCCAGCCAGGAGGCCGCCCGCTGAATAGCTCTTTGGTATTCGGCAGGTTGGGTCTGCAGCGCGTAGGTTTGAAGGGCCCGCATGGAAACAGCGGTGACCTCGATACCGCTTGATTCAATGGGTGGCCGGGAACCGCCCGTGGCGACCATTCTCCACTCTCCCTCCGGCCCTTGCGTGTTCTTGAGGTACCGCGCCAGCGCATCGGTCGCGGCATCCGGCGGATAGTGGGCAGCCGCCAAGCCGGCGAGGATGTAGCTGATGGTGTCCTGGCCTCCCGGAATGGGGATCCCTTGCAGAACCCGCTCGCGCCAACTCTCGATGTAGGTCCCGGTGGTGCGCAATTGAGCCTGAGCCGCGGGATCGTCCAGCGGAATTCGGTTCTTCCGAGCCGCGGCGAGGGTCATCATGGTGAGACTGTTGTTGTGGCAGGAGACACAGCCGGATTTTTTGAAAAACGCGAGATCGGCCCGCTGCAGCGGAGGAATGCTGCGCCGGACCGCGGCGCGGACCGAATCGGCGGGTTTCGGTTTCTCCGCCGGCGTCTCGGGCGCATGGCTTTCGGCGGCTCCAGCCTTCCTCAGGAACTCCACGATGGGAGTCTCTCCTTGCCGCTTGGCCACGTCCAGGGCGGTCTCGCCCTGGTCGCTTTTGGCATGGGGGTCGGCGCCTCTTTCGACCAGCATCCGGATCGTCTCCAGCCCGGCGGATTCCGAACCGGCGGTGAGGACGAGCGCGCTCGCTCCATCGCCGGCGGGGTCGGGCGCATTGGCCTGGGCGCCGCGGTCGAGAATCCGCTTCAGCGCCGGCGCATCGCCTAGCAAGGCGCTAATGACCATCGCGCGGTTCAGTGCCGCGGGATTCGCCGCATCGATCAGCAGACCGATGCACGCGGCACACTGGGATTGGGCCGCGGCCGGAAGAGCGCCGGCTCGACTCTGGGGATCGGCCGCCACCAACAGCCGGAGCACTTCCTCATCCCCGGCCAATGCGGCGGCCCTGGCGGCGGCCTGACGCTGCGCAGACACGGTTGATGGATCGGCGGGGTGGTCCAGCAACAGTTTCACCACGGCGCTGGAACCGAACCGTCCTGCCGCGACGATCAACGCGGTGCGGCCTTCGCCCGAGCGCGCATTGGGGTCCGCACCTGCATCCAGCAGCAAGCGCGTCTTCTCTTCATCGTCCACCGCCCACATCAACGCTGTGGCTCCGGCATCGTTCGGGAGGTTGGGGTTGGCGCCGCTTTCCAGCAGGCGGCGCACGGAGCTTGCGTCGCCGTACAAGGCGGCCATCATCAGCGGCGTCGAGCCGCCCGGTCCTCGCCCGCGGCCGGCCGCTGGGTCCTCCCGCAGAAGTTGGTCGAACCCCGGCCGATCCCCCCGGCGCAGCGCTTCCATGATCCGCGTGGCCTTGGGATCGGGAGGCACCTGCGGCGTCTCACCCGACAGCGCGTCCGGCCACTCGCAATCGTGCTCGATCCAGGCTTTGATCAGGGCGATTTGTTCTGGGCTTAAGGGTCCCGTGGGAGGCATGCGGAGCCCGCCTCCAGTCCCGAGGATCTTCTGATAAAGCCGGCTGCGGCCGGTGTCGCCGGGAACGATCCGGGCCCCATTGGCGCCCACGCGGTTCGGCAGGGCGTAGCGCCGCTGGTCGAGCCGGAAGCCGGCCATCTGTTGCGAAGGGCCGTGGCAACCGACGCAGGACGCCTGAAAGATCGGCTGCACGTCGCGGCCGAAATCGACTTTGCCGGGAGTCTGGCCGCCCAGAGCGCCGGCAAAGATCAGAAGGGCGCCGACAGGAGTCCGCTTGAGCATTCCGCTAGTCTACCGATTCGGGACGGGGATGGGAAACCGGGAGCAAGGCGGAATGGCAATCGGCGTATATAATGGCGGTGCCAAGGAACAAACCATGCTAAGCCGAACTCTGTTCATCCGCACCATCTCTCTGCTGTCCGTGTCCGCCGTGGGAGTAGCCCATGCCCAAAACGACTGGCCGGCCTACGGGCGCGATCCGGGGGCGCAGCGCTACTCGCCGCTCACGCAGATCAACACGAGCAACGTCGCCCGGCTGGTCGAGGCCTGGAGAGTCGAATCGAAGCCGGCTTCGGACAGCGGAAACCGGCGGGCTTCGGGCACGACGCCTCTGATGGTGAACAACGTTCTGTACTTCGCGACTCCCTATCAAAGCCTAGTGGCAGTGGAGGCCGACACGGGCAAGCGGATCTGGAGTTTCGATCACCAGCACGCGCCCCGGACCTCGCGCGGGATTGCGTATTGGCCGGGCAGCGGCAACGCGCCTCCGACGCTTTTCTTCGGCACCGAAGATGGCTTCCTGGTGGCAGTGAACGCCCGCACCGGAAAACTGGTGCCGGGTTTTGCGAAGGAGGGCGAACTCGATCTCAAGCCCGGCATGAAGGGCGAGGGGCTGGACAACGCTCCCTACGGATTGAACGGCGCCCCGGCGATTTACAAGAACCTGGTGTTCACCGGCTCCCATTTGCAGGACAACGGCTCTTATGGCGGACGAGGGGATGTGCGCGCGTGGGATGCATCGACGGGAAAGCTGGTCTGGACGTTCCACACGGTGCCGCGGCCGGGAGAACCCGGCCACGAGACCTGGCTCAACGATGGATGGAAGAACCGGGCGGGCGTCAATGTGTGGAACACTTTTACCGTGGACAGGCAGACCGGCACGCTGCTGATGCCGATCGGCGGGCCGAGCGACGACCGCTACGGCGGAGACCGGCCCGGCGCGAACCTGTACGGCAATTCGCTAGTGGCGGTGGACGCCATGACCGGGAAGATGAAGTGGTACCTGCAGACGGTGCATCACGACCTGTGGGATACCGACCTGCCGCCGCAGCCGACGCTGGTGGACGTGGTCAAGGATGGCCGGAAGATTCCGGCGTTGGTGCAGGCGGGCAAGACCGGCCTGGTGTTCATTCTGGATCGCCGCTCGGGGAAAGCCATCTTCGGCATGGAGGAGCGGCCCGTACCGAAGGGCGATGTTCCGGGCGAGTGGTATTCGCCCACGCAGCCGTTCCCGTTGAAGCCTCCGCAACTGGCGCGCGCCACCTGGAAGCGCGACGAGATCACGAAGTTCACGCCGGAGCAGCAGAAGTATTGCGAAGCCTTGTTCCAGAACGCGCAGAATGATGGCCCCTTCGCGCCGGTGCGGATGACGGACACGGTGGTGTTTCCGGGCCCGGACGGAGGCTTCAATTGGGGCGGCGGCAGCTACGATCCCAAGCTGGGTTATTACTTCATCAACTCGCACGACCGGGGCGGCGTGCAGAAAATGGTGGCGCAGGTTCCGGCCAAGGAACGCCCGGCGGGAAAGATCAGCGGGGCGGGCGATTCCAGCCAGGTCCCGTTCGTACGCAAGAACGTAGGCGCGATCACCAATCCGGCGACGGGTTGGCCGTGCCAGTCGCCGCCGTGGGGCGAGCTGTTCGCCATCAATGTCAATACGGGAGACGTCGCGTGGCGCATCCCATTTGGCCGCGTCGAATCGCTGGAGAAGATCGGGGTCATGAATACCGGGTCGTACAACATCGGGGGCTCGGTCGCGACCGCGAGCGGCCTGCTGTTCATCGGCGCGACGGACGATGGGCGCTTCCACGCGTACGAATCGAAAACCGGGAAGCTGGTGTGGGAGACGAAGCTGCCGGCGAACGGTTACGCGAACCCGATTACGTATCTGGGCGAGGACGGAAAGCAGTACGTGGTGATCACGGCCCAGGAGACGACGGTGGCCTACCGGCTGCCGTAAGCCGGGGCTGGGGCCGCTCACACCGCTGGTGCCGCGCCAAGCGCGTCACTTCGATTGAACTTGCTTGGCCGATTCGCGCGTGCGCGTGATGAGGTAGGCCTGAATCGCGTGGACCTGTTTGGCGTCGAGGATCTTCTGGAATGAGGGCATGCCGAGCGAGGCGCGCTTGCCGCCCAACACGATGTCCTCAATTCCTTCGAGGGTCGCTTTGTTGGAATAGCGGAGATCGGGCAGCGGGCCGGCCACGGCGTTGATGCCATGACAACCGGCGCAGTGCGTATTGAAGAGCATGCCGCCTTCGTGGACCACGGGCGCGGGAGCGGTGGTGGTGAGAACCGGAACGGGCGGGTCCGGGTGGCCATAGGCCGGCGGTTTCAAGGTCGCGGCGCCGCCGAGCGTAAAGGTGAGAATGCGGCCATAGCCGGGCTTCACGGTGCCGGAGCCGGGCGCGTTGAACAAGGCGGGGGACCCGCCCCAACCCACCATCACGGAGAGATACTGGGTCCCATCCACAGTGTAGGTCATGGGAGGGGCCATGATGCCGGTGCCGGCGTCGAACTGCCAGAGCTGCATGCCATCGGTGGCGCGATAGGCGGCCAGGATGCCGTCGGCGCGCCCCTGGAAGACCAGATTGCCAGCCGTAGCGAGAACGCCTCCACCCACGAGGCTGGGGTAACCCACGCGCCAGGCGGCCTGCTGCTTGACCGGATCCCATGCCACCAGCTCGCCTTTGGCGGGGGGCATGGAAACCATCTTGGCGTTCAAGGGACCGTCGTACGTCGGGTCGAGACCCAGGTTGTTGCTATCGGGATTGTATTTGAATTTCGGGTCGGGGGCGTGCACGAACTGGGTGCCCGACTTCGCGGCCAGATAAACGAGGCCGGTGGCCGGGCTGAAGGCGATGGAGTTCCAATTGTGCCCGCCGTCGGGGCCGGGCGAAACGAGCACGGGCTTCATTTCGGCGACGCCCGGCGTTTCGAGGGGCCTCCCGGTTTTGGGATCGAGCCCGGTGGCCCAGGAGACGCCGCTGACGAAAGGCGCGCCTGAGATGAACTCACCGGTTTCGCGATCGAGGACGTAGAAGAACCCGTTCTTATTCGCCTGCATGATGACTTTGCGGGCGCGGCCGCCGATGGTGAGGTCGGCTTGCACCAGGGGCTGAGTGGCGTCGTAGTCGAAATTGTCGCCGGGGGTGGTTTGGAAATACCACGCCACCTCGCCGTTGCTGGCGCGGACGGCGAGAATCGAAGCCGTATACAGACTGTCGCCGCCGCCGCGGAGGGCGCGATACCAGGCGGTCGCGTTGGAGGTGCCGAAGTAGAGCAGGTCGAGCGCGGGATCGTAGGCGACGCCTTCCCAGGGATTGCCGCCGCCCCCGGTCTTCCAATACTCGCCCGACCAGGATTTGGCGGCCGTTTCCAGGGCCTTGGACTCGAACCCTTTCGAAGGGTCGCCGGGGACGGTGTAGGTGCGCCAGGCCTGCTTACCGGTTTCGGCGTCGTAGGCGGAGACGTAACCGCGCGCGCCGTACTCGCCGGCGGCGTTGCCGATGACCACCAGGCCTTTGGCGATGCGGGGCGCGCTGGTGATGGAGTAGGGTTTGGAAGGATCGGCGGTGGCGGCCGTCCACACGACGCTGCCGGTCTTCTCATCGAGCGCGATGAGACGGCTATCGAGGGTAGCCACGTACACCTTGCCCTGGTACAGGGCCAGGCCGCGATTCACGACGTCGCAGCAAATGAAGTAAGCGCGCTCGCGAGGCACCTTGGGATCGTAGGTCCAGCGAACCTCTCCGGTCTTGGCGTCGAGGGCCTGCACCACGCTCCAGGAGCCGGTGGTGTAGAGGACGCCGTTCTCGACGAGGGGCGTGGCTTCGAGGCCGCGCGTGGTGCCCATCTCGCGGCTCCAGGCCAGTCCCAGTTTGCCGACCGTCTGTTCGTTGACCTGGTTCAAGGGACTGAATCGATGGTCATCGTAGGTTCGCCCGTACATCAGCCAGTTGCCCGTGTCTTGATCGGCGCTGCGCAGCTTCGCATCGTCGACCGTGTTGGATCCCTGGCAGGACGCCAATCCGAGAAGGGCGGGCAAGAGTGCCCAGGCCGATACCTGGCGCTTCAACATGGAAACCTCCGTTTGCATCCGCAACTCAGCGTACTATACCATCGCGTGGGTTTGGGGAGGTGGCGGCGGGGCACGAGTGGCGCGCCCGATGCCGGATGGACGATCATGAATTCGATGATGCTCCGCAGAAGGTTCCTGCAAGCTCCGGCCGCGCTGGCGGCTGCCGGCGTCCTGCGTACGGCGACTGCGGACGCGCCCGCTGCGGCGTGGCCCTCCGTGACGTTTAATGTCCGGGATTTCGGGGCCAAGGGGGATGGCACAACGAAGGACACCGCGGCGATCCAGCAGGCGATCGACCGCTGCTCCGTGCTGGGAGGCGGTTCGGTTCTGGTCCCGGCCGGCGGCTACCTCACGGGCGCACTCGCGCTGCGTTCCCATACGTTGCTGCGCCTGGAGAAGGACGCGGCGCTTGTGGGAACGCCGGACCTGGCGGACTATCCGGTGACCCAGGTCCGCTGGGAAGGAAAGTGGATTCCGGGGCATGTGGGCCTGATCTACGCGCTGGACGCCAGCCACATCGGCGTGAGCGGGCCGGGCCGGATCGCCGGTAACCCGGCCGTGGGCGGCCGCCCCAACGCCCGCGATCCGCTGCGGCATCCGGCGCTGGTAGAGCCGATTGGGTGCGATGGAATTCTGCTGGACGGGTTTTCCGCCACCCAAGGGTTGATGTGGGCCATCCACACCACCAACTCCCGCAACATCACCATCCGCAACCTGAACATCCGCACCACCACGGGCAACGGCGATGGCATCGATATCGACTCCTGCCAGCACGTGCGCATCGACGGCTGCGACATCGCGACCGGGGACGACTGCATCGCCATTAAGTCCGGCCGCGGCAGCGAGGCGTATCGGCTGCTCGAAACCACCGAGGACGTGCTCATCACCGGCTGCACGTTTGCGGATTCGAACTTCGCCTGCATCGGCATCGGCAGCGAGACGTCGGGCGGCATCCGCAACGTCCGCATCGAGCGCTGTAAGTTCACCGCCGCGCGCACGTACGCCATTTACATCAAGACCCGCATCGGGCGCGGCGCGTTCATCGAAGACATCACCGCCAGCGATCTGGAAGCGTCGGGCTTGACGCGCGGATTTCTACAGGTCAACGCTCTCACCAGCGGGCTGCAGGACCAGGATCCGGTGCCGGGCGAGGAAGGCATTCCCCGGCTGCGCCATTTTCGGTTCTCGCATGTGAAGCTGGAGAATTGTCCGATGCTGGCGGACGTGACTCTCATCCATCCGGCCAAGCCGCTGGAGGGCTTCTCGCTGATCGACGTGACGGGCACGTGCGCCAAGGGCATCGCGCTGGCGAATATCCGGAAAGCGGAGATCCGCCAGATCAAGGTCACCGGCTTCGCCGGGCCGTTGATCGGCACCCACAATGTGACGGGGAAGGGGATCGAAGGCGCGGCAGCGATGGAACCGCCCAAGGTGCCCGATCTCGTTCCGGAGCCGGGACAGCCGTACCGGCTGCATTAGGAACCGCCGTCGGGAAGCTGCGGCGTCCGATCGGAGTCAACCCAGACAGGCGCAACCGAAAACGAATGCTCGCCATCGCAGGGAAGGGTTGCATGGCGGGCATCCTGCTCGCCGCCGCGGCGTCCCCAGCGCTTGCGAAACCCGTTGACGTAGGACGGAGAGAGGCAATTGCGACCTGGCTCAGCCACCATCCGGAGTTTCGGCGGGCCACCGCTCATGATTGTGGCTGCGACGAGGACATCCGGGATACGAGATCCGGTGACGGGGGAGCGATGACGCCCGCTCCGGATTACGATCCCTACGTTGTTACGGCTGATCTTAATGGCGACGGAGTAGATGACATCGCCGTTGTTGTACTGGACAGCCGGCGACCAAGCGAGGCCTGGACCTACGACGTGAACCAGTCACTCTCACGCAGCCGCAGCTCCCCCCGTCCACGTTGCACGGCGGGCCGGCGGCCGTGATTTGTGAATGGGCAATTTGCCTGGCGTAAGACGGAGAGCGTAATCCCGGACGGCTGTGGGAGATAGAGCAGCGCATGGCGTCGCCCGGATTGGTATACTCCGTATAGCATCTAAGACTCGTAACCGCTCAGAATATTGCCCGTCAATTTGGGCAGGCGATCACTCCCCTGGGTCCGAGACTACGGATTTTGCGTGCACGAGGTAAGTTCTCGTGATTCGGCCTACCATACATCTCATCCCCAACAGTCCTCTCGAAGGGGAGGCTCCAAGCATTCTCGTTCCGGGCGGCCTGGCATGCTAGCCGGGAAAACTTGTTTCCGCACAAGCAGGTTTCAGGAGAAATGCGACACCTGTGGCCGGGTGCCCGATGTCTTGCACATTCCTCTCAAGAAGCCCGGCCGATATTGCGAGAAATGTTGTCCGGTGTGCGTCGAGGGGGCTCAGGTCCGGAACGAACTCGAGCCCTGGCTGCAGGGCCGGGGTTGACGCCAGCGATGTTTCCCGGGCCGCCGGCCGTCCTGAGAAATCCTGACCCGAATCGAGGACGCATTCTGCGAAGGACAATTTCTCTGGTGTTGGCGTGCCTGATGGTTCCTTATTTGGTCCCTCCGGCCATCGCCGAGGACAGCGTGGAAAGCCGGATTGCCGCAATGCCAGCCGGCGTCAAGATGGACCTTCGCCTCGAGGATAAGCAAACACCGCGGCACCAAGGGGCCCGTGTCGAACACCGGCTTTATGCTCGTCGCCGCAGGCACCGGGGGAACCAGATGGCGTTCGCCGACGGGGCCTCGATGACGCAGCTAATCTGATGGCGGCCGGCATCGTCGCAAGAAGTGTGACGTAAGGGCGCTTGCCTCAATCCGCGGCTTGTTCCGCCGGGAGTAACGGGGAGGCGAAAGGGCTCAAACCTTCAATGCGCTTGGCGCTGCTTCCGGTGCGCCTCAATAGATTCGATGATCGGTTCGAAGCGCGCATCTCTTCGAATGTTGGCCAGCCGTGGGTTTCTGCGGAACCACTCGACGCGTTCATCTCCGTTGCGGACGGCCTTATCGAGCCACTCGATGGCTCTCGGTGTATCACCCAATACTGCATAAAACTCGGCGACATCCAGCGTGGCCGAGAAGGCTACCGCAGCGAACTTTAATGTGTCCTCGTCCATTGCCTGGATTGCGTCGCTGCGCCGACCGTCGCGCGCCAGTAACAAGGCTGACGTCAGACGCCACATATAATTCTTGCCGAATGCCGGACGCTTTTCTTCCAGTAAGGCGCGTGCCTTCGCCGACTCGCCGGCATCCATGTATGCCAGCGCCAGAAAACGGACGCCGCTTATGTTCCCGGGGCCTTGCTCTAGCACTCGCTGTTCCTCTTGGATCGCACCCTGAAGATCTCCTTCGGTGCGCAGAGTTTCCCCGAGGAACATGCGCGCAGCTCCCATTAGCGGCTCGCGCTCCAGAACTCCATGGATCAGCTTTTTCAATTCCGCGTTTGCGCCGGACAGCCAGAGGAGAATTGCGCGCCACAAGACGGCATCGTGGTTGGAGGGCTCCTTCTGAATAATTCGATCGAGTTGTTCGGGTGCGACCAGATCTTTGCGGCCCTGCATCAAGTACAGTGCTGTGCGTGCCACCTGGATACCGGATAAGTGCGGCGCTTCCCGCTCCGCTCGGCGCAACTCCTCGTCGGCTTTATAAAGCAGACTGGTGTCGTTGGAGTAACCATTCAGAATCAGGATGAGGTAGTTGAGCGCATGGTAACGAAGCGCCTCGGCAAAACGCGGATCCAGCGAAATCGCTCGTTCCAGTACCTGTTGGGCCCGCGGAATGTCGTTTTGAACCCGATTCAAGTTCATGGCCAATTCGAAAGCATCGTTGGCCCCCTGAATGGCGGACGCCGGCGCACCCGTGCTGGTCAGGTGTCGCGGAGTAATGGTTTGCGAGTGCTGCCACAAGAAGGCTGCGAGGGCCAATACCGGGATCGCTCCCAGAGCCCAGTACCAACGTTTCCGACTTGGGACAGGGGCGGTTTGCAGTGTCTGCAGCGCGCCGCGCACCTCACTGGCATTTTGAAACCGGTCTTCGGGCCGCTTGGCGAGGCAGCGCGCGACAATCGCGCGCAGCCCCGTCGGCACGTTTGCAGGGAGGGGCGGAATCGCCTCGTGCAGAATTGCGGCGGTGACGGCAAACTGCGTAGGACCCTGGAAGGGCAGCCGTCCGCTGAGCATCTCGTAGAGGACCGCGCCCAGCGCCCAAAGATCGCTGCGAACATCGGCGGCTGAGCCTCGCAAGAGCTCCGGGGCCATATAGTGAATGGTTCCCGCCACAGTTCCCGCGGCCGTCAACAGATCGAGAGTCAGAGTTTCTTCAGAATCGGCCACGACATACTTCGCCAGCCCAAAATCCAGCACCTTCACGTGGCCTTGGCCGATCACCATGACGTTGCCCGACTTGATGTCCCGATGGATGATGCCCCTGGCATGGGCGGCTTCCAGCGCTTCGGCGATCTGCGCACCAAAGGAAACCGCTCTCTTTATGTCCAGGGATTGCTTCCCGATCGTTTCGCGAAGCGTCTGCCCCTCCAACAGTTCCAATACCAGGAAGGGCCGGCCGGCCTCTTCCCCGATATCGAAGACGGCGCAGATATGCGGGTGGTTCAGCGCAGAAGCCGCGCGCGCTTCACGCTCGAAGCGCTCCCAGGCACCCGGCGCGATCGCTTCCGGCAGCACTTTGATTGCGACATCGCGGCGCAAGCGAGTGTCGTGAGCCCTGTATACTTCGCCCATGCCCCCGGCACCGAGCGGCGCGACGATCTCGTAAGGGCCTAGTTTGTGTCCCGCGGCAAGTGTCATTGATGCCCGAACGCCCCGCGGAGCGCCTCATCGGAAACGTCGCGGTTCGGTACCGATTGAGTCGCCTCCAGAAGCAACCGCTTCACCTGCAAGCTCAAAGTTGGGAGATCGATAATGGGCGCGGATGTACCGATATTCGCATGTAGAACCAAAAGAATTCACCCTGCGCGGACAAACCCCAGTCTCGAACCCGGAGGAAGCGATGTTCTGAGACCGAGATACTGCCCAGAGTATAGCAATCCAGCGGATCGATGTTCCGGGCGCCAACCCCACGAAAAACGTGGCCGGCCGGCTGACCACCACTCACACGGGCTTCAGCCAGCGGCTGGCGCGCGGGTATACGCGCTTCGCATTCGCGGAACAAACCCGATTCTTCTCGTCGCTGCTGAGCTTGGAGTCGTCGACGTAGCGGCGGGTGTTGTCGTAGTGATCCTTGGTCTCATCGTTGACGACGCCGGGGAACGCGCCGTCGCATTCGGAGCCGAACAGGATGTTGTCGAGCGGCACGGCGTCGAACAGCATCTGCATGTTCAGGTGGTTGTAAATGCAGGTGTCGACGAACACGTTGCCATTGCCGAGGACCTCGTCGGGGCT
Organism: Terriglobia bacterium; assembly: GCA_020073145.1. Lineage (GTDB taxonomy): Bacteria > Acidobacteriota > Terriglobia > Bryobacterales > Bryobacteraceae > PSRJ01. The sequence continues at coordinate 43,719 of JAIQFS010000022.1, forward strand.
AGCCCAGCTGTTGTACTTCGCGATCGCGCGCCAGCGGCCGATCTGGCAGGGCAGCGCCCCGCCGCCATGCGGAATCAGAAAGCGCAGACGTGGGAACTCCTGGAACAGATCTTTGGCCATCATCAGGTGCACGAAGCCCGTGATGTCGGCGATCAAATATTGCAGGGCGGTATGCGGGAAGTTCTTATTGATGGACTCGCTGCCGTGCAGCACCAGGGGCAGATCCAGCGCCTGCGCGGCTTCGAACACCGGGTAATTGTGCTTTCCGGTGAAGGGCTGGTTCTGCCAGCGGCCGCCGGTGCCGTCGGGATCGAAATTGAATGCGACGAAACCTTCGTTGGCCCAGCGCTCGAGCTGCTTTGCGACCTGCGCGGAGGGGCACGACGGATGCTGCCCCAGCATGCCGACCGGCGCAAAGCGCCCGGTGTTCAACTGGCACGCGCGCAGGACGAGGCTGTTGTTGAGGTCGGCCCAGATGGCGTTTTGCTCCACGGTGCCGTCATGCGTCGCCATCGCCTTGGCGCGCGGAGAGGCGAACGCGACATCGATCTTGCGCGAATCCATGAGGCCTATGACCTGTTGCAAGGTCTTCGATACGTCGGCGTCGGAGAGGTTCGGAAGGGCGTCTGGATTCTTGCCGGCGAGCTGGGCCTCGCGAAAGCCCTCCACTTCCTGGTGCTTCGCGAGACGGACGAAATGCTGGTGGGAGTCGATGATCATAACGTTGGATGTCGGAATACTGATGATAGCAGCGGTAGGGAGGGGAGCCGCTCGGGATTGGCCAGGCCTATCCGTCGTGAACTACTGCAATTCGAGGGACGCGGCGAAATGGGGACATACCCATTTCGCGCTATTTCTTGGCGCCCCTGCTGACGTAGTGCCGGGCGTCCCGCTCCTCGCACACGAATTCCATGAGCGCGGTGTCCGGCATGAGTTGATGGTTCACCCGCACGGTGAAGGGCTTGGTGTAGGCCTTGGGGTCTTCAATGGTGATGTCGATCTGCATCAGGCCGTACTTGACGCGGCGCCAGCGCTCGGTCATCTTGCCGGAACTGGTCAGCGGGCTGCCTTCCACGTCCAGCCAGACGTCGTCGCGAAACCCAGTGGTCTCGACCACCAGCGTGTCGCCGTCCCAGTGAGCGACCGAATAGCCGTACCACCAGGGGGTGACGTCGCTCGACGGCAACGGGCGGCCGTCGGTCAGGATCTCGCGGGTATTGCCGTTGGCTTCGTACAGAATCACAATCTCACGCGGAGTCTGGATGATCTTGCGGGGCTGCGGGTGCATGTGCAACTGGGTCAAGCCGAGCGGCAGGCAGGCGGCGTCGGGGTTGTCCTTGTTGTCATTCCCCTTTCGCTCGGCTCGGACTTGGGCGGCCCAAGGGGTCATGGGGAGCCCCCCCTTCAGACCTGCCCCGATGTTGAAGAACTGGCCGACGGGAGGGTCGTCCGGCGAAGTAGGAATGGCGAAGGGCAGGGGAAGCGTGCCGTTCATCGATTCGCCGCCGCGGCCTCCCGCACCGCGCGCGGGCTCCCATAAACCGGAGAAGTCGGGCTTGTCGTCAGCGGTCCGGGGAGGCGGCGCCGCCAGGTCGATTTTGCCGTCCTTGGTCCGCGGGCCCGGCGTCGGGTAGCTGGGCCATTGCGCGAATGCTGGGATCGCGGCGAGTGCCAGAGCGGCCAGCGTGGCGGCGGGGGGCCGGAGAGTTTTGATCGGACGTTGGGTCACGAGACGCATACCTGCGGAACTCCTTGGTTAGAAGCTAGCCTTGGGAAGAAAGTCCGCTAGGAGCTGATTGAACTCCGCCGGCTTCTCCAGCATGACGAAGTGGCCCGTGCCCGGGACTTCGACCGTGCTTCCCTTCGGGAAGATTTTCTTGAAGTACGCCGGATCGTCGGAGCCGGAGTGATCCGCATAGATGCCGAGAGCGGGAACGGCAAACGTCTCCTCGCTCCAATTCGGCGCGGCGAAAGTGGCGGCCATGGCCTGATACGCTGTGGTTTCCGGGGCGGCCAGCATCATCTTCAGGATGTGGTCCTGAATGGCCGGGGTGGCGGACTTGCCAAACATCCCGCGGATCATGGCCTCGCGGTTCTTTAAGCCGTCCGGCCCTTTCATGCGGTCCGGGTTCGGCTCGTTCGGGCCTCCGGAGAGGTGGAGCACGCCATCCACCGGAACCATGGCCGCGACGTTGGCGGGGTACAGACGGGCATACTCGCGGATGACCGGCGTCCCCATGCTGTGGCCGACCAGCACGATCTTTCCGGCCTTGGCCTCGAGCCGGACGGCTTCGATCGATTTGGCGAACAGTTCCATGGTGAGCGGACCGTGGGTAGGCGAGCCGCTTTTGCCATGGCCGGGCAGGTCCAAGGTAATGACGCGGTAGTTCTTCTCGAAGATGGGCACTTGCTCGCGCCACGACGATTCGTCACAGGTCCAGCCATGGACGAAGACGATGGTCCTGGTCCCGCTGCCGCGCACTGTGGAGTGGATCGGAATGCCGTCCACGGAGGCGGCCCATGCCGGAACCAGAACCGAGAACGCGAGAATAGGCAGTAAGGAGCGCATGGACCGCATTATATAGCTTCCAGGGCTGATATCGGAGCGACAAATCCGGGCCCGGTGCGCTGGAAGGCGAACAGATTCTGAAAATCGTCGCTGGCGGCTTTGGCGGCCGCCATGCGGGTATCGGGCGATTCGTCCCGGTCTTGAGCTATGTCTGCTCTAGTGGCGGATGGCAGCGGTTGCTGGATAACCCTCCTATTGATCGTCGCGCCAGGCCGCGCGCGGGCTCCCATAAGCCGGAGAAGTCGGGTTTGGCTCGGCGGTGTGGGGCGGCGGCGCCGCCAGGTCGGGCCTGCCGTCTTTCGTTCTGGGGCCGGGCGTGGGGTAACTGGGCTACGGTGACGGAAAATCGGAGCTAACCATTCGATGGGACGGGTGTCAAACGTTCATGCGGCTCCGTCGCAGTCTGGCGGATCGCAGCGGTGGCTGTGATAACCTCCTATTGATTGTCGCGCCAGGCCGCCCGCCTCGATCCGATCGCGGCCCTTCGAGAGGAGTAATGGATGCGTACCGACCTGCGACTCGCCCTGCGAATGCTTCGCAAGCAACCGGGTTTCACGCTCATTGCCGTAATCACTCTCGCGCTCGGCATCGGCGCAACCTCCGCCGTGTTCAGCCTGATCCAGGGTGTGCTGCTCACGCCGCCGCCGTATCGCCGGCCCGAAAAGCTGGCGCTGATCCATTCGCTCGGCGCCGATGGCCAGCCCTCCCGCCAGGGCTGGGCCGCGCTGCAATGGACCGAATGGCAGAAGCAGGCAAAGTCGCTCGAGGGCGTCGCTGCCTACTCCTGGACGTTCAATTTCCTGATCGGCAACGATGGCAGCGAGTCGATGCAGGGCATGGTGGTCACTCGCGAGTATTTCAACGTCACCGGACTGCACCCCATCCTGGGCCGTTCGTTCGTGGAAGCGGAAGCCGGTGGCCGCACTCCGCCGGCGGTGCTGATCGGCTACGATCTCTGGCAGCGCAAATTCAACGGCGACCCGCACATAATCGGCAAAACCATCCGCATCAGCCGCTCCGACACGCCGCCCACCGTGATCGGCGTGATGCCGCCCGGCGTGCGCTTTCTTCCTTCGCCGGGCGCTGCGCAGGAGCCCAGCTACAACGTCAATGGATTGGTGCAGTACTGGATTCCGGTAACACCCAACCCGGCCCGCATCCGCTCCCCGCAGTGGGACGTGGTGGCGCGCGTTCGCGAGGGCGCCACTCCTGCGCAGGCCGAAAGCGAGCTGCGCATTCTGACTGCCCGCCAGGCGCAGGGCGAGCGCAGCTTTGAAGGCTTCACGCCCAAACTGCAACTCCTGTCCGGCGAACTCAATCAGGCGGGCATGCGGATTCTCCTTCCGCTTCTGGGCGCGGCAGGCTTAGTGCTCCTGATCGCTTGCGGCAATGCGGCGGCCCTGCTGCTGGTGCGCGGGCTGCAGCGGCAGCAGGAATATGCCGTGCGCAGCGCCCTCGGTGTGGGGCGGATCGCCTTGTTCCGCCAGATCGCCACCGAAAGCCTCCTCCTGTCCCTTTCCGGGGGGCTGATTGCGGCGGGCATCACCGTTACCGTCGTCAGGCTGTTCAAAATCATCGGTGGGCACGCCATTCCGCGGCTCGACACGGTCGCGATCGGCTGGCCCGTGCTGCTGTTTGGACTGGCCGCGGCGGTGCTTTCCGCGGTTCTCGCAGGGCTCTATCCGGCACTGCGCGCGTCGCGGCTCGATCCCTCCGAATCGTTGAAGAGTGCCGGGCCAAAATCGAGCGCCAGCCGCGGGGAGCGCCGCCTGCTCGCGGGGGTCACAATGGCGCAGACTGCTCTGACTCTCGCTCTCCTCGTCGGCGCCGGCCTGCTCATTCGAACCATGATCAACCTGTCGCAGGTGCAGACCGGTTACAGCACCAGCCACATCCTCTCGATGACGGTCACCGCTGTGCAGGGCGACTGGGCAGCCTTCCACCATCGCGCTCTCGATCGGGTTGCCGCGGTTCCGGGCGTTCAGTATGCCGCCTTCGCCTGGGGCGTGCCGCTCACCGGCAATAACTGGCCGGTCCCGGCGGAAATCGAGGGCCAGCCGGTGCCCACGAAGGATAGCGAGCGCGTCCGCCTTCCCTTCCGGGCCGTTACGCCCGACTTCTTCCAGTTGATGGGCTTCAAACTCACCGACGGCCGCGGATTCCGCGACTCCGATATTCGTGATCAACCTCAGGTCGCGGTGGTAAACCAGGCTTTCGTCGACCGATATTTCCCCCACGCTCCCGCGCTTGGCCGGAGATTCTGGATGGGCTCGCGGGTGAACCAGGGTGGCAAGCCGAATCCGGGAGGCCAGATCGTGGGTATCGTCGCCAACGCCCGCACCGACGATCTGGCCCAGTCTGCCGAACCCGAGGTGTACCTGTGCTTCTGGCAGGCACAGGCCTTCTCGAAGGATCTGGTGGTGCGGACCGCGAGCGATCCGCGATCGGTCATGGCCAACGTGCAGCGCGAACTCCATTCCGTTGACCCCACGTCTGCTGTGGAGAACGTCCGGACATTCGACCAGATTCGCGACGATTCCCTGGCCTCGCGCACCTTCGCCATGAATCTGCTGGTGGGATTCTCGGTGGTTGGCGGCGTGCTGACGCTGGTCGGTCTGTACGGCGTCCTTTCGCTTTCGGTCGCCTCGCGGCGGCGCGAACTGGCCATCCGTACCGCCGTCGGCGCCGAGCAGCGCCACATTCACCGGCTCGTCCTCGGGGAAGGCTTCCGCCTGATTGCCGGCGGGGTGATGGCGGGCCTCGCGATTGCGCTCGTGTTATCGCGCGTGCTGAAGACCTTCCTCTTTGGAATTGCGCCGACCGATCCACTCACGCTGATCGGAGCGGGCGTGGTCTTCGCGGCGGTCGCGATGCTGGCCTGCTGGGCGCCCACCCGAAGAGCCGGCAAAGTCGATCCACTGGAAGCGCTGCGGTACGAGTAGGGCAGGCAGGAAGCGCAGTCTCTCCATTCAGCTTGGACTGCTACGCACGGTAGGACGCCCTCTCCACTTCCAGCTGAAATGGAACACGTCAGTCAAGGGCTGACCGGCAGCAGCAGCGGCAATTCATGGATGGTTCGGCCGTCGTTGACTTCACTGCACCGCCAGGACCCGGGCGGTGGCGCATTCTTCGGCGACCTTGAGAAAGTTCAGAGCCTTGGCATTGCCCACGATGTAGGGATTCGGCGTGACCGGGCCTTGGGCCAGCAGCGGCAGGTTGATCTTGGAGCGGTCCCAATCGGTATGGTTGGCGATGATGATGTCCGCGCCCGCCTGCTTCACGATGGCGCTGAATCGCTGATCCGACCGGATGTAGGTGCGGACGGCTTCCGGATCGGTGTTGAGTCCCACTCCTCCCCAGAGGGCGACCATGTGGGTCGCGCCATGGTCTTTCACGGGAAAGATGCTGGAGATGGTGCCCGGCGTGTGACCAGGAGTGATGTAGAGGGTCACGGAGGTGTCGCCGAGGGTGAGCTTCTGGCCGTCAACGGCCTCCATATCGCGCTTCGGCTTGGTGCCGTTGGTTCGCTTATCGAGGACATCCCAGTCGGCAGGTGACATGATGACGCGGGTACCGTAATGTTCCTGGAGGTACCGCGCCCCGCCGTCGTGATCGGGGTGGGCATGACTGACGACGGCGTATTTGATGGTGGCCGGGTCCAGCCCCACCTTCTTCATGCCGTTGACGACCTCGTCTTCGATCGAATAATCGAAGAGGGTGTCCATGAGGATGATGCCTTGCGAGGTGGTGATGGCCCAGGCGGAGTACTCGGACTGGCCGAAGAAGTAGAGGTTGTCAAAGACCTTCACTGGGTCGCGATGCCACGTTGACGGGTCCGGAGGTCCGGCGCGCCTCGGGCCGCCGGCACGCTGGCCGCCGCCGGGGCCACGCTGCGCTCGCGCGTCGGCGCGCGGGCCTCCCGGGCCGGGCCCGGTGCATTGGAAGGTGTAGAGATTCTGAAAATCGTCGCCGGCCGCGGCCTTGGCGGCAGCCATGTGGGCATCGGGCGAATCGTTCTGATCTTGAGCCGCCAGACTGGAGACGGCCAGCAGCAGGCCCAGCGCAATTTTCATAGTCTTTTATTGTACTCGGGGGCTAAGCCAGGGCGCGCAGCAGGAATTCCATGACCTTCCCGGTCTGGCCGGGAATCCAGTGTCCGGCTTCGGGCAGATCCACCACCTCGGCTTTCGGGACATACCGCTCCAGCCGCTTCTTGGTCTGGGCGGAATCCAGAAGAGCGTCCCGCCCGCCTACGATCGCCAGCACCGGAATCGTCAGACGCCGCAGCGCCTCGTTGGAAAACACGGGCAGCTTCACCATGCGGGGGCGGAAATGCAGGTAGATGAGAGTCACGAAGTCGAGGAACGCCTTGACGGCAGGCGGCGGATCGGCAGGCCAGCGCCCCAGAATGCGTTCCCTCAGTTTCCGTTTCCCCCAGCCGCCGCACAGGCGCAGCACCAGGGTGGCGAAGACAATGCCGACCTTCTGGCGTCCGATCCCTCCCGGGCCCAGGACGGCGAGGCGTTCCACGCGCTCCGGGCGTCGAATGGCGTAGTCCAGTGCAAGCCAGCCGCCCAGCGACACACCGGCGAGCGCGGCGCGATCCACGGAAAGGCCGCGCAGCACCTCATCCAGCCACACGGCATACGCATCGGAAGCGAGCGGCGGCCGCGAAGGCGCGCTCAACCCGGGCTCACCGATCAGATCGACGGCATAGACCCGGAAGCGGCTCGCAAAGGTGCGCACGTCTCCCATCCACATGGCGTTGTTCGCCGCGCCGCCGTGCAGCAGCAGGAGCGGCGGAGCGCCTTCCTCCCCCGAGGCGATCACGAAGGTTTCGCCCTGGCTTGTGGGGATGCGCATTTCCTGGTGGGGCACGGGCCAGTACTTGAGGAACATCAGATACCGCTCGCGCACCAGACGCTCCCCCTCGGGTGTTCGATAAATACGTTTCATAGAATGCTCCTTTCGAAAGGACACACGTCTCCTGTTGGTTGTGATGATTCCGGTAATTTCGTGAAACGACTAGCCGGCGCTGGGCTCGCGATCGGCGAACGCAAGCTGGACCGCGTAGTCCCGGACGTCCGCCGGCCAGCCCGCGATGAGTTCGCTGAAGCGGCGGCGTTCGTAGGCAAACAACGCGCGGGTGGCTTCCTCAAAGCCGGGCAGGTTCCCGGCGATCGCGGACATGAAGCGGTAAGCGGCTTCCTGCGCCGCGCGGACACGGTCCCCGTCACCGCTGGTCTTTCGCGCCTGCTCGACCAGCTTTCTCAATGCCACCGAGGCTCCTCCGGGTTGAGTGCTCAGCCAGTCCCAATGCCGCGGCAGCAACGTGACTTCCTTCGCCACCACGCCCAGCCGCGGACGTCCTCGCCCGCGGGGCTCCTCCGATGCCTCCGGAGGGTAACGGATGGAGATTTCCTCGGCAGTGCCATGGGTATCGAGGTCGATCTGCTGCCCGGTGGCGTCGTCAAACACGAGGAACTCGCCGCCCTGCGGCGCATCCTTTAGAAGAAGCGCCACTTCCGCAGGGGAGCCGGCCGCGATGCGGGTCATTCCGTGGAAGGCCGAATAGCTCATGCCCAAATATTACCCGGGTATAAACAGTTTGTCAATATTACCCGGATAAAAAATTTGAGGAACAGAATCTGAGGGTTGCGGGGCTTGCGGAACCGCCCGGAATGGGGGGGCCGCCCCACCGGCCTTAGTTGCCTTTCTTCTCTGCGGGTGGGGCTTGCCGGCGGGCCAGCGCGGCCTCGAAGGTCTTCTCGTACTGGGCGACGTGAGCCTTGTAGCCCTCCGGATCGACGAACGGATTCGGGTCTCCGGGGCCTCGCTTTTCGAGCTTGGCGTATTTCTCGGCCAGGTTATAGAACGACGCGTGCGAGCTGAGAAACACTTCGACCGGGAAGGTGAGGGCTTTTTTGTAGGTGGCCCGGAAGTCATCCACCATTCCCGGGTACTGATCGAGGGACTGGAGGAACTGGCCGTTGAGGCTGCACTCGATGAACGTGTAATAGCTCTTGCCGTCTTCCTTGAGCTCCGTGCTCCAGGCAAGGCATCCCCGGGTGTGACCCGGCATGATGTGGGCGGTCAGGGTGGTTCCGCCGAGGGTGACGGTCTCGCCATCATCGACGAGGCGATCGATGGGGTGTACTTGGCCTGCCGGGTGGAAGTCTTTGGTCTTGTCGGCGTCGACGCGCCCCACCACCACTTGCGCGCCGGTCAATTCCTTGACCATGTTGTCACCGCCCACGTGGTCCGGGTGGGCGTGGCCGGCGATCAGGATTTTGATGTCGCTGAACTTGAACCCGAGTTTTTCCACGCTGGCCTTAATGACCGGCACGGATGTTTCGTAGTCGCTGTTCATCAGGATGTTGCCCTGGGGCGTGACGATCAGGAAGGAAGCCAGCTCCTTGGTGCCCACGTAATAGAGGTTGTCCATCACGCGGTGCGGGGGGAACGGATCGTTCCACCCCTTGGGCTGACAGAACGCGACCAGCGGGGAAAGGGCCAAGGCGAATGCCGATAACATCAGTTTGCGCATGAGGGCTCCTCGCGGCCGGAGCCGCGCGCGGATTCAGGGAACGGCGGCCGGTTACTTCTCTTTGCCGGCCTCTTTGCCGCCGGTGTAGCTGCTGCCTGTCTCCAGCTTGCGGCCGTCGGGAAACTCGATGCTTCGCGAGTTGGCCCGCAGCGAGCCGTCTTTGGCCGGGAATCCATTGACGATGATGCGAGTTCCGGCGGGAAGCGTATTCCGGTTCCAGCCGTTGCGCAGCAGAACCCCAGGCGCTCCGCCTTCGACCGCCCAACGCTCGGTGGTGCCGTCCGGTTTTTCGATGTCCATGAACAGCCAGGTGTGCGGGTTCGACCACTCCATCTTCACCACTTTGCCTTCGAGCTTGATGGGTTTGCTTCCGTCGAATTCGGCGGAAAAGGAGTGGTGGGCCAAAACGGGGAACGCCGCCGCCACCAGCAAGCCGGCTGTTGCCAAAATTCTCATCAGTTTGCGGTTCATGAGTCCTACTCCTCGTCTTTCTACTTCGTAACGGGCTTCGGCTGCTCCAGGTGCATCAAATCGCTATACAGAAGTTTATCGGCGAACGGCACGCACTTGTGCTCCAGCACTTCCACATTCTGGTCGATCAAACGATACAGGGGCATCTCGATGGTCCAGGGCTTGGAGTACGTCATGGGATCCTCGAGGGTGGCTTCGTAGGCGATGTGGCTTGAATCGAGCAGCTTGAAACGCTCGGTGACCTTTAACTGATTGCTGTGGAAGTTGCCCGCGCGATCCAGCCAGGTTTTCTCGTTCTGACCGATGGTGGTGACCACCAGAACGTTGCCGTCCCAGCTTCCGCTGGACTTACCCATCCAGGTATCCACGGCCGGCTCCGAGTGGTCCTTCATGTAGATGATTCGGTTGGTGGCGGCGAACGGGTAAACCATCAGCAGGTCGCCGTTGCCCTGGGAGATCTGGAACGGCATGTCATGATACGTGACGCGCGGAACGCCGAGCATGTAACACTTGGCTTCGGGGTCGGTGGCAGGCCAGCCGGCGCGATTTTTGTCGCGCTCTTTGAGGGCTTCGGGCAGGTACGGGATGGTTCCTCCGCGCACGACGCTTTTGCCCGCCGGGATGGCGGCAATCGCGCCTAGCGGCCAAAATTCGTCGAGAGCCACAGCGCTGTGCGCTTCCAGATTCCAATAGGCAGTGTTCAACGCCTGCCAGATCCCATTGAAGTTAGGGTGGCCGCCGATGGTTTCCGGGCGCTTCGCTTCCTGGGCCGCGGCCGACGAGATCAGCGCCGCCGTCAGGATCGCGCCAAAGAATCGATTGCGCCGATTTTGCATTCTTTCTGTTCCCTCTCCCCCATAATGTGGCTTGCCGCTACCAATGGCCGCGCGAGCAAATCGCGATCGTCATAAGGATATCACGCCGGTTTGCCCGGGTGGCTGGGGCGGGCCCTGGGGGCTGCTAAGATGAGACGCTACGCAGGCGGCGCAGCCTCCCCAACTGGAGGAACCGGATGGAGACGGCAATCACTTGAAGCGCCACGGCGGTGAAGGCCAGCGGCCGGACAGGCCGGAAGGGAAAATACCCGGCGCTCGACCGCCAGACCCACAGTCCGTAGGCACCGGCCAGAATGAGGAAGCTTCCCGCATGGGCAGGGTTCGGGAACTGCCCTCCAGGGAGAGGTTCTGAGGCGAACCTTGGGCGATTCGAGCCCCCCGAGTCCATGCCGCGTATTCGATCACCGGGGGAGGTGCGGTTTGCCTGCACATCCGGAGAAGGGATAAGATTGATCTGCTGGATGAAAATCGGCAGAGGAGTCGTACGATGATCAGACGGATTCTGGCTCTGGGTGGAATCAGCATCGCGGTGGCCCTGGCGCAAGCTCCAGCACCGCCTGCGGGACAGGGCAAGAAAGCGCCCGCGGCCGCCTCCAAGACCGCCCCCAAAACCGTAGCCAAGAGCGACGCAAAATTTACGCCGCCGAAGACGCCGTGGGGCGAACCCGACCTGCAGGGCATCTGGCCTCTCAACCATTTGATCGCGGTCGGCCTGGAGCGGCCCAAGCAGTACGGCGACCGCCTGTACCTTTCCGAGGACGAAATCGCCAAAGCGCAAGCCAACCTGGATGCGCGCAACAAGCGCTTCGAGTCCGGGCCGATTCCGCAGGCGGACGTTTCGAAGCGGGTGATGCGGCAGACGTCGCTGATCGTCGATCCGCCCAACGGCCACTTCCCCGAACTCACCGAATACGGGAAGAAGCTGCAGGCGGACATGCGCAGCAGCTATCGGCCGGGTGAGACCGTTTTCGACAGCATCGACGACTTCAGCGCGTGGGACCGGTGCATTACGCGAGGCATGCCGGTTTCGATGGAGCCGCGCAATTACAACAACGGCATCCGCATCATGCAATCGCCCGGATATGTGATCATCGTGCTGGAGATGGCGCATGAGGCCCGCGTCATCCCCACCACCGGCATGCCGCCGCTGGATTCCACGATCAAGCAGTGGATGGGCGAATCGCGCGGCCACTGGGAAGGCAACACGCTGGTGGTGGAGACGACGAACTTCAACGGCCTGGTGGGCGAGACCAGCGCCGGCGTCCCCGGCTCTCCGCGCCCGATGGAGCCCGAAACCGAAGGTCTTCACATTGTCGAACGCTTCACCCGCACCGCCGCCGACACCATCGAGTTCAAGATGACCATCTCGGATCCGACCGTGCTGGTAACTCCCTACACGGTGGCGTATCCCATGTATCTCGACAACACTTACGAGATGTTCGAGTACGCCTGCCACGAGGGCAACACCGCGGTGCGCAACTACATCGAAACGTCGCGCTACGAACGCACGCACCCGAAGAAGTAAGTCCCGGCTTTACCGGATTCGGGGCTTCGAAGCGGGCCGTTCCGTGCAAGGCTCTCCGTGGGGATGGGCGGAGACAATCCGCTTGTCGTTCCTGATCTCTCCGGTTTCCTCGAACGCCGCTTCCAGGCGCGCCGGCAAAGCCCGTAGGGCCACGATCCGGCGAGGATGTACGCGGAGCGCTATACTGTCATGCTGAATGTATTTCGAAAGCGTGAGGAATAGCTCGTGGGCCGTTGTTTTGTGATCCAACCCTTCGATAGAGGTGCTTACGACAAACGGTACGAGGATGTAATCGTTCCTGCGATCGTAAATGCAGGTCTCAACGACTATCGTGTCGACCGTGATCCGGCAACGAAGGTCTTGATTGACGCGATTGAGGACGGCATCCGCGGCAGCGACGCCTGCATAGCCGACGTCACAACTGATAATCCAAACGTCTGGTACGAGCTTGGATTCGCTATCGCTAACGGCAAGCCGCTGGTTATGATCTGCAACTCGAGGGAAAGAACCGGACCGTTTCCTTTCGACGTCAGACACAGGGTCATTATTGCGTACGCGACGGAGTCGCCGCGCGACTTCCAGGCACTCCAATCTGAAATCACCGAGCGACTCAAAGCGCTATTGGATGCGACGACCAAAGCTCAGACGATGGCCTCTATGGAATCGTCAAAAACGATTTCCGGCTTATCTCCTCACGAGATGGCTGCCCTTCAGATTGTCATGGAGAATCAGTTATCTGCGCAGGACATGATGTCGGCCTCCGACGTCCAGCAGCAAATGGTCCGAGCAGGTTTTTCGAAAATTGCTGCGACGCTGAGCCTTCGACTGCTCGATAAGAGGGGTTTAATGGAGTCCGTCGAGGATAGCGATATAAACGGCAACACCTGGTGGTGCTACCGCGTCACCCAGGCGGGTGTTGACTGGCTACTATCCAACCAAGACCTTTTCCAAATGCGCAGCCGACCTAGCCCCCAAGCAGCGACGCATCAATCTAAGATTGATGAATTCAGCCAGGGAATTACGGACGACGACGTTCCGTTTTGAAGCCGGCGTTCTCGGCGTGCTAAATAAGGATAATAGCCCCGTGGCGAGCCGGACCGAGAGATGGTATTTTAGCGTTGGGCCTACGGATAGATTTATTGCCATGTTTCGTGGCAGTTGAAAACAATGCTGGAGGCGTTGCTGGCTCATCGCTCAGTGACCACTGTGCATGTGCTCTGTGTCCTGTTGACTATCGCGTAAGAGTACCCGTTAGGCCCTTTCTTTTAGTTAAATGTCGAGGCTCGCCGATCTAAAAGCCGCGGCGTCACGGAGCGATGTCGCTCAGCTACTGCACACCACACTGAAGGGCCTCACCGCGATTCTCTATACCACGCCGATAGCGAACCGATACACGACTTTCGAGATTCCGAAGCGAGGCGGCGGCACGCGTACCATCAAAGCGCCGGACGAAAAGCTAAAACTGCTTCAGCAAAAGCTGTCCATGCTGCTGCAGGACTGCGTCGATGAGATCAACGATGCCAAATTTTCAATTTGGATCTGCAGGATTTCTTCCCTTCAATCCATTTCGGACGAGTTCGCGGCTTCTTCATCAAGGACAAGAATCTCGCGCTGAACCCGGATGTCGCCACAATCCTATCGCAAATTGCGTGCGACGGAAAGGCTCTACCCCAAGGGAGCCCCTGCTCCCCTGTAATTTCGAACCTGATAGCGCACCCTCTTGACATGCACATCGTCCGACTGGCAGCGGAGGTCGGATGCGCCTACTCCCGATACGCCGACGATCTGACCTTCTCGACGAACAAGAAGGAGTTTCCGCCAGAGATAGCCCGCAAATCAGAAGATGCACCCCATATCTGGCTGCCAGGACGGGAGCTTGAGGAGATAGTTATGCATTCCGACTTCAAGATTAACGCGAGAAAGACTCGCATGCAGTATCGCAACTCCCGCCAGGATGTTACTGGCCTAGTCGTGAATCGTAGGATTAACATCCGCCGAGAATACCGGCACAACGTTCGCGCGATGGTCCACAGCCTTTTCAGAACTGGGAACTTCACACTTTATGGCCCAGTCACGAAAGAGGGCAAGACCACGCTGGAACTGCGTGAAGGGACGCTCGACGAACTCCACGGTCGGCTGGGGTTCATCGATTGGATCGACGTCTATAACAAGGGCGTCATTGATGAAGAAGAAGATTCGGCCTTTATCCCAACGAGGGAATCGACCTATCGCAAATTCCTTATATACCGCGACTTCTATACAACCAAGTTGCCTGTCGTACTCTGCGAAGGCAAAACTGACAACGTATACATCAAACACGCGATTCGCAGCATGGTGGCCCAGTTTCCCGACCTCGCGGAACTGGATACGGAAGGCAAGGCTCGGCTCAAAATCCGTCTTTACAAGTACGCAAAGTCGAACACAGGCAGGATCTTGGACCTTAAGGATGGCGGGTCCAGCCATCTGAAGAAATTCATTATTAACTACAAGAAGGACACCGACAAGTTCGCGGCCCCTGGTCTGCAGAATCCCTTGATTGTTTTGTTCGACAACGATTCGGGTGCCAAGCCGATATGCTCAGTCGTCAAGCAGGCGCGACCGAGCAAGCAGGACATGATTCTGAAAGACCCTTTCACGCATGTAGTGAAGAACCTGTATGTCGTGCCGACACCGCTAAAACCAGGGCACAGGGAATCGACGATAGAGGATTTCTTTGATGATGCCACTAGAGCAACCGTTGTAGGGGGAAAGACCTTCAGCGACAAGAACGATGCCGATGAGACAAAGCATTACGGTAAGTGGGTTTTTGCCGAGAAGGTCATAGCGCCCAATGCCAAGACCATCGATTTCACCGGGTTTGTGCCGCTACTGCAGAGCATTTCGTTGGTCATTCGGACGCACGCCAAGATGTTTTCGTCTGCAGCCTCGCCGGCAGAAGAGCAGACAACTCCGGCTTCACATCCTTAGCCTGTTACCCTCGTGGAGCCCCTGAAGTTGCGGTGCTTCTGATGATGACAATCCGCACGTACTCAAATCGCCCGACGCAGGTCTTTAGGCCATCCGTAATCGTCTGTTATCGCCATCGAGCGTTGGTAACGAGAGACGCCCCAGAGTCTTGCAATCTACGTACGAGGGCAACACCGCGATGCGCAACTCCATCGAAACGTCGCGCTACGAACGCACGCACCCGAAGAAGTAGGGGCCGGTCCCGCGGCGGCAATCCGGATCTGCTCCCGACAGAACCGGTGGCGCGGACAGGGTACAATACCGGGTCAGGATGAGGACACTCAGGAAACTGACGCTGGCGGCCACGATAGCGATTGTTGCGGCATCCGGGCAAGCCCAGGACTGCACGCGCGATGGATTGAAGGCACTGGCCGCGAATTACTTCCAGGCGGTCGAGACCCACACGATGTCGGCGCTGCCGACTGCGGCCCACGTGCGTATCACCGAAAATGCCGCGGAGATCCAGCCGGGCGAAGGCTTCTTCCAGACCGGCGGCAAGGCGCGGTTGCAACGCACCCTTGTCGACACCGGACGCTGCAGCACGCTGACGCAGGCGGTGGTGGAGGAAACCGCCGGAGGCAAGAGCGGTCCGGTGCTGATGGCGGTACGGCTGAAGGCGGTCTCGGGCAAGGTGAGCGAGATCGAGACGATCATCGCGCGCACCGGGAATTTCGCGTTCAAGCCGCAAGGCGTGCTCGACACCAAGGATCAGGACTGGACCACTTTGATGCCGGCGGCGCAGCGCCGCACGCGCGAATTCCTTAACGGCCAGGCCGACAAATACTACGTGATGTTCGAGGACCACAGCATCGACCCCGGGTTCGCGACGCCCTGCAGCCGCTGGGAAAACGGCACGTTTACGACTCCGAAGGGCGACTGCTCCTGGAAAGCCTCGGTCCTGAAGCACCCGCGCCGCCGTTTCCCGGTGACGGACGTCGAACTCGGCGTGGCTGCCGCCATCACCAACTTCCAGGACGACTGGCTGGATGTTCACATCTTCAAGTTCAACCGGGACGGCAAGATCGAGCTGATTCAGGCCGTGGACGGGCCTGGAACCAAGGGTACGGGTTGGCCGTATGACCAATGAGCGGGCACAATGCCCCGGCAGGAAGAGAGGAATTCGATGTTGAAGAGACTCACGCTGGCCGCACCGCTCCTGGTTGCATTCGCGGCCTTCGCAGGGGCGCAAGCCCGCCCGGAGTTTGAGGTCGCCTCCGTGCGGATCGTGCCGCCCGGCAACAACTCCGAAAGCTACATGCAAACGCTCGATGTCGGGCCCGGCGGAACCCTCCGCATTTCCAACCGCCGCCTGGATGAGATCATCATGGTGGCCTACAACATCAGCGGCAGACAGCTCTCCGGCCCGCGCTGGTTGACGGAGCCGACGACGGACCCCACGGTGGTTACGCGCTATGAGATCGTCGCCAAAGTTCCTGACGACGCCAAGAAGGACCAGATCCCTCTGATGTTACAAAAGCTCCTCGAAGACCGCTTCAAACTGCAGGTGCATCGGGAGTCCCGCACCACGCAGGTCTACGCGCTGGGAGTTGCCAAAGGCGGGCCGAAGCTGGAGACCTCCGTTCCCAATGGCGATCGTCCGCCCGGCTGCGCGCGCGTGGTCACTGGTGGCGCGGGTATCGGGGCGGCGGCCGATTGCTATCACATCACCGCCGAGCAACTGGCGCATCAGCTTCCCTCGCTCTCGCCCGCGTACTTCCGCGACGGCCCGGTTGTCGACCGCACCGGCCTGACCGGCACCTACGATCTACATCTGGAATGGATGATGCAGCAACAACTCGATGCCGGATTGACGGGTCCTACGATGTTCACGGCGGTCGAGAAGCTGGGGCTCACTTTGGAGAAAAAACGGGATACGGCCGAAATGCTGATTGTCGACCACTGCGAACCGACGCCGACCGAGAACTGAAACGCGCTGCGCCTTCTCCAGGAAAATGCGGGGCCCACGGCCCGCCTACGGTAGCGCGAAGACCACCAGGCCCTGACCGCGGTTGGGGCCGCCGGCGGCGGCGACGATGGCCACATATTGTTTGCCGTTTTTCCCGCGGTAGGTCATCGGATTGGCGGTGGCGGTGTGGTCGAGCTTGGTGACCCAGAGTTCCTTGCCGGTCTTGGAATCGAAGGCGCGGAAGCGGTTGTCGGAAGTCGCGCCGATAAAAAACAGGCCGCCCGCGGTGGCGATGCCGCCGGCGGAATTGCTGACGCCGGTGTGCTGCTTTTCCGGCGGCAGGCTCTCGCTGATGCCGAGCGGTACTTCCCAGGCGAAATCGCCGGTGGCTGCGTTGACCGCGATGAGGCGGCCCCACGGCGGCCGGAAGCACGGCAGAGTGCCCAGCGTTTTTCCATTGGCATCCTTCACGGGCGCGCTGAAACCGCCCAGGCCGCGCGGGCCGGTGCGGATATACGGCTCAATGCCGTCGGGATTATCCGGCGTGTACTTCGGGTTCTTCTCCATCCATCCCAGGGCGGGAGCGTCTTTGGTGTTGACGAAAATATAGCCGAGCTTGGGATCGACGGCCGTGCCTCCCCAGTTGGCGCCGCCGGTAAATCCGGGAAACACCAGCGAGGGCTTGGACGGCTTGCCGTCCTCGTGATAGAGGAACGGCGTGAACGGGCCGCCGTTGTACAGGCCGCCGGATTTTTCCCAAAGTTCCTGACACGCCTGGGCATGTTCCAGAGTGGTGTCGGCGGCGGTCACGATGTCGTCCTTGGTGAAGCTGACCCGCGAGATGGGCGGCGGCTTCACGGGGAAGGGCTGCGTGGGCGAATACCATTCGCCCGGAACATCGCCCTGCGCTACCGGGCGCTCATCGACGCCGAAGACCGGCTTGCCGGTGACGCGATCGAGAATGAACATGTAGCCGGATTTGCCCACCTGCGCGAGAGCGGGAATGGTCTTGCCGTCTTTCTTGATATCGATCAGGCTCGGCGCCGGAGGCAGGTTGTAATCCCACAGCTCGTGGCGGACGGTCTGGAAATACCACTTCAGTTTTCCAGTCTGGGCGTCCACGGCCACCAGCGTGTTGCCGAACAGGTTCGCGCCCGGCCGGTCGCCGCCATAAAAGTTCGCGCCCGGTCCGCTCACGGGAAGGTAGAGGATGCCGCGCTCTTCGTCCACGGTGAGGGCGAACGCCCAAACGTTGTTGCCCGTGCGATTTTTCCAACTGTCCGGCTTCAGCCAGGTCTCGCTCCCCGTCTCACCCGGCCGCGCGATGGTGTGAAACTCCCAGAGTTGCTTGCCGGTTCGCACGTCGTACCCGTGAACGTCGCCGAGCTGTCCACCACCCTGATCGAGGGCCGGATTGATGTGGCGGTCGCCCGGACCATAGAAATTGGTCCCGAGCAGCAGCATGTTTTTGTAAATGACGGGCGCTCCGTCGTAAGCGACTTCGAGCGGCACTTCCCCTTCGCGCCCGAAGCCGGGATCGACCTTGCCGGTGCGCGCATTCAACGCCATCATTTTGTGGGCGGTTGTGAAAATGATGCGCGGAGGATTATTGCGGTCGCCCGGCCAGAAGCCGACACCGCGAAACGAGGCCAGTCCGCCGCTCACTTCGTACGTCCAGATCTCCTTGCCCGTCTCCGGATCCAACGCGACCACGCGGTCGCCGGCCGGCAGGTACATGACACCATCGACCACAATCGGCGTGATCTCCTGGTAGAGCTCCGATGGGCTTTGGCCTTTAATCGGTTTGCCCTCGCGATTGAAAGCGTAAAACCAGGATTGGGTGAGCGTGGACACGTTGGAGGTGTCGATCTGGGTGAGCGGCGAGTACCGCGTGCCGGCCAGATCGTGCAGAAACATCGGCCAGTCGCCATCGTTTCGTGCCGCGGCCCGTTGGGCCTTGAGCCCGCCTGCCAAGGCGGATAGGATCAGGATCGGAACCCCCAGACTGCGCAGACTCACGTGTGGTTTCCTCCATGCCGTGCCGGGGCGCGCAGCGGCCAACGGCCCCTTCCAACCAGCGGCATCAGACTGCTAGTGTATCGCGTCCGCGCCGCACGAGAAATCACCGGCGGGTGAACTTGTCAAAGACGGTAATCACCGGCAGGGCGTTCCGGTTTTCGTCGAAGAAACCTCGCGACCCCAGGTTGCCGGTCACCGCTGGTTCCCACCAGAACACTCCGGCTCCACGGCCGTTGGGCGCCGCTTGGACCACGCGGTTCAGCTCCTCCAGGAATTCCTTCTGGCCTTCCGGCGTTTCGGGAAACGGCGCCAGTTTATCGCGGTATTCGGCGGGCTTCCAGTTGTAGGCGGCTTCCACCACGATGATGTCCTTCCGGTACTGGTCCGCCATGAAGATCAGATTCTCTCGAAGATCGTTCAGGCTTCCATGCCACCACGGATAGTAGGATTGGCCGATCACGTCAAAGTCGATGCCATAGGAATTGATCTTGTCGAAGAAGTCTTTGGTTGCGTACCGATCGCCGCCCTTATCGATGTGAATCATGATGCGGGGCCGCGGCTGATCGCCTCTCCCCGCCTCCACACCGGCGATGCCCGCCTTGAGCAGTTCCGCAAAATGATCCCAGTTTTCCGGGAGTTTGCCATCAGGCCACAGCATGCCGTTCGTGATCTCATTTCCGATCTGAACCATGTCCGGGAGCACGCCGTCCTTGCGAAACGCCGCGATTGTATCGCGCGTGTAATTGAAAACGGCTTCGACCAGCCGCGCGTGCGGCAATCCCTCCCAGGCCTTGGGGAGAACTTGCTTGCCAGGGTCGGCCCAGGTATCCGAGTAGTGGAAATCCAGAAGAAACTGAAAGCCCAGGTTCTTCGCGGCTTGTGCCAGAGAGAGGGTGTATTCGAGGTTGTTGGGAAGCGCCGTGGGGGTATGAAACAGCCGCAGGCGAATCCAGTGGTAACCGTGGTCTTTGAAAATTTGCAGTCCCGGCCGGGGCTGGTTGTTGTCCTTGAAGACGATGCCGCGATCCTCGGCTTGTTTCAGGAAAGAGAGATCCGCGCCGACGGCATATTCGGCGGATCGAGCCAGGGGAAGCGCGCACGTGAGAAACACCAGCGCTTGCAGGAGGCGGAGCATCATGGGTAGACTCGCGCGATCGGGGGATCGATGCCGGCGCTTCGTTCGATCGGCCACTCGCCTACGGTCCGTAGACGCGGATCTCCTTACCGTCCGCCAGGACAACGCGTTCGAGTCTGACAATCTTCTGGCCGTCGGCGTACTGATAGCCGATGCCCGTGATCACGTCGCCGGGCCGGACTGTCGTTTTGGTCCAGCCGTTGGCCGTCATCCGTACGATGGCGGGTCCGCCGACTTTCCATTTCTCCGTTCGGCCGTCATTGGTCTGAACCTCGAGGGTGATCATGGGGTGCGGATTGGCCCACTCGAACTCGGTGACTGTGCCCTTCACGGTCACGAGCCGGTCCTTGCTGATCGGCCATGAATGATGCGCCGACAGAGGCGCCGCAGCACAAACCAGCGCAAGGATCACCCATCCTGGGACCCATAAGGCCTTCATGGTGGCTCTCCTCCTCGGTGCAATTCTATCAGGCTGGTGAAAGGGTGGGGCGGCGCGGCGACAGCGGCGCAGCGCCTCCTCACGCGTGCGCTTGACACCGTTCCGGTGACCTGACACGATCACGAGATGCACAGCATACCGGTGGCCGGGCTCTTGGTCGCCGTATCGGCCAGTCTCGGCGCCGCTCAGACCAGCGCCCCGCCCCGGACCGTTTGGGACGGGGTGTACACGGAGGCGCAAGCCGCCCGCGGCCTGATGGCCTTCGGCCAAAGCTGCGCGGGCTGTCATGCGCTGGCGGCGGAAGGCAAGGCGCCGCTGGTGGGCGACTCGTTCTGGAAAAGTTTCTCGCAAAAGACCGTCGGCGAACTGTTCGAGTATGTGAGCGCCAACATGCCGAACGGCACGCCCGGTTCTCTGAACGAGGCCACCTACCGGGATCTGGTCGCGCTCCTGCTGAAATCCAACGGCTTTCCGGCGGGAGCCGCCGAGCTAGGACCCAATACCACTGCCGGCGTGCAGATTGTTCCGAAGGACGGAGGCACCGCGCTTCCGGCGAATGCGCTGGCTCGCGTGGTCGGTTGTCTGAGTCGGAGCGGAACGGACTGGGTGGTGACGCGCGCGACCACCCCCGAGCGGGCGGAACGCGCTGCGGAGGGCGGGGAAGACGCCACCCGGCCGCTCGGCACCCGGACGATGCCGCTGAAGTTCGTCGTGACCCGCCTGGATGGCTTGGCCGGGTCGCGCGTGGCGGTGAGCGGGCTTCTTATCGGGGATGGCGGCGCTGACGGCATCAACGTGACCGTGGTGAGCCGCGTCGCGCCGAAGTGCCCGTAAGGGCGGGAGGATCGGTGAGGAATAGGCACTGCTTCAAGCTCATGTCGACTGTGATTCCGATGTTGGGGGCACCGGCTCTCTGCGTCGGACAGTGGATCCACTATCCGACGGCCGGGGTGCCGAGAAAGGCCGGGGCTCCGGATCTGACCGCACCCGCGCCGCGGCTCTCCGACGGCAAACCCGATTTTTCCGGCATCTGGCACACGGCCGTGATCAATCCGTGCGTGCCCGGAACCGGCCTGTTCTGCGGCCAGGAAATCGGAGGCTCCCCGCTGGCTCTCGACATCGGCCGCGACTTCCCCGGCGGTCTCCCGTATCAGCCGTGGGCGGCCGCGTTGGTGAAGCAGAGGTTCAGCAAGGACGATCCGCACGTGCGCTGTCTGCCCGACAATCCTCCGCGCACCTGGCTGATGCCGCACTTGACCAAGGCCGTGCACACGCCGCGATTGCTGCTGCTCCTCTATGAAGTGAACGCGATGTACCGGCAAATTTTCACGGACGGCCGCCCCCTGCCGGAGGACCGGAATCCCTCCTGGAACGGCTACTCGACGGCAGCCTGGGATGGGGACACGCTGGTGGTCCGGACGACCGGTTTCCGCGACGATCTGTGGATCGACATGGCCGGCGCCCCGATGACCAGCGCCGCAACCCTGACGGAGCGGCTCCGCCGCCCCAACTACGGGACGCTCGAGGTCGAAATCACGGTAGACGATCCCAAGGCCTATACGCGGCCGTGGACGGTATCCACCAAGCAGGAACTCATGCTGGACACGGAACTGATCGACGAGGTCTGCCTCGAGAACGAGAAGTCGTGGCAGCATATGCAGAAGCCCGCATCTGGCAAGTAGGGCCGCGCCCGTATTTCCCGTGGTGATACACTAGCCCCAATTGAGATATTCAGGGGAAAGAGGGCGAAAGATGCGGAAACTCTTGTTGGGGCTGCTGGTTGGGGGGATCACCTGGGCTGGCGCGCAGCGGGGTGCGGTGGAGGCCCCGGCACAACCCTCGGCTACGTTCCGGGTGGGAACCAAACTGGTGGAGGCCGTGGTGGTGGCGCGGGACAAACGCGGTCCCGCAGCGGGTCTGACCCGGCAGGACTTCACCCTGCTCGATAACGGCATTCCGCAGAACATCGCTGTCTTTTCCGTGAGATCGGTGGGCGCGCTGGCGAACACGCCGCGCACGGCCGGATCGCTTTCGAGCGCGCTGCCGCCGGGAGTGATTTCCAATCGCGCCGGCCGCAACGAAGACGCGCCGGCTACGCAGACCGTTCTGCTGCTCGACCGCATCTTCACCGGCCCGATCAACCAGATGTTTGCCATTCAGCGGATCTCCAAGTACCTCGACCTGCGGCGAAAACAGGACGGGATCGGGATCTACACGCTCGGCCGGGACGTGAAGGTGATTCAGGACGTGACCGACGACGAGGCTCTGCTCCGGCGCGCGGCGAACAGCCTCCAGGCGCAAGACGCGAACAGCCGCAGTTCGGATACCACTGGAATGACCGAGAAAGCCGCGGACGATTATGCGCAGATGAATATGCTGGGGCGCGTACTCGCCCTGAAGCACGCGTTACAGGCAACCGCCCGCCACCTGGCGAACGTTCCGGGCCGCAAGAGCCTGATCTGGATTTCGGAAGCGTTTCCGGTGTTCTACTGCCCGCCGCATTTTCCTTGCACGGATTACCGGCCGGACATGCAGGAAGCCGCGCGAGCACTCATTGACGCCAACGTCGCGCTCTACGCGGTGGACCCGCGCGGGCTGATCGGAGCGTTGGGCCGCATGACCGGCATCAGCAATGCGGAATCGCGAGGGCCGGCGTCCCAGCTGGTCCCCGGG
Source organism: Terriglobia bacterium (assembly GCA_020073145.1). Classification (GTDB taxonomy): domain Bacteria; phylum Acidobacteriota; class Terriglobia; order Bryobacterales; family Bryobacteraceae; genus PSRJ01. The sequence continues at coordinate 66,845 of JAIQFS010000022.1, forward strand.
TATCGGGTTGCCCCGGTGGGTCCGGAACACATCGAAACCATGAACCTGCTGGCCGGCCTCACGGGGGGCGAAGTGTACTACAACACGAACGGCCTGGAGGACTCCATGCGAAAGGCCGTGGAAGATGGCGATGCCAGTTATGTGCTCGGGTTTTATCCTTCCGCGGAGACGCAAGACGGGAAAGTTCACAAACTCAAAGTGAGCGTGGCGAGAAGCGGCCTCAGCCTGCGCTACCGCGAGAGCTACTTCGCCACCAAGGCTCAGAACGACGCCGAGCCACGACCCACTGCGGAGCGGCTTCTGCAGGATCCTCTCGATGCGACGCAGATCGGCCTGCTGGCGCGAGCGGTGCCCGATGTAACCGATGCGGGCTTGTTCCATGTGCAGGTCCTGGTGGACCTGCGCGACGTGCAACTCCGCAAGGAAGACGGCAAATGGGTGGGATCGGTGGAGGTCTCGTTCCACATGGAGGGGGCTAAGAGCGCCCAGATCGCCGCGCGGCAGATCGAAATTCCGGAAGACCAACTCGCCGCCGCTCTCGCGCAGGGGTTTCTCATCCGCCAACCGATCGAAAGGGCGGGAAAGGCAAGCGATCTCCGCGTGGCCGTGGAGGACAAGACCAGCGGGGCAGCGGGATCGCTGAGGATTCCGCTACGGAAGAACTGAAAAGTCCGCTTACGGAGTCGGCTCGGTTTTTGCGAATCGCGACCGGCGGTCTGGCGACGAAAGGCTCATCGGCAGCGGCGGCGTCGACGGCATTAACGTGGCGGAGGTGAACGGCGTCGCGGCGAAGTATCCGTAGACGGCGCGATCCTGGCAAACGTTCGCAGAGCCGATTCGGCCTTGGCGTTGCGCAGGCTCTTCCACTCGCTGCCCGCCCGCTTGTGCTTGAGGTCGGTCAGGTAAGCGTACTCCGGGGTGAGAAGCCGCTGGCGATCGGCGTTCGCTCGGGTCCAGGCGTGCGCGAACTCCGCGAGCGTCGGAGCCTCTCCGCGCGTCCAGAACTCCATCGCGAGCACCCGCGCGACGGCGCCATCGCGGAATTGGCCCTCCGTCAACTCGCCGAGCGACCGCAGGATGCCGGAGTGCTCCTTCGCGTACCGGCGATAGTAGAGACGTTCGCGAGGTCCCGGTCGCGCGGGCGGATTGTCGTGCCGCACAATCGCCGCCGGGATGCAGGTCGGCTGACCTACGTTGCCCGTGGCCAGATAGTGCCGGAGGCGCGCCAGCACGATGGGCTTTCGATCGATATCTTTGGTGGCCTTCACCCTTCCGTCGGGATGTTCGGCCAGAATCTTGTAGGGGATCCCGCGATTGGAACACACGCCGCGAATCTCTCCGAGGTTTAGGTAGTTCAACTCTTCGAGAAATCGCGCTCGCGCCTCGTTGGCAAGCTGCGAGAGGAGATTGGGCATCTGGAGACTAAAACAGGCGCCCCTCTCGAGGAGCGCCTGTGTTCCAAATCCAATGACAACTCACTTACAGGTCGATTCGGCCGGTGCTCGCTCCGAGCTTATCGATCTCCACGCCGCCCACGTGCGCCAGTGCCAGCAGCAAATTCGCGGTGGGCGCGTCCTTCGCGACGATGTGCCGGTTGCCTTTGAGCCGGCCGCTGCCGCCGCCCACCATCACCGCGGGCGGGTTGTTGCGGTCGTGCGCGTTGCCGTTGCTCATGCCGCTGCCCCAATACAGAACCGATTGATCGAGCAGCGTGCCATCGCCCTCTTTGGTGGCCTTCAGCTTCGCGAGGAAGTCCGCGAACTTCTGGATTTGATAGGTTGCGATCTTGGCGTACTTGGCGAGCTTCTCGGGATCGTTGCCATGATGCGAGATGGTGTGGTGCTGCTCGGGAATGCCGATGAAGGCGTACGCGCGATCGCTGGCTTCATGACCGGTCATGAACGTGAAGACGCGGCTGATGTCCCCCTGATAGGCGAGGTGCATCAGGTTGTACGTCACGGTCATGTGGTCGTCGAAGGCTTCCGGCAAGCCCACCGGCGCTTCGGGGTCACCCGTGATGGTGCCGAGCCGGTTTTCCATTCGGTCCAGCTGCTGCTCCACGTCGCGGATGTTGCCGAGGTACTCGTCGAGGATGGCGCGATCGGGCGCGCCCAGCGAGCTCTTCAGCTTCGTGGTTTCTTCCGTCACCGAGTCGAGCAGGCTCTCCTTCTCTTTGAGGCGGGCAAAGCGCCGCTCCTTCGAGTCCGTCTCGCCGAACATGCGCTCGAAGGTGACGCGCGGATTAATCCCCACCGGCAGCGGGCTCGCATCGTCGCGCCACGATAGCGTGTTGAAGAACGTGCAGGAGAAGCCATCGCACGCGCCAACGGCGGTGCCCATATCCTCGGTGCCGACTTCGATGGAGCGCAGCGGGGTATCGCCGGCGACTTGATCGGCGATGTACTGGTCGACGGTCTTCTTCGATTCGATTTTCCCGAACGAGTCGCCTCTTCCATCGCGGCGGACGGCAGGTCCGACGCCGTTCAGGAACGCCGAGCTGGCCCCCAGGTGGACCGACTCGCCCCACGGCGCTTTCATCTTGCTGACCGTCACCAGTTGATTGCGGAACGGCTCCAGCGGCTGCATCACCGGCTTGAACGCGAAGTTGCTGCCCTCGGCATCGGGGTGCCAGGTGTCGGGCCACACGCCGCACGGGAAGTAGACCGCGCCGAACCGGAACGGCGCTTTGGGCGCCGCGGAGAGCGCCGGAATCATGGCATCCAGAAAGGGCAGCGCCACCGTGGCGCCCAAGGTACCGCGCATGAATGTGCGGCGAGAGAGATGCTTCTTCGTAATGAACATGGCTACTCCCTGGTGTTCGATTTTACAACTTTTGCGGCATCGGCGGGGCGATGAACGGCTTCCGTCGATTCCGGTTCTGCGGCCAATTTCGTGCGCATCTGAAACGGCGCGCTCTCCACAATTCCCATGACTACGGTCGAAAGCCGGTAGTCGTTCTGGGCGGCCTTCTTCACAATCCGGCGCACCACCGGCATGTCGGCCGGCTCCAGCCCGCGGCCTAGGGCGTAAGTCAGCATCTTCTCGGTGACCACGGTTACAAACGCGCCGGGCCGGCTCACAATGGCCTCCCGGAGCGCCACTGGACCGCTGACCTGCGATCCGTCCGCGAGCGTGCCCGCGACGTCGAGGGGCGCACCATCGGGATCTTTATCGCGCCATTGCCCCACCGCATTGAAGTTCTCGAGCGCGAACCCGGGGGGATCGATCACGCGATGGCAGCCCGCACAGGGCTGGTTCTTCCGGTGCAATTCCAGTTGCGCGCGCACGGTTTTCGGCACGGCCGCCGCCCCCTTGTTGCTTTCGTCCAGGGTGGGGACATTCGGCGGCGCCGGAGGCGGAGGCGTATTGAAGAAGGTGCTCAGCACGTACTTGCCGCGAAACACCGGCGAGGTCCGGTTGGCGACGGAAGTCATCGCGAGGATGCTGCCTTGGCCGAGCAGACCGCGGCGGTTGGGATCGGTGAGTCTCACCTTCCGGAATTGCGGGCCGTAGACGCCGGGGATTCCATAATGCTTTGCCAGCCGTTCGTCGACAAAGGTGTAATCCGCATTCATCAGATCGAGAGTGCTGCGATCGTCGCGCACAATGTACGCGAACAGCATCTCGGTCTCCGTGCGGAACGCTTTGCGCATGTTGTCGTCGAAATCGGGAAACATCAGCAGATCCGGAACCACCTTCGCTTCCAGGTTTCGGAGCTGCAGCCACTGCCCGGTGAAATTGTTCACCAGGGCGTCGGATCGGTCGTCGGCGAGCATGCGGCGCACCTGCTCGGTGAGCACGCCCGGCTCGTGCAGCCGCCCCGCGACGGCCATGCCCAGCAGCTTCTCATCGGGAATGCTGCTCCACAAGAAGAACGACAGGCGCGAGGCCAGCTCGATGTCGCTGACCGGATGTGCCGCGCCGGCGCGCGTTCCGGCCGGATCTCGCTCGATTCGATACAAGAAGTACGGACTGGAAAGAATGCGCGCAACGCCCACGCGAATCCCGTCGTCGAAACTGCCGCCGTTCTGCCGGGATCGCTTGTAAAACGACAAGGGCGCCTCGACGTCCGCGGGCGTGACCGGACGGCGGTAGGCGCGGCGGGCCAGGTTGGACAGAATCTTGACCGCGCAGCCCGTCTCGTCCGGATTGGCCTCGGGTGCAGTTCTCGTCGAGACAGTGCTGACCGTGTGGCGGGGACCGGAACCCGAAGCGGGATGGCACACAAACAGCAGATCCCGGCTGGGCCCTTCGCTCACGCCCCTCACGTTGTACGGCCCGTCGATCGACACGGACCGCAGTTTCGGCATGCCTCCGACAAAGTGGACTTCCTGGCTGTCGCGCTTCGACGGTTCCCAGACGTCCTGCAACTGGAACGGCCGCTCTTTCCATGTGAAGCCGACGTCATGGGGGCCGGCGGTGACCCGCACGCGTCCGGCCATCCGTTTGTCGATGATGGGTTGCGCCGCGGCCAAGTCGGCGGCCTGGATCTCGTCGTCCTTGGGACCGCCGATCGGCGCCGAATACACCTCGGTGCCATCCACGGTGATCACGAAGGTGTACGGTGTGTCATTTCCTTCCACGCCGGCGTAGCCTTCCTGCACGCCTCGCACGAGCCTGCCCGACAGTCTATACTCAGCGTCCGCCGGAAACACGTGGCGGACCACGGTGCCGCCGACGGTTCCGAGCGGCAGGCCGTCGATGTATCCGTTCTGGCTGAATTCGCGGCTGATCGAATGCTCGATCGCCCCGGGCTTCACCTTCGGATCGCCTACCGCCATGGCGCTGACGCGCTGCGCGGCGTTCACGTATCCTTCCAGCAGCAGCGGCGACGTTTTGAGCGCGGTCGCGATGTTGTCGAACCCGAACTCCGCGCCGTCGGTCGGCAGCAGGTCCGACACGTCAATGTCGACGGCCAGCAGGTCCCGCACCGCGTTCGCATATTCGGCGCGATTCAGACGATGCACCACATATTGGCCCGGGTTGCTCTTGCCTTCCCAGGCGCGATCGAGCGAGGCGGCCAGCCAGCTGGTAAAACTCGCGTACTCGGCCTCGGACGGGCGGGGCATGCCGGGAGGCGGCATCGCCCGTACGCTCAGCTTCCGCAGCACTTTCTCAAATGCTCCTGCGTGGCCCAACAGATCGTCGAAAGCCGCCGGCTCGAGATTGACCGGTGCGTCCGCCGGGTTCAACGTGCGTTTGTTGTGACACGAAACGCAGTACTGCGCGGCGAAGGCGCGGGCCTTGACCGCTTCGGCCGTGGCGCCGCCTTTGGAAGCCGCGCTCGCTCCCGAGTGAACCGCAGCCGAGGGCGGCTGTTGCGCGGCGATGCCGAAGCAGAGCAACGCCCCCGTGATTCCGATCTTCCTCGCGATGCTCCGCTGGTTCTTCATTTTTCGCTCGTCACGGCCTGCGTATCAGGACTTTTTTTCTGCGGCTGATCGGTGCTCGCCTTCTTTTCGGCTGGCGGAGGCTGAGGCGCGGGATCGTTGGGGCCCAGATGCATCAGCTCCCGCAGAGCGGCGATGACCTCTTCTTTCGAATTGTGCTTCGGTTTGTACACGTCCAAATCCCCCATGTCGAGCGGGTCTGGTTTCTTGGGCTTCTCCGCCAGAAGCAAGGGTGTCAGGTTGTCCTTGTTGACGGCGTCCAGCTTTCCGCCGGCGGCTGCGAGCGCACGAATGATCGGCACTTGCTCCTCCTGCACGGCTTGATGGAGCGGTGTTGAGCCATCGGCCGCCTTGGCGTTGGGATCGGCTCCTGCCGCCAGGAGTAGCTTGAGAGCCTCCAGTGGATCGCGGTTGCCGGGCTCGCGGAACTGCGGCGGACCAATGCGGGTGAACCCGGGCCCTCCCGCGATCGGTGCGCCTTGGCCGCCTTTGATCGCAGCCATTAAGGGCGTCTTGCCGGCGTTCGGATTCGGGCGGCCCGGACCCTTGCCGGCCTTCGGTTTAATCTCGGTCGGGGTCCATTCGATCGTCGCGCTTTTTTTGGCCAACATCAGCTTCAGGACCTCCACGTCGGCCGCAGTGGCCGCGCGGTAAAACGGCGAGCTGTTGATGGACGCCCCGCAGCACAGCGTTGTCGAATGGAGGGCGCCGACAAATGGCTTGTTCACATCCGCGTTGAGATCGAGCAACGCCTTCACCAGATCGAGAGACGTCAGATGGTTCGGATGCTTGGGTTGCAGCCGGGAACCGTCGTGCGCACGCATGTCGGTGGTGGCGTCGTGCATGTCCACGGCGAAGTACAAGGATCCGTCGTTGGGATCGGCGCCCAGGTCGAGCAGTTCCTTGGCCAGGTCGAAGCGGTCATTAACAATGGCGACCACGGTCGCGGTCGCGCCATCGGCGTTGGTCAGCTTGGGATCGGCCTTGCCCTCGATCAAGGCTTTGGCCACGTCCGTATGACCATTACGAACCGCGAACATCAGGGCCGTAAAGCCGCCCGAGGGATGGTCCGCGTTTTTGCGCTCCGTGATGGTGGAGACGTGCGCCTTGAGATTGGGGTCCGCGCCAGCGGCCAATAGGGTCTTCACCACCTCCAGGTGCCCTTCGGCCGACGCCCACATCAACGCGGTCTCTTCCTGGAACGGATCCGCGGCGTTGACGAACGAGCCGTGAGAAAGCAGTAGTTTGACCGCATCGACGTTGCCTGTGCGCGACGCCGCCATCAGCGGCGTTTCGCCCTCGGCGTGCCAGCGTGTCGGTTCCGCTCCCGCATCGAGCAACGCCCGCACGACCTCGACAGCGCCGTTGCGGCTCGCCTGCAGAAGCGGGGTGACGCCGTAATGGTTCGCTGCGTCCACGGTGGCTCCCGCTGCCAGCAGCGCTTTCGTCATTTCCGTGTTGGAGTGAAAGGCCGCCCACAAGAGCGCGGAAGCGCCGTCATTGGCCGGCGCGTTTACATCGGCGCGCTCCTTGATCAGTTGGCGCACCGCAGCCAGATCATCGGCTTTGGCGGCGTCCACCACCGCGGTGGCATTGGAAGCTGCATGCAGGTGGGCATCGGGCCCCGAAACCAACCCAAACATGAGAGGCAGGTACCACCAGATCTGCCGTACGGGTCTTGCGCTCGCTGTCCTCGAAGCCTGCATCGCTTCCCCTCCCTGCTTACACAAAATAAAGGATATACCGCGAAGATCCCGAGCGCAAGGCCTACTTGCATGCGTCAACCGGCTTCGTTGGCCGCCGGAATCCGGAACATCACGAGGGGGTACGACACCGCCGTGGAAAGCATGCAAGAGGAAAAGAAGGGTTTCTTAGGCCAAGCCAAATCTGCCCTACCCGTCTAAGTATTTGATCTGGAGTTATTTAGGTGGTGCGCCCGGACAGATTCGAACTGCCGACCTTCTGGTTCGTAGCCAGACGCTCTATCCAACTGAGCTACGGGCGCGCGCCTTGAGAGTGGACGTATCTACTGTAACCAACCCCCGCTGCTTCGCGCAAGCTCCTCCGTCATTCCGACTGATCCACTCCACCAAGAGTTTCAGAGGAGAAAATCGATAAATAAGGGCAGATTGCTCTTTCGTCCGCCGAAAACTTGGCGTATGATCGGGGCATGAAGAGAATTTCAGCATCTCAAACTCTGATTTTCGTGTTTCTGCTGGTGTTTGGCTGCTTTGCGGCCTTCGCCGCGGACGAAACACCGACCAAAACGGTCAAAAAAGTGAACGCGCGACCGACCGCTACCTTGAACGGCGTCGACCTGTTCAAGGAATACTGTGCCGTGTGCCATGGCAGCGGCGCCAAAGGCGACGGACCGGCGGCGGATGCTCTCAAGAAGAAACCGGCCGATCTGACCCAACTCGCCCGAAAAAACGGCGGGACTTTCCCCGAGCTACACGTCATGAATTACATCAAAGGGCAGGACGTAGTAGCGGCTCACGGCAGCCGGGACATGCCGGTTTGGGGTTCCATTTTTTCCCAGATGAGTTCGAATCAGGACATGGTCCAGGTTCGGACCTATGCGCTCCTGAAATACCTGGAGGACATTCAGGCCAAGTGACGTTCACGCACTCCCCCACGCGCGCCGCTCTCGCCGAACCGCGAACGTGAGGGAGTAGTGGCTGATTAGGCGGTTGAATTATTCCAAATCCGCGTAACGCTTGTCAACGAGCCAAAAAAACCCAGGATTGCGGCGCATTCAGGACACGGGCCACCGTGAACTGATTGGATATAATGGCCGCTGCAATGAAAATCGACCTCTTCAATCACTTCTTCCCCAAGCGCTATTGCGACGAATTCATCAACGTTCCCGGTCTGAAGGATATCGGGAAACGGGTGCAGAACGTCCCGACCATCGCCAACCTCGACGCGCGGTTTCGCGTCATGGACGAATTCGGCGAATACCGGCAGTTTCTGTCGCTGCCGGCGCCTCCCCTGGAGGCCTTGGCGCCCCCCGAAAAGTCCCCCGAGTTGGCCCGAATTGCCAACGACGGCTTCGCGGAGTTAGTCGCCAAATACCCCGACCGGTTCATCGGCTTTACCGCCTCGCTGCCCATGAATAATCCCGATGCCGCCTTGAAAGAATTCGACCGGGCGGTCACCCAATTGGGAGCTCAAGGATTCCAGATCTTTACCAATATCGGCGGGAAACCCCTGGATTCTCCAGAAATCGCGCCCCTGTTCGAGGAGGCGGCGCGCCGCGACCATGCCATCTGGATGCATCCGGCGCGCGGGGCCGAAATGTCCGATTACCGCAGCGAAGAAAAGTCCAAATATGAAATCTGGTGGACCTTTGGCTGGCCGTATGAAACCAGCGCCGCCATGGCGCGGATCGTCTTTTCGGGCATGTTCGACCGGTTGCCCAATCTGAAGGTGATCACGCATCACATGGGCGGGATGATCCCCTATTTTGAGGGCCGCGTCGGCTACGGCTGGGATGTGCTCGGCTCGCGGACGTCCGACGTCGACTACACCGTCGTCCTGAAGACTCTGAAGAAGCGCCCGATCGACTACTTCCGCCAGTTCTACGGCGACACCGCTTTGTTCGGGGGATTGGCCGGCACGCGCTGCGGCCTCGACTTTTTCGGGGTCGACAATGTGGTCTTCGCCTCCGACGTGCCGTTCGAGCCGAAACCGGGGCTCTACATCCGGGAAACCATCCGCGTCATCGAGAGCCTGGGTCTGTCGGCCGATGAAAAGGACCGGATCTACCGCCGCAATGCCGAGCGGTTGCTGCACATCGACTCCAAGAGCCGGCAAAAGGCCTCCTAAGCGCCGCCCCCGCTATCCGCTGCCTGATATCCAAGGTTGCCTTGTCGGGCGGCAGCGTCAGTGGTAGGGTTGCCCTAGAGTACCTTTCTACTAGCCGAGGGCTCATCGAAACGCGGGTTTCGGTGGGCCCTTCCGCACTTTCTCCCCTTCCAGATCGCGACGACGCGAGGCCTTTTTTGAGGTAATCGGTTATAATTGTCTTGAAAGGCAACCTCCATGAAGATTCGGCCTGAAGAGGCTCTGGAATACCACTCCTCCGCACCTGCCGGCAAGCTGTCGGTCACTCCCACCAAGCCCTGCCGGACGCAGCGGGACCTCAGTCTTGCCTACACGCCCGGAGTAGCGGTCCCCTGCAAGGAAATCGAGCGCGATCCCGACCTGGCGTACAAGTACACGGCCAAGGGAAACCTGGTGGCCGTAGTCAGCAATGGAACGGCGGTGCTGGGGCTGGGGGACATCGGAGCGCTGGCGGGAAAGCCTGTGATGGAAGGCAAGGCCGTGCTCTTCAAGCGGTTTGCCGATATCGACGTGTTCGACATTGAGCTGGCCACGCACGACCCGCGGGAAATCATCCGTACCTGCCAGATTCTAGAGCCCACTTTCGGCGGCATCAACCTGGAGGACATCAAGGCACCGGAGTGTTTCGCGATTGAGGAAGAGCTGCGGAAGACCATGAAGATTCCGGTTTTCCACGACGACCAGCACGGCACCGCGATCATTTCCGGGGCGGGTCTGCTGAATGCCCTGGAGCTGACGGGAAAGAAAATCGCGGAAGTGAAAGTGGTCTTTAACGGCGCGGGCGCCAGCGCCATCTCGTGCGCCGAACACTACATCAAGTTGGGAGTGCTGCGCGAGCACATTCTGATGTGCGACACCAAGGGCGTGATTCACGAAGGCCGAACCGAGGGAATGAACCCGTACAAGGCGCGCTTTGCCGCCCGTACCGCGGCACGCACGCTGACCGACGCGCTGCAGGGCGCGGACGTCTTCTTCGGCCTGTCGAGCGGCGGCTGCGTGACAGCAGACATGATTCGGGGCATGGCGCCGCGTCCGCTCATTTTCGCCCTGGCCAATCCCGATCCGGAGATTGCCTACGATGTGGCGCTGGCCGCGAGGCCGGACGCCATTGTGGCCACGGGGCGCTCGGATTTTCCCAACCAGGTGAACAATGTCCTGGGATTCCCGTTCATCTTTCGCGGGGCGCTGGATGTGCGGGCCACCGCCATCAACGATGAAATGAAGCTGGCGGCCACCCGGGCCCTGGCGGCGCTGGCCAAGGAAGACGTGCCCGATTCGGTGCTGCGCGCTTACGGCGTGGACCACATGGAATTCGGCCGCGAGTACATCATCCCCAAGCCGTTCGATCCGCGCGTGCTGATCTGGGAAGCCTCCGCGGTGGCGCAGGCCGCCATGGACAGCGGCGTGGCCCGGCAGCCCGTCGATATCGTGCAGTATCGGGAGGAACTCGAGCGGCGTCTGGGCAAGGCCAACGAAGTGATGCGCGCCATGATCCACAAGGCGCAGAAAGATCCCAAGCGCATTGTGTTCGCGGAAGGCGAAGAGAGCAAGATCCTGCGCGCCTGCCAGATTCTGGTGGACGAGAAGATCGCGGCGCCCATTCTGTTGGGCAACGAAGCCCGCATCCAGGCCCGGATCGCCGAGCTGCGGCTGTCGCTCAAGGGCGTCGCAATCGTGGATCCGGCCGAGTCCCCGAGGCTCGAGAACTACACCGAAGAGTTCTATCAGCTCCGCCAGCGCAAGGGAGTGACGCGCACCGAGGCCGGGCAGACCATCCTCAATCCCATCACCTTCGGCAGCATGATGGTGCGGCTGGGCGAAGCCGACGGCCTGATCGGCGGGCTGACTACGCACTATCCGGATACCATCCGGCCGGCGCTGCAGGTAATCGAGGTACGGCCGGAACTGCGGCGCGTGGCTGGCGTGTACATGTTGATCACTCCCAAAGGCGAGATTTATTTCCTCGGCGACGCCACTGTGAACATCGATCCCTCGGCCGAGGACCTGGCCGAAATCGCCATTATGGCGGCGGAGAAAGCCCGGCGCTTCAGCCAGGAGCCGCGCGTGGCCATGCTCTCTTTCTCCAATTTCGGCAGCACGCGCCATCCGTTGTCCGACAAAGTGCGCCGCGCCGTCGACCTGGTGCGGCAGCGCGCGCCCGGCCTGATGATCGACGGCGAAATGCAGGCTGATACCGCGGTGGTGCCGCAGATCATCGACGAGACCTACCCCTTCAGCACTTTGAAGGGCGGCGCCAACGTCCTGATCTTCCCGAACCTGGAAGCCGGCAACATCGCTTACAAGCTGCTGCAGCGCATCGGCGGCGCCGAATTGATTGGCCCGTTGCTCACCGGTCTCTCGAAGCCGGTCCACGTCTTACAGCGCGGCTCGGAGGTCAACGACATCGTGCACGTGGCAGCGGTAGCGGTGGTGGACGCGCAGGAAATCGGCAAGCCCTATTGGACGCTCAGCAGCGTGTTGCAGCACTGAGGGCGGGGCTGTCGATCATTTACCGCTCGCTGGGATCCGCCGCCGCACTTCGTCGAAGAAGTTCAGCAGGAAGGTGGCGTGCAGTGTGCTTCCCGGCTGTTCCACTTCCGTGCCCGGAAACATGGCCACTCGTTTCCCGTCGGGCGACACATCGAAACTGCCCTGCACGCCGTTTCGGCGGATCTGAGTGGGGGACCAGACGCGCGGCGCTCCCGAACTGAAGGAATCGCCCTGCACGCTGTAGGCGGCGGCCATGATGTGGTCGTCACGAGAGAGGAAGAGAAGCTCATGGGTAGCCGGCGACCACGCCGGAAACTTCCCGGCGGCCACCTTCCACTTACCCCCCGGTCCCGGAAAGGGCCGGACGAAAATGTCTTCGGCGCCGGATTCATTGGACGAATACGCGATGTATTTGCCGTCCGGCGAAAACGCAGGATCCACTTCGACCACGCTGGGGTCATTGAGAAAGGGCTGGGCCTTGCCGGGCTTGGGGTGCTCGGGATCGCTCACGTCGATGGGCAGCGTCCAGATGTCCGGCAAGCCTGCCGTAGAGGGCGAGAATACCAGTCGTCCGTCGGGAGCGATGGATCCCGGCCGGGGATTCGCCATCTTGTCCACCAGCAATTGCGCCTGCCCGGATCCGTCGGCGCGAATCCACCACAGGGCGGTGCCGTCGCCGTACACCAGGTGCTCCGAGTCCCGCGCCCAAGCCACTTCGCGGTTTGCCGTTCCTTGGAACGTGAGCTGCGCGGAGACGTGACGTTCCAGGTCGTAGACCCAAACGTCAAAGCCCTTGCTGCCCGAAGCAATATACGCGAGCCTTTTTCCGTCCGGGGAAAAGCGAGGAGCACTGTAAACTCCCGGTTGGACGACGGCCGGCGTAGTCTGGCCTCCCGCGTCCAGAAGCGCCATCGGATAGGAAGCGCCCTCGGTGCGGCCGCTCAAGTACGCAAACGTGCCGGTGTTCGAGAGTGCGAACTGTCCGCCGCCATCCGTGGTTGTCGAACTCCCGGCCACATCGTCCAACAACGGAGCCGGCGTTCCCAGCAGTTCGAGGCGCTTGGGATCGAACAAGACGCCGAACAGCGTGCCCTCATGTTTGTAGATGAGATATCCGGTTCCGGGCGACGTCGGCAGATAGTGGGGCGAATACCCGCCATGCAGCAGGATTTTCCTCTTCCCGGTAGCAAACTCCAGCGCCTCAATGTCGAGACCGTCCAGGGTGCGCGGGGCAACGCCATTCAACGAATTGAAGACTACCGCTTTGGCGCCCGGCAGAACCTGCGGAAACGCTTGAGGACCACTCCCTTTTGCCAAAGGCTGGGGTTCGCCTCCGGATCCAGGCATGCGCCAGAGGCCGTTGATGGTGCCCAGGATGATGTTATTGTCATCGCCCCAACTGGCGCCAAGGACCGAGAGCGACGCTTCCGGAGACGGGCCGAGCGTGACGGGGGAGCCACCCTGCGCCGAGACTTTGTAGAGTTTGCTGCTGCCCCAGAATCCGATCCATTCGCCATCGGGCGAGAAAAACAATTCCGGGTCGGTGGTCTCCGACGACGGAATCACGGTCGCCACTCCTTGATCGAGCCGCCGCGTGTACAACTGCAGCGTGCCACCGGAGTGCCGCCCGGTGTATGCGATGCGGGTGCCATCAGGTGAAAGAATCAGCGAGAGGCGCGGCGCGCGCGCGGCCTCCTGCCCCAGGTCGACGCTCAGGCGCATCAGCGGGTGGTCCACCGGCCGCGACGAGCGCCAGGCGAGCCAGGCAGCGCCCGCGGCTATGACCACCGCAACCGCTGCCACGGCGGGCCAGAGCCATGCTTTCGCCGGCCGCACTTCGCCGGCCGCCTGGGTTGGCGCCGGCGCGTCCTCCATCAGTTCCCACACATCGCCGATGTCCCGCAGCCGCTTCTTCGGATCCTTTTGCAGACACTTCTTCAGCAACCGGCGCAATTGCGGCGGGGCGTCACTCAGCCCGGGCTCCTTCATCACCACCGAGGCCAGCGTCTCAGTTAAGTCCTCACCCTGAAACAGCCGACTTCCGGTGACCATCTCACACAGCACGACGCCGAAAGCCCAGATGTCGGCGCGCTTGTCGACAGTCTTGCCGCGAGCCTGCTCCGGCGACATATACGCCGCGGTTCCCAGGATCACCCCGGCCCGGGTCGCGGCCATGGAGATGGTGGGCGAATCTTCGACGTTTTCGCCGCCCGACGCCGTGCGCGGCCCGACTTTCGCCAGGCCGAAGTCGAGCACCTTCACCGACCCATCGGGTTTCAAGATGACGTTGCCGGGCTTGAGATCCCGGTGCACGATGCCCTTCTCATGCGCGGCTTCCAGCGCGTCGGCGATCTGGCGCGCGATGCGCAGCGATTCCTCCAGCGGTACCGCACCTTCTTTGAGGTGCTCGGCCAGCGTCTCACCCTCGACCAGTTCCATCACCAGGTAATTGGGTCCGACGTCGTGCAGGGTGCAGATGTTGGGATGATTCAGCGAGGCGACCGCACGGGCCTCGCGTTCGAAGCGTTCGCTGAAGCGCTCGGAGGAAACCTTGATGGCCACGTCACGGCCCAGCCGCGCGTCGTGGGCCCGATACACCTCACCCATGCCTCCCTTGCCGATCGGTTCCACGATCTCATACGGCCCGAGCTTCTCACCGGCGCGAAGGGACATAACGAAACATTCAAGTCTATCGTACCCAGGCGCCTCGATTTGGAACGGGAGCACCGCTGCGGTGGTTCCGCGGAGGCCGGTGCCGCGACGATAGCCCGAAGATAACCCTGAAGATTACACAACTCTTACAAAGCATGGGCTTAAAGCCTGATAGCTTGAAGAAGACTCCAAACTCGAGAGACCCCCGTGATATCCGATACCGGAAAAACCCCCAAAAACGAACCGACCAACTGGTTTGTCACCATTATTCTGGCGCTTCTTCATATTGGCGCCGTCGCTGCATTATTCATGTTCAGCTGGCAGAATCTGGCTGCCTCCGTGTTCCTGCTCTGGGTCGCCACCGGCCTGGGCATCAGCATGGGATACCATCGCCTCCACACCCACCGTTCCTACAGAGTGCCGCTGCTGCTGGAGTATTTCTTTGCCCTGTGCGGGACCCTGACGCTCGAAGGCGGGCCGATTTTCTGGGTGGCCACGCACCGGATCCACCATCAGAAGTCCGATCAGCCGGGCGATCCGCACTCGCCCCGTGACGGCGCCTGGTGGTCTCACATGGGCTGGATTCTGGTCGGAGAGGCCAAGCACAACAACACCCAGATGATGAAGAAGTACGCGCCCGACCTGGCCAAGCACCGCTTCTACCTCTGGCTGAACGATTACCACTGGGTACCGTCGGTGATCCTCGGGGTCGTCCTGCTGGCTCTCGGCGGTCTGCCGCTGTTCTTGTGGGGAGGCTGTCTCCGGATTGTGGTCGGCCTGCACGGCACTTGGGCGGTCAATTCCGCGACCCACATGTGGGGCTCGCGCCGCTTCGCGACCCGCGACGATTCCCGCAATTCCTGGTGGGTCGCGCTGGTTACGTTCGGCGAGGGCTGGCACAACAACCACCACGCCCACCCCACTTCCGCGCGCCACGGGCTGGCTTGGTATGAATTCGATATTTCCTGGATCCAGATCAAGCTGCTACGGCTCTTCGGGATTGCCAAATCGGTGCACGTTGCGCGAATCGGCAGCCCTCTGACCGAACGCGAAGCGGCCTGACGTTCGACCATCTCCTTGAGGCGGAATCGAGCCGCACGAGCGGTGCTGCCGGCTCGCTGGGCAATTGGCTGGCGCACGACACCAACCGATCGTCTGCCCCACGCTACTCGGGCAAGGTAAACAGGTAGGCGGTCAGATCGTCCAGGTCCCGCTTCGCGAACTTGAACGCGGGCATGGAGCTTCCCGGAGACAGTTTGGCCGGGTCGGCGAAGTGGTCTTGCACCCAACTCCGGCTGCGGCGCCGGCCTACCCCGTTTAATTTGGGGCCGACGTCGGTTCCCGCGCCGTTCACTGTGTGGCAGTCGCCGCAACCGTTGGCCTGGAAGACCAGCGCGCCCCGTACGGCGAAATCCGGGGCATCCTGCAGGGCGGTGGCGTTATCGGGGTTCAGCTTCAGCAGAAATGCAGCGAGCGAGTTCAGCTGGGTGTCGCTGAGCTGGATGGGGGGCATGGAACTGCCCGGCCGCACGCCCGCCGGGGATTTGAAGTGCTGGATCATCCAGGCCGCGTTGCGGTGGATGGCCGTCCGGGTGAGGTC
This sequence comes from Terriglobia bacterium, assembly GCA_020073145.1. Classification (GTDB taxonomy): domain Bacteria; phylum Acidobacteriota; class Terriglobia; order Bryobacterales; family Bryobacteraceae; genus PSRJ01. Next base: position 82,823 of record JAIQFS010000022.1, read on the forward strand.
GGGACCGATCTGGGAGCCTTGGCCGTTGATGGCGTGGCAGGCAAGGCAGTTCTCCGTGCGAAAATACGCAACGCCGGCCATTTCCTCGGGCGAGAGCCCCATCCAGTCGATGGGCGCGGAGAAGTCGACGGCCACGGCGCCGGCCTCTTTCGGTGTGGTGACGACGGCGGCGGCGGTCAATCCCGTCCAGCCGATCACCGCCAGGGCCACAAATGCGAAGGCAAAGGTGCGGCGCGTGACCTTCACCATCTGCCCGCGGTCGATAAACGGCACCAGGATCAGAGTCAGCACCGCCAGGCCCGGCAGCACCATGCTGCCTACCAGTTCCAGAGGGCCGGTGAACAGCTTCAGAGTCTGGAACAGGAACAGGAAATACCATTCGGGCCGCGGAATGTAAGCGGTGTCGGTGGGATCGGCCAACTGCTCCAGGGGAACCCGGACCACCACCGCCATGGTAAAGAGAATGGCAAACGCGATGAAAATCGCCAGCGTGTCCTTAAAAACCTGCTCCGGGTAGAACTTCTTTTTGGGAACGAGTTCGTCACCGGGCGCAGGCGCCACGCCGTGTTTGCGCACCAGATAGACGTGGACTCCGATCAGCAGCGCCGTGGCCGGCGGCAGCAACAGAACATGCAGGCCAAAGAAGCGCGCGAACGTGACCACGCCGATGCTGCCTTGCCCGCCCAACAACTGCGTCAGATAGGGTCCGAGCACGGGAGCCTGTGCGGCGATATTGGTGGCCACCACGGTTCCCCAGTAGGCGCGGTTGTCCCAGGGGAGCAAATAGCCGGTCAAGCCGTACGCCAGCGTCAGCAACAGCAGCACCACCCCGATCATCCAGGTGGCTTCGCGGGGTTTTTTGTACGCTCCAAACAGGAAGACCTGGACCATGTGCAGCACCACCACCACAATCATCATGCTGGCGCCCCAGTGGTGCAGGCCGCGCATTAAACGGCCCGCTGTGACCTCGGTCAGAATATAGCGCAGGCTGTTGTAGGCGTCGCCGGGCGTGGGCGCGTAGTTGAAGGCCAGCATGGCGCCGGTAAAGGCCTGGACCAGGAACAGGAACAATGCCACGCTGCCGAACACCTGATGCCAGCCGCTGGAGGCGGGAATGTCCTCGTATAAGAATTTGCGGGCGGCGGTATGGATCCCGGTGCGGTGGTCCAACCACTGGTTGATCCGCTTCCAGGAGCTCACGCGCTCTGCTCCGCCGAGGTCTGGAGTTGGCCCAGCATCACGGTATCGCCCTGCACCTTAGTCTGATACCGGTCCAACGGCCGCGGTGCCGGACCGCCCAGAACCTGGCCCTGGATCGAGAACAGTGAATTGTGGCAGGGACAGACGAACTCGTTTTTAGCGTCGTCCCAATGGTACGCGCATCCCAGATGTGTGCACTGCGGACCAAAGGCCACCACCTGGTTGGCGGCCGATTTGACCACCCACGCCGTGTTTCTCTCGCTGACGACCTTCCAGCCGTCCACACGCATGCGGCGAAACGTCACTTCCACGGGCGAACCGGAGGGAAGCTCGGCGAGTTTGCCGACCTCCACCCATTGATCCTGCTTCCGGATCTTCGCTGGGACCAGCAGGTAAACCAGAGCCGGCAACCCCAACGCAGCCGTAATCAGGCCTCCCAGGCCGTAAATTGCGGCCACATAAAAACTGCGTCGCGTGCCGCCGGGCATTTCCGGCGCCTCCTGCGGCTTGATAACCGGATTCATTGGACTGAGCCTAGCTCCTGAAGTGGTTGATGCACTAAACATTATAGAGGGTCCGCCGGCGACGGGAAGGTTACAGCCGGGACGAGAGTAAACGAGTGTTGCCCCCCGATTGGGGCTAACGCAGCTCTTTGCTGGTAGGGGTGGCGGGTTCCGGACCGTAGTTTTCGCGGACCACCATGCTCTGGTCGGAATAGAACGTTCGGCTGCCGCTGCTGTTGAACGCAATGGGATTGGCGTTGATCGTGTATCCGCCCTGGGAGCCCGTCAGGGTAAACTTGTAACCGCTCTTTTCGCCTCCGGACAGGTCATTGCCGATCAGGTCCGCGGCTGAGGCGTTGGCGTTTCCGCTGGTTGGGGGCCCCAGCTCCGCGAGCGAGGTGGCATAGCGGCCGAATTGCGAGTTGTACTGCACCTGGGCCGTGTGCAGGGTCCGGATGGCGGCAAGGGCCGCGGTCTCTTGCGAGTACATGCGCGCCCGGCTCAACTTGGGCAGCGCAATGGTGATGATGATCAAAATGATCGCCACCACGATCAGCAATTCAATCAAGGAAAAGCCGCGGCGTCTTGTGCGTTGCAACATACCAGCCCCTACTATTCTATGACGGGTCAGGCGGGCGAAACGTGCACCGAATCGAGCGACTGAACCAGCCCGTGGATCGCTTCGAGCCGCCGCCGAAAGTCCGCTAACAGGCTGAGACGCAAGGCGTTCGGCCCGTCCGAGAGGGCCTGCTCGGGACGGTCGTGCACTTCCACGAAAACCCCTTCGACTCCCGCCGCCACCGCGGCCCGGGCCAACGGTTCGATGAACTCCGGCTGCCCGCCCGAAACCGCTCCGGCTCCGCCCGGCAGTTGCACGCTGTGGGTGGCGTCGAACACCACCGGCCAGCCGGCGTCGCGCATGATCTTGAGTCCGCGCATATCCACCACCAGGTTGTTGTACCCGAACGACGAGCCACGCTCGGTGAGAATCACCTGGCGATTGCCCGTGGACGCCACTTTGTCGGCCGCGCGGTGGATATCGTGCGGCGCCACGAATTGTCCTTTCTTGATGTTGACCATGCGGCCGGTGCGGCCGGCGGCGATCAGCAGGTCGGTCTGGCGGCAGAGGAAGGCCGGAATCTGCAGAATGTCCGCCACTTCCGCGGCGGCCTCGGCCTGCCCCGGCTCATGAATGTCGGTGAGGATCGAGAAGCCGGCGGCCTTGACGCCCGCCAGGATGCGCAGTCCGTCGCGCAGTCCCGGCCCGCGATAGGCTTCGCCGCTGGTGCGGTTCGCCTTGTCGAACGAGGCCTTGAACACGAAATCGCCCAGCACGTCGCGAATGCCGCGCGCCATGCGGTGCACATGCTCTTCGCTTTCGATGACACAAGGACCGGCGATCCACACCAGCGGACGGAGGCTGCCTTGGGTGCCGGCAAAGGCGCTGTACTCAATGGGCACGCGAGTATTGAGGCTCCGCTTGCCGATCGGCCGTCTGGCGCCGCCGGCGATGTTCGTAGGATGCGCCCACGAAGGCTTTGAACAGCGGGTGCGGCTCCATGGGCTTGGATTTGAATTCCGGATGGAACTGGCAGCCCAGGAACCAGGGATGATCGGCGATCTCGCAGATCTCTACGTACGTGCCGTCCGGCGTTTCGCCCGTGATGCGCAGGCCGGCCGCCTTCAGCCGGTCCTCGTATTCGCGGTTGAACTCGTAGCGGTGGCGGTGCCGTTCGTGAATCTCGCGCGCGCCGTACGCCCGGTAGGCAAAGCTGTCTTCGGCCAGCCGGCAGGGCCAGCTGCCCAGCCGCATCGTGCCTCCCAGCTCATCCACGCCCTTGAGCTCGCGCAGTTTGAAGATCACGCGGTGCGGGGTGCCCGGATTGAATTCGGTGGAATCGGCGTCGGCCAGGCCGCACACGTTGCGGGCGTACTCGATCACCAGCGTCTGCATGCCCAGGCAGATGCCGAAATACGGCACTTTGCGCTCGCGCGCAAAACGGATGGCGTTCAACATGCCCGCAATCCCGCGCTTGCCGAAACCTCCGGGCACCAGGATGCCGTCATAGCCTTCCAGTTGCCGCTCCCACGACTCGCCGTCCACGCCTTCCGCCTCAATCCAGTGGATGTTGACCTTCAACTCGTGCGCCAGCCCGCCGTGGAGCAGCGCCTCCTTCAGGCTCTTGTAGGAATCTTCGTATTCTACGTATTTGCCGACTAGCCCGATAGAGACTTCGTCGCGCGGATGCTCCATGCGCGCCAGCATGGTGTTCCAGCGGCTCAGATCGCGCGCCGGCGCGTCGATGCGGAGCAGCCGCAGGACGATCTCATCGACGCCTTCCCCGGCGAACATGGTGGGCACTTGATAGACGGACTTCACGTCCTGGGCGGTAATGACGGCCTGAACATCCACGTCGCAGAACAGGGCGATTTTCTCTTTCATCTCCTGCGGGATGAATCGCTCCGAACGGCAGAGCAGGATGTCCGGCTGAATACCGATGGCGCGCAACTCCTTGACGCTGTGCTGGGTGGGCTTGGTCTTCAGCTCTTGCGCGGCGGCGATCCACGGAACCAGGGTTACGTGAACAAACAGGCAGTTTTCGCGGCCCTGCTCGTGCCGCATCTGGCGGATGGCTTCGAGAAACGGCAGCGACTCGATGTCGCCCACGGTGCCGCCGATTTCGGCGATCACCACGTCGACATCCTGCGCCACCCGCTTCATCGCGGCTTTGATCTCGTTGGTGACGTGCGGAATCACCTGCACCGTCTTGCCGAGGTAGTCGCCGCGCCTCTCGCGGGCGATGATCTGCTCGTAGATGCGGCCGGAAGTCAGGTTGTTGCTCTGCGTGAGCTTGGCGTGAGTGAAGCGCTCGTAGTGGCCCAGGTCGAGATCGGTCTCGGCGCCGTCGTCGGTCACGAAAACCTCACCGTGCTGGAACGGGCTCATGGTTCCCGGGTCCACATTGAGGTAGGGATCGAACTTCTGGCAGGTCACCTTCAACCCGCGGCTCTCCAGCAGGCAGCCGATCGACGCCGCGGCAATCCCTTTCCCCAGCGACGACACCACGCCGCCCGTCACAAAAATATATTTAGCCATCCGCTCTCACCCCCTGTATCGCCGAAGCTTCGAATAATTGAGAGACCCTCTCCAGATCTTCCGGTGTATCCACGCCGAGCGACTCGTACTCGGTTTCCACCACCCGGATGGGAAAGCCGTTCTCGAGCGCGCGCAGCTGCTCCAGCCGCTCGGCCTGCTCCAGCGGACCCGCCCGCAGCGACGGATACCCGAGCAGAAAATCGCGGCGGTAGACATACAGGCCGATATGTTTGTAGTGCACAGGGGGAGGAGCGGCCTGCCCGCGAACGTACGGAATCGGGCACCGGGAAAAGTAGATGGCGTTGCCGGCGTGGTCCGTCACCACCTTGACCACGTTGGGATCGGAGACTTCGCGTGGATCCTCGATGCGCTTTTTCAAGGTGCCCATGGGGATCTCGGCATCGTGGGCCAGAGGCAGAATCGCCGCGTCGATGGCCGCCGGATCGATCAGCGGCTCGTCGCCCTGGATGTTGACCACCAGATCGGCGTTTTCGGCGGAAGCCACTTCCGCCGCCCGGTCGGTGCCGGACGGATGGTCGGCCCGCGTCATGCGCACGCGCGCGCCGAACGCCCGCGCGGCCTCGTACACTCGCGCGTCATCGGTGGCGACGATCGTGCTCGTCAGGTATCGCGCCTGTGACGCGCGCTCGTACACATGCTGCAGCATGGATTTGCCGAAAATCGAGACGAGGACTTTTCCGGGGAACCGGGTAGAATCGTACCGCGCAGGAATCACGCCCAAGATTTTACGTGGCACAGCAGATCATACCATAAAATTCGCTGTGATAAACTGAGGACAGAAAGTTGGGAAGCCGATGCTGCCGTCCCTTCCTAAGTGGTTCTGCTTCAGCGCCATTTTCGCCTCGGTCCTGACCGTCGCAGGAGCGGCGGATATCGTTCCGGCCGATCCCAAAGTGGCGATTGAGCCGCGCGCCAGGCCGGACGGCCAGAAGGTCCCCACTCCCCGCGCCAACATTCGCGTCGACAGCACCCTGGTGCTGATTCCGGTCACCGTCACCGATCCGCTCAACCGTTTCGTGACCGGCCTGGAAAAGGAAAATTTCAAACTGTTCGAAGAGAAAAAGGAGCAGGAGATCCTTTCCTTTACCAGCGAGGATGCGCCGCTTTCCATTGGCCTGGTTTTCGATTGCAGCGGCAGCATGGGCAGCAAGCTGGACAAATCGCGCGAGGCCGTGGCCCAGTTCTTCAAGACGGCCAACCCCGAAGACGAGTTTTTTCTGGTGCAGTTCAACGACACCGCCGACCTGGTCCAGCATTTCACCACCAGCCTCGAAGAGATTCAGAATCGCCTCACCTTCACCCAGTCCACTTCCGATC